>NZ_JBFUHE010000002.1:0-768503 GCF_056402535.1 Mucilaginibacter sp. P4_A11
GCATCTATTATTTAGTGCAATTGTTAAATAGCAGGCGTAATACCCTTTTTATTTACTTTTTTTTCATGTCCCCTCAGGGTCTCTCGCAGAGGACCCTGAGGGTCACCGCGCGGATATTTAAAACAACGATCTGCATGGCGTATACCTCAGGGTCCTCTGCGAGAGACCCTGAGGGAACGTTTAGTCTATCGTAAAAACCCCTCCCTACACCCTCCCAAGGGAGGGAATCTCACTGCCCAACGCTTCATGGATCCCGACAATCAATCGAATAGTGTGTCTTTTAAATAGCAGGCGTAATCCCCTTACCTTCCCAATAATCAATAATGGGTTTATAAGGCCCATATTTATGCTGTTGTTCAGAGAAAGGATCTTTAAAGGGCCCTTTATCATAATCAATCGCTTTTTCTTCGTAATGCGGATAATCAACCTCTTTTGTGGTTGAAGGTAAAGGACGTTTATGCTTTTTATCATCATTAACAAAAGCGGCTATATCAAGCGCTTCGGCATCGGTCAGAAAAGCTTTTCCTGTGGTTGTTTTATCATAAGGCATATTGCCCTTTAACCATTGGGCCAGTTTAACCACCCTATGCATGCTCGAACCCGGACGATAAGCCAACATACCCCATACGGGCGGATACTCGTAAGTTACATTATCAAAGCGCATTTTGCCCTCGCCGTTTTTAGCATGGCAACGTTCGCAGTTTTGAGCGTATAACACTTCGCCCCTGTCTGATGATGCCGCAACGTCCGGTAACTCAACTTCCATGTTCTTTAAGCCTTTAGTAGTTTTTGCAACGTTTGATGAGTCACTCAAAAACTTCAGATAAGCCATGATCGAGATCATCTCCCTGCTATCCAGTGGCAGCGGTCTGCCAAGGTTTGGGCGCATTACGCAATTGTTGATCCGCTCGGCCAAAGATAAGATCCTGCCTTCTCTTGCACGGTATTGAGGATAATCACGAAACGACCTTACCAAATTAAAAGCGTATGGCCTTGTACCTGCATCGCGATGGCAATTGGTACAGTTCATTTTATTGCCGGTATAATGCCCGTTAACACCCTCCGGACCTATGTAATAGGCGGTATGCAACATCAGTTGCCTGCCGTAACGCACAGCATCACCGTATTTACCACCGGGCATTTTTGCGGTATCGACAGAAACCAGATTATTTACAGTTGCTGAATCGGCGTTATCTGCTTCTTCAGCTTTGCTTCCGCTGCACGACACCAACTGCCCCACGTTTGCCAAAGCAAATAGCACTAACAGGAAAGTTATATATTGATATTTCTTTTTCATATTCAAATGAGTTATGGTTTTAAATATGGATCAAGCTGTTCGTATTTGATAAAACCGGCGCGATAGGTTGGCACGGCAGTTTCCATTGTCCACTGCAAAACGCCTTTGTTATCGGCCAGTACCACGATATGCCTTTTTGAGCAGCATACCAGTGTGGTTGTATCGTTGATCATGTACGCACTGCCCATCCGGCCATTAAAAATTTCTTTAGGCAGTTTGATGTGCATGGCAATAGTTGAAGTTTGATTTTTCTCATCAATTTTCATGGCATACACGCCCGACTGATGTTTCTCCACTCCATTATCAAAAAACATGAGATTCCCCTGCTTATTGATATGGGCGGCGTGGGCCTGGGTAAAGTTGCAGTCGGCAGGCATAGCAATGGTGCCGCCCTTTCCAAACTTGTAAATTACTTTGCCATTATGCGCATCTATCTTCCAGATCTGCCCGTTGTTATAAAACGACATCAGGTAGTTACCATCAACATCATAATTGAGGCTGTTGGCGTGCATCCAATCTTTTTTAGTTTTCAGGATCTTAGGGTCTTTCAGCGGATCCATTACATCAAATACGCTCCATTTATAAAGCTGTTTACCTGTTTTATCCATCACCATAATACCATCGCCGTTAACGGTATCCTGCTTATTGCCTCCTACCGATGTCAAATCCATTAGCCGTTGATCAACAAAAATGGTTACCAGCTGGCCTTTATCATTCTTCAGTATTTCGTGGTGGATGGTTTGTTTAAAATCGCCCTGTCCCTTGGTGAGGTGCAGTAGCGTATCGCCCAGCATATTGATCTCCAAAATTTCGCTGCCGTAACTGGTTGGCTCGTCATTTCGTCCCAAAATAGAAAGCAGGGTTTTATCCTTTGTGAAATTGATCACCTTAAAACCCAGCCTGTCAATCATATGGTACCACCTGACCTGCCCTTTGGTATCAACCAAAAATGCTACGCCCGGCGCATAGCGTTTGTTAATGAGCATCAAACCGTCATTAAACTGGGCCGGCAGCGAAGCTTTTGCAGCTGTTTTTGCATGAAACTGTTCCTGCAAAAACAACGGTAACTGATGCGATTTAAAAGTATGAGTTTTACTGACAACGGTATCACCGCCATCAACAGTTACGATATGGTATGAATAGGTAGTATCGGGTAAAATATTGCAAAGTACAAGCTTGTATGATGTAGCATTGCCGGTAGTGGTCGACCGGTATTTTACCGGCTGCTTACCCTCTATCCAATACTCTGCATACAGATCAACAGGTTTACTGGTCATAACATCAAGCTTTATTTTCAGCTCGTTGTTATTGTATAAGCCTATATGGATTTCTTTCACCAGGTTGCCACCCGAACACCCGCAAATGATCGAGACTAAAAAACCAACCGCTAAAATTTTAAACCATTCCTTCATCACTAAATTTTGTAATCCAGGTTAAACAATAAAGAATATACAGCGCATTAATGCTGTATACTCTTTATCCATAATAAATTTCAATGCTTATTGCTGCCTGCCCGCATTGTTTAGGCTTGGGTTAATAGTAACCTGCGCAAGCGGATAAGGAAAATATTCATCACGCGGCAACTGTACAGTGTTGGTTTGGCCAATCCGTTTCAGGTAAGCATTCACGATCACATCATATTTACCGAAGCGTTTCAGGTCGGCCCTTCTTTTACCTTCATAATACAGCTCCCAGCCACGTTCCTGTAATAAGGCATCGCGGAAGGTTGCCTGGGAAAGATTAGCCTGTACCAACAACTTAGCGTGCGATCTGCCTTTAACCTGGTTCACCAATGAAACAGCTTCGGCGGTTGGCCCGCCTAATTCATTTAAAGCTTCGGCACGGCTCAGCAATACATCCGCATAGCGCAAAATATCGACACTGTGACCATCATAATAGGTGTTGGCACCGTTAGGATCAGCATACTTCATGGTCGCAACATCCGGCATATACAATACACCATCAGGAGCAGTAGCGCCTAATGAAGGAGCCTGTTTGTGGGTTAAGCCATCAACACCCTGGTATTGGGTAAAGAACATTTTTTTACGATCGTCCTCATCACCATAGCTGTTATAGAAATCCCAGGTTACGGCATAGTACTGCCACCTGTCGGTTAATACGGGGTGGCTTAGCGGACCAAAGTGGTTCAATAACTCGGTGCCGTTAACGTTAGCATCGCTCAATACCGAGAAAATATTTTCGGAGCACCATGTATTTGACTCCTTAAACAAACCTTCATAAGTTGAATATAACTGGTAAATACCCAAATCCATAACCTGTTTCGTCAAATCGGCAGCTTTTTGCCATTGATGCTCGCGCAGGTAGACCTTAGCCAACAGGAACATAGCGGCTCCTTTTGTAGCACGGCCAACGTCATTGCTTGTATAGATATCGCTTTTGGTATAATCGGCAGGTAATACGTTGATCGCGTTTTGAAGATCGCTGATCATTAACGCGTCAACATCCGCTACCGGGCTTGGAGGAGTTTTGGCTTTGTAGTCGGGATTGGCTACATCTTTTTCGGTATTCAGGATCACCGGGCCCCAGGCATCGGTAAGATCAGAATAAGCTATAGCACGCAAAAATTTCATCTCGGCCAAAAACTGACTTTTTTGTGCATCGGTGATGCTTTTCATTCCCGAGATATTGTAGATAGCATTGTTTGCGTTGGCTACAAGCTTATATATCTGCCTGTAATCTTCAGCTATCAAACCGTTTGCTGAATTCCATTGCACCAATGATAGTTGCCCCGGGTCACCAGCGTAGCTACAGTGGCCTACATCGGTAGTTAAATCGGTGAGGGCGAAGTGCCTTACTGTCCAATAATCAAAGTTATCACCTACCGCCGGGCCTTTAAGCCGGGCATAAACCGCGTTTACAGCCGCAATAGCGTCAGACTTGGTGAGGAACGCGTTTTGGCTTGTTAAGCTGCTATATATTTTAGGTTCGAGGCTGGATTTATTACAGGAAAACTGTGTAACTACCGCAGCTGCAAGGAGTAGAATATTATATTTTTTCATTTGATTTAAATTTTGTTGATCCCTTAAATGGATAATTCATTAATGGATAGATGCCTTAATACCGAATGTTACCGTTTTAAATGCCGGGAAGGAGTTAAAATCCAAACCGCCTCCGAGAGCTGACCGGATCGGAACCTGACCAGGGTGTGCGCCAGTATCATCGGCATGTACGTTTGCTTCCGGGTCAGTACCTTTATAACCGGTAATGGTCCACAGGTTTTGCGCTTCGGCATAAATCCTGATGCCTTGTAAAATTTTCATATTTTGAAATAACGAGGCCGGGAAATTGTATGCCAGTGTAAGCGATTTTAAACGCACGTAAGAGGCATTTTCAACAAATCGTGAGTTTACATAGCTACCGTAGGTGCTCAGGTAATAACCTTCGCGCGGGATAGCTGTATTTTCATTTTTACCTGCAACAAACCTATTTAATGCGGCTGCACCGGTGGTTGATTCCAGTACCATGTTATTCATATTGTACAGGTAGTAATCAAATGCTCCCTGGAAAAATATCCCCAGATCAATGCCTTTGTAATGAAAATCGTTACCAAAACCGGCCATGTAATGCGGATTTGAATTGCCCAGGTAAGTACGGTCGGCCGGGGTAATTACACCATCGCCATTAACATCTTTATATTTAGGATCACCTGCTTTTGAATTTGGCTGCGGACCATATTTTTCGCCGGTTTTAACAACACCTTCATAAACATAGCCATACAGCTCACCTAACTCAATACCAGGCACAACCCTTGTAAACTCCTGCCCCGAAACGGTACCGCTTGGGTTAGCCGTGTTAGTGCTTATAATAGAAACGCCAGGACCTAAGTCTAACGCCTTTTGTTTGTTGTAGGCAAATGTAAGGGTAGTATTCCATGACAGGTTTTTGCTGCGCAGGTTGCTGGTATTTACCGAAAGCTCAATACCCCTGTTTTGGATGGCACCGCCATTTATCCATTGTGTTCCGTTACTGGCGCCCCATTCTGCCCCAATCGGAACCTGGATCAGCAGGTCGGTAGTTTTTTTGCTGTAATAATCAACACTTGCGTTGATACGGCCATTAGCAAAGCCCATATCCAAACCAATATCTAATTGCCTTGTGGCTTCCCACTTAAGGTTAGGATTTGCAAGGTTTTTGGGCTCGATACCCGGTTGTAATTGCCCGCTTCCGTTAATTACCGTGTTATAGGAGCCAAAAGTTGCAAGATATAAGCTTGCAGGGATACGGTCATTACCGGTAACACCATAACTAACACGAGCTTTTAAATTTGAGAAAGTATTCAGATCTTTTACAAAATCCTCATCAGTTAATTTATAAGCTACAGCACCCGCCGGGAAAAATCCAGAACGTTTGTTTGAACCAAACTGTGACGAGCGGTCATCGCGATAAGAGAACGATGCCAGGATCTTATCTTTATAAGCATAGTTTAACCTTGTGAAGTACGAGGTAAGAAAAGCCTCCGCTTTGCTGCTTCCGTAACCGTTACTTAATGATCCCGCATTTAAATTATAGTATAAGAATGCATCAGTTGAGAAACCTTTTGCACCAGAAAGTAATGATTCAGCAACATCTTTTTGGTTTGATGTACCCAACAATATGGTAAAATCGTGATCTTTTTTGATATTGAATTTATAAGTGAAGTAGTTCTCAGCAATCCACCTGAAGTTTGAATAGATCTGTTCTGCAGCTACACCACCTTGTTTTGCACCGGCAATTGTGGTAGTTGGCAAATACTGCCCTGTAGTGGTTTGGTTAAACTCCGTACCCGCAGTAAGGTGATAAGTTAAACCGTTGATGATCTTGTAATCCAAACCAACATTGGCGTTAATTAATTTATTACCGCTATTATTTATTGGCTCTAACAAACCGGCCAATGCGTTGGTCTTTGTGCCTTGGGTAACATAATAGTTATAAGTACCATCTGCGTTGTAAGGCGCTACGTTAGGCGGTGCGGTAAGTAAACTGAACAATGGCGCAGTGATATCGCCTGAGTATGATTGCAAAGTTGCACTTGAAGTAGCACCGTAAAAGTTACCGCTGATCTTAATATTTTCATTCACGGTTTTCTCGGCACCAATCCTTGCAGTATACCTTTCAAAACCGGTACGTTGTAATACACCTACTTGTTTAATGTGATTACCAGCAACATATATCTTTGAATTCTGATCGCCTGCACTTAAACTGATGCTTTGATTTTGAACAGTAGCGTTGCGGGTAGCCAGCTTTAACCAGTCGGTATTTGCCACCTGGAAACTTGAAGGATATGGCTGAGGCTTACCATCTTCAAGAGCCGTAGCATTTTGAATGTCGGTATACTGCTGCCCTGTCAACAGATTGGGCTTGTACGTCAGGTATTGAGTACCACCAGAAATATCAGCATCTAAAGAAACTTTACCATTTTTTCCTTTTTTTGTGGTGATCAAAACAACACCATTACCACCTCTTGAACCGTAAATGGCAGTTGCAGATGCGTCTTTCAGTACCTGGATATCTTCAATATCGTTCGGGTTAACCTGGCTGCCAGCTTCACTTATGAAACCGTCAACTACATAAAGCGGTGCTGTAGAAGTATTGATGGAGTTGCCCCCCCTTACGGTAATATTGATACCTGAACCCGGTGCAAAACTGGCCTGCTGTACCTGCACACCAGCTGCTTTACCCTGAATAGCCTGGCCGATGTTAGATGTAGTACCGCCAAGGATAAGGTTATCACTTTTTATAGAACTGATTGAACCGGTTAGGTCGCCTTTTTTAACGGTACCATAACCAACCACAACTACCTCGTTCAGTTTGTTGAGATCTTCCTGTAAAGTAACAGTTATATCGGTTGAGCTTCCAACGGATACTTCCTGGGTTTTAAATCCCACATAAGAAACAACCAATATCGTCGAATTACCTTTTAATGTAATTTTAAACTTACCGGTAACATCGGTAGATGTAGTATTTTTAACCCCTTTTTGGGTTACTGTAGCTCCTATGATGGGGCCGTCTTTATCTTTTACATTACCACTGATAATTGTTTGCGCATTTGCAAGCGCAGGCAATAATAAAAGCAGGCAACAGCACATCAATTTAAAAAGGCCGCTTATCTGCCTCCTTAAATAAATGTGTTTGCTGAAGCCCTGATCGGGGTGTGAGTAAATTTTAATCATACGTGGTGGGTGTTGGTATTAATTAATTGTTAGTTTTTTATTGTGATTTAGCTTGTTTTTGAATAATGGAAATTAGAGATACAGGATTTTGAAAGCAAAAAAACACCCCTCCAAATACAGCGCAAACGTTTGCTTTGAGCAAAATCAAGCTTACGCAAACGTTTGACTCAAAGTATTTTGCGGCGATAAAACTGTGTTTTGGAAGGCTTTTGGCGCGATAAATGAAATGAATTGGGGACAAATTTTATGGAATCTGCGTATTCTCGGATTATACCTAAAGAATTTGATTATGAGCAGGTTGATATATATATCATTGCGAGCGCAGCGTGGCAATCTCACCAAGGCAGAGCCGCTCTGTATAGTATGCTATTGCCACGCTGCGCTCGCAATGACATGATTTTTAGCTATATCCCTTAAAAAAGTAAAGCCCGGCTTTTGGCCGGGCTAAACATAGACATGCAAAAATAAAACAACTCTTAAAAGCCACTATCGTCAAGCGCGAAAGTGTTTTTACGCTCTTTCCATTTTCCTTTAGTAAAATCAGGGAACTCCACACTGGCGTTACCTTCTTTTAATGATTTGGTTGATAAAGGTGTAATCACACTCATAGTAACCGAATCATAAACATCAATAGGGGTTTGGCGTTTTTGCTTTACCGATTCAACAAAGGCATTAAACACAAACCAATCCATACCACCGTGACCGGCACCTTCGGCAAACTTTTCATATTTTTTCCATAGTGGATGGTCATATTTATCAAACCAATCCTTTGCCGGATCCCATGAATCATCCTCTTTTGATTTATGGTCGATGTATACGCTTTTGTTAACATCCATCCAAAGCCCTTTGGTACCCTGTACACGGAAACCTAATGAATACGGACGCGGCAGGTGTGTATCATGGCTCAGCAGTACCGTTTCGCCGTTGGCACAATTGATCATGGTGGTAGTAACGTCACCGTTTTTATAGTTGATCTTGGCATTCGGGTGGCCTGGAGATAATTCCTCTACATAGGCCGACAAACCGCGGGCCTTCGAGCTGAATGAAACAAGGTTCGTAAAACGGTTCCCCGCATTGATATTGGCATAGTGCATACACGGACCAGCCCCGTGCGTTGGGTAGATATCGCCATCCACATCAATATTGAACTGCGTACGCCATTGTGCTTCGCTCAAGGCTTTAGGGCCAAACTCAACGCCGCCACCATAATAATGCTTGCCGTCATTGAATAATACCCCTCTTAAATTGTGCTGATATCCGCCTTCCAAATGAATGATCTCACCAAACAGATCCTGGCGTGCCATGTTCAAAGCCGCCATTACATCACGACGATAGCATACGTTTTCGAGCGTCATGTATGGCATACCTGTTTTTTCGGATGTACGCACGATGTCCCAGTGATCTTCCACAGTAAGGCCTGCAATCACCTCGCAGCCCACATATTTGCCAGCCTTCATAGCATCAATAGCCTGCGGATGGTGAAACTGCCAGGGTGTGGCAATAATTACCGCATCAATGTCCTTATGATCAAGCAGCTTTTTGTAGGCATCCAATCCGCCGGTGTATTCCTTTACAGGTGCATGGCCTTTTTTGGCGATGTATTCGCGGCAAATTTTCAATGAGCTTTCCTGTGTGTCGCAAATGGCAACGATCTCCACATCATCCCGAAGCAAACCTTCGGCTATATGGCTCATGCCTCGCGCACCTACACCAATGTAACCTAAACGTACTTTTGCCGGTGCTGATGCAAACAGGCTCCCTGAGGGTAAAATGCTAAAACCGGCTGCCGCTATTGCACTGGTCTTTAAAAATTGTCTTCTTTCCATATATGATTCTTGGTTTTTGGGGCTTATTTATTGGGGAGTCTTTCAAAATCAATTACAGGCCTCTGCCTTGTGGCCTCACGGTCGTACGGGTTTTTAAGCTGAATATAATTATTAAAGAAACCTCCGTTTTGCAGGTAAAACTTGTTGCCTTCTTTTCCGCCGGCATAATCTTTACGATAGTTGGCATTAGCTGTAGCATCGCCGGTATAAATAGCATGTGTAAGCTCCAGCCAGTTATTTTCGCTGTCAGCTATCCACTGATTGGTAAAATAGGCCTTACGGATTTTGTCTCCGTTTTCGGGTTCAAAATTTTCCACAAATGAATACAAATGCGTTAGATAAGTGGCTTTCTGCGGACGTGTGAAGCTGGCTATCAAAAACCATTTACCGGCGGCCACATCTTTAAAATAGGCTGTATAGGTGGTGGTTTGCTTTGCATTATCCGGCTCGGCACTGAGCAGGAATGCATAGGCCTGTCCTGCTTTCCATGGAAAACGCATATAGCTTTGACCTCCTGAGCCTTCATTACCAAACTCACCTATATGAACATTGCTGCCACTTTTTACCAGTTTAATACGCATGCTATCGGGGATGCTCTTCGGGTCTTCGGTATTAAAAGGGCTCCATACCGAAAATAATACCCTACGCTCTGAAGCAGAGTTTACCTGCATCCCAAAATAGCCCTCGCCAAAACCATCGGCCATAAAATATGATCCGATTATGTCCTGCCCTTTAGGTACGATGATCTCGTTATAAAACCATTTTACTTTATTCTCTTTATCCGCTGCTACAGGATATCGCAAATGAACTGAAGGCCCCCTCCTGCCGAAATGAAACGAGCTACCTTTTGCAACATAGGCAATATCATTATCTGCTTTTTGAAGCGTAACCACCAGATCAGATACATCGGCATAAGCGGCGCCGGTTTTATCAATCCCCCTTAAGCTTACCTTTATATAGCCAGGTTGGCTGATATGAACCTTTCCAAAACTAACGGTATCAAACGTTGTATTGTTCAGTTTTTTACTGATGGTATTTTTCCCGGCCGATAGCTGTATAGTACTGCTGCCCTCGGGTACCCTTACTACAAGCGCAAGCTGAATGTCCTGCGCAACGCTCACCCTGAAATAAATGTTGGCTGTTGATTTAGCACTTTTAAGACCAACTAAACCCTCGTCGGTAATAGTATCAGGCGCACTTACCCAGGCATTGCCGCCAAGCGGGATCACATGGCGCAGTTTTGAAGCGTCAATTTGTGCAGTTTGTGCAGTAGCAAACCTGCCGCTTATGACAATAAACAATATCGAAAGGCAAATTATAATGGTTTTCTTCATCGCTGGGTTATAACACAAGTACCGTTTCATAAATGTACTCGCATTAGTGGCTTTAATAAAGAATTAAATGTTTCTATTTCAACGCAAACGTTTGAAAAATGGCTATAATTATCTTTTAACTGGCATTATTTGAAATAATGTTAATTATCAAACATCCTGGAGTTTATAACTTTTGCTTCAAAATATGAAATAAACATGCTTGCCAGGCAGTTATTTCAATCAATATTTTTATTGTGGATGAGCGCGCCCGGTTTTTGGTCATGGATAAAACCAATAGTTAAAAATGCCACACAGCAAATACTAAAATCTCCATTATACCAATCAGTTAACATTTCTAAACCCACACCTTAGATCGACAAACGCTACGCAAACGTTTGCAATAAGGCTAATACAGGCTATAATTTCATAATAATCGCTTAACTTTAACTATAAAAACAACATTAGCCCATCATTAATGCAAACAAAGCCAACTACTATAAAAGAGATAGCGCAAATATTAGGCATCTCTGTGTCTACAGTCTCCAGGGCATTGCATGACCATCCAAGCATAGGGCTAACCACAAGGGCAAAAGTTAAAAAGCTGGCAGGTGAATTAAATTATGAACCTAACCAAACTGCCATCTTTTTACAAAAGGGTAAAACTCATACCATCGGTGTCATTTTACCTGAACTTTCGGAAGCTTTTTTCTCCTCGGCCATAAGTGCCATTGAAGATACTGCCTACAAAAAAAACTATACCGTACTGCTGGCACAATCGCATGATGATGAGCAGAAGGAAAAACAACTCGTTGAAAAGATGAAAAACCACCGGGTTGATGGCCTGCTCGTATCCGTTGGTAAAAACACTTCCTCCTACCTGCATTTTGAAAACCTAAAGAAATACAACATCCCCGTAGTTTATTTCGACAGGATCCCGGCCATACCAAACATTCATTATGTGGCCTGTAACATGGAAATCGGCACTATTGAAGCTGTTAGTTATCTGTTAAAAAAAGGACATCGAGCAATAGGCATGATCAACGGGCCGCAAACCATGGTAGCCACCGGCGAACGCAAAGAAGGTTATATCAAAGCCATGACCAAAAACAGGCTTAAGTACGATCCCTCACTCATTGTTTCATGCGATTTGACTGAAGAAGGTACCCAAAAAGCGCTAAATGAGCTATTAGCAAGCAAACGCAAACCAACGGCAATAGTAACCTTTAATGATTATGTGGCGCTTTTTGCCATTAAACATGCCAGCAAATTAAACATGAAAATAAACAAGGACCTTGAGTTTGTAAGTTATGCCAATTTACCACTGATCCATTATATGGAGAATATCCCGGCTGCTTCGGTTGAGCAATTTCCTTATTTACAGGGGCAAAAAGCAACTGATATTTTGATGGACCTGCTGCATCATCAGGGTACAGGCGGCAACGAACCAAGTGCCTATTATAAGGTGATCATCGAATCGCAATTGGTTGAAAACAAAAAATAAACCTCAACAAAAAAATACTCAAACGTTTGCGCATGGCTATCGTGCTCCAATTAGCTATGTTTGAAGAGTTAACGAATACAATATGTTTGATGATATCCTTATAAATTTTGGATTAAACGTTTCTGAATATACTATCAGGCCTTTTGGTTCGGGTTTGATAAACCATACTTTTAAAATAAGTGGTGTTAATCAGGCATATATCCTTCAACAAATCAATGACTCGGTTTTCAAACATCCGGATCATATTGATAACAACCTGGCGTTGATCAAACAATACCTTGATGAAAGCACTCCGGATTATTTGTTTGTAGCGCCATTAAAAAGCAAAACCAAGAAATCGATCATCCGATCTGTCGACGGAAAATTTTACAGATTGTTTCCATTTATTAAAGGGTCACACACGGTAAATTTTTTGCAGGATACCGAGGCAGCTTACAGCGCCGCCGTGCAATTTGGCAGGTTTACACGCCTGCTAAACCATTTTGACATCAGCAAATTAGAATATACACTTACCGATTTCCATAACCTGAAACTGCGGTTTGAGCAGTTTGAACAGTCCTTAAAAACGGCCTCTGATGAAAAACTGAAACAGGCCGATAATGAAATAGAGAAAGCGCGTGGTTATATTGAAATATTACATACCTACAACCAGTTTACCACAACCCAGGAAATTAAGCTGCGGGTGATACATCACGATACCAAAATAAACAATGTATTATTTGATGATGAACAGAATGCACTTTGCCTGGTAGACCTGGACACCGTTATGCCCGGTTATTATTTAAGTGATGTCGGTGATATGATGCGTACCTATCTGTCGCCTGCAAATGAGGAAGAGAAAGATCTCGGGAACATCGTTATACGGACAGATTTTTTCAGGGCGATATATAAAGGTTATATGAGCGAAATGGGCACGATACTCACCGAAACTGAAAAACAGTACTTTATTTTTTCGGGTAAGATGATGATCTACATGCAAGGCCTCCGCTTTTTAACCGATTTCTTAAACAACAATATTTACTACGGCGCTCAATACGAAGGGCATAACCTGATCAGAGCTAAAAACCAATTTAAATTACTTGAAGATTATACCAATGCAGAGCCAATATTTAAAGAAATAATTGCCGGGGTTGATAAGGAGCTACTGGCTACTACGAACGGCATTTAACAGGTTGCCCATTGTACCGGGCGGCACAATGTTACCAACAAACCTTGCACAGCCCTCGTTAAATTCATACTTTCGACGCCCGTATCAGCAGGCACCGGTATGAACCGGCGCATTGGGAACAGCATTTATGAAAGTAATTATAGCCGAAAAACCATCTGTAGCCAGGGAAATTGCCAAAGTTTTTGGGGCGACCACTAAAAAGGACGGCTATATTGAAGGCAAAGGTTTCACTTTTACCTGGGCTTTCGGTCACCTGTTGCAGCTTGCAGCGCCGCAGGAATACGGCTATTATGGCTGGAGCGTTCAGCACCTGCCCATGCTTCCCCCAAAGTTTAAACTTTCCATCCGTAAGGTAAAAACCAAGGATGGTTTGGTAGATGATCCTTCGGTAAAAAAACAACTGGATACTATCCAAAAGCTATTTGACGAATCCACCGAGATCATCGTGGCAACGGATGCCGGGCGCGAGGGAGAACTCATCTTTCGTTACATCTACTATTATTTAAAATGCAAAAAGCCCTTTAAAAGGCTTTGGATCTCATCCCAAACAGATGAGGCCATCAAAGAAGGCTTCCGCAACCTAAAACCCGGCAGCGATTATGATACACTGTTTAATTCCGCTCATTGCCGTTCACAGTCGGATTGGCTTGTGGGAATGAACGCTACACAGGCGCTTAGTCTTTCTTCAGGTATTCGTGGTGCTGTGCTTTCCTTAGGCCGTGTGCAAACCCCTACCCTGGCCATGATCTGTTCCCGGTATCTTGAAAACAAAAACTTTGTTCCCGAAACATTTTTCCAGGTAAGTGTTCACCCTGATAAAGACGGTCAGGTATTTAAAGCGATCTCGGCCGAAAACTATAAAACCAAAGAAGAAGCACAAGCGGTGGTCGATCAGGTGCAGGATGTTGAAGGCGGTTTTCCGCAGGGCGGCCATATTTTACAAGTGGAAGCCAAACCGCGTAAAGAACCACCTCCCTTATTGCACGACCTAAGCAGCCTGCAGCA
Source organism: Mucilaginibacter sp. P4_A11 (assembly GCF_056402535.1). Lineage (NCBI taxonomy): Bacteria > Pseudomonadati > Bacteroidota > Sphingobacteriia > Sphingobacteriales > Sphingobacteriaceae > Mucilaginibacter > Mucilaginibacter sp. P4_A11. Next base: position 14,281 of record NZ_JBFUHE010000002.1, read on the forward strand.
GGAAGCTAACAAACGCAAAGGTTTTACTGCCGATCAAACGCTTAACATCCTCCAAAACCTTTACGAAAACAAACTGGTTACCTATCCCCGTACTGGCAGTCGCTATATAGGCGATGATGTTTTTGCGGGCGTACCCGTGCTTATTGAAAAACTGGAACAACACCCGCTTTTCGGCAAACAAGCCATTGCACTGGGCACTGCCACATTGAATAAACGGAGTGTGAATGCTAAAAAAGTAACGGATCACCATGCTGTACTCACAACCGGCGAAACACCTCACCAGCTTTCGGCCGATCAGCAGGCTATTTATGATATGGTGGCAGGCCGCATGCTTGAAGCTTTTCACCAGGATTGTATCAAGGAGATCACTAAAATTGTTGTACAATCGGGCGCTAAATTCAACGCCAGCGGAACAGTGATCCACACCGCCGGATGGCGTGCTGTTTTCAATGATAAGGAAGACGATAAAAAAGACGAAGAAAACGCCACCCTTCCAAAAGTTGTTCAGGGCGAAAACCTACCCATAACAGCTAAAGCGCTGCTCGAAAAGCAAACCAAACCACGGCCGTTGTACAACGAAGCAACTTTACTTAAGGCATTAGAAACAGCGGGCAAAGAAATTGATGATGAAGAGCTGCGCTATGCTATGAAAGACAGCGGCCTCGGTACCCCGGCAACACGAGCTGCCATCATTGAAACCCTGCTTAAACGCAATTACATTATCAGGGAAAAGAAAAACCTGGTGCCGACCCCTACCGGCATTGCCGTTTATGAGGTGGTAAAAAACCAGCAAATAGCCCAGGCCGAGCTTACCGGAACATGGGAGAAACGCCTTGAAGAGATCCGCTCCGGGGCCTCTGTTACAGATTTCCAGAATGAGATCAAAACTTATACCCGCGCTATCACCACAGAGTTATTAGCACAAGGCAAATCATTGAAAATCCCGGCTGCGGTAACAACCGGGGTTAAGGTGACTGCTTAAGCTTAAATATTTTACAGAAATTTTCCGGAATACAGCTTTTATAATATGCCGCTTTAAAAATTTGAGATTTAAACCCCGATCTTTATTTTTAAAACACAATTGCCGGCATGTTAGGTACACTGATAAAAAAAATAAAATCAATTGATCACTTTTCTGAAAGTGAGATTGATTTTTTTGTCGCTTGCCTCGAACCTTTCTCAATTAACAAAGGAGAGCATCTGTTGCAGGAAGGGCAGGTATGCCGGCATCTTGGCTATATTGAATCAGGATTGGTGATGTATTACCGGGTGTACGATGGTGTAGAAATACCCACCGACTTTGCTGCAGAAAATGAATGGATGGGCTATCTTAACAGTTTCAGCAATAAAACCCCAGCCGATTTAAATATAAAAGCTTTGGAAGACACCCGAATGATTCGCTTATCTGCAGGGAATTTTGAAAAGGTTTACCAGTTGCAACCCCGATTTATAAAACTGAAAGATTATTACACGGAGCTTTCATTTATCAGCCATACGCGGCACACTGCCGATCTGGCGATGCTTGATGCTAAACAGCGCTACCACAAATTTGTGAAAGAAAGACCCGATCTGGTAAACCGCGTGCCGCAATATTACATAGCTGCTTACCTTGGTATCAAACCACAGTCGTTAAGCCGGTTACGAAAATAATTCCCCTAAATGCTTTCTTAACAAATGTGAACGAAACCACATTTTTAAGACCCCAATTTTGCTTCATCATTTAAAACAAAGAAATCATGAAGCACTTAAAAGCAAACATTTTAAAAAATTTCCTCATACCTCTTGCATTAATTTTGTCGCATGAAATCCATGCGCAAGAATGGAAATCAGAGAAAAAGGTCAATGTTCTATTTGGCCTCGCCCAACCCTTACTGGCATCGGGTTTTAATATCGAAGGTAACTATATCAATAATCGGTTCATTATTGATTATTCACACGGCGCCTCGCTTGACTTTGGGAACAATCTGGTTCCGAATGACCTGAAAAAGCAAGGCCTTACCATTCACGAACCCTGGACTACAGGCTTCGGCGTTGGATACAGGTTGAAAGAATGGATCAATATCCGGGTAGAGCCTAAATGGCACAAATTTGAATTTTACTATGCCGGCGAACCGCAAAACCCAGGTACCCGGATTACTTCCTATAACACGTTTAGCCTCGGCGTTGGCTTATATGGTTCATACCAGCCATTTAAAAAGAAAGATAACTTTTTGAAAGGTTTCCTCATTTCGCCAAGTATCAGGTTTTGGCCAACAGTAAATTCAAGTTTAAAAGATGACAAGTTTACCTATTTTAATAAAAAGACAAACGCATCTGAACAGATCAAAACGCTTGATGCTGGTACAGGTTTTACGCCGGTGGTTATTAATGTAAGTGTCGGTTATTCTTTTCAGCTTAAAAAGAAGGGATAATGCAGGCCCTCAAAGCCATCGTTTTTAAAACAAACAGGCTTAAAGAAACAAAGGCCTTTTTTAAAGACAAGCTCGGGATGGTGATAAAAGAAAGTTCGGCAAGACATTTCGCTATTTACTCGAAAGGCATCAGACTTGTTTTTCTTGAATCGCCTGGCGATTTTGAAGTAGGGCTATATCTAAGCAATCTATCAAACTGTATCCATCCTGAAAAAGAATCAGAATTAACCCTATCCAAAATTCAAACTTGTACCGATCCGAATGGGATTGATATTATAATTATCAATTTATAACAAAAATGAAAAATCTAACAACCATACAACAACTCAGTTTATTAGCAGCAATAACATTTTGCATTGCTATGCCTATATTGGGCTATATCACAATCGGCCTCCCTCCTATTATTATTATAGGCGGTTCAGCAATTATTGGTTTTACTTTCTGGTACCTCACTTATTTTAAAAATCCAACTGATCCGAAAATTATTTTACCAATTTTTGTTTTAACGGTTGCTTGCCTGCAAATCCACATCATAGAGGAATATTTAACGGGGTTTGGCCCAGCTATGAGCCGCCTGTTTAATATTTCATGGAGTGAAAAAAGCTTTTTGATTGTATTTGCATTAGTTGGGCCAACCATATATACACTTACCACACTGGGGTTATATTACAGGGTGCCTATAGCCGGCTTTATTGCATGGTTTATTTTTATCGGCCCTGGGTTTGCGGAGTTTACTCATTTTATATTTCCACTAATCCAACCCCATCTTGAACCTGGTAATTTAAATTGCATTTCACAAACCATTAATGGGACACCTGTTGCAGATATGCCCAACTATTATAGCAAAACAACCGGAAAATATTATTTCTCCGGAATGTATACAGCAGTCCTGCCAATGATTCCGGGCATTTATGCAATCTATCGCTTAACAAGAAAAATAACCTCCAACTAAAAAAGTAGCGCGAATGAAACTCTCTTATAGGATCAATAGATCCACCGTTTACGTTTTTGATTATTTAACCGATATGGACAAATTTGCTTCGGCTCACCCTGTGATAACAAAAATCAATAAGCAAGCTGATGGTATTTATTTGGTTTATGAAACCTTAACACTGGGAATCATTCCATTCTCATTTAAATATTCTGTAGCTGTTTCCGGATATCCACTTGAAAATATCATCGTAATGAAAGCAACCATTTCGGGATCAACAGCAATTGAGATGACTTTTTCGTTGAAGGCGGATAGGAATTTCACTGTTGTAGAGGAAAATATAGCATTCAAATCTTATTGGCCAGTTAAATCAATTTTGCAAAGGGTATTTAAAAATCAGCATGAAAAGCTCTTCAATAATATCGGGACAGGGCTCAATAAGTAACTGTTCAACATATAAAATATCAACGCCGGTAATCTTCTTCCGGATCACCGGCGTTAGATTTTACATGTGGTTACAAGCCTTTAATCGTATTCCAATCAACAACAACAACCTTTTTAGCCCATGCAAGATACTCCGTTTCCAGTGCTGTAACTTTATCAGGATACTTTGCAGCAAGGTTGTTGATTTCAGATCGGTCGGCTTCCAGATCGTATAACTCCCATGGGTCACCGATTTCGGCAACCAGTTTCCATCGGCCTTTTCTTATGGCCCGGCTGCCTTCATGTTCCCAAAACAAAGTTTTATTGCCGATGTAGGGTTTCCCTTTAAAAGCATCAAGCAAACTGATGCCCGCCAATGGCGTCAACTGCCTGTTTTTAAATTGAATTGGATAACTAATACCAGCAATGTCAAGACAGGTAGGCATCAGATCAATCAAATGGCCCGGACTATTGTTGCTGCTTCCAGCTTTGATATGACCTGGATACCAGGCAATGAGCGGTGTTGCTATACCGCCTTCGTGCGTATTGCGTTTAAACAGTTTAAATGGCGTGTTGCTCAGGTTTGCCCATGGGATATCGTAACTATCAATTGAATTTACAGAGCCCGGAGTTCCATTCTTTTGTATTACTGTCGATAAGCTCTTCACCTCATCGGCACTCCCCCCATTATCTGATGCAAACAGAATGATGGTATTTTTATCCTTTCCTAACTGTTTCAGTTTCGCCATAATCTCACCTATACAAGCATCCATCCGGTAAGCCATAGCCGCATATATGGCCATACGGGTGTCCCATTTATCTTTTTCTTCGGGAGATAACAAGTCCCAAGTCGGAGCACGTTTATCCCGTGCCGATAACTGCCATTCTTTTTTGATGATGCCTGCAGCCAATTGTTTTTCATACCGCTGTTTCCTCAACACATCCCAGCCTTTAAGGAATTGACCTTTAAACTTTGCAATATCTTCGGGCAGGGCCTGAATGGGCCAGTGCGGAGCATTATAAGCCAAATACAGAAAGAAAGGCTTTTGTTGACCTTTGATCTCATCTAATGATTTTACAGCAAAATCGGTAATGGCCTGCGTCAAATATTTTGAAGTATCACTGCGGGTGATTTCCTTATCATTCAGCATAAAGGTAATCTTGCTGCCATCATTATACAGCGGTGCCGAGTTAAAGTAGCTACTGCCATTGTTTAGCATGGTAAACGATTGATCGAACCCACGGTTATAGGCTAATGCGGATTGCTGCAGCCCAACATGCCATTTACCGGATACTATGGTATTATAACCGGCCTCATCCTTTAGCAGCTCAGCAATGGTGGCGCTGTGTTCATTCAAATAGCCCTGGTACGCAGGCGAACCCTTATATTTTACCATATCACCAACACCGGCCTGGTGCGGGTACAGTCCGGTTAGTAATGCCGCGCGGGATGGACAACATCTGCCGGCATTGTAAAACTGTGTCATCTTCAGACCCTCATGGGCAAATCTGTCAATATTGGGTGTGGTGATCTCAGAGCCAAAGCAGCCGATATCAGAAAAGCCCATATCGTCGGCTAAAATGATGACGATATTGGGCTTTTGTTTAGGGGCCTGCGCTAATGCAGGCCCCATGTAAAATATAGCGATGAGTAAGTAGCAGATATTTTTTAGCATGGCTGTGATTTATTTGCCACTTGCAGCCAGCCCGGTTTTGGCCTGTTCAGCAACAGCCTCAACTTGTGCTGTCGACGAAAAGCCCTGCTTTTTCCAAACTTCCTTGCCGTTTTTATACAGCACCAGCGTTGGCAGCACATTAACCTTTAACTTTTTAGCCAAATTGGTATTATCATAAACCTCAATGCTGATCACCTTGGGTGTAAAAGCAGAATTTGCTTTGAGCGAATCAAGCACCGGAACCAGTTTTTTACAAGCCCCGCAATACCTCGACCCAAAATCAACCAACACCAATGGCGATGAAGCTGCCAGTTCATTAAACTGGGCTTTCGACAAGGAAACTCCCTTTTTCGTAGTAGAAATAATTGGATAACCCGAACCGATCCAGTTGGCTAAACCGCCGGGCAGTTCCTCTACGTTTGTAAAACCTTTAGCACGTAATTCGCGCGAAAGCACCGTACTGCGGCCATTCGCTATCGAATACACAAAGGTTGGTTTATTCTTATCCAAACCATCCAGCTTTTGCTGATAATCTGTTGCTTTTGCATCAACATTTACAGCATCTTTAATATGGTTCTGAACAAACTCTTCAGCCGAACGGGCGTCCAGGATCTGCGGTTCTTTTGCCTGTTTCAGTTTAGCAGCAAAAGCTTCGAGCGATAATAAAGCAGGGGACTGTGCTTTCACTTCGCCGGTGAAAACTACCAGCAAGGCCAGTAATACAATTTTAAAGTTTTTCATGATTAATTGTTGTTTTCGAGTTTATGGATCCTTTTGTTGTTGATATCATCTCTGTCAATAAATGGATAGATGTGGTTCTTTTTGGCTTCCGCATCAAACAGGTCTTTTAGCTCTTTTAATTTTTCAGGATATTTTTTGGCGAGGTCAACTCGTTCGTTAAAATCCTCATTAAGGTTATACAGCTTCCAAACATCCTTATCATAGTTACGCTCAGGGATCGTTTTCTCTTTCGGGAAGTTCAGCAGGTCCACATTATCCGGGCGGTGTGCTGCTTCGGCCTTCCAGCCATCTTTGTAAATAGACCTTGAAGTGAAGATGTAATAGTACTGCTGCGTATGCAGTGATTTTGCCTGTACATTGTTAAACGAACTGAACAGCGATTTGCCCTGCAAAGTATCCTGTTTAATGCCTTTAACATACTCCGGCAGTTTTAAGCCTGCTGCCTCAATAGTGGTTGGGAAGATATCCGAAACATGACCGTACTGGGTACGGATACCGCCTTTTTCGGTGATCAGTTTTGGATAATAAACAATAAGCGGATTGTGGGTACCACCTTCGGCATCAGCATCCGATTTCCAATATTTAAACGGTGTATTAGCAGCCTGTGCCCATCCTAATGGGTAGTTGGTTGAAGCTTCGGGCGTGCCGATGGTTTCGTAATCGCTTTCGTTCTTTTTGATGTAATCGGCTTCAAGTGTGGTTGCTGCAGAGTTTTTTGGATTGATAACACCGTGCACAGTTCCTTCTTTGCTGGCACCATTATCACCTATCATCACAAAAACCAATGTATTATCAAACTGGCCCGAAGCCTTCAGGTAGCTGATCACGCGGCCTACCTGGTTGTCAATGTAAGTGAGATAACCGGCGTAAACTTCCATAAAACGGGCGTACAATTTCCTTTGATTGGCAGGCAGGCTATTCCAAGCCTTGATCCGCTCATTACGCTCGGGCAATTTGGCATAAGCAGGGATATAACCGGCCTTTTTCTGGTTTTCAAATACTTTTTCACGGTATACATCCCAGCCTTCATCAAACTTGCCTTTGTACAGATCGCTCCATTCATGGCTTACCTGGTGAGGGGCATGTGTAGCTCCTGGTGCATAGTATAAAAAGAAAGGCTGATCCGGTGCCGCCTTATGCGCGGCATCAATGTAAGCTATAGCTTTATCGGTGATCTGCTCGTTCAGGTTACGGCCATCGGGTTTGATATGGAAATTATCCTCCACCAAATGCGGCGGGTTATACTGATCGGTAGCCGATTCAAGGAATCCAAAGTGATGATCAAAACCTTTACCTGTAGGCCAGCGGTCAAACGGACCAACGGCTGTGGTATCCTCATCAGGAGTTACACCCCATTTACCAACGGCAAAAGTGCTGTAGCCATTAGCACGTAAAGCTTCGGCAATCGTTCCTTTATCTGGCGGGATCCGGCCATCATAGCCCGGAAAACCGGCAGCTGTGGAAGCATGAGCAAAATTACCCATGTGTACATAGTGGTGGTTACGACCGGTGAGTAACGATGACCGAGTAGGCGCGCAAATGCCCGCCGTGTGGAAATTAGTGTACCGCAATCCATTATTGGCCAGGGTATCAAAGTTTGGGGTATTGATCAATCCGCCAAAAGTTCCTGAAGCACCGAAGCCTACGTCGTCAAGCAAGATCCAAACCACGTTAGGAGCACCTTTGGGGGCTTTGAGGGGTTTATTCCACCACTCCTTTGATTCGGCAAGTGTTTTGCCTTCCAAGCCCTTGTAATTGGCGGGATCAATAGGCGCTATATTAGCGGGAGTTACCTTTACCTGAGGCAGTTGCGCAAAGGCAGGCGCACTGAACGCGACAGCCATTGCCGATAAGGCGACAATTCGTTGATAAGCGTATTTCATAATTCTAAATGGTTATATAAAGTTTATTAATCAGTTCACAAACAGCAATCAACCAAGTCTGACAATCAAGCTATTAGCCTTGGGCTTTCTGCCTTCTGCTTTTAGCTTTTAGCTTTTATGTTATTGGTTACTTTTTATAGTTTTTATGGATGCGCTGGTGATAAACATCATACCAGTCGATAAAAGGATACAGGTGGTTCTTTTGAGCCTGTGCTTCAAAAACAGCCTTCAGTTCTTTTAACTTTTCAGGATATTTTTTTGCCAGATCGATCCGTTCATTGAAATCCTCGTTCAGGTTGTAAAGCTCCCAGGTATCCTCATCAAAGCTTTTATCAGGTACGTTCTGCCCAACTTTAAAATCTCCCAGCTCTACGTTATCGGGATGATGTGCAGCTTCGGCCTTCCAGCCATCGCTGTAAATCGACCTCGAACCAAAAATGTAATAGTGCTGCAAAACGTGTTTTGATTTTGCTTCGGGATGATCAAACGAATACACCAGCGATGTGCCCTGTAAAGTATCCTGCTTAATCCCCCTGATATATTCCGGAAGCTTAATGCCGGTATATTCAAGCGTGGTAGGCAGCACGTCAATCACATGGCCATATTGGTTACGGATGGTACCTTTATCCTTAATACCTTTAGGATAATAAACGATCAGCGGGTTACGTGTGCCGCCTTCCGAATTGGCATCCTGTTTCCAGTATTTGAATGGCGTATTGGCTGCTTGTGCCCAGCCCAGTGGGTAATTGGTACTGGCCTGCGGAGTACCGATATCGTCAATATCCTCTATGTTGGTTTTCAGAAAAGCTTCTTCGGTAGCCAGTTTGGGCGAGTTCTTTTTAGGGTTGATAACACCGTGAACCGTACCCTCTTTACTTGCGCCGTTATCACCAATGATCACAAACACCAATGTGTTATCCAGCTGACCGCTTTGCTTCAGGTGATTGATCAAACGGCCAACTTCATGATCGGTATAGGTCAAATATCCTGCGTAAACTTCCATGAAACGGGCATATAGTTTCTTCTCGGCATCAGGTAATGATTTCCATGCAGGGATGCGTGTATTGCGTTCAGGCAGTTTGGCGTAATTTGGTATAATGCCCAACTGCTTTTGCCTTGCGATCACCTTCTCCCTGAAATCGTCCCAGCCGCTATCAAACTGGCCTTTGTACAGGTCGCTCCATTCTTTAGCCACCTGGTGAGGAGAGTGTGTAGCGCCCGGTGCATAGTATAAAAAGAATGGTTTATCAGGTGCCACTTTGTGCTGGCGGGTTAAATAAAATATCGCCTTATCCGTGATCTGATCGGTAAGGTGACGGCCATCCGGTGTCACGTGGGCGTTGTCCTCTACCAGGTCGGGTTTATACTGATCGGTAGCCGATCCTAAAAATCCGAAGAAATGATCAAAGCCTTTACCTGTAGGCCAGCGGTCAAACGGACCGGCATCGGTGGCATCTTCATCAGGTGTAAGGCCGTATTTACCTACCGCAAAGGTATTGTAGCCATTCTCGCGCAGAACCTCGGCAATAGTGCCTTTATCTGATGGGATGCGTCCGTCATAACCCGGGAAACCGGCCGACATGGCGACATGCGAAAACCCACCCTCATGAACGTAATGATGGTTACGCCCGGTTAGTAAAGCAGATCGCGTTGGCGCGCAGATCCCTGCTGTGTGGAAATTGGTATAGCGCAGGCCATTGTTGGCCAGCGTATCAAAATTGGGAGTTTTGATGATGCCGCCAAAGGTGCTTGTAGCGCCAAAGCCAACATCATCTAAAATGATCCACAATACGTTTGGCGCGCCGGCGGGCGCTTTATGAGGCTCGGGCCACCACTCCTTCGAATCATCAAGCGTTTTCCCCACCGTACCGCCAAATGCCGGTGATTGTCCGTTTTGTGCTTTGGCTGTAAATGCTGCTAACAAGCCAAGCGACAAGAACAATGTTATTTTTTTTGTTTTCATCTGCATGTAGGTTATTCGGCATAACTGGAGCGGAACTTTACGCCCCAGCGGCCGTTTTCTTTGGTTAATATGTATAGTGATTCATAATGCCCGATAAGGCTACCATCGGCCCGGAAGCGTGAAAAGCGGGTATCTACATGTACCTTATCAGCCGATGCCTGCACAATATTGCGATGGTCCCACTGGCTGTGGTCCCACCCTGCTTTTTGCAACTCGCCAAATACTTTGACAGAATCGCGCAAACCGGCTTTTTCCAGTACCGACATTTTGCCGCCGGCTAACCGATAATGCGGAAACTGGTAGGTATCTTCCCAGCCTTTAAGGTCTTTGGCATTAAAGGTGGCCATGTATTCGTCAAGCACCTGAAAAACGGCAGCACTTACCCGTGGGTCTATGCCGTGTGAGCCGCTTTCGATAGGGACACTTTGTGCTGATGCCTGGCTGGTTAGGGCGACCAGGATGAGCAGAAACATTGTTATCTTTTTCATAGATATTGCTTTTAAATCGCTTGTATATTTACTCACCCCGACTTCGCTTCGCTTGTCACCCCTCTCTGCGCTGCGCGCAAAGAGGGGATTTTTTGGTTTTTATTTTATTTACCCTTTTACAAGCTCAAGCGCTGACGCTTGAACTTGCGGGGGGATTTTAATTTTCCCTACCCTCTTTGCGGCTTGCCGCAGAGAGGGTGGTCCAGCGCAGCGCAGACCGGGTGAGTAAACTATGCGCCCTGCTATTGCCAGCCGGGATTTTGCGTTAGCTTACCATTACTGTTATCTATCTCCTGCTGTGGAATTGGGAACAGATAGAATTTACCCGCCGCGCCTTTGCTTACATTGGTTTTGCCAACTTTGAGCAGGCTTGCCTCCAATATGCCGTTACCGGATGCATCCCGTTCACGGATCAGGTCAAACCAGCGCTGGTATTCAAATACAAACTCTAACCTCCGTTCTAAATAAACGGCTGTACGAAAGGATGCCTGATCAAGTCCGGAAAGATCATCAAGTCCCGCACGCTTCCTTACCCGGTTGATGGATGTATAAGCTTTGGCAGTTGGCCCGTTCAGTTCATTCTCAGCTTCGGCATGGATCAGCAATACATCCGAGAAACGAATGATAGATACATTGGCACCTGATTCTGATTCGTTGGCTACAACACTTGGATCAAAGTATTTATTAAAGAAAGGGATCGAATCGTTAGCGATGGTCGCATCGTTCAGTTTACCATACCACAGATTGGTTGCAGGGCTTTGAAAGCGGGTTACAAAACTTACGCGTTTGCGTTTATCGTTAGCCGGATATAGTTTATAAACACTGAAAAACTTGTCTACGCCGTTAGGCTTGGTAGCGTCAGGTACCGAGTAAAACACAACCTGGTCAGCATAGCTGTCCACTATACCGGGGATACCATTCAATATTGATCGCGGCGCCTGGTTATTACCCTGACCCTGTGAATTTGATTTAAACTGTGCCGAAAAAATGTGCTCCTTACCGTTTTTGCTTGCAGGCAAAAATACATCGGCATAGTTAACAAACAGATCATATCCGTATGGGCCGTTGATCACAGTTTCGGCCTGGGTTACGGCTTTATCCCATTTACGCTCGGTAAGATAAACCTTAGCTAATAACGAATTTGCTGCACCGGCGGTAGCCCTGCCAACATCAGCGCCTGTATAACTGTTTGGCAAATCGGCAGCAGCACTGGTCAAATCAGTTTCAATTTGTGCATAAACTGTAGCAGCAGCGGTACGTTGCAACTGCAAATCGGATAGGTTAATAGAAGTTTGATCATGCAGTACCAAAGGCACATCGCCGTAAAGCCTTACCAGGTTAAAGTAATACAATGCCCTTAAAAACTTGGACTCGGCCACCAGCCGTTTATTCAGCGTGGCATCAAATTTTATATCGGGGATGGTATCGATAGCAATATTAGCCTTTTTAATAGCCGCGTAATGTTGCTGCCAGATCTGCAAAATGCGCAGGCCTGATGCTGAATGCCCCAATACCGACTGTGAACGAACGTCGGCGTTGGTAGCGCCAGGTCCCGGGCCTTCATCATCGCCCATAAAATTCATACCTGTGTTAAAAAGGGTGTTATAAGGCGTTTGGACACTATTTGCACCTGCATTCAGCAGCGAATAAACAGCAGTAACAGCAGCAACGGCATCGGCCTGGGTTTTGTAAAACTGGCTCGCCGGAATAAATGACCGCGGGTCTTCCTTAAGCTTGGCGCACGATGCGACACCAAGGGCAACCAGTATAATGAAGTATTTAATGTTTTTAGTTTTCATGTTAAAAAAAATCAAAGGTTATCGGCTACAGGGTGATACCTATACCCACAATAAATGATTTGTTGTTAGGATACGCGCCGTTATCAACCCCCGATGTAATGGCCGATTGTTCGTTGCTGCTCACCTCCGGATCATACCCGGTATATTTAGTCCAGGTAGCCAGGTTTTGCGCATTGGCGTAGATCCTGATCTTCTTGATAGGCGACCTTGAGAGTACCGATTGAGGGAAAGTATAACCCAAGCTGAGGCTTTTAAGGCGCAGGTATGAGCCGTTCTCCACAAACCTGTCGGATATAGTTGCAGCCGGATCCTGGTAAGCGCTGTGAACATCGGTATTGGTGTTGGTTGGCGTATAGCGGTTAAGCAAAGTGGTTGTCGCATTGGTATAACCGGTACCTAATTCCAACACAGCCCTTTGCTGATTGTAAATTTTATTACCGTATGATCCCTGTAAGAATACACTTAAGTCGACACCTTTGAACGAAAACGTATTGGTAATACCTCCGGTAAATTTAGGCTGCGAATTGCCAAGGATCACCCTATCGGCTACCTGGGTTATTTTGCCATCACCATTGATATCCTGGTAGTTTTGAGCACCGGGTTGTGTATTAGCTGCCGGTGTAAGTACCGGGCCGCCTGGCTGGATCAACCCATTGGTTTTATACCCGATGAACGAACCTATAGGCTCACCAACTTTAATGATAGATGGCAGCGATGAGTCAGGAATAAACTGGTTAACGCCGTTACCGCCAAGGCTAAGTACTTTGTTTCTGTTAACGGCAAACACGAGGTTGGTATTCCAAACAAAGCCACCGGTCAGGTTGCGTGAACTTATGCCAAGCTCGAAACCTTTGTTTTGTACCGAACCCACGTTTTCATACTGCTGCGGGTTGGTAATGGCGGTATTGGTAATGATAGTTAAACCGCTTGTAGCAGGTAATGGCAGATAAAGTAGCAGGTTGGTGGTTTTTTTGTAATAGACATCGGCCGTTACGCTGATCCTGTCTTTAAACAAACCAAGGTCGAAACCGAAATCATATTGGCTGGTTTTTTCCCAGGTTAAGTTTGGGTTATACAAGCTGTTCGGTGCAAAACCTGCGACTGTAGAGTTCCCGAAATTATAACGGTAGTAACCCAATTGTGAATAGGACTGATAAGCAGGAATATCGCTGTTACCTGTTTGCCCCGCACTAAAGCGCAGCTTTAACTGGCTGATAGCGGTAACATTTTTCAGAAAGTCCTCACTTGAGGCATTCCATGCTACAGCTGCAGAAGGGAATGATGCCCACTGATGGCCTGGAGCAAATTTTGATGAACCATCGGCCCGCAGGGTTAAGGTTAACAGGTATTTGCTATTGAAACCATAGTTAATACGGCCGAGGTACGATTTTAATGCCCAGATATTTGACGATGTAGATGGCGCTATGGCAAAACCACTTCCTGAAACGGAGGTAACACTGCCTGAGCCAAGGTTATTGAAAGTATCATAATCGCTCACAAAACCCGATGCTCCATTAATAGAACCCTCGGCTTTAAATTGCTGCTGGGTAAAACCGGCTAATACATTCAATGAATGCTTGCCAAACTTTTTGTTGTAGGTAAGGGTATTTTCGTTGAGCCAGTTGAAAGAGTTAAGCGTACCAACCTCTCCAAGACCCGAATATCCTGAACCCTCATAAACTGTAGAAGGCAGGTACCGGTTTTGTTTATTGTCGATAATATCGATACCTGCTAATACCCTTGCGGTAAGGTTTTCGGTGATCTTATAGTCGCCTGCTATATTGCCCAAAACACGGCTTGTAGTGGTAGTGTTGGTTTGATTATACAGTGTATTGATTGGGTTGCCGTAGGTACCTTCAAATACGTTTTTGATAAAGAATGACCCGTCGGCATTATAAACAGGCGTAGTTGGTGTCATAAGCAAAATGGCCGGTACTACGCCCTGAGGTGCAATTTGTGCAGTAGTGCGGCTTCCGGTGATAAATGACGATATTTTCAGCTTATCATTATAGTCGTGTTCCACATTCACGCGGCCTGCATAACGCTCAAAGTTGGTATTCTGCAGGATCCCGTCCTGTTTAAAATAATTGCCCGAAAAAGCAATTCTTGTGCGCTCGGTACCTGAAAATATAGAAAGGCTATGATTTTGTGAGTTCGCTTTACGGAAAGCGGCACCCTGCCAGTCGGTATTGGCATTGTAGGGATTAAGTTGAGCTTCGGTTTGTACGGTTTTACCCGTGTTTACCAAAGCATCGTTACGCAAAGCTTCCCATTGCGGTGTATTGAGCAGGGATAAGGTTTTTATCACTTCCTGCCTGCCAAAGCTGCCATCGTAATTGATAGATGATACACCGGCTTTTCCTTTTTTAGTGGTGATAATGATAACACCGTTTGCACCGCGTGTTCCATAAATTGCTGTGGCCGAAGCATCTTTTAAAACCTCGATGCTTTCAATATCTGAGGTGTTGATAGATGCCAGCGGATTAATCTTAGGGCCGTTAGCTACGCCTGCATCAGTCAATGAATTACTGTTTGAAGTAGGGAAACCATCTATTACATACAATGGTTCGGCAACGGCATTAATAGAGTTTACACCGCGTACCTGTACGGTAACACCTGCACCTGGCTGCCCGGTGGCCTGTGTAACCTGGATACCCGAAACCGAGCCCTGTAAAGCCCTGTCGAGCGAGGGAACTGGTTGCTTTAAGGCCAGTGCCGGTACCGAAGCTACCGAACCGGTGATATCCTTACGTTTTTGCGTACCATAACCCACCACAACCACCTGGTTTAACTGGGTTTGGGCATCTTTAAGCTTAATTTCAACCGGGCTGCCATCGGCAATAAATTCTTTCTTTTCGTAACCCGTAAATGTGATGATAAGCTTGTATGGAAATTTTTGACCGGTTATAAAGCTGAATTTACCTTCAATATCGGTTGAAACCACATGCGTGGTCCCCTGGATCTTAACCACAGCGCCGGGCAATGGCTCGCGGGTTGCGCTATCTATTACACGACCAACCAAATGTGAATTGATGAGGGGCTGGGTTTGCTGCGCGTTGGTTAACAACGGGAACCCGATAAACAGCAGAAATGGGATTAATAAAAGTTTTTTCATGTCGACAGGTTTTTAAAAGATGAAAACCCGGACCATTGATTAGCTGCCATATTAAACAGCTTATATAATTGCTGCGGATGAAAAGCATCCTCAATTATTTGCAGCGTAAAAACAGCTGCGTGCAGCGGAAAAGGCAACGCATAGCCAATCCCTGCATTTGCAATATTTTGCATAAATTTGGATAATTAAAATGACTCAATTGAAACAGGCTCAACGCCAATCGATCCCTGTTTCGTTGTTTTAATGATTTGGGGAAAAGCTTTGCTTTTCCCTTATTTGATTAGGTAATTGTTTACTTTTTCATGTTCCTTTCCGGTTATACCTGATCATAGCAGGCAGATCAATTATTTATTTTTAGGGGTATAATATTAATTGCTAACACAACGAAAACCGAGGTGTTCCATGCCGCTGTCTTCGGTAGTTTTCATCCGGCGCGATACGCGGTAGCCGGAACAATAGCTGTCATTACATAAAAATGAACCGCCACGCACAACCCTCTTTATGGCATAAGGTTCATCCGGATCATATGATTTTGAAGCTCCCTTTGGATTTTTAACTCCCGCCGGATTGTTCAGCGTTTTGTAATAGTTGTTATTGTACAAATCGGCACACCATTCCCAAACATTACCGGCCATATCATATAGGCCATAACCATTCGGTGCAAATGAACAAACCGGCGCTAAGTAATAATAATGATCGCGCTGGGTGTTTTTATAGGGAAAACTCCCCTCCCAGGTATTGGCCTTTGGTTGTCCTTCATTAACTTTTTCATTGCCCCATGGGTAAATTTTGTTTTCAAGTCCGCCCCTGGCCGCGCGCTCCCATTCGGCTTCAGTTGGTAAACGTTTGCCGGCCCACTTACTGTAAGCCACAGCATCGAACCATGAAACCTGCACCACCGGGTAATTGCCTTTGCCTTTAATATCGCTGCCCGGCCCGTGTGGGTGTTTCCAGTTAGCACCTGTTTTCCATTCCCACCATTGGCTGTAATCGTTTAGATTAACCGGTTTATTAGCCGGTACAAATACCAACGATGCCGCTACCAATAAGCTATCGGCAGGTTTTTCGGTGCCTGGCGGCATTTGTTTTTTGAGCTCGTTCCAGTCGGGCTTGCGTTCGGCAGTAGTTATATAACCTGTTGCTTTTACAAACTTTTCAAACTGAGCGTTGGTCACTTCAGTTTTATCAATCCAGAAACCATCAACAGTTACATCATGTTTAGGATATTCATCAGGTTCGGCCTGCTGATTATCGGCTCCCATTCTGAAAGATCCGGCCGGTACCCAAGCCATCCCCGCATGGCTGGCTTGGGTTTTACCGGTATCGGGCAAGGCAAGCGCCGCACCGCTTAGCCCTGCTGTTTTGAATCTGCCGGGAATATTTGATTCGCAGCAAACCTTCTTTTTAGTATCGGGAACCCGGGCTACCGCAATAATCGCCTTTGGTTTCTCCGGCTGCCTGCATGAAGCAAGCCACGCTACACTAAAAAGTATAAGTACAATTTTGTTCATTATGCTTTAACAGGTTGTAATTGAAATGCTGCATCAACTTGTTCAACAACAGGTTCTTCTACTTTATCCGGCCGGTACAGGTGATGAGGCTGTAATGGAACGTCATCCTTAATCATCGGGCCATCGGCAGCAAGCTCACTTCCGGGCACTTTTGATTTAAATATTGGCCACGCTAATTGTGCGTACCATTGGTCACCTTCATAATGCGAGATACCATAGGCTTTTGGATATTGACGCGAAATATGCGCTGTTCCAAAAATGATATCCCACCAAAAGAACATGTTACCAAAATTGCCTTTATAATAACCCACCCCATCATCTGTAGTGGCAGCATGGTGTGCATGGTGCGTGGCCGGAGTTGAGATGGTACGCTCCAATACCCAGGCCAGCGGGTGTAGTATCTTGTATTGGTAAAAAGGTTTATCCCATGGGATACTTGAATGCGCCAGCGTGGTAATAGTACCTTTGATACCTTTTACAATTACAGCAGGAATACCCAAACCAAGGTAAACCAAAGCAGCAGTTAAATAGGTTTGTGAAAAGAACAGCGTGTAGATGATATTTTGCCTGCTGGCCATAGCCATACCCATGTACGATGCCGAGTGGTGCGTACGGTGAAAACGCCATAACCATGGCACCTGGTGATGCAGGCGGTGGTACCAGTATTGGGTAAGGTCGTCGGCTACGGCTATGATGGCGCATCCCCATAAAAAGGGTACCCAATCGAAAGTATTTTTTAAGGTTGGTAATATAGCTGGTAAAACCAACAGACTGTAATAGGCAACCAGCGGTTTCACCACCAGTTTAGGGATGGTAAAGCAGGCGATATCCACCCATTTTTCATTCTTGTTCCAACGTTTTTTGTACAGGCCGAACGAAAATTCGAGTACGCCTAATACCAGTACCAAAACGGAAAACCCGTAGCCGTTAAGGTTATCTATTACTTGTTTTATCTGCTCAATCATTGTCTTGCGAGTTTGAAGTTTTAGTTTTTACTGTGTTTTCCTGTTTATGCTGATGCTGCTTCTTTTCCCATGGGCGTTGGCCGGTAATAGCAAAAGTGCCGAACATGAGTGCTATGGGCAGTATATATAGCAGCAGGCTTAACGAAGCGTTTTTTACTATCTGTACTTTAGTTGCTTGTTCTAATTTCATAATTGGCTATTTTTTTGAGGTTGAACAATTTGTGCCGTTTTAGTTGCAGCTTTTTTTTCCAAAAGCTTACGGCCAAGCCACAGCCCGCCGAAAATGATGATAAAAGGTATGAGGGTTACAATAACGCCTACCAATACCTTTTTCCCAATGAGGGAAACGTCGTTAATGGTCATAATGAACTTATTAAGTGATTAACAATACAGGCAGGCACAGCAATCCGCACAAAGCTGCAACGCCCGGTAAATAATGTAATGAATTGAAAAATTTGGATACCGTGCGTTTAGTGCACGATCATAGAGAAGGGATCAACCCTTGTTATGCAGCCTTAACAGCAGCAACAAGAATAACAACAAGAAGTAAAAGCAGCAGCAGTTAACTGATAATTAGCAAGGCCGTATTTAGGTAAAAGTTCGGGTTGCATGGTGGGGTGCTTTTAAGTGATTTGATTATTGTGATTAATTTTCTGAGGCAAATGTAAAAAAAGATTTGATAAATACTACTAATTCTATAGAAATTATATAAATAAATTCATTTCTATTATAAATGTGATGTATCAGCGGCAAAATATGCGCAAAAATGGAGAAATCACTGCCTTATTGCGGCATTCTTATAATAAGGAGCTGTTAAAATAGTTCGCGATTTTTCACGTAGAGATACATCAATATCCTAGAGTTTTGACCGTAGCCCTCCCATATTCGGGAAAAAATGCTAAATGTAGGTTTTCCACTAATCACACGATAAATTTATAACGCATTCACACAAAATCTTATATTCATACCATCATGGATCTAACTACCCTTATTGTAATTACCATTATCGTTTTCATTATAGCGTTTGCGGCTTTCAGGCTGTTTGATGTTAAAAAGGGAAGGAAGAAATTGGAGCTGGAGCGGTCGGCCAGGATTTTACCACTTTATAAAAAAGCTGAAACCACTGCCGGCTTAACTGCTGAAGATGTATTGCCCTTTACCCAGAACCTGCTTACCCGCTATGATACCTTTTTATATTTGAGAGAGCTTGGCGAACTGCACCTGTTTCCTGAAGAATATCATACACTCATTAAAGGGGCCGAAAGCTCACTGGCCCAATGGCTGGAGTTCCCTACCGAGCTGGATGCCTGCCCCGATGAAATAGAACATATTAAACGGGTTACCATTGATCTTAACGGGCGAGGCAACTTTATACATTACGAGGTATTTAAGTACCGGGTTAATCCGCCCCATTGGGCTACCGAATACGTATGGATATTAGGCGTTGTAGGCCCGTTTTTTGACGATAGCAAACCTTATGATTTCCCGGCGGCTACGTTTAGCCGGGTAAGCAGTACCGTAGATAAAGTTACGCCGGAAGATGAGGTTAGATGGGTACATGAAAACATCGCTATGAGGAGGTAGCTACAAAACTCCCTACACCTGTTATTTCTGTGTTTAATTTCGTCGGATTCTGAAAACGAAATGCCAGAAGAGGGCATGTCTGTCTGAGCCTGTCGAAGACTCTCGCGCAGAGGCCTGCCCACCATGCTTCGACAGGCTCAGCATGACCCACTTTAATTATGTCATGCTGAGGAACGAAGCATCTTCTTCGCCCTGTATAACGGCTCTGTATGTCGAAGAAGATCCTTCGCTATCGCTCAGGATGACAAAGACTTACGGACTTAATATCATTCAGCGTCTTTCAATTCTATCCAAACCGGCGCATGATCACTTGTTTTTTCCCAGCCGCGCACATCCCTGTTCACTCCGGCAGCAACAAGCCGTTTTTCCAGGTGCGGACTCAGTAAAAAGTGATCGATCCGTAAACCGGCGTTGCGGCCGTAGGCATCGCGAAAATAATCGAAGAAGGTGTAGATCACTTCGGTAGGATAAAGTTTGCGAATGGCGTCAGTCCAACCCTGCTCAACCAGTGTTTTAAATGCTTCGCGGGTTTCAGGGCGAAAGAGGGCGTCATTTACCCAGCGCTCGGGCTTATAAGCATCAAGTTCGGTTGGCATAACGTTATAATCGCCGGTTAATACAACCGGTTTATCGGCAGCGAGTAAACCGGCTGCATGGATTTTCAATCGTTCAAACCAGCCTAATTTATAATCAAATTTAGGTCCGGGAGCCGGGTTGCCGTTAGGGAGGTACAGGCAGCCAATGATAATACCATCAACAAGCGCTTCAATATAGCGGCTGTGCTCATCTGTTGGATCACCTGGAAGAGCACGGCAAACCTCCGTGATTTCTTTATCTTTTTTTACCAGTATGGCAACGCCGTTCCAGCTTTTTTGCCCGTGCCAAATGGCTTTATAACCGGCATCAAGTATGGCCTGCTCAGGGAAGTTTTCCTGCGGTGCTTTCAGTTCCTGCAAACAGGCGACATCAGGGGCTGTTTCCTGTAACCAGCGAAGCAAAACAGGCAAGCGCCCATTTACACCATTTACGTTATACGTAGCTATTTTCATGATGCAATTTAAACAGTTTAGGCTATATCATGTGAGTTGCAAAATATAAAAAAAGCCATGCACTCCATAGCAAACGTTGGGATGCATGGCCTACAAACAGTATCTTATTCCCTTATTTTTCAAACTCATCCGGATCTACTTCTGGCTCACCGGGTTCAGTATCAGGAATTTCATTCGGGATATTTTCCGGCGCTTCTTCTGGCATCTCCGGCTCTCCCGGATCTGTGGGCTGCCTGATCTCCGGCCGCTCGGGGTTTACCGGCATTTCATCTGGTTCGTTTGGCATGGTTCTCTTCTTTGACATATCTTATTAACTGTTAAGAAGATAATTGGTTTTCATGAAACCCCTCCCAATAAAAAATACCTCTTGCATTTTAAAAATGTTTAATTACATTTGCAGTGTACTACCACACTAATACACTACACCATGATTCAAATAACTAATTTGAATTTCAGCTACAACGGTAAAAAGCCGCTTTTTAAGAATCTGAACCTTTCATTAAAGGCCGGGCATATTTATGGCTTGTTGGGTAAAAACGGAGCCGGGAAGTCAACCCTGTTAAAAAATATTGCAGGCCTGGCTTTTCCACAATCCGGCAACTGCCTTATCAACGGAACAGAAAGTTCAAAACGCCTGGTATCTACCCTGCAAAACCTTTACTTTATTGCCGAGGAGGTTTATGTACCCGCATTAACTCCCGGCCAATTCTTGGAAAGGACGGCAGGCTTCTACCCTGCCTTCAGCATTACCGACTTTTATAGTTATCTGAAAATATTAGATATTGATCCTGATTCGTTGATGACCAAAATGTCATACGGGCAGCAAAAAAAGATGGTCATAGCATTTGGACTGGCTACCAATACCAGCTTACTGATACTTGACGAGCCAACCAATGGGCTTGACATCCCCTCAAAAGTTCAGTTCAGAAAATTGATCGCATCGGTTTTAAATGAAGAGCGCTGTATTATTATTTCAACCCACCAGGTAAGGGATTTGGACAGCCTCATAGACACTGTATTGATTTTGGATGACCATCGCATAGTAGTTGAGAACTCGGTAGATGAACTTACCGAAAAACTGTTCTTTGGTGTTTTTAAAGACCTTACCGGCATGAATGTGCTGTATGAAGAAGATACATTGATGGGCAAATACGCAATTTTAGAAAACACTGCCGGCAAATATGGCAAAATGGATCTCGAACTATTATTCAATGCAGCAACAACCAACAGCAGCAAATTATTAAACGCACTAAAACCAACTATGACTCATGAATAACTACTTCAGTTTAAAACGCTTTTGCAGGTTGTTTATGAAGCATACGGCCGAACATTACCGCACCTATTTTATGTCGGCAGCGGTTTTGGCGGGGGTATTTCTGCTTGGTGGCTCGTTTATATTTTACATGATCCCCGGCCCGGTAGATGCGGGCTTTCAAATGGCCATATTTGGCGTGCTTATTTTGATAGCTGGACCATTATTTACAAGCACCATCTTTACTGACCTGGGCGATAAACGTAAGGCAATTCCGGTACTAACCTTACCTGCTTCACAATTTGAAAAGTTTATGGTTGGCTGGGTTTATTCATATATAATATTCATGTTGGTTTATACCGGGATCTTTTACCTGGTATTATCCATACTGCTTAACCTGAAGCATTGGCCGGGGCATCATTCTGAAATGCTTTCCCTTTTGCAGGATAAATCTTTATTAGTAATTATTATTTTTTCGCTGCTGCATGCTATTACCATGTATGGCGCCATAAGTTTTGAGAAGCTGCATTTTATTAAAATAGGGTTCAGCTTTTTTATTTTTTATGCATTACTGATCCTTGCTGATACATTATTTCTGAGACTGATTGTGGGCAGGCAAATTTACCCGGCAACACCTTTTGCGTTCCTCAATTTCCCGGAGGGTACTAACTTTTATTCCATCGGTTTAAGTGAGCAGCAATCGGCCTGGGTTTTAATTGTAGTGCCTGTTGTAGTGATACTATTTTGGATTGCGTCATATTTCAAACTAAAGGAGAAACAGGCTTAAAAAAGACGATAATGGAATTTAAAGATAACGAAGCGATATACCTCCAGATAGCGGCTTTTGTGAGCGACCAGATCTTGATGGGTAAATGGCCCGCCGGGCAAAAGATCCCGTCGGTACGTGATATGGCTGTTGAGCTGGAAGTAAACCCCAATACAGTTATGCGATCATATGAGTTTTTACAAGGGCTCGAAATTATTTATAACAAACGGGGCCTGGGCTTATTTGTGGCTGATGATGGCTTTGACAAGGTAAAAGCTTACCGCAAAGAAAACTTTGTACGTCAAAATCTGCCCGAACTTTTTAAAAACATGTACCTGTTAGATATTTCCATAGATGAGATCAGCCTGCAATACCAAAATTTCCAGGCGCAACAAAATGATGAACTAAACCAACCAAGCGACAATGAAAACAAGTAATAAATTTTTACTTACCGCTATATTGCTACTGGTAATTTCGGTAGGGATCTATGATTTTCAGTTAAAAGCCGAATACCTGAAAGGTGACTATAAAAACCCTTACAATGGTTTTGTGAAATTAAATTTCAGGGATTTTAAAGTCATTGAACTTGGTTCGTCAACAGCTATCAATATCATGCTGGTAAAAGGCCCTTTCAAAATACTTGCCGATCCGGGTGCTATAGAGTTTATGAAAATTGAGCAGCGGCACGATTCACTTTTTATACGCGCCGCGTTTAAAGATAACTTTCATAATGTACGTTCGACACAAGTGTTGTATATATCATGCCCCGAACTTACTTCATTTGCTGCGGATGCCAAATACATGGCCTCGGATACACAAGTGATCGATACAGTCGCCAGTGCAGATTTTAAATGGCGTCCTAATACTATAAGTGGTTTCAGCGGAGAGAAGCTCGATATTAATGCAGATCACGCAGCCAATATCTTTTTAAAAAATAACAAATTCAACATTTTAAACGCTGTTGTTGGCAACAGTAACGGCTCTGTCTCAAATTTAACTATTGAAACAGGCAACCGATTCGGAAAAACCAACCTCGATATCCGAAACAAAAGCCGTTTATGGATTAAGGACGACAGTCTCAGCAACATAACCTATAAACTTGCCGATAGCGCCAAACTCATCCTGAACGGAAACACAAGGATGATCCATAATAATAAATGACCAAAACTTAGCAAATCATGAAATTAGTAATCAACTCCCTATCAAAAACCTATGCCAACGGCGTACATGCCTTAAAAGATGTTTCGCTGACCCTGAATAATGGCATGTTCGGACTGCTTGGCCCAAACGGGGCCGGTAAATCGTCACTGATGCGTACCATAGCCACCTTGCAGGAGGCCGATAAAGGCAGCATTTTTTTGGACGACCTGGATGTATTGAAAAACAAAACCGAGGTACGCCAGCTACTCGGGTACCTGCCGCAGGAGTTTGGTGTTTACCCTAAAATATCGGCAGAGCGCATGCTTGACCATATTGCCCAGCTTAAAGGCGTTGGCAACAATGCCGAACGTAAAGACCTGGTGCTGCAATTATTGGAAAGCGTAAACCTTTATAAAGACAGAAAAAAGCACTTGGGCACTTACTCCGGCGGTATGAAACAGCGCTTTGGAATAGCACAGGCCCTGATCGGCAACCCCAAACTTATTATTGTTGACGAACCAACCGCAGGCCTTGACCCGGCAGAGCGCAACCGCTTTTACAACCTGTTAAGCCGTTTGGGCGAAAATACCATTGTGATCCTTTCAACCCATATTGTTGAGGATGTAAGTACGCTTTGTGCCAATTTTGCCATCATTTGCCAGGGCGAGGTTTTGTATGCAGGCGACCCGGAAAGTGCAGTAAATGAGTTGAACGGGAAAATCTATAGCAAAGTGATCACCCAATCAGAACTGGGCTTTTATAAAGATGACTACCAGGTAATCTCAACGCAGCTAAAAACCGGAAAGCTCCATATCCGCATTATCAACGAAGCCGAACCCGGCAACGGTTTTATCAGCAGCACCCCAAACCTGGAAGATGTGTACTTCAGCAACATTGCTACACGAATAGATGTAGACACCATTTAAACCCACTATAAACCAATAGTTTATGTTTATTAAAATATTTCTGTTCGAGATCCGGAACCGGGTCCGCAGGCCAGCCGTTTACCTATATTTTTTAGCCGCTCTGCTATTTACAGTGTTTACTTTCTCCACAGGCTCATTGCCGTTAGGCGAAAAAGAACACATCAACGCGCCTTATGTACTTGCACTATGGTGCTCGGGCATCACCATGATGATCACCCTTGTGAGCTCATCAATTATGGGCACGGCTTTGTACCGCGACATTGAATACAACACAAAAGATTATTACCTAACCTACCCTATCACAAAAGCGGGTTATTTCTGGGGCCGTTACCTTGGCTCATTCGTTTTCATGATCGCTATTTCATCGGCAATTATTATCGGTGCATTTATAGGCACCAAACTTGGCCCGGCTATGGGATGGACAGATGCTAAACAATACGGCCCCAATAACCTCATTTACTACCTGCACCCGTTTTTCACCATTGGGCTGCCTAATGTTTTGTTTACATCTTCCTTATTCTTCGGGCTGGTGGCGCTCACCCGCAATGTAAAGGTTATTTACTTTGGCGGTATCCTGTTGTTTCTGTTTTACTTCATCGCGCTATTTTTCCTTAATCACGTTAACAATCCAACGATAATAAACCTCAGCGATCCTTTTGGTCTCAACGGCATAAGGATGCAAACTAACAATTCAAGTATTGCGGAGCAAAATACCACCTTATTTCCAGTAACCGGTACGTTTATGCTCAATCGCTTAGTATGGGGAGGTATCGGGATAGTTATTGTAATCCTCACTTATTTTAGGTTCAGCTTTGAACGCTTTTTTAGCGGGCGGCGCGACAAAGCAGCCATTGATGAGGTAGGCGTTAAAACTAAAAACCAGGTAACTATCAGGCCGGAAGTAAGATTTAGCGGTAGATATAACCGGAACACCTTACGCAACCTGGTAAAAGTGGAACTGCTCAATATTATCCGCGATAATTATTTCTGGATCATATTGCTTAGCGGCAGCTTGTTCCTCGGTTTTGTATTTTATCTTGGCGAAAGCAGGAACGGCGTGCCTGATTTTCCGCGTACGGTTACGCTGCTGGGAATTTTTAATGATGCCTTTCCCTTCTTCATTTTCTTTATCATCATGTTTTATACCGGCGAAACCCTGCACCGTGACAGGGCTACCCGCTATGCTTTTATTAATGATTCGCTCCCGCCGCCAAACTGGATCCTGAATGGGTCAAAACTGATCACCTTATTACTTATCGGTACGGGCTTATCTTTTATCCCCATCATAACAGGTGTTATTGTTCAATTATTAAAAGGTTACCACGCCCTAAACATAGCAGCATATTTAACCTACATAGGCTACATCTTACTGCCTTCTTTACTGGAGATGGTTGTATTTTGCTATGTGGTACATGTTGTTGTGAATAACAAATTTGCCGCTCACGGCATAGGTGTCTTTTCCTGGGTGATCGTATTCTTTTTGCGCAAGTCGGGCATCTTTGATTATAATCTGCTGCTGTATTCGTATACACCGTCCTCAGGCATCTCTGACATGACCGGTATAGGCCATATGGCGACGCCTATAAATTGGTTTAACTTGTATTGGCTGCTGTTTGCGGGGCTGCTCATCATTGTTTCGGCATTGTTTTATTACCGTGGAGTAACATCATCTTTTAAAGAGAGGCTACGCTTATTACCTCAGCGCTTTAACAGGAGCACGGCTTTGATCACCACTATAGTGGCAATTGCTTTTTTGGCTGTTGGTGGCTGGAACTATTATAACGTAAACTTTTTAAACGCTTATCTCATAAAATATGAAAATACCGCCAGAGCGGTGCAATATGAAAAATCGCTAAAAAAATATGAGCACCTTCCCCTGCCCAAAGTAACCAACATAAAAATGCAGGTGGAACTTTATCCCGATAAGCAACAGGTAGCTACACATGCATGGGTAACCGTCACCAATAAAAACAAGGTTGCCATATCACAAATGCTGCTTGATGGTGATGACCTGACCGCCTACTCAGTCAAAACCGACGGGGTGTTAGTTCCGTTCATTACTCCCTTGCTTTATCCCCACGGACTTTTCAATTTTTTCAGGCCGAAAGCTGATACTGCCGATTTCCGTTTATACCGGTTTATAAAACCTTTGCTACCAGGCAATTCGCTGGTACTGGAGATCAACTCAGAAATAGTTCATAAAGGATTTACCAATGGCATGTACGCTGCTACTCTTATTAACAACGGTACATTCTTTAACGGAGGGCTCCCTGGTTTAGGCTACGATGAAGACGACGAACTGGGCAGCCCTTATGAACGTAAAAAAGCCGGTCTGCCCGAAAAAAAGGAAGAAGAAATTCAACAGGATAACCCTGAGGGCATCAACACGCTTAAAGCAGGAAGAGCCGCCGATTTGTTAAAGCTTGATGTAACCATTGGAACCCTGGCCGATCAAACCGCTATTGCTCCCGGGCAGCTTGTAAAAAACTGGCAGCAGGATGGCCGTAATTATTTCCATTACGTGCAGGACAAACCCGGCATGTACATGCCAATGGGTATTATATCCGAAAAACTGGCTGTAAAAAAAGCTACTGTTCAGTTAGATCACCAGGTGAACATTGAGGTTTATTACCATCCGGAGCACAACATTAATATCGACAGGTATATTGCGGCATATAAAGATGGCTTAGCCTATTACAGCAAAGTTTACGGCAACTATCCGTTTAATGACATCCGCCTGGTGGAAACTTCTGTTTATGGCCCGCAGGATGCCTCAATGACAACCCTGAACACTTATGCCGAATATTTTGGATGGAATGCTGATTTCAGGGATCCTAACAGTTTTGATTATTGTTATGCCAATACCACAAGGCTGCTGTCCCAACAATGGTGGCGTTTCCAGACAGCGCCAAACAGCACGGTAGGAAGTTTGGTGATCCCCGAAGGTTTGTCCAATTATGATCAGCTGGTGATGGCCGAGCACAAATACGGCAAGGATAACATGCGGTATATTGTATTAGACCAGTTGTGGTATTACTTGTTTATCAGGCGGCACCTTAATGAAAACGAACATCCTTTAATAAAAGCAAATAATTGGTTTTTATGGGGAGGCAAAGCAAGTGTAGCACTGTATGGTCTGCGCGACCTGATTGGCGAAGACAGCCTGAACGTGGCCCTGCGCGAATTTAAAAAGGCCTATGCTTTTAAAACGAACGCTCCCTTTCCGGGAGCCAACAACCTTTATCAATACCTCCAAAAGCATGTACCCGACTCGCTGCAATATTACCTTACCGATACCTGGCAGAAGATAACCTTGTACGATAACCGGGTGATTGAAGCAAGCAGCAAGCCCACGGGTAATAAAAACGAATACAAAGTTACCTTTAAGCTTGATATTGATAAAGTGTGGAAGGATGCCAAAAACAACGACGTCCCGGCTCTTAACATGAACGACTATATCGATATCGGGATTTTTGGCAGGCAGGTTAAAGGTGCCGGTAACCGTATGGTGAGTAACACCTTGTACCTTAAAAAGTATAAGCTTAAACGCGGGCAACAGCAATTCAACATTGTTGTTAAAGGAGAACCTGCCTCTGTAGGTATTGATCCGTTTAGCAAACTGATTGACAGGAACCCTAACGATAACATCAAAGACCTTTAAAAAAAAGAGGCTGTAAAACCAGCCTCTTTTTTTTGATTTATTCAGATACTTAAGCAGTTATAGTTTCGGGGTGGATTTGCCCTACTAACAAAAGGGGGGTTAACAGGGTTAACACAATCCAGGATTAACATACACTCAAATTATTGATAATTGAGTGCATATTCTTCAAAAAATATGTTAACCCCCTTTTGTATAAATATTACCGGCTAAATTTCAATTCATAGGAAACACAACTGGTCAATTTGATTATGATACAGCCTCCTCCATAATCATACGAAATATTACGGCTTAAATAACTTGTTCTCCCCTTCAATTTCAACATTAGCCTGTTCAACAACTGCTTTAAATTCGTAATCGGCTTTTAAAGGGAGGGTTGCTTCAAAAGTACCATCAGCATTGATATTTACCCAGGTACCGGCTGTCCACTTACCTGCATATAACGTTTCAACCTGCCCATGATAAGGCCGATAATCAAAACGGGCTCTTTTTGCCGAAATATTCTTGTAATTCAGGATCTTCCCTTTTAAAACCGCGCCGGTCTTTACTTTTGAACCTGCACCGGTTTCAACTATGGCTGCTTCCCTAAAAACAGGGTTAACATTTTCCAATTTGATCACTACCGGGTTAGGCCAGCGGTGATCGTCATAAATGCGCTGCGCCTTTACAACAGATATTTCAAGTCCCTTATCGGTTTGTTTATACCTGCAGCTTACATCATCAGTTTTATATTCGATGATCCTGCTGTTCTGCCCCAATACACTTACTTTAGTATTATTAGTGGCAATGGCCGAACGGATCAGAAAACTTTTGCGGGTTCCCTCTTTCCAGTCGGCAGCATTGGTAACAATGGCATAAAGTGTATGCCCGTTTTTCGCAGTAAACCAGGTATCACCTTCTTTACTTATCACCCAGCTTCGCACACTGTCAATACATTCACGGTTAACAAAATACCATGCCGACATTTCCCGCAACCGTTCTTCCTGCTCAATTGGTAATGCCCCATCAGGCTTCGGACCAATGTTCAGCAATAGCGAACCGCCTTTAGCCCTGGCCTCTATCAATAAACCTATTAACTGGCTACCCGATTTATAGCGTTCGTTAGTTGGCTGATATCCCCAGGCCGTCCCCATGGTGATGCAGGAGAGCCATGGTTCATTGATCATGGCGCCCGGCATGATCTGTTCAGGTGTTTTGATGGCACCGCGGGTTATCAGCAAATCGGGTTGTAATTTCCAGCAGGTTTGCTTTACTACTTCCTTGGGATCACCATCAATAAACAAAACGTCAATTTTACCATAATTAGTCATCAGCTCTTCGCATTGTTTCCGGGTGTACTCATCATATTCATGCCGGGTTTGGGCATCCATTTTAACATCGGTACGGCTGATAGTAATGTGATGATCACGAAGAAAGTTAAAATCTTCGGGCGAAAAGTAAAAACCAACCTGCAAACCGGCTTCGCGTGTGGCATCAACAAACTCCTTTAACAGGTCTTTTTTATAAGGTGTATGGGTTATGCTAAAATCGGTAGTTTTGGTATCCCACATACAAAAACCCGAGTGATGTTTGGTAGTAAATACAATATATTTCATCCCGGCCAGCTTAGCCAGCGTTGCTATTTGACGCGGATCAAATTTGGAGGGGTCAAATGTTTTAGGCAACTCGTTAAAGTACCTGTTCACATAATCGTCACTTGCCCCAACCAATGAATGACTGATCACCACACCCAACTGGCTATCCATACTAAAATGGATAAACAAACCTAAACCGGTGTTTTTAAGCCATAGTTCGCGTTCGGGCTTATTCAGGTTATAATTACTTGCATTATCATCCTTAACCAAATCATTTTGCGCTGATACGTTTTGAAGCCAACAAACCAGCAGCAGGAAAAAAATATACTTCTTATACATCAAAACAAAAGTAAAAAATCAGGGAGAGCCCCACGCCCTCCCCTAAACAACATCAACTAATCAAACTTTAATATTATTGTTTATCCCACCAAATCCGGGTTAAAAAATCATCCGGGCCCTGGCGTGCAATGGCGGCAGCGTATGATGCAGCATTGAGGTTTTGCTCAGCAACAGGATATAACATCCGCCTGAATATTTTACCGCCGGTAGCATTACCAACATAATTATTAGGCACAAGCGCTGGGTAACCAGTACGCCTATAGCTTGCAAAAACTTCCTGCGCATCAGGAAATAAACCAACCCAAAACTGGGTATAGATCTGCGCCATTTTCTGATCAAGTGTACCACCTGTATTAAAGGGGTGCGCGTTGATGTATGAATTGATCTGTGCCGTAGTAATTGTGCCGGCGCTGCCCGCTATAATGCTCCATTGGCGCATGGATGCGGATATGCCGTTCTGGTACAATGATTCGGCAGTGGCAGCGGTATACCATCCTCTTGCAGCAGCTTCAGCTAACAGAAAATAGCTTTCGGCAGCTGTAAAAACCAATCGCGGAGAATTTAACAGCAGTATGGTTTTAGGATTAGGCTCCGAATAGGTTACAAAATCGGCAGGTTTGGCATTCAGTCCCGCCGACATGCCCTTTTGGATAGCCGAGGTAGTATCAGCCACGCCGCTGTTCCATACCACAGATAACACAGCCAAACGCGGATCTTTATTCGCTTTCAGGTAATTGATAAATACATCCTGGTACTTGCCGCCCTCGGTATTGGTGCTACCGTTGCCTGCAATATAATCGTTGTTATAAAGATCAAGCGCCAAAGGGTTTTTGTTGATATCCTGGCCTGCACCAACATAAGCTACTTTGGCGACATCGGCATCATCTAAAATAACACCGCCTGCTATAGCTTTTGTTGCCCATGTTTGCGCCTGCGCTATATCAACTTTGGTCATACGCATGGCACACCTGAGCATGAGTGAATAAGCAAACTTTTTCCATTTTACGGTATTACCACCGTAAATTAAATCCGCCGAACCAAAGGTTGTTTTGGCTGCGTCAAGGCTTTGGGCAGCCTGGTCAAGCTCCTTCAATAAATCGGCATAGATATCTTTCTGCGCATCATAAGCAGGTTTATAAATCGCCTGGTCATAACCCTGTGCAGCCTGCGAATAAGGGATATCGCCATAAAGATCGGTAAGCCTGCTAAAGCAATACACCTTCCAGATCCGTGCCTCGGCCTGCAGGTTCACCTGCGATGCATCGGTACCCACTGCCTTCAAAACCTCACCCAACTCGTTGATCTCATTTGGGTAGGCATTGGTGAAAGCGCCTGCCGACTGCGGGCTCTGGCTCAATACATATTTTGATCCGAAACCGGCCACATCATTAAAACTGGTAGTATACTGCATGGTACCCAATAACAGATCGAGCATACGGGCAGTACCATCATATTGAGCTTTGGTAAAAATGTACTGTGGTACCGCTTTTGACGATGCATCGGGGTTCACGTTGAGCGTATCAAAGTTTTTGGTACACGATTGTGTGGCGATAATGCCGAGCATTACCAGGGAACAATAAATATATTTTGTTAAATGTCTTTTCATCGTATTCAATTTAAAAGTGTTAAAACTTAACGGCAAGGTTTACACCAAGTGAACGGGTACGTGGCAAGCCGATAGACTCAAAGCCCTGTGCATTACTATTGGTAAAGCTTTGCTCCGGATCAAAATTGTCTGTCTGTTTATAGATAGTCCAAAGGTTCCGGGCCACAAAGGATATGCTGGCCGACTGGATCTTAACTTTGTTTAAAAGGCTTGTTGGAAGCGCGTACGACAGGATAACCTGGCGAAGTTTAACAAAGCTGCCATCATGCAAAAACAGGTCGGAATACGTTTTATAGTTATCATAGTATGACCTTAAGCCGCTTACAGGTACCGTACGGGTGTAAGGAGCGCCTGTTTGATCAACACCGTTCAGCACCAATCCGTTTTCACGGCCCGGCAATGTTGATTTCATCAAGCCTAAACGGGTAGCATACACTTCCATAACCGAAAACACTTTGTTGCCAAACTTGCCATCAATCAGGAAGTTTAACGAGAACCTTTTATACCTGAACTCGTTGGTTAAACCCATGGTAAGCGGGGCAACGCTTTTACCCAGCTGCTGCAATGGGGTCTGTACTGGTAAGCCGGTGGTGGCATTGAACACTACATTGCCCTGAGCGTCCTTTTGCATACGGGTACCAACCAGCATACCAAAGGGCTTACCTTCAATATTATCTAAAATACCCCAGTTACCTACCGAAGTAGCCAGCTGAATGGTGTTAAGCCCGGGAGCCAGTTTAACAACTTTGTTATCGTTGTAGGCTACGTTATAGCTCGTGGTCCAGGTAAAGCTGGCTGTTTTTACGGGTGTACCATTCAACAATACTTCAATACCTCTGTTGCTTACCTCACCAACGTTCAGGATCACGTTATTGTAGCCCGATGTTGAAGAAATAGCTGTATTTACTATATCGTTGGTTGTTTTACGATCATACAGCGTAACATCCAAACCTAAGCGGTTCTTAAGCATCTGCAATTCAAAGCCGCCTTCAAATGTTGTTGAAGTATATGGTTTAAGATTGCTGTTGGTAATGTTATTACTTGTTACGTTTTGCAGTGGCTGCCCGGCACTTGGTACGTTACTGTAAGTAAGGTTAATAACGTAAGGATCGGGTGCGCCGCCGCCTACCTGTGCCCATGAACCGCGCAGTTTGGCAAGGTTAAAAAACTCAGGGAGTTTAACCGCATCCGACAGGATAAAGCTGCCGCCTATGCTTGGGTAAAAGATACTGTTACTTTTAGGACTAAGTGTTGAAAACCAGTCTTTTCTTCCGGTGAATGACAGGAACACCAGGCTCTTGTAATCGAAATCGGCCGAACCAAAAACCGAATTGGTTACTACCTTGGCATTATATGGGGTGGTTGATGAAACCGCAAGGTTGGTAAAGCTGTAAAAATATGGAATGGTAAATTGCGAACCGCTAAACGTTAACTGGTTTGTTGTGTTTTTTCGGCTGTTTACACCACCCAAAACATTCACAGTTAAATCGCTGATGATCTTTGTTTTGTAATTAACCGTTGCCAGCTCGTTTGTTTCAGACACGTCTGACTTGATACCTGCATATTGGCCGTTGGGGGTATACAACGTACCGGTTGGCAGTACGTTTGTATAATTATAGTTGAAAAAGTCACGACTGATGGTGGCTTTAAAAGTAAGATCTTTTATGGGCGAGTAAATAACCGATCCCTGGCCAATAAAACGGTTCTTTACGTCATCTTCCTTGTATTTATTGATCACAAAATAACCGTTTGATGCGATGGATGCATCATTCCAGATCTGCTCGTTCCCCATTGCATCATAGCCAGGCTTCAACCAGCGAACATCAACCGTGTTGGCTACTTCGAGCGGGGTCCAGTTGGGGTTACCCAGGGCATCACCTGCACCGGTACGGTTATGGCCGGTTTCAACGTTATATTGTGCCAATGCTTCAATCGATAGCTTATCGCTCAGTTTACCGTTCAGAGCAAGGTTAAAGGTTTTACGATCATAGGTAGTACCCGGCAAAATACCTTTACTGTTCAGGTCAGCAGCCGAAAACCTATAGGTGAAAGCTTCATTACCGCCCAAAAATGCCAGGCTGTTAGTATAGGTGCTGCCTGTTTGATAAAAGTTTTTGAGGTTGTTTTTTTGTGCAACATAAGGGTGGGTATTTCCGTCAACAGCCACATAATCAGTTGAGCCGTCAATTTTTGAACCCCATGAGCGCCTTCCGCTTGCCTGTGCGGCTGCCAGCGTGGTTGGTTTTACCCCTCCATCGCCCTGCCCGTATTCATATTGATAATCGGGAAATACCGCCACATTATCATAGGTAGCGGTTGAGTTAAATTCAACTCCCACCCCTTTTTGCATCCGGCCTTTTTTGGTGGTGATCAAAATAACACCATTTGCCGCCCGTGAGCCATAAAGCGCCGCGGCTGTACCACCTTTGAGTACACTTATCGATTCTATATCGTCGGGATTTATGGCTGCTATACCATCGCCGCGGTCAACGTTATTGGTAATACCGTTAACTGTGGCAGCACCACCGGGCACGCTGTTATCTATCGGCATACCGTTTACCACATATAAAGGTTGATTATCACCTGCAAGGCCACCATTACCCCTGATCACCACGCGGCTTGAACCGCCCGGCCCGGTTGATAAACCAGCCGCGTTAACACCGGCAACTTTACCTGTAAGCGCATTAGCCACGTTGTTTTCGCGGGCCTGGGTAAACTCGGTGCCTTTAACTTCGGTAACCGAATAACCTAATGATTTTTTTTGCTTGCTGATACCAAGGGCGGTAACCACAACTTCGTTAAGGGCCTTGTTATTTTGCGCCAGTTTAATTTGCAAAGCTGATGCGGGATCGTTTACTGCGACTTCTTCCTGGTTATATCCAATATAGGCTACTACCAGGGTTAATGGTTTGCCCGAATACTTATCAGGCACTATCAATTTAAAGCTGCCTGTAATATCGGTAATTGCGCCTACTTTATTGTCAATTTTTAAGTAAACCGATGCGCCCACAACAGGCTGTCCATCGCCGGCATCCACAACCTTACCTGTTAATGTAACTGCTGCAACAGCTGCATTGATTACAGTAAGGTCCTTTACCGTAAAAATCGAGATCTGGTTATCATTTATCTTGCGGTATGTTAGCTGAAATGCAGATAACAATTGTTTCAAATTATCATCAAGCGTTAACTGGCTTATGTTGCTGGTCAAGTTTACCGGCACAAATTTATTGTCGAGCAAGCCTTCCTGGTAGGCTATCTGAACATTGAATTGTTTTTTTAGGTTGTCAAGCGCATCTTTTAACAGCACCTTGTTTTCAACAGCCTGCGGAGCCGTATAACCGAAGTTTTTTGCGTGGATCCTGTTGTTACTGGTTAATGCCATTTGGGCATAGCCGTATGCCGACCGGCCGAGCAACACCATCAGGAAACAGCAACATCTTAAAAAATTGGATGAGTCGAGTTTTCTCATAAGTTATTCATTTAGGGGTTTAATTTTGTTATGGTGATATTTTTGTCTGTTCGGGTGATTTTCACAGGGAGTGTAGTCGAGATAGTTTCTATCAACTCATCAACATTGGGAACGCTGATCTCCCCTTCTATTTTGAGGCTGGCTAAATCCGGGCTTGAAAAATCAACATGATAGCCATAGTCATCGGTCATGATCTCGCTGATCTGGGCCAGTGTGGCGTCATTAAATAACAGCTGATGTTTTGTCCATTTGGTGATCTTTTCGGGAACGGGAAGGACAATTCGGGTAAGGGCCTTTTTATAGGCATGCTGTACGTAATCGCCCGGTTTCATAATAAGCGATTGTTTCCCTGATGTGGCGTCAACATAGTCAAGCCTGATCTTTCCCTGCACCAAACCTACATTGGTTTTATTATGCCTGCTTCTAACATTAAAGGTTGTGCCCAATACCTCAATATCCATATCAGGGCAATGCACTATAAATCTTTCCGAAGGTTTAATATGGCCGGGGTCTTTATTGATATGTTTTACGTTAAAAAGACCCTCTCCACTTATCCAAACCTCTCTTGAATTTTTGTCCCAGTTATCGGAGTAAGTTAATTTCGAGTTACCATTGAGCACCACGGTTGATCCATCGGGCAAGGTGACTGTGCTCAACTCTCCATAAGTAGTATCAATCTCATTTTGCCTGCCTTTTATCAGCCATAAGGCAATACCTATAGACGATACCAGCAATAACATGGCAGCAACACGAAGGAATCTGTTTAACGTGAAGATCTTTACCTTAACCTGGTCTTTTTGCAGCGTTGATTCAATCCGCAGCCAAACTTTTGATTGATTTTCTTCGTTAGTAAAAACATCCTGCTTGCGGTATGCAGTAATAATTTTTGAAGCTTCTGCTATTATTTCTTTCTGTTGCGGATATTTAGCAATAACCTGCTGCCAAAAAAAGGTATCGTTATGTGAGGGACTAATCACAAAACGAAGAAAATCATCGTCCTCTAAAAAATCTGGCAGGGTGTAATTACTGTATTTGGCAATCTGCATAGGTTATAAGGTGTTATTTAATCCTTATAGACAGCGGCCTACCCTAATTATCCCTACAAACCGAAAAAATTTATTTTTTTAATGATTATTTATGTAAAAACATGAATATAGGGCTAAAACAATAGCCAATTTGGATGTTTTGAGTACATCCTGAAGATTATCAAACGCCTTATAAATCAATTTATAGGCCGAGCTGATGTTTATTTCCATAATATCAGCAATTTCATCATAGCCCAAACCCTCATAAAAGCGCAGATAGATGATTTCCTGCTGCCGTGCCGGTAAGGTTTTTACGTGAAACTTAATTTTTTTCTGTAGTTCCTGCTCTTCCTCATCAGCCATGATCTGCTGATCGAATGAAATTTGGAAAGGAAAGTTATGTTCCGCTTCATCTTCCAGGTCGACAAAACGCGATTTTGATTGCAGCTTGCGGAAAATAATGCTGCGTAGAGATTTGAAAAGATAGTTTTTTACTGAAACAGGATTACCAAGCCCTGCCCTGTTTGTCCACAGCCTGATAAAAAGATCATGGATAGCGTCCTCAATTACATTGACATCCCTTGTAAATTTATGCCCATAGTTATTAAGGATCTTAAAATATTGGTTATATAATTGTGTGTAGGCATCCCAATTGCCTTCTTTAAAAGCAAGCCAGATAGCAGTATTATGATCGTCATGAACAATTTGTTCGTGAGACATAGCTTAACAAAGGGGATAAAACGTTTTACAATTGAAATCAGGTACAATGTAATAATTATAACAATAATTTCACTTCAACTTTAAAAATCAATGTAATAATAAATTGCCATGTGATTATCCCGGGTAAAATCACGCAGACCTGTGCGATAAGTTACGCGGTTTGAAAATCGAAAAGCGCTGAAATATTCATTTTTTAAAATAACTTAGCCCGTATCAATTTTTCCCTGGATATTTTAGAACCTGCTGCCGGATTAAATTATGTTTGAATCAGTTACCATTAAGGATATTGCCAAGGCTTTGGGTGTGTCAACATCAACGGTATCAAGAGCGTTGAACGGGAGTTATGAAATAGGCACTGAAACTAAAAAGCTTGTGCTTGAGTATGCCGAAAAGATAAATTACCGGCCCAACCCGATAGCATTAAGCCTTAAAGAGCAAAAAAGCCACTCGATAGGTGTAGTGGTATGCGAGGTTGCGAATGATTATTTTTCGCAGGCCATTAACGGTATCGAATCCATAGCATATAACCGCGGGTACCATGTTATTATCACGCAAACGCACGAATCATTTGACAGGGAAAGCGCCAATGTAAAACACTTGCTGTCAAGGCATGTGGATGGTTTGCTGGTATCATTATCGGCACAAACAACCGATACTTCTCAATATAAATACCTGCTGGATAAAGGTTTCCCTATCGTGTTTTTTGACAGGGCTGCCCCCGATCTGAATACCCACAAAGTGATAGCCAATAATTTCCAGGGCGCATTTAATGGTACTGAAGCATTGATCAACTCGGGCTTTACCAAAATAGCCCATCTAACTAATTCAAATAACCTGCTCATCAGTCATGAGCGTTTTGATGGTTACAAGGCAGCACTTGATCAATATGGTGTTGAATTCAGACCCGAATACCTGAAACATTGCAATCACGGCGGTATGATCCAGGATGAAGTTGAGATCGTACTGAAAGAATTGCTGGCATTGGATGATAAGCCGGAAGCCATTTTTATTGGTAGTGACAGACTCACCATCAGCAGTATGTCGATATTAAAAAAATGGGGGTTAAAAGTTCCGGGAGATATCGCGATAGCCGGTTTCACCAACTCAGATGTGGTTGATCTGTTTGATCCCCCTTTAACAGTGGTACGCCAGCCGGCCTTCCAGATAGGACAGATGGCCACCGAAATGTTGATCAAAACCATTGAAAGTAAATGGCCCGTTGAAGAATTTACTACGGAGAAAGTAGATACGCAGTTGATAGTACGGTCGTCGTCAGTGAAAGGATTTATATAAAGAACTGTCAGTCTGCGCTTGTCGAAGACTCGCGCGCAGAGGCCCTATCCACTATGCTTCGACAGGCTCAGCATGACACCCGTTTTAACTATGTTTCGAGCAGGAAAAGCCACAATGCAATCTCGTAACTATACAAATCGGACATGCATCGGCGACGGGATTGCCGCGCTTCGCTCGCAATGACATTTTTTATTTATCCTTCAACATCAGTATATCTACCTAAACAACCGTTACCTTCACCCCTTTTTCTTCCAGCATATTGAGCATTGCCGGGCTGATACCGCTATCGGTAATAATTTCATTGATCTGATCCAACGAACAGATCTTTGCTAATCCCCTTTTACCGAATTTAGTGCTATCGGCCAGTACAATGGTAGTTTGAGCTGCATTGATCATTTTTTGATTAAGGCGCGCTTCGGATAAATTGGTAGTGGTGAGCCCTATTTCGGGATCAATACCATCTACCCCTAAAAACAAAACACCGCATAGCATATCATCAAGCATCAATTCGGCGTAATTCCCGGTTACCGATGATGAAGTGTTTCGCATTTGCCCGCCTAATTGAACAATATCAACCTGCGGGTGCTGCAAAAGCTCAAGAGCTACCGGTAATGCAGCCGTAACCACTGTAAGATGCTTATTAGGCTGCATGGAACGGGCAAGGGCAAGCATGGTAGTACCCGAGGCTATAATAACCGAATCATTAGTTTCTATCCTCACAGCGGCTTCGGCGGCGATTTTTCTCTTTTCGGGACCGTTCAGCTTTTCCTTTTCGGCAACCGGCCTGTCATTAGCGTAAGGGTTTGTTTTGCTTGCACCGCCATGCGTTCTGAAAAGCAGGTTTTTATCTTCCAAAAGTTTCAGGTCCTTTCGGATAGTAACTTCCGAAACACTTAACTGGCTGCTCAGGTCCTGCACATTCACAAACCCATCTGTGTCAACTTTTTGCAGGATAAACTTATGCCGGTCGGTATTTTTACTCATGATCGCTAAATTAAACAGAAAAATCAACTGTAATGTTTTACAAAGCCTATTGTGCTGCTTATCAACAAAAGTAATGAAATAAAATTATTTTTAATTTCATTTAGTTTTATTTTATTTCGATTTTATATATTTGAATAAATATCGAAATAAAATGAATCTATTTACAAGAGAGGCCAATCTCAACCATCTTCACGACACCGAAAAGATCTGGGACCTGATTATTATAGGTGGTGGCGCTACAGGACTTGGCGCGGCTGTCGATTCAGCTTCACGCGGCTTCTCTACATTATTACTGGAACAGGCCGATTTTGCCAAAGGCACCTCGAGCCGCGCTACCAAACTGGTACATGGCGGAGTACGGTATTTAGCACAAGGCGATATAGGTCTTGTACGTGAAGCTTTACGCGAGCGGGGATTACTATTAAAAAACGCGCCTCATCTTGTAAAAAACGAAAGTTTCATCATCCCCAACTACTCGTGGTGGGATGGCGTCTTTTATACTATAGGTCTCAGTATTTACGATTTATTAGCTGGCAAGCTGAGTTTTGGCCGGGCAAAACACATCTCCAAAAAAGAAACCACTAAACGGTTGCCGGGAATACAAGAAAAAGGACTTCACGGTGGCGTTGTTTATCATGACGGGCAATTCGACGATTCAAGGCTTGCCATAAACCTGGCGCAAACAGCTATTGAACAGGGCGCTACCCTGCTCAATTACTTTAAAATAACCGGATTGACCAAAGATACAGCCGGTAAAATTACAGGCGTAAAAGCGACCGATACAGAAACCGGCACCAATTACCAAATAAAAGCAAAAACGGTAATCAATGCGACCGGTGTTTTTGTTGACAACGTGCTAAAAATGGATACGCCAGAGAAAAAGCCGATGGTTAGGCCAAGCCAGGGCGTACACCTTGTGCTCGACCGTTCATTTTTGCCGGCAGAGGATGCACTGATGATCCCCAAAACCGAGGATGGGCGCGTACTTTTCGCCGTTCCATGGCATGAGAAATTATTGATAGGCACAACCGATACCCCTATCGACTCGCACAGCCTTGAGCCGGTAGCGCTGGATGAGGAAGTGGAATTTATATTACGAACCGCCGGCAAATACCTTACCAAAGCCCCTACCCGCGCAGATGTTTTAAGCGTTTTTGCAGGCTTAAGGCCGCTTGCTGCACCACAGGACGGATCGTCAAAAACAAAAGAAATTTCAAGGAGCCACAAACTGATCGTTTCCGCGTCAGGATTGATTACCATAACCGGCGGCAAATGGACTACTTACCGCAAAATGGCTGAGGACATAGTTGATAAGGCTATTGAAACAGGCGGGCTGAACAACACACCTTGCAAAACGGCATCCTTATCCATTCATGGCAGTCGCCCCGAACCCGACCGCGCAAACCCTATGTTTGTTTATGGTGCCGATATTGAAAAAGTTTTGGCTTTGCATAGTGAAAATCCTGACTGGAAAAACCCTGTTCACGCTGAAGGCAGCTACACTAAGGCCGAGGTGATCTGGTCGGTAAGAAACGAGATGGCGCGTACTGTTGAAGATATGCTGGCTCGCCGCACCCGTGTGTTATTTTTAGATGCCCGCCTGGCTACCGCAATGGCACCCGAAGTAGCCCGCCTCATGGCCGGC
This sequence comes from Mucilaginibacter sp. P4_A11, assembly GCF_056402535.1. NCBI lineage: Bacteria > Pseudomonadati > Bacteroidota > Sphingobacteriia > Sphingobacteriales > Sphingobacteriaceae > Mucilaginibacter > Mucilaginibacter sp. P4_A11. The sequence goes on from NZ_JBFUHE010000002.1 coordinate 55,217, forward strand.
GAACTTGGAAAAGATGCAGCATGGGAACAAGCACAAATTAAAGCCTTTAACGAAACAGCAAAAAATTATATACTAACACCGCATTAAAATGAACAATTTTAATGTGATATTGAATAAATAAACCAAGGTAAACCAAACCAAATTATGCAGGAATATATTTTAGCGCTCGACCAGGGCACTACCAGTTCGCGGGCCATAATTTTTGATCATGCGGGCAAGATCATTACTTCGGCACAAAAAGAATTTAAACAATACTTCCCTAAACCGGGCTGGGTTGAGCACGATCCTAATGAGATCTGGGCGGGCCAGATCTCGGTTGCGGTAGAGGCTATTGCCAAAGCAGGCTTAGGCGGCGGAAATATCAAAGCCATAGGTATAACCAACCAGCGCGAAACCACCATAGTATGGAACCGCAAAACCGGTGAACCCATTCATAATGCCATAGTTTGGCAGGACAGGCGCACTGCTGCCTTCTGCGACGAATTGAAGCAAAACGGCTATAGTGATATGATCCGCGATAAAACAGGGCTCGTGATAGATGCCTACTTTTCGGGTTCAAAAATAAAATGGATCCTGGATAACGTTGAAGGTGCAAGGGCGCAGGCCGAAGCAGGCGAGCTTGCCTTTGGCACAGTTGACAGCTGGCTCATCTGGCAACTCACCCGCAGCGAAGTACATGCAACCGATGTAACCAATGCCGGCCGTACCATGCTGTTCAACATCCGCACCCAGCAATGGGACGATGAGCTGTTACAGCTCTTCAATATCCCCAAAAGTATATTGCCCGAAGTAAAACAATCGAGCGAATTATATGGCCATACTGCCAATAACATATTTGCGCAAAGGATCCCGATAGCAGGTATAGCCGGCGATCAGCATGCGGCCTTATTCGGGCAGATGTGCATTGATAAAGCCATGGTTAAAAACACCTACGGTACCGGCTGTTTTATGCTGATGAATATCGGTCACGAGTTTATTAAATCAAAAAACAACCTGCTTACCACCATCGCCTGGAAAATAAACGGCGAAATAACCTATGCTTTTGAAGGCAGTATTTTTATAGGCGGCGCAGTAGTGCAATGGCTGCGCGATGGGCTGGGCATTATCAAAACATCTGCCGATGTTGAAAAACTGGCAACATCAGTAAAAGATACCGCGGGCGTTTACTTTGTACCGGCATTTGCGGGACTGGGTGCGCCCTACTGGGACCCGGAAGTACGCGGGGCCATAGTTGGCCTAACCCGTGGCGCTACTGCAGCCCATATTTCAAGGGCTGCACTGGCATCTATCGCTTACCAAACCATGGATGTACTTAAAGCCATGGAAGCCGATGCCGGAATGGAGATAAAAGAACTACGTGTGGATGGTGGCGCAACTGCCAATAACATGCTTATGCAGTTTCAATCGGACATACTGAACTGTAAAGTGATCCGGCCGGAAGTTACTGAAACAACGGCGCTTGGCGTAGCTTACATGGCCGGACTGGCCGTGGGCTATTGGAAAGACATCGCTGAGATCCAACAATTATGGGCAGCCGAAGCTGAGTTTACACCGGGCGATGACCTTGATGAAGTAAAAACCGGCATAGCAGGCTGGCAACGCGCGGTAAGCACGGCCCAATGCTGGTCGAACTCCGGGCATCCGGTAACAGTTATTTAATATCCACCTTTAAAATATTTTAACATGTCTCCATTTGTAGCCGAGTTAATAGGCACCATGCTCATGATATTATTAGGCGATGGCGTAGTAGCCAACGTAGTTTTAAAAGATACCAAGGGAAACAACAGCGGATGGATAGTAATTACCACGGCCTGGGGCCTGGCTGTTTTTGTAGGCGTGGTTGTTGCCGGGCCGTATAGCGGGGCACATCTTAATCCGGCCGTAACTTTAGCACTTGCTATTGCGGGCAAGTTTGCCTGGGCAAATGTTATACCATACATTATTGCCCAGTTTGCGGGTGCCTGCCTTGGTGCATTTTTAGTATGGATAATGTATTATGATCATTTTAAACGCACAAATGATCCAGCCTCTATACTGGCCGTATTTTGTACAGGTCCTGCCGTGCGTAATTATGTATCGAATATTGCCAGTGAAGTGATTGGCGCTTTTGTACTGCTGTTTACTATTTTCTATATAGCAGGTGCGGAAATTACGCCGGCTAAAACCCCTATCGGCCTTGGTTCTATTGGTGCAATTCCGGTTGCGTTATTGGTTTGGGTAATAGGCCTGTCATTAGGCGGTACAACGGGCTATGCTATCAACCCGGCTCGTGATTTGGGTCCACGGTTTATGCACATGTTATTACCAATAAAAGGCAAAGGGACGAGCGACTGGGCCTATGCCTGGATCCCGGTGGTTGCGCCTTTGGTTGGGGCATCTCTTGCTGCGGTGTTATATCTATCAGTTAAGTAATAAACTTCAAACCCGGCATGCCATTAAAAACGTCATTGCTGTACGAAGCAATCCCCGACTTGCAGACCCGCCCTGTATAGTTTGCGATTGCTTCGTACCTCGCAATGACGTGGTTTATAAACAAGGAGAGAATTTAAAAAGCCACTATCCATTTAAATTTCTAATTACTCCTTCCTGAAATTCCCCCTCTGTTCATTCCGTTCCTTTTGTGCTTTTAATATATAGGTTGTTCAAGTTGTTCATTTAATTAAAACTTAAGCAAAGAGCTAACGAGAATACCATTATCACGATCAAAAACAACCATGATATGTAGATTTATTTTCCCACAATGGGATTTATGGTAGAAAAGAATCAACAACAGCATTAAAAATAAACCTGGCCGGCTTAGCAAAAATTAAGCCATTGGATTTTTATCTTTTTGTAAACTATGTTTTACAATCTGTATCCTACTTTTAGATATCGGCTTTCAACAAAAGTGCAACACAGCTACTTAGTGTATTTTTTACAACCTACGTTTTTACCATCTGTAAAGTTTTCATTTTCCCGATTACACACTTTAGTCCCTATTGTTTTAAACTCCCTTCAGCGTACAGAGCCCCCCTCCGGCATGGCTTTCCTTTTGCAACCCCCACTTAAAAAAACACAACATTAACCCGAGTTTATATCAATACCGGCTGTCCCCCGGCCGCTTTGATTAAACTTTTAAGCAAGATACGCGAGCGCGTTGCAAGTCTTGCCGACATGCGTAAAAACACATGAAATTTATCACTTTACTGGCGATGGGATTCCTATTGCCACAGTTAGCCCTGCGCGTAAAAGCGCAGGAGGGGGAGCCTGTATTAATTGAAGACTTTGGTTCGGGAGCGGCCCAGATAGGTCCGAAAATTAACGACGGCGATTTTTCTACTACCTATAATTACATACCATCACAACCGGGTGAGGGCAGCTATACCATTGCCAATTCAACGGCTGGGATGTACCCCGAATCGTGGCTTCAAACCGGTAATCATACACCGGGGCAATCTAATGGCTACATGATGATCGTGGATGCCACCAACACTGTCGACGAGTTTTATAAAAGAACGGTTAAAACACTATGCCCCGGCACCACCTACCGCTTCAGTGTTTATGTATTGAATTTAATGAAAGAGGGCGGCATCAAACCTGATATCACCTTTTCGGTAACTACATCGCTCGAGACTAAAACGAACCATACCGGCCCTATCGGCAACGGCTTAGGCTGGCTTGAATATAATATTACTTTCAGCACTCCTCCAACCGGTGGCGATGTAACCATAAAAATGACCAATAATGCAAGCGGTGGATATGGGAATGATGTGGCGCTGGATGACATTTCTTTGCATCCCTACGGACCTGCCTTAACTGCTTATTTTAATAATGATAAAACAGCTTTTACCGCAAAAGGCTGCGCGGAAGCGAATGAGGTATATAATTTAAATGTCGCATCCGCCACTGATCTCCCCTATGCCAATCCTGTTTACCAGTGGCAAGTAAATACCCCAAACGGATGGATCAATATTCAGGGTGCTACATTGGCCACTTATCCGCTTCATCAGCCGGCAATTGCAGGTAGCTATCAATACAGAACGCTGGTAGCACAGTCGGGTAATATTACCTCAGCACAATGCAGGTTAATTTCATCAGCCGTAACCCTCAATATCGTCAATCCCGAACCGGTAATCGCGACAGCAAGCTCACCGGTATGTCCCGGCGAGAACATCTATCTTACTACATCTGCAGGTGATAGCTATAGTTGGACGGGGCCCAATGGCTTTACATCAGCGCAGCAAAATCCTGCGATCAGCAATGCCACAGCGGGTATGGCCGGTCAATATCACGTTACAGTTTTTAAAAACGGCTGCTCAAGTATTGCGCCGGCGGTTACGGTAAACGTCAATGCTCTCATAATTGCCAATGCAGGTGAAAACCGCACGGTTTGTAAGGGTGACAAGATCCAACTACACGCAACAGGGGGAACATCGTACAAATGGTTCCCGGCAACCGGCCTGTCGAACCCCAATATTGCCAGTCCGATGGCTTCCCCCGATGAAACTACCACCTATACCGTTGAAGTGACCAATAACAACTGCAAAGCAAAAAGTGCTGTTACCTTAACGGTAAACCAGGGCCCCGGAGCATACGCCACCGCTACACGTGAGGTTATTAAAGGCGAAAGAATCCAGCTTCACGCCCAGGTAAGCGGAAACAATGTTTCCTATTACTGGACACCTAATGAAAATATCAGTAATACTACCTCATTAGAGCCCTTTGTGTTTCCAACCAGCAATATCACTTACATTTTACATGTACTGGAACCCGGCTCCTGCAACCTGGAGTCGAAAGCGGCTGTTGAGGTAAAGGTTGTGGATAAATTCATTATCCCCAATACTTTTACGCCCAATGGCGACGGGATAAACGACACCTGGCAAATGGATGCTCTTGGAGCTCATGACAACGCTATCACACAGGTTTTTAACCGCTATGGAACAATAGTATATAACGCAAAAGGCTATACGAAGGCATGGGATGGAACCTACAACGGCAAAAGGTTACCGCCCGGAACTTACTATTACAAGATCGATCTTAAAAACGGCACCATTTACTCAGGATGGGTACAGATCATAGCCTGATCATTTTGGGTCGAAAATATTTTTATCCCATTTCCTGAACTCGTAATATTTGCTTTTAGGTTCGCCGGTTTTAATTTTTCGCGCAAAGGCGCAAAGACGCTAAGTTTTTCCTTTTTATAGCCCATTGGCGCGAAATCACTATTCTGCCTGCTGCAACAAAGCCTTAATCTTATTAAAAATCTCCGTATTACTCATGTCCCCTCAGGGTCTCTCGCAGAGGACCCTGAGGCTCACCGCATACTAACCGCCTACCAGGATATTCATAGCAGCAAATTTACATGGCGTATACATCAGGGTCCTCTGCGAGAGACCCTGATGGGACGTTAAAGGAAAAACTTAATGTCATTTTGACGAGTGGAGCGCAGGACAAAGCAAAGGACGAGAAGGAATAAAACCATGTCATTGCTATGACATGGTTTTTATGTACCAATTGTCCATGTCCCCTCAGGGGCTCTCGCAGAGGAACCTGAGGTTCACCGCATACTAACCATCTGCCAGGATATTCATAGCAGCAAATTTGCATGGCGTATACATCAGGCTCCTCTGCGAGAGACCCTGATGGAACGTTAAATATGGCTAAGAATAACATGGCAATAGTCCTACCGAGGTAAAAAGAAATGACTACAACTATAATAAGTGTCAAAAGATATTTGCCAACCCGGCGCACAACGGGCGTCCGTTCTTCAAAATGACAAAAAATGATATTACCGAGTGCGTAAATGATACTTACTATAGCCACCTCGAGCCAAAGGGATTCTGTTGCCCACATATTTCAGGAAATTGGTTTGCATAAAAATACAAAACGGGTTTTAATTTCTAATGTCATTTCGACGAATGGAGCGCAGGGCCAAAAAAGGGCGAGGAGAAATCTTGTACGCCTTGCATGTGAAGTGCATGGCGTACAAGATTTCTCCTCACCCTACCCCGCCGTCCCAACGCGATGTTCGTCGAAATGACAGTTTGTTATTATTACTGCGGTTGCAACAAAACCTTAATCTTATTAAAGATCTCCGTATTACTGTAAACCCCTCTAAAATCAAGCGAATGCGGCCCGTAACTAAACACCGGAACCGGAGTGCCGGTATGATCGTTGGTACTGAAATCGCCCCACACATAACCATTGTTGATGCTGCCATCAAGCAGGGTTAAGCCGCCTGTTTCATGATCGGCAGTTACAATTACCAGGGTTTCGCCGTCTTCATCGGCAAATTTCAAGGCATCACCAACCACACGATCAAAATCGCTGTTTTCGGTGATCACCTGTTTCAGATTATTGGCATGGCCACCATGATCAATCTGCGAGCCTTCAATCATCATAAAGAAGCCTTTTGGCGCATTCTTAAATGTTTGAGTTACTTTATTGAATGCCAGCGGCAGGTAGTTACCTCTACCCTCCATTTTAGGACGGGTTACACTATCGTCCATCAGGGCTAAGATCTTTGGCGATGAACTATTTAAAAAGTCGTCAAAGTTGCGAATAACTGCATATCCCCTATTTTTCATTTTATCGACAGTAGTTTCGCCATTAACAGGCTGCGTAAAATCTTTATAAGCCGAACCCAAAAAGATATCTACCGGCGAAGATGTGATCTGACTGGCAATAGCTACTGAATGGCTCCGCTCCGAATCATGCGCGTAAAAAGCAGCAGGAGTTGCGTCTGTTAATTCGCAAACAGCAATATCGGCTACTTTTTTACCCGCTTCAGCGCTGTAATCGGCCAGGGATTTTAAAGGTTTGCCTGATGGGTCAACACCGATAGCCCTGTCATTAGTTTTCTGGCCAGATGCAAAAGCAGTTGCTCCTGCCGCCGAATCGGTAATGTAAGCATCAGCAGAATTGGTTACCGAAAAGCCGATATTCAGCATCTGAAAAATATTCAGCTGCCCACGGTTTGCGGTATAGGTTGAATAGATCTGCGACAAGCCCATACCATCGCCAATACACAAAATAATATTTTTAACCTTCTTAACCGTACCATCCGATTTATAGCTTGGCTTATAAATAGCATAGGGCTGCGGCGCGGTGTATTCGCTTTTGGGCTTCTTATCCAGGAAATCGCCAAGCTCTTCTATTTTATCGGTACCAATCACATCCACCCCTAAACGGATCAGTGCAAGCCAGCTACTTTTGGTATCAGGTGTTTCCCAAAAGCGGATCTTTTTACCGGCGTTGTGTACACTGTCAATCCCGCCTTTTATCCTGGCAATCTCTTCATTGTTCAATACGCCTTTACCATTCCAGTGAATGTATTTGCCGAAAGGGAAGCTTACCAGCCCAACCTTTTTCCATTGCTCGGGCGTAAAGCCATCCATATGATCAACATCAAAGGAGATCCAGGCTGGATAATTGGTCATTTCCGCAGCAGGCGGTACAGCACCGGTCATCACTATAGATAACCTGCCCGGGTGACCTTCATAAGCGAAGTACTGCTCCAATGGCTTAAGCTCTTTAATTACCAGCGGCAATACTGCTTTATGATCTTCCTTGATCTCAATGAGCAGCCTTAAATGACGTTGCGGGTCGCGTTTAAATTTTTCAATCAGCGGGTCGAGATACAAAGCTTTCAGCGAACGCTTAGCATCTATCTCTTTTTTATCATGCGCCACCATTAGCTGCCCGTTAACGGCATAACAGTCGGCCTCAATAGAACCGAAGCCTTTTTCATAGGCCCGGTAAAAAGGGATATTGTTTTTGTAGTCGTTGTGGGAATGCGCGTCGGCCACTGTGTAGATTTTAACCTGCGCATTGACTTTAAGACCAGCGGTTGACAACAACGCCGCCAGCATAATTAGGGTAGTACTTTTTTTCATTTGGTATAGATATAGCAAAACCGGGCTATGCCCGGTTTTTTAAGTTTCAATGTTTCAATTACCAGCCGGCGTTCTGTTTCAGCTGCCCCTGGCTTATCTGGATATCCTTTGGCGGGATAGGCCAAACGTTATCCCTCGCCGGGTCAAAGTTACGTGCTTTCCACACAACTGAGCCATCCGAACCGTGTAACGGTTTTGCGTAAATTGCCTGTGCATCGCCCCAACGAACCAAATCAAAGTTACGATCACTCCACTCACCAGCCAATTCAACACGGCGTTCGTGTTTCAGGTTAACCATTGTAGCATTGGTGATTGGTTTTAAACCGGCACGAACGCGTACAAGATTAAGCGCAGCATCACCGTTTTTACCCTGCATGATCTGGGCTTCAGCTTTGATCAGTAAGATCTCGGCATAGCGCAATAACGGCACGTTTAAATCTGTTGATGGTTCGTCACCATTAGGGCTAACGTGGATACCACCTGCATAGCTAAACGGCTCCATATATTTATTGAACTGGTAACCGGTTAAGCTATTGCTTTTACCGCCGATTGGGTAAGTGTAAGTCTGCCCGAAATATTGGAAGCTATCACCTTTTTGAAGGATGGTGGCAGCAAGCCTTTTATCGCCGGTTTCAAATTCATCAACCAGCTCTTTAGTTGGCTGATAGTAACCGAAACCGTTATATAAGCCCCAGCCTTTATTCTCCAGCATGGCACCCGGTAAAATACTCTGACCATTCAGGTTACTGGCTACCGACCAGATATACTCAGAGCTATAGTTATTGGCGATCTTAAACACATCGGCATAATTGCCTAACAAAGTATGTTTTCCGCTCAGGATAACCGAATCGGCATATTTTTCGGCATTAGCGTAATCCTTAGCATGCAGATACGTTTTAGCCAGGTATGCGTAGGCAGCTGTTTTATGTGCACGACCATAATCAGTAGTGGCCAGCTTATCAAAATAAGGCAATAAAGACGCGGCCTTTTTCAAATCAGCTTCGATATAGGCATAGTTATCTTTTACCGATGGCAACTGAGCAGGGAAAGCCAATGCATTGGTACGGTTTTGTAAAGGAGCACCTTGTTTGTCTGAGCCGTATAAATCGGCAATTTCCAGGTGCATTACAGCGTGAATAAAGTAAGCCTGACCTAAAATAAAGTTTTTAGTGGCTGCATCCATGCTAATGTTTGGCACATTGTTGATCACATCATTCGCACGTTTCATTACCACAAAGTGCAATTGCCATGGTGCGTAAATGCTGCTCTCGTTACCTGTGCAGATAAAGTTTTTGATATTTTCCCTGTCGGCTGAGGTACGGCCTACCACCATATCATCGCTGGCGTTAATGAACCAAAAGAACCCGCGACCGTAAAGATCTTCGCTGTTGCTTTGCTTTTCGTATAAGCCATTGGCAGCCGCCTGAGCATCGTCGGCTGTTTTCCAGAAGTTAGTACTGGTTGGCGTACCGGTTGGTTTAATATTATCTAAAGTACCTTTTTTACAGCTTTGGGCCAGTGCAATAATCATTACACCCATTAAGCCTTTGCTAATTATATTTTTAAATTTCATCTCTGTATCTCCTTAATTATCGTTCCTGATTTCTTATAAGCCTACGTTAACACCTACTAAAATGATCCTTGCCTGCGGATACAAGCCTAAATCAACACCATTTTGGTTGATACCAACTTCCGGGTCGAGACCTGTGTATTTGGTAAATGTTGCCAGGTTTTGCGCATTGGCGAAAATGCGGGCGCTTCTTACACCAATTTTAGTCAGCAGTGCTTTTGGCAAAGTATAACCAAGCGTTACGTTTTTAATGCGCATGTACGAGCCATTCTCTACATAAAAGTCAGATACGTTACCAAAGTTGCCGTTTGCGTCACTTGCTGAAAGGCGCGGAATATTGGTGTTGGTATGGCTTGGCGTCCATGCATTTTTAGCATCGGCCAGCAGGTTATAGTTTTGGATAGATGCGTTCAGGCCGGTGTATTTAACAGCGTTGAAAAGCTTGTTGCCTGCAATACCTTGTAAAAACACACTCAAATCAAATGGACCATAGTTAAAGTTTGCTGTAAAACCATAGCTGAATTTAGGGAACGGTGTACCCAAATAAGTTTTATCAGCTTCGGTTATTTTGCCATCGTGGTTAAGGTCCTGGAATTTAATATCGCCAGGCTTTGCATTTGGCTGAATAAGTGCGCCCGAAGATCCTTTATAATTGTTCACTTCATCCTGTGACTGGAACAATCCAGCGGTTTTCAAACCGAAGAAAGAGTACAAAGAATAACCTTGCTGTAACCAAACAGGTACCAGGTTATCCCTTACCGTAGGACCAGAAAGGATGGTTTGTTGTCCTGGTAAAATGTCATCTATCTTGTTTTTAATGTACGATCCGTTAGCGGTTAAATTATAATGAAGCTCCCCTACACTGCCATTGTACTTCAGAGATAGCTCAACGCCTTTGTTCTGGATTTTTCCACCGTTAACAAACGGAGGATTTGATACACCATAAACAGCGGCCACCGGCGGCTGGAACAGGAAGCGGGTATTCGTTTTCTGGAACACATCAGCAGTAACATTAACCTTACCATTCAACAGTCCTAAATCAACACCAACATCAGTTTGTGTAGCTTTTTCCCATTTAAGATTAAGGTTAGCCAAACCATCAACAGCAGAACCTGTAATGGCTGCCGCCGGACTGCCTAAATATCCGGCAGTTTTAGTTAAAGAAACCGAAGTCGGGAAGCTTGGCAAACCTGCAAGGTTACCTGACTGACCATAACTTGCCCTTAGCTTAGCAAATGAAACCAATGCATCGGTAGGGAAAAATGATTCCTTGCTGATCAACCAACCTGCTGACACACCTGGATAAACTTCAGCGCGGTTTTTACTCGATAATAATGATGTCGCATCACGACGGATGATACCATTAATGAAGTATTTGCCTGCATAGTCGTAACCGATCCTACCCAGGTATGAGATCAATGCCGATTCGTTTTTATTACCTTGCAACGGCACACCTGTTGGGTTAAGGCTGCCGTTAATGATGTAACGGTAAGCAGGATCTTCGCTCAGGTAGTTATCAGTATTAACACTAAAAAATTCCTGTGTATCATTCTGGTAGGTGTAACCTGCCAAAGCACTTACGTGGTGATTGCCGAAAGTACGGTCAAAGTTTAAAGTTTGCTCGGCAAGGATTGTACGGGCATTGTATTGCTCCTGGAACAGGAAGTTATCAAAAAACTTTTTCCCTGGCTCCAAAACCCTTGTGCTAAAGTTTTTGATGGTCTCCAGGTTTTTAGTTATACCAAGATTTGAGCGAAATTTTAAACCTTTGATCAGGTTAACTTCAACATAAGGATTGATATTGAAGCTGTTTTGCGCATCGCTGTTATCTAAACGCTTTAAATAAGCAACCGGGTTAATTACGTCGCCATATGAACCAGCGTATTGTGCGGGTACACCACCGAAGCTGCCGTCTGCATTATAAATTGATGCGTTAGGTGGATAGAATATGGCTGATAATATAGCACCGGTATAAGCGCTTGTCGTGTTGGCGCCCTGCCCGTTGTTATAAGAGTAAGAGAAACTCTCGCCTATTTTCAACCAGTTATTGATCTGGTGATCGGAGTTAACGCGAAAGTTATAGCGGATAGCATTGGTATTTAACAGGATAGCATCGTTTTTACGATAGCCGCCAGAGATATAAAAAGTTGACTTTTCGCTACCGCCGCTGATATTCAGGTTATAATCCTGTACATAACCTGTTTTAAAAAGCGCATTTGTCCAGTTGGTACGGGTGATGCGCGAATCTGAGTTTATGGTTGCATCAAAGGCGGGCAAACGGGTTTTGCCTGCATTATCATAAGCCGTGTTGATAGCATCTGCATAATCAGCTGCGTTTAACGCCTGCAAGATTTTCAAAGCATTTTGTACACCACCTTTTGCAGTAATGTCAAGATTGGTTTTGCCTTGTTTACCACGTTTGGTGGTGATCAGGATTACACCACCTGCAGCTTTAGCACCATAGATAGCAGCGTATGAATCTTTCAATACGTCGATTGATTCAATATCTGAAGGGTCGATAGGGCCGCCATTATAAATAGTACCGTCAACAACTACCAGCGGACCTTCATTGTTAAAAGAGCTCTGGCCACGCAGCCTGATGCTTGGGCCCGAAGTTGGATCGCCACCTTCATTTAATACGGTAACGCCTGCTATTTGTCCTTGCAGCATTTCGGTAACCGAACCTACCGAACGGTCTTTAACGTTACTAACTTTTAATGAACCTACCGAACCTGTTACGTCGGTATTCTTTTGCGTACCGTAACCAACAACCACTACAGCATTTAAACCGGTAACATCAGTATCCAAAGTGATGTTAAGCGGCGATTGATCAGCTGTAGCTTCACGGCTTTTGTAACCGATAAAGCTAAAAACCAGCACTTCACCTTTTTCAACAGCAATTTTAAAATTACCGTTAATATCGGTTGAAGTAGCAGCCGTTGATGTTTTGCTGCGCACAGCAACACCGGCAAGCGGACCGTCTTTATCGGTCACCGTTCCGGTAACAGTAATTTTTTCGGCAGCACGCATCATTTTTTTGTGCGAGATGATGATGGTACCATACTTTTCCCGGTACTCCAATTGTGTATTGGCGGTTAAAGCACTAAGTACATCTTTTAAGGGTTTGTTTACAAATGAGTTTGCCTTTACTTTTACCGCGGCTACATCATCCATTTTGTAGTTAAATGCAACGGTGTTAACCGCTTTTTTGAGTTTCTCGAGCGAGGCATCCATGGTTTCGTCGGCAAACTTTACAGTTACCGGCTGATCCATTAGCGACGCACTACGTTCGGCCGAAGCGCGTACCGGCAATGATGCCGCCAGGGTTGTTACCAGCAATAAAATTGCTGTGATTAATCTTCTTGAAATCCGGGTTAAAGATTTTTCCATACATTTGTTTTTAAAGTGATTAGTAACTGCCTGTTGGCTTTTAGTTTTTGGCAGCTACACTTAATGAGCCAGTGCTTGTTCGTAGCAGGCATTGGTTTTCCTTTTATATTATTATTTAATATTTACTGTATCTCCTTTTAGCTTATACTTCCGGCCGTCAATAAACTGTAGTATATCCAGTACCTGGCTGATATTGAGCTTATTTGAAAACCTTACCGAATAATGCTGCTGACTTAACCTTTTACCGGTGTATTTAAAGTTTACGCTGTAGCGGTTTTGCAGGTAAACTGTGATTTCCTTAAATGAAACATTGTCCAGTATCAGTTCATCATGCATCCAGCTCAGCGAATGATCACCGGCTACTTGCTCACGCGTAAAGCTTTGGGTATGCTTATTATAGGTTAGCTGTTGTTGCGGTGTATAAAAACCAAGGGTATGCTTCTGATCATGAACCTCAACCTTACCGCTGTTTACAAATACCTGGATGTCGGGTAGTTCTTTATAAAATTTGATATTGAATGAGGTACCTAATACCTGCGTAGTAACCTTAGCCGTATGCACCAGGAACGGCTTTGAAGCATCGTGTTTAACATCAAAAAAGGCTTCACCGTTGATCAGGGTAACTTCTCTTTTTGCAGCACTGAATGTAACCGGGAATTTGATTGATGTACCTGCATTTAACTGAACGGTAGTACTATCGGGCAGCATTACCTGTTTCATACTGCCTTTTGGAGCAGTGATTACCTGGTAAACTAATTGTTCGGGCTTATGTTGCGCTAACCTTGAATAGAATAATCCGGCACAAACAGCTACCAACACGGCAGCAGCTACTTTTAACCATGTAGTATTTAACCTACGGACATTTACTTTAGCTATGGTCTGCTTTTCTATTCGTTCCCAAAGGGGTTGTTTAAGGGCCTGGATTTTTTCACCGGCTTCGGCATCCGTGTCGAGGTTGTGCATTAACTGCTGTAAAAGCTGCAATTCCTCGTCGGTGCATTTGCCGGCGTTAAACTTATGGAGTAGTCTTTTTATTTCTTTCTGATTCACCTAACAAGGGCTTTATACCACTTAAGTGACCGGGAAGGGAGGAGTGTACTATAAGCGTTTGAAAAAAATTATCAGCAGCAAAAATCTGCCGTAATTATCAAAGGGGATAACGTTATAATATTTCTGAACAGATTTTTTCAGCCTGCTTAAAGCATTGCTGATCTGGTTGCGTACTGTTTGATGAGATAAACCTAAAAACTCTGCAATCTGCGGACCGGTCATGTCCTGCTCGCGGCTGCACAAATAAACCTGGCGCATTTTTTCGGGCATATCCGCTATTTCCTGGTTTATCAGCAGGCGCAATTCTGCAAGGGAGAGTTTTTGATCGGTGCTATGCTCGTAAGTTTCCTGTATTTCGGCAACATCCTCCAGGGGGCGTGGTTTAGTGCTTTGCTTTTTATACCACTTATAGCTCATATAGTTAATGGAAACCATCAAATAAGCCTCAAGCGCACCATTCACCTGGATAGTATGGCGATTTTTCCAGATAGAGAGGAACAGCTCCTGCACCATATCCATCGCTTCATCCTCGTTCTGTGTCTTCTTTAATGCAAAAGCGATCAGCTTATCTGCATAACGCTCATAAATTTCCCTGAATGCCCTATCGTCACCGCCCTGCAGTTCAAGTAAAAGTTGTGCATCCGAGTATTGTTTCACAGGGGTATTTTTATCACATCAAAGTAACGGCACAAATGTTAAGCTAAATTTAAATATATATTAATGCTTTAGAAAGTGTTGATCACAAATGAGCATTATTTTTTTGCAGATTGATTTTGATTTAAATACGATTTTGATATTTCAGATAAACGTATACCTTTGTAATTCATCTGATGAATTACAGATATGAGCAAGATTATTAAAAAGTCACTGGCCGAAGAGATCGCAGAGAAATTGAAAGAGCAGATAGCCGGCGGCCATTACCAAATAAACGACAAGCTACCTACCGAACCCGAACTCATGGCCGAGTTTGGCGTTGGCCGCTCAAGCATCCGCGAAGCAACTAAAAGCCTGGTACAATCCGGTCTGCTCAGGATCCAGCAAGGCGCGGGGACGTTTGTGGAACGCGCAGCCAGCAACCCCGAGCCCATGGAAGCCCGCTTAAAACGCGCCCGGTCACAGGACCTTGATGAGGTAAGGCAGCTATTGGAAATGAAAATAGCGGAAAAAGCAGCTATAAACCGCTCGCAGAAGGACATCTTCACCATGAAAAGCCATTTGGCAACCCGGAAAAAAACTGCCGAAGCCGGGCTGTTGGAAGAATGTATTGATGCCGATGTTAAATTTCACATTGCTATTGCCGAAGCGTCAAAAAACGAGATCCTGAGCGATTTATATAAAACGGCAGCCGTCCACTTAAAAAACTGGTTTACTGAAATCCACCCTGATACACGCATTTTTATCGACACACAGCACCTTCACGAAAAGCTCCTGAAAAATATTCTCGATTGCGATTCAAAACAGGCCTGGAATACAGCTCTCGAAATTCATCAACATTAAAAAATTTCACCAAATTCATCTGATGATATAACGTTTTATATTTTTATCTACAATCAATGGAATCTACATCACCAACAACTACCATCCCCGAACCTAAAAAACTGGTTCAGCAAACTGTGTATTCAATTTTATTTACGATAAGTCTTGCACATTTTATTAATGACATGCTTCAATCGGTTATACCATCTATATACCCGCTTATCAAGCAACGGTTCAGCCTCAACTTTACCCAAATAGGGCTTATTACCTTTACTTATCAAATAACCGCATCAATTTTACAGCCATTTGTAGGTCTTTATACTGATAAAAAACCAAAGCCATATTCGCTGGCAATGGGCATGAGTTTTACATTATCCGGATTATTGCTGGCATCATTTGCCGGTAGCTTTTATATTATGCTGATGGCAGTGAGCCTCATTGGTATTGGCTCATCTATTTTTCACCCCGAATCATCGCGTGTGGCACATTTGGCATCCGGAGGTAAAAAAGGGCTGGCGCAATCTATTTTTCAGCTTGGCGGTAATGCCGGGAGTGCTATCGGTCCGCTGTTGGCCGCTCTTATTGTAATTCCTTACGGTCAGTCAAACGTGATCTGGTTTTGCCTTATCGCCTTTGCCGGCATATTGGTATTACTGCGGATAGCGAAATGGTATGCCGAACGCCTGAGCCTCAACGCAAAAAACAAAAACGCGAAAGAGGCCGTGCATCTTAATATCTCTAAAAGGCGCGTGATATTCTCTTTGGGGGTGTTACTTGTTCTTATCTTCTCCAAGTATTTTTACCTGGCCAGTATCACCAGCTACTATACCTTCTTCCTGATCAATAAATTTCACCTGAGCATCCAGCAGTCGCAAATTTATTTGTTTATGTTTTTAGGATCGGTTGCTGCCGGTACACTTTTCGGCGGCCCATTAGGCGACCGTTTTGGCCGCAAATACATCATCTGGATCTCGATATTAGGCGTAGCGCCATTTACCATGCTCCTGCCCTACGTATCACTGTTTTGGACAGGCGTTTTGTCTGTATTTATCGGACTGATCCTTTCATCAGCCTTTTCGGCCATCTTAGTGTATGCTACTGAGCTGGTTCCTGGAAAAGTAGGGTTAATAGCGGGGCTGTTCTTCGGGCTGGCATTTGGCATGGGCGGTTTAGGCTCGGCAATACTGGGTAAAGTTGCGGATATGACCAGTATCAATTATGTATTTAAGATCTGTGCTTATTTGCCGCTGATAGGAATTTTTACTGGCTTGTTGCCTAATATTGAGAGGAAGAAGATGGTGAGTTAAGGTTTAAAAGTCATGTCATTAGGAGGAGGAACGACGAAGCAATGGCACGGAAGCAGAGCGACTCTGTATAGCATGCGATTACCGCGCTGCGCTCTCAATGACATTTTTTATTTTTGATCCCGCTCTCGTTTGTAACGAGCGCAAGAGGAAAATAGCAGCAATAATAACTCGTCATTGCGAGGCACGAAGCAATCCCCAATAAGCAGAGGAACTTTGCAAATCCGCCCTGTAAAGTCGGGGATTGCTTCGTACCTCGCAATGACGTTTTTTATAGAAACTTAATTATTGTCCCAACTCTCTTATCCAAATATTACGATAACTGATAGGCTCACTTTTATCCCCATGTGCTTGCAGCTTTATTGGCGAAGCACCATGCTTACGATATTCGGGTTTACCGATGTATGGTGTATCTCCTACCAATGAAGTATTATTTTGAACCAGCACACCATTATGAAGCACTGTAGCACGCGCTGCCGATTTCAATGAACCATCCTCGTTAAAACGCGGCGCAGTCCAGATCACATCATAAGTTTGCCACTCGCCGGGTTTACGGCAGACATTTGCCAGCGGAATGGCTTGTTTATATAAGCTTCCTACTTGCCCATTCACATAAGTTTTGTTATTGTAGTTATCAAGCACCTGTAATTCGTAACCTCCAGCTCCCCAGGGCAGGGCCGCCAGGAAAATACCGCTGTTACCACGTGCTTGTCCGCTGCCGGTTATGTTTGATGGGATCCGGTATTCGATATGCAGTTGAAAATCCATGAACCTGCGTTTAGTTTGGATATCGCCTGCGGTTTTATCAACGGTGATGATTTTATCATCAACTTTCCATTTATGGCTGGATGTGGTATCGTTCGTAGCTACCCACTCGTCGAGGTTTTTTCCATCGAACAAAATGATGGCATCAGAAGGTGCATCGCCGGGAGTTTTGCCCGGGGTAACTACAGCAGGCACCGGCGACCAGATCTCGGTATCTTCCGGTTTTGCAATTTGCTGCGCGAATGTTAATAATGAACTACCCGCTAATAAGGCAGTGAAAATAAGTTTGCGTTTCATTGAACTTTATATAAAAACATTAATATCCTAAACAGTAATTAACCAACTGCTTTTAGCTTTCTGCCTTCGGCTTTTAGCCCTATTTAGCCAGTGATTTGATCCATAAAGCTATCTTCCGGGCTTCCTCTTTAGGTACTTGCGGCATTGGCGGCATTGGGGTTGAGTAGTCAGGCCAGTGTTCAGGCTTTGGATTATGGATAAGTTGCACCAGTTCATTCACGCTGTATTTCCGCTTAGCCACATCCACATATGCCGGTCCAACCTGTCTTTTGGTAGCGTTATGGCACGATAAACAGGTATTCTTCAGCAAGAGGGGCTGCACTTCGGCATAAGTAGGGATAGCATTTAATCCGGCAGCGCTTTTTGCGGCAGCACCTTTAGCGGTCGCACCCTTTTTCAACGCTGCCGAAGCCGTTACTTTAGCCGAGTTTATTGTGCTTACTTCCGTCATGGAAAGCTTTTGCCCTTCGGGTATGTTATTCAGCGTATAATATGCCGTTGGATGAACAAGGTTGAAATAGTTTTCCTTATCGCGAATAGCAGCAAGCGTAATGGTATGGATATAATATTTACGCAGATTATTTACGATCAAACGTACTTTTAAACCATCAGCAGATACCTTAACACCCGCTATCGGGCATTTTTCGGTATTTACCGGCGGACTGCCATACACGCCATGATATTTGTAGATATAGCTTTCAACAGAATAAGAAGCAATATCTTCAGCCACCTTTTTATCAACCGGCTTAGTAAATTCAATTTCAAAACCATCGGGCATGGCGCGGATGGCGCGCATCTCAAAAGGAACTTTATTATTCCAGACCAAGCGTTGTAAGCCCATAGTAGCCTCCCCCGCCGATCCCCAGCCACGGTTGGTTTCGCCGGCAGCTAATGATCCATCAGGCAACCAGGCCAACCTTACTATACCCGACTGAAAACCACTCCGAAAAGCCCATGCGGCACCCTGGTATTCACCGTTAACTTTTTCCAGAAAGATCCTGTCAACCATGCTTTGGCCTTGATCACACACCAATAACTGGCCCGCAAAAGGACCAAACGCGCCTTCGGGGATCTTAACAATTTCAGAGTTGGAGATCCCCAGGATACCATGCGGCAACCAAACAGCAGGCAACTGCAGTTCAGGAATTTCCTTTTTTGCCTCAAATTCTGTCTTGAATTTTTCATTTACCACGTCTTGTGGTTTTACGGGTTGGCCATTTTTATCAAACTCGATCCTCGGATTATTTTTGGCGAAGAATTGTTCGGAAGTAAGCTTTAAAGGCGAATTAGGCAAACCTGTCCAGACCAGGCTTGATGGATGCCCCATGAAAGCGCCTTTTTTAATCGGCATAATGCTGCCTGAGCCTACCCAGTCGCCCTGGTTGTCAGAATACCAAAGTTCGCCATCAATCATACTGATCCCGCAAGGCGAGCGGAAACCGGCCGCCCATGGGGTAACGGTACCATCTTCCTTAATATTTAAAGCCCAGCCGCGGTACGGCACAAAGCTTTTCGGATGCCACCAATCCGGCGGAAAGCCTAAATTCAGGGTAACAAAGAATGAGCCGTCAGGGGCAATTTTAGGTCCGAAGCTGTATTCATGGTAATTGCCCGATAACGGCCAGGCATAAATAGTTTCAAAAACATCGGCCTTGCCATCCATATTGGTATCAACCAGTTTGGTCAATTCGCCGCGTTGAACAACGTATAAAGCACCATCTTTCCAGGCTGCTCCCAAAACCTCATGCAGTCCCGATGCAAATTTGCGAAAGAAAGGATGCTGACCAGTTGGGTTTTCAACCATAAAAATATCACCGCGACGGGTAGTTACAGCTAAAGTGCCGTTAGGCAGCGTACACAAACCGCCAACTTCCAATATGGTACCTTCGGGTGCAGGCACTTTCATGATCTTAAAAAAATCATCCTCTTTAGGCGATTCGGCCTGGGCAAAGGTATTTTTGATATCGCTTAACAGCGCGATAATGACAAGCGTAAATAAAAACGTGCCCCTGTTTATCATTTGTTTTAAAGTATTGTTCATGATCAAGGCAGCTTAAAAAATGATGGAATAGGTTAATTTCTTTTGAATAGGAATGATGAGCTCCTGCTTCCCTCCCGCGTCCCGAACGATTGCTTTAGCTCCCGCTGCATCATCAATGCGGATATAGTAGGATTTATCATCAATGGCATACAATCCATTACCAAGCGTTTCGATATTGCCTGATGCAAGGTGATAAAACAGGCCTTCTACAGCATTAGCAAGGGTTATTTCCCGGTGGATGCCCTGCCCTTTATCCATCACACTACTCGCATCGTTTACCGGCGAACCATAAATAATATATTTAAAAGCAGGCACATCGTCAGCATTTAAAACATAGCCTTTAGGCCGGTATCCTGTACCGGCGGTATCCAAAGCCCAGGTCGCATTTACATCACTGAGCTTTTCAATGGCCGGAACAGGTTTGCCAAGATATTGAACAGAACCAGCCGGGCGTGATGAACCGTCGCCCCTGTCATGCCACATGGGGGTGGCATCCAGGAAACCTCCACGCCAGATCTCTACGATCATCCCTTTATCCAAATCATAAGTGTAATGCAACAGCTCGGGGCTGCCCACATTTACACCATGTGTAACCCTGATACCTCCCGGCAAATCGGAGAAACTTCGCAGTATAGTATTTGAAGTAGCGTTGATCAAAATAGGATCAACAGGATCGTTATTACTTACGTTAGCATCGCTTAACAAATATTCGCGGATACCGGGACCTGAAACGGTAAGCCCCAAGGCCGGTTTAGCCCAATCCACTGTTTTTGAATAGAACAATTCAAACGGTTGATCGCCGGGTTCCAATTGTAACTTACCTTCGCCCCGGTTTTCGCTTAATTTAACTGCATCCGCACCATTAATTCGCAATGTGCCTTTTCCACCCGGCACACTCAGTTTAAAAGCATATTCGCCGGCTTCTTTAACCTGGATATTACCTGTATAGCGGATCAGAAAATCATTATTCAACTTGCTTTGGTTTGATGACAACACAGGAGAAGTGCCCTCCGATTCCGCTTTTAATTTCTTATAATTATCGTCGTTAACATCACCGCCCTTGTAAACCCAATATTTCAGGTTTGAAAGTATTGGATGTGATTTGTCATAACTGGTTATCTGAATATTCCTGAAAGCTACCGGCCCATGATCGCCCTGTAAACGCAGGGGTCCTGTTGCAGCTTCTTTATTGTCAAAAGCCCCACGGGTTGGACCGGCAAGCTCTACATTATCCTGGATCAAAACACCATTCAACCAAATATAAAGCACTTTTGCATTACTGATTTTTTGGCCATTGCTATCAAAGCGCGGTGCCTGGAACGAAATTTTTATATGCTGCCACAAACCCGGCGCCCTGCTGGCATTTTGCCTTGGTGCATGGCCGTCATAACCTTGTTGCCCCTCAGGCTTACTATCGTCCCAACGTTCATAAATCCCACCATTATCTCCCGATTTTGGGTTTACTGTTCCCCAGCTATCCAGTAGCTGAATTTCATAACGTCCCTGCAAATAAATACCGGAGTTTGAGCCTTTAGCCATCATATAATCAAGCTCCAGATCAGCATCACCATAAGTGGTTTTGGTAAACAGGTCTTTCGCTCCTTTTTTCCCTGGTAGATTTATCAAAACCCCGTTGCCATCTTTAACGGTTAAAACTTCATCCTGCACAATATCGGCCTGTGCGCTGGCCCCTATTTTCCAGTTTGATGACGGGTTATCGAAAAAAGAAAGATCATTAAGAGGTACCGCGTTTTGCGCCCGGAGTTGCTGGCAACCCAACAGGCAAACACAGGCTATCCAAAACTTTTTTCTGCCGAAGAGCTTAGGAGATTGGTTAAAGCAATGCATTGATTTAAATTATAATATGGTTTATTGGCTAAGGCACCTAATAATGTCGGCCTTACATTTGTAATGCAAGATAAATAATTTACGCAATCGATTACGAATAATTTATCATTATCCAATTTAAAGTAAGTCAGGTGAATACAATAAAGCGGTTTGTAAAATGCTCGTAGTCGAAAAAACACAAAAAGGGTTTCTTCCGAGTGGAAGAAACCCTTTTCTTAAATCAAACTATATCAATAACCCGGATTTTGAGTCAAATTAGGATTAAGACCTATCTCAAACTGAGGGATAGGGTACAACTCACGACCGGCAGGTATGGTTATACCATACACGTTCTTCACAAAATCAGTAGCAACACCAGCTCTTCTTAAATCATAAAAAGTTGAGTATTCGCCCGATAGTTCATGCCTGTATTCGCTGTAAACCATTTGCAGCGGATCGGTTATTACTTTACCATCACTGATGAAAGTTAATGGGGCCGAACCACCAAACGCACGGTCACGAACAAGTTTGAGGGTGGCTAATGCACCTGCCGCATCACCTGTACGGGCCTGGCATTCAGCTTTGCTTAGTAGTACTTCGCCAAAACGCAACAGGACCTGGTTTTGAGCGCCAAATATAGTTTGATCGCCCGAGTTACCTACCAACGTAGGGTCTCTCCAGAATTTCTCGTTGTAATAACCAGTCCTCAACTGTGAATTATCTGAGCCCACCCAAGGACGAGTTTTTGTACCGCAAGTATTGATGATCTTGCCGTCATCGCCAGTATATTTTGCCTTGATGGCAGGATCTGTACTTGCAAAACCGGCAATTACCAGCGGATATGATTTGATACCACCACGGGCTTTGATACCTGGACTTGGGTTTTCATCGCCAGGACCAATTACGGTTGCGATTCTTCTCAAATCGCCGTCCTGGAAAGAGCCTGCTAAAGCCGAATTAGCATAATCATAACCAAAGTTGGTTACCTCTTCGGGCATGCCGAAAGTGCTGATCCATGCAACTTCGTTACTGGCACCCCAGCTTTGAGTACCCGCCACATCAAATTGTACCTCAAAAAGCGATTCGTTGTTATTTTGATTAGCATATTCGTTTACATCAATAAAATTAGCCAACAAAGTATATTTTCCGGTTAATTGATTATAAGAAGCAATAGCGTCGGCATATTTCTTAAGCCACATTTGCGCAGCTCCCAGGTAGCCTAAAGCAGCTCCCTTAGTAGCACGGCCTTTTTCTGAACTTGGCAGGTCTTCCTTCCATGGCAATAAGCCAGTTGCTGTTTTAAGGTCAGATACAACCTGTGTAAACACCTCGTCTTGTGTGCTTCTTGCTGTTAAACCAAGGTTAGTGCCGTCTTTCAATTCTAACGGAACACCACCAAAACTTGCAGCCAGGTAATAGTAAGTCATCCCTCGTAAAAAATAAACTTCGCCGGTAAGGCGATCAGCAAGGGCAGCAGTTAATATACCTTTGGCTTTCATTTTTGCAATGATTGGCAAAGCAGAGTTTGCACGGGCTATACCAACATACGCACGTGTCCAAAACACTTCTATAGCACCAAAGGTTGAGGGAATTGCATATGTATTGTAAAAGCGGTCTGCTCCCCAGTTAAAAAAGTCATGCGACTGAAAGTTGGCATAATACCAGATAGATTTTTTCAATAAATCGGCATTTTGATAAGTGTCATAAATGGCATTAACAAGCGCGATGCCATCTTCCGGCTTATCAAACAAAACCTCTGCTGTTGGATTCTGCGAATCTGTTTGATTCAGAAATCCTTTTTTACAACTTAACGGAAATAACACGGCCAGCCCTACTGACAGTATGTATATATATTTTTTATTAATTTTCATGTTTTTACTGTTATGTTAAATGTTATTTAAAAAGTGACATTTAAACCTAAAGTGTAAAATTTAGATGAAGGATAAGTTCCAAGATCTATACCCGAAGCCGTTGGATTAACGGTGGACGCGTTATTGTTGTTCGGGTCGGTTCCGGTTGCCTGTCCAATCTCCGGATCAAGGCCTGTGTATTTAGTTATTGTAAAGAGGTTTTGAGCAGACACATAGAAACGAACCTTTGTAACAGAGAACTTTTTAGTTAAAGCAGCCGGCAATGTGTACCCTAAGGTAACATTCCGTAAACGCAGGTAACTGCCATTTTCTACGTACACGCTTGATGCAACGTTATTAGCGCTGATATCATCATTGTAAGTAACCCTTGCATAACGGTTTGATGGGTTAGTTGGTGTCCAACGGTTCTGATAATATTGCAAACTAACGTTTTCAACCCCCACAAAGCCCGGTGCCTGGAAACTTTCAAGATTACGTTCCTGATAATTGAAGATCTTGTTACCGTAACTGCCGTAAAAGAACGCGTTAAAATCAAATGCCTTGTAAGAAAGGTCAATGTTCATGCCACCATAAAATTTGGGGATCGGGCTTCCCAAACTTACACGGTCATCGGCAGTGATCTGACCATCGCCATTTACGTCTTTAAATTTACGATCTCCAGGCTGGGTTTTCTGAGAATTAGTGCCCTGGTAATTACCTGTAGGCGATTTCGCGTTTAGCGCGTCAATTTCTGCCTGGGTTTGGAATATCCCCAATGCTTGATAACCATAAAACTCACCTACCGGCTGCCCTATATTGGTTTGGCTGAACGTTGACCAGCCCATCGCATTTAATGGGAGGTTAACAAGGTTTGTTATAGCCCTGGTGCTTTTATTGATACTCAAGAGCTTGTTATTTACAGTAGTGATATTAACACCGATGCCATAATTAAAATCCCTTATTGAATTTCTGTAGTTAACAGCAAATTCAAACCCTTTATTACTTATACTACCTACGTTTTGGGCGGCACTTGTAAAACCTGTTTGTGCAGGGGTAAGGATGTTTAACAAGAAATCTTTAGAATCCTTTTTATAATAATCAACAGTTAGCGTAAGCGTGTTGTTTAAAAACGCGGCATCCATACCAATATCTGTTTGTTTGGATGTTTCCCATTTCAAATTAGTATTATCAAGGTTTAATAATGCTAAACCATTTTGATAAGTTTTATCAAACGGATATCCAACGTTAGTACCTGAAGCTGCAGGGCCGCCTGATGTGTAACGCGCTAAATACCTGAATAAAGGGATACCTGCCTGGTTACCTACTTTACCGTATCCACCTCTGAACTTAAGATCTGATAACCAATTAACATCTTTTAAAAATGATTCTTCCTTGGCTTTCCATGCTATTGAACCTGACGGAAACACGCCATATTGATTTCCCTGGTAAAATCTTGAAGCACCATCCCGGCGCACTGTAGCAGTTAACAGATATCTGTCTGCGAACTTATAACTTAACCTGCCAAACTGCGATGCAAGCGTATAGGTCTGTTTTCCTCCATAGGCAACAAGATTTTTAACCTGCGATAAATCCCTGATAGCATTACTTGGTAAATCATTACCGCTACCACCAATGTTCGTAACTGTATTGCTTTGCTGAGAAACACCACCAACAAAATCAATGCTGTGTTTGCCAAAAGTTTTGGTGTATGATATGGTATTTTCCCATAACCACTCATAAGTTGTGCTTGCATTTTGCGAGTAAAAGCTAATGCTGCTTTGGTTACCTACACCATATTGCTGAATTGCACGGGTATCAGATGGCGTAAAGTAATGGCTCGAAAAATCTGTAGTATTGATACCAAAGCTTGTTTTAACCTTTAAACCCTCAATCAAAGTAGCTTCCAACGAACTGTGCCCCAGAAAATAGTTTGTCGCGTTTTTTGAATCCTGTGTTTCAATGGTATAAACAGGGTTGTTCCAGCTTTTAGTGTAGATATTTACCGGGTTGTAGTAACCGTAATTGCCATTAGCATCTTTAATTTGATCGGTAAGTTTATTACCTGTTATAGTAGGGATTAGTTCACTCAGTTGTGACAAAGAACCTGTTCCGAATGGATTGTTACTATTCTGCCTCGAAAACACAGCGCTTGTTGACGACTTTAACCATTTGTTAACACTATAGTCAATGTTGGTACCCAAGTTAATACGTTTGAAGTATGAACCTAATACAATGCCTTTTTGATCATAATATCCGGCCGAAAATGCTGACTGTACTTTGTCATTGCCCCCGCGAATAGCTAAATTGTAATTTTGTTTTAAACCCTGGCGATAAACCGCGTCCTGCCAATCAACACTGCGCAGGGATGATGGATTACTCCATTCGGGCAGTTCGGTAAAACCTTCGTTAGCGTGAACTTCGTTAGCCAAGGTTGCCCATTGCTGCGCGTTTAACACTTTATATGTTTTAGGCCTTGACTGCAGCGAGGCATATGCATCAAGCGATACCTGTGCGCCGCCATCTTTTTTCCCTTTTTTGGTGGTGACAATTACAACCCCGTTTGAAGCCCTAACACCGTAAATAGCAGTAGCAGATGCATCTTTAAGAATGTCGATAGACGCTATATCATTTGGATTGATATTATTGAGCCCGCCAGTAATAGGATAACCATCAACTACATATAAAGGGTCATTGTTGGCCAAACTACCTATGCCCCTGATCAGTACGCTAACGCCGCCGCCTGGTGCACCATCATTATTGGTAACCTGTACGCCCGATGAACGGCCTTGCAAAGCCTGATCTAAAGCAGTAACAGGTACTTTAGCAATTTGCTCGGCAGTAACCGAGCTAACCGAACCTGTTAAATCTTTACGCTTGGTTGTACCATAACCCACAACAACTACCTCGGTAAGGGTTTTATTATCGGGCACTAATGATACGTTGATAACTGACCTGCCATTTATTGTAACCTCCTGGTTTAAGAAACCAACAAAGCTAAAAACAAGTGTCTCGTTGCTGCCGGCGGTTATCGAGTAAGTACCATCGGCCTTAGAACCGGCAGCCTGGGAACTTCCTTTTATCTTAACGGTAACACCTGGCAGGGGGAGTCCGTTATCCGAACCGGTAACCTTACCGGTGATCAGCTTACTTTGAGCATAACCTGATAAACTTATCAGCACAAGCGATAAATTTAAACAGATGAAGGCCACAACTTTTTTGATTTGTAGTTTTCCTCTCATACATTTTACTTTAATTTTTTAAAATTGGTTTGACGCATAAGTCATCACTTCGGGTTAGGTTATTGTACAAAGTGATGTTGCTTCAGGTAAAGCTACTCAAGCCTAACAATCGATTGTAATACGATATGAGTGGTTTTTTGTACTATTTTAACACAAGTGAAAAAATGCGTTATTTTTAATTAAGTATTTAATTATCAGATATATAAAGAATAAAAAAAACAAAACCCAACAATAAAATAGCATCATACAGTTAAAATAGTATACATGAAGGTTAAATATTGCTTAGTGTATAAATGTTATTTTAACAATAATTTTAATTGAAATCAAAAACTTAGATTTTGGGTAAAACAGTTTTCACTGGCGCTACAATGCTTGTTCTTAGAGGCTGTAAACAAAAAAGGCATCCCGGTCGATACCGGAATGCCTCATCAATTATTTAAAAATGTTATCTACTTAAGCTTCACAAAATAGATCCTGTTTCTATCCACCGAATTGGTAGCAGGCAAAATTTTTGCGGCAAAACCACTGTTGCCATTATCAATAACGCCAAAATCATCATCATTTGATATGGCCAAAATATTACCCGGCAATAAAGCCAGGCCCTCCGCCTTATCATGCGGATAAATTGTTGGCAGGTCCTTCAGCAGGTCAAGCACCTGTGTTTTGGTAACCGGTGTAATCCCCGCGGTTTGCAATCCTGCGGCATCATTGAGCTCTTCAACCGTTTTACCGCCATATGTTTTACCATTAGCTCCGTTTGCCGGATCGGATATATCGGTAGCATTGCTGAGATCTATTTTAAACACTTTTTTAAATGTAGCCGGATTGGTTGGTGCACCGCCAAAATTACCGTCACGTTCAATGGTTAAAAACGTAGTTGCACTAACAGCAGTTATATCACTTACTCCTGTTAATGACGTGTTGTCCATAAGGTAAGCATACTGTTTTGTAGCTCCCGTAGCAATATCAAAAGTAAGAATGCGCAATACTGTTGAGTTAGCCACCTTTGCTTTAGACGGATTATACATTGGCGACTGCATCATGCCCACCAGTGTTTTACCATCGGGTGTTATGGCTAAACCTTCCATGCCGCGGTTAGCCCTGCGGGTAGCAAATACCGCCGGGATTTTACGCCCGCCAGTTCCGGTACCAAAAGGATTGATGCGCTCAATAGTTTTTCCGTTGGCATCAAAATGAACAATATGCGGGCCGTATTCGTCACTTACCCAAAAAGTACCGTCGGCGGCTAAAACCAAACCTTCCGAATCAATACCGTCTGCGCTTGGGGATAACAGATTGCCGTCAAGATCATAAGGTTTCTCCCCCGAAGCACCCATCCCCACAGGATTTGGCAGGCCATTTAATTTTCCGCCGTTGGCATTTTTCAGTTCGATGGTTTGTTCCAAAAAAAGTTTGCCTTCTGTTAACCTGAATTTACCTATCTGCGGGTCAAAATCCGGCTTACCGATGATGATGGAGTTTGCTGCCTGTCCGGCAACGTTTGAGCCTCGGTCGGTAAGCAGATAAAATACATCTTTCTGTTTGGGATCAGCCGCAACTGCCGAACCAAAGCCCCCATTGTATACTTTAACACCATTAGCAGTAGTAAAAAGCACAGCCGGATTTTGAGCTTCGGCCATATCGGGATAGCTAAATGGATTAACCTTATTATTGTCATGGCAGGAAGAAAGGATCACCGCAGATGCCGCGATGACGCCAAGTACTTGTTTTTTCATTGATATGTGATCGATTAGTTTTTACAAAAGAACCGGCCACGTGTAAACCTATTGTTAATTCTATAACAATAATTTAACACAAGAGAACAATTACGACATTTTGCTAAAAAAAATCGAAAAAGGTTAAATCAATGTTTCCATTCCTTCAAACTTTCATCAGTCACCTGGTACTCATAAAGTTTCCTATTCAAAGTATCTACGTATACCCAACCGTCAGAAGCGTAGATAACACCATCACCATTATTATAGTCATGGCCAATATTATAAACAAAATAAGTATTTACACCTCTTTTTTGAAGTCGGTCAAACATCCACCCATCGTGTATTGATGTATCTTTACGTGATAATTTAATCAATTCATTGTCCGAGTGCTCAATGTAATCTACTATAAGCGTATCAACCCAGTTGCTATTTCTTAAACTGTCCTGCTGCTCCAAAACAGGTTCAGTTGTTTTTGGCAACCCGTTTATAGTATCGGTTGCTTTTGTGACGCTGCCCATCGCATCAGTTTTAACAATTTCGGCAGATTTCTTTTCTACATGCCTGCAGCTCATAAATATTAGTAAAAAAACAATAAGAGAAGCAGACACCTTCATTACAATAAGATTTAGGCCTGCAAAGTAAATACTTAATTACACTTTGCAATAATTATGTTACTTAACAATGCCATTCCAGATAAAACGTATTACCGCGGCTACTTTTTTCATATTTTAGACCTTATGAAACACATTTACCATTATACCTGCAACAACCTATGGAACAGGACAAAGCCTCTTGTGCTTGGTATGCTGCTTTGCAGCGGCATAGCTTCGGCCCAATCAAGTAACCCTGTTATTAACAGTATCATGAACGAGGAGACCTCCAACTCACAGCTGGAAAAACTGGCGCATGAGCTTTTTGATGGTGTCGGTCCGCGTTTGGTTGGTACGCCGCAAATGAAACAGGCTAACGACTGGGCGGTAGCTAAATATAAAAGCTGGGATATCCAGGCTAAAAACGAAAAGTGGGGCGAATGGCGCGGCTGGGAACGCGGCATCTCGCATATTGATATGGTATCGCCAAGAGTAAAATCATTAGAAGGCACCCAACTGGCCTGGAGCCCCGGCATGGGCAAAAAAACCACCACTGCCGAAGTAATTATCCTGCCGGATATGGCGGATTCAGTAGCATTTCAGCAATGGTTGCCTAATGTTAAGGGTAAGTTTGTGATGATCTCCATGCTCCAGCCAACCGGCAGGCCCGATTATAACTGGCAGGAGTTTGCCCTGAAAGAATCATTCGATAAAATGAAGGCCGACCGTACTGCGCAAACCGATGCATGGAAAAAACGCATCAGCAAAACCGGCTTTACCAATAAAACATTACCTGTAGCATTGGAAAATTCAGGCGCAGCAGGCATCCTGACCAATAACTGGTCGGCAGGGTTCGGGGTTGACAAGATCTTTGCTGCTTACACCAAAATTGTCCCTACGGTTGATATTTCGCTGGAAGATTACGGTATGCTATACCGCCTGAGCGAATCGGGTAACAAACCGGTGATCAGTATTCATTGCGAATCAAAAGAGTTAGGCGTAGTGCCAACGTTCAATACCATTGCCGAGATCAAAGGCTCTGAAAAACCAAACGAGTATGTAATGCTGAGCGCCCATTTTGATTCATGGGATGGCGGCACCGGTGCTACCGATAACGGCACAGGTACCCTCACTATGATGGAGGCCATGCGTTTGCTAAAAAAATTCTACCCCCACCCAAAACGTACCATACTGGTAGGCCACTGGGGTAGCGAAGAAGAAGGCCTGAACGGCTCACGCGCTTTTGTTGAGGACCATCCCGAAATTGTGAGCAATCTGCAGGCCTTGTTTAACCAGGATAACGGCACAGGTCGTGTAGTGAACCTTACCGGCCAGGGCTTTGTTGAAGCTAAGGATTATTTAAGCAGATGGCTTGCCGCTGTACCGGACACCATCAAAAACCGGATCAAAACAAACTTTCCTGGGCAACCGGGTGGTGGCGGGTCTGACTTTGCTTCGTTTGTAGCTGTTGGCGCGCCGGGCTTTTCTTTAAGTTCGCTTAACTGGTCTTACGGGGCATATACCTGGCATACCAACCGCGATACTTATGATAAAGTTGTATTTGATGATTTGAAAAATAACGCCATTTTAGCTGCCATCATGGCTTACATGGCCAGCGAAGACCCGCAGAAAACCATTAACACCAAAACAGAGGGCATCAAATGGCCTGCACAGGTTAAAGCAACGCGACGCGGCGGATTGGATAAGTAGGCTGAAGATGAGATACTGTAAAATAACTTTGCTTGCATCCCTGTTAATGCTCTTTGTATTTAGTTTGAAAGCACAGGAAAACAATAAAACCAAATTTGTGCACCCTGGTATTTTAAATACCAGGGCCAGTTTGGACCTCATTAGCGCACAACTGAAAGCTGGTGACACTATGCGAACTACAGCATATCAAAAGGTGCTCGATTTTATTAAAGATCATGAATACCCGGATTCGTTTCCATCAACCATCGTAGTAGGTTCAAATGGTGCTACGTCGCCATCGAAAACACAAATCAGGAAGGATTGTGAGCTGGTTTATGCATTTGCATTGGCCTGGGCTGCTACCGGCAATGCAGACTATGCTAAGAAGGCAATCGGTTTACTGAACGGATGGGCTTACGCTTTTAAGGATTATGGCCTGCTGGCAGGGAAAACCAATCCCAACCAACCCGATCTGGAAGCATCATGGACAACCCCAAGCTTTGTAGCTGCCGCGGAGATTATCAGGAATTATAAGGTAAAGGGCAGATCGGCCGGATGGGCTGCTGCCGATATCGAGCAGTTCAGCAAGTACCTTGTTAACGTAAAAGATAATTACATCAATAAGATCCCTGATTATAAAAATAACTGGGATGCTTCAGCAGGTTATGCTAAAATGGCTATTGGCGTGTTTTTAAATAGCGATACCGCTTATCGTGCCGGCTATGACCTTTTAGTAAAAGAATTGCCAAACGTTATCCAACCGGATGGAACGCTGCCTGAACTTTGTGTGCGTAAAGATTGTGTTCATTACCAATACTCATTAACGGCCTATGCTTATGCCGCTGCCATTGCCAAAATACAGGGCGATAATAGTTTATGGGAGATCAGCAATAAAAACATCAGCCTGGGCTATGATTTTATGCGGAAAGCTTATGATCAAAAAACAGGCTGTGATTACTGCGATTTACATAGCCGCATTTTTCCGGGTGTTGAAATTGCCTACAACCAGTACAATACTGATAACCTGAAATATTTGAGGGGGTTACAGGCGCCGCTTGGCGTTCCTATTGATAATACATTTTTAGGCTTTACTACCTATACCCATTACAAGGTTAAGGGTTTATAAAGCTAAACAAATAAGAAAGCCGCCCGAAAAAGGCGGCTTTCTTATTTTATGCTGCCGGGTGCTTCTCCAGCTCCGGTGTATATTTGCCATCGCGGGCTATGGTATTGATATGGGCACGCTCGTATAATAACCTTTGCGCCTCTTCAATATTTTCATCGTTACCTGCCCATTTTTCGAGGGCTGGTTGCTGTACAGCTCTTGAATACGAAAATGTTAAAGCCCAGGGCATTTTATCTTTAAAGCGCACATGCATGGCGTTTAACCTTTCAGATGCAAGCTCAGGAGATTGCCCGCCCGAAAGAAACGCAATGCCAGGTATCGAGGCTGGCACACAGCGTAAAAAACAATTGATGGTAGTATCGGCCAGTACATCGGCGCTATCCTGCTGCGCGGCTTTAATACCGGGCACAATCATATTGGGCTTCAGTATCATGCCTTCAAAATTCACCCGTTGCTGGTACAATTGATTAAATACCGTATGCAAAACCTCGTTGGTTACATCAGCACAGGTTTGAAGTGAGTGATCGCCGTCCATCAAAACTTCGGGCTCCACAATGGGTACAATACCTGCTTCCTGGCAAATGATAGCGTAACGAGCCAGCAGAAATGCATTGGCTTTGATACTGCCGCTTGTGGGGGTATCTTCACCTATAGTAATAACGGCGCGCCATTTGGCAAAGCGGGCACCCAATTTATAATATTCGGCCAGCCGCTCCGGCAAACCATCAAGACCTTCGGTTATTTTCTCGCCGGGGAATCCATCCATATCCCGCGCGCTTTCATCTACCTTAATGCCCGGAATAATTCCTTTTTCTTTCAGGATATCAACAAATAGCTTACCATCTGCGGTACTCTGTCTTATCGTTTCATCAAACAAAATGGCCCCGCTTATAGCTTCCTCCAGTTTTGGCGTGTTCACGATCAGGTCGCGGTATTTGCGGCGATATTCCTCCGTTTGCGGGATATTGAGCGCTTTAAAACGTTTGTTGCAGGTGGCGGTGCTTTCATCCATGGCTAAAAGGCCTTTGTTCCCGGCCATCAGCTGTTTTGCGATATCTTTCAGGCTTTGCAGTTGCATAAGTAATTTGCTTGATTATTGGTGGATAACACAAGTTAATTCATACTTGTTTTAAGCTGAGCAGGGAATATTGCAGCTTTACTTATGGATGACTTTTGCTGGTAAATTGATGTGCAAAAAAGGAGTTGTGTACCTTTGGCATACTAAAATGACTATTTTATTTCTACAAACCTTTTGCACCTCTGGTGCAACCTGCAATTTCGATAGATAATCTTCAAAAAACAAAGGGCTTTAGCCAAAATGCCTGCAGCATTCAGGCTAAAGCCCACTATTCGTTTTCAGTTATCCTTTAAAAACACTCTTACAACCCAAATCCCTCCGGCACAAAATCAAGAGAAACGGAGTTCATACAAAACCTTTTATGTGTTGGCGGCGGACCATCATCAAATATATGCCCCAGGTGCGAATCACAGCGGGCACAAATTACTTCCGTGCGCTGCATACCGTATGAATTATCTTCTTTGTAGATCACACTGTTTTTGCGTACCGGCTCATAAAAACTTGGCCAGCCGCAATCACTTGCAAATTTGGCATCCGAGCGGAAAAGCTTGTTACCGCATACCGCGCAATAATAAGTGCCCTTGGTATCCTTGTTCCAGTATTTACCGGTGAATGCGCGTTCCGTTTCCTGCTCCCTTGCTGTAGCATATAATGCGGCTGGAAGGATCTTCTTCCATTCGGCATTTGACACGTTCAAATGTTTGGTGTCGGTGTTGGAATAATAAGGATTGTTCTCATGTCCTTTTATTGTTTTGGGCTGTTGTGCAAATGCTCCTGTAGCAAAACAGAACAAGGCTGCTATGATATATACCGCTTTCATTATTGTTTCAATTTATCTTTAAACACCTTTTTAAATTTTTCCAACTCGGGCTGGATCACATATTTGCAGTAAGGCTGACTACCGTTCTGGTTAAAATAGTTTTGGTGATAATCTTCGGCCTTATAAAAATTTTTGTATGGTACTACTTGCGTTACTATCGGATCTTTATAAGCTTTTTCGGCATTCAGTTTGGTGATATAATATTGCGCCTTTTGTTTTTGCTGGGCACTATGATAAAATATAGCCGAGCGGTATTGTGTACCCACATCATTGCCCTGCCTATTTAGTTGCGTTGGGTCATGTGCCACAAAAAAAGCGGCAATCAGTTCATCGTACGTGATCTTTGTAGGATCATAGATAATATTACAAGCTTCGGCATGACCGGTTGTGCCGGTGCAAACCAGCTCATAAGATGGATTGGCTACGTGCCCGCCGGAAAATCCGGAGATCACTTTTTCAACCCCTTTTAGTTGCTGAAATTTTGCTTCGGTACACCAAAAGCAGCCAGTGGCAAAGGTGGCAGTATCCAAACCCTTTTTAGGGCCTGATGCAAAAACAGAGAAACAAGCCGTTAACAGCACGGCTATTGAACAAATTACTTTTTTCATGTATTTCAAATAGGATTTAATACGATGCGTATTTATAGCAACTAACGTAAAAAACATAGCTAACGTTGAACAAAGTTACCGTTTTAACACATTGTGATAGTTGTTTGACAAAACGCCTATTTTCGCTTTACTGCTTATACTAACTTTAGCCTATGGAAAACCTTAAACTGTTTATGCTGATGCTGGGTTGTAAACCACCGGGAAGGCACGTAGAACAACATGACGTGTTCTTTGGGATAGCGCCATCGCTTCGCGACCTTGTACCTGAGATCCAGGCATTTTGGCCAGAACCTGAAAAAATCCATATCGATGCCTGGCGGGAAGTAAATACCGTTGATGGTTATGCCGTTAAGATCGCCCCACGTGGTAATAACATTCATCAGGATAATAAATTGTTTTTCATCAACCTTGGCGGCTATCAGCCCAATAAATTTGAAGAACAACATTACGTTGTACTCACCGTTCAGAACGATTTTGCTTCGGCCGGCAAAAATGCCAAAGAGACGTTTTTCTTTAAAAACAATCATTTCGTCGGCGCTAGCTCACACATTGATGATAAATACGGTATTGATGTTGACGACATTTATAATGTAGAAGATATTTTAAATCCTGCTCAAAAAGAAAAATACCAGATCGAACTTATCCCGAATGCCGATCTTCCGGAAGATAAGATCACGCCTGGTTATTTTAAGTTGAGCAATTTATAATAATGACCTCATGAAAAAGCCTGAACATTTGAATATCATTGCCGACCGGGACATTAAGGATTCTTTCTCTGTCGAAAATTGGGAGGGCCAGCATTTTGATGATCAACGGGTGCACAGGGCTACTTATAACCGTATTTTTCTTATTACTACGGGGTCAGGCCAGTTAATTATCGATACAGCCCCCTATCCTATTGTTGGCGATCAATTGTTGCTCATATCAAAAGGCCAGCTTTTTACTTTTTCTGCCGATACCGTTTTAACCGGCTATGCGTTAAGCTTTGGCGATTGCTTTTGGGAAAGAGCTCCGGATAGCGCCAATAATTGCAAGGCGGTATTATTCAATAATGCTTCGGATAACCAGCAGATCCCATTAACACCTGACGATGTACAGGAACTAAGTCCGCTTTTTAAAACCCTCCACACAGAGTTTATTAAACCCGGCTACATCAACAAGCTGGATGCCATGGCCGCCTATTTGAAGATCATTATGATCAAAACAGCCAATATCAATGCCTCGCTGAGCAAAGGATTTGATAGTTACGATAACCAGCTATACCGCCAGTTCCTGGAGTTGGTTAGCCGCCAGTATCAAAACACTCATGAGGTTGCTGAATTTGCAAAGCAAATGGGCATCTCCACACGTAAACTTACAGAGCTCTGCAATCGCTGTAGCGGTAAAGGAGCTAAAGACATTATTAACGGTCAGCTGATATCCGAAGCGAAGCGATCGCTGCAATTTTCAGCGAAGCCTGTAAAAGAGATCGCCTACCATCTTAACTTTTCAACGCCCGAGCAATTCAGCCATTTCTTTAAAAAGAATACGCTTGTATCGCCCCATCAATACCGCTCGCACTTTGTACATATTGGCATGTGATTAGCCGGTTTTAACATTTTTAACCGGCGGTACCGGCATAATTTTGAGGCATATTAATTCTATTAAAATTATGTCAGTAACTAAAGTAAAAACCATAGCCGGGATCACCATTCCTGATAGTACCATCGCCAACCATGCCACCGAACTTTTATTAGCGCATGGCACCGAATTTATTTATAACCACTCGCTCAGGGTGTTCATTTTCTCTTCCCTCAACGGCGAACGCAAACAATTAAAATACGACCCTGAATTACTGTACGTCAGCTCCATATTTCATGACCTGGGTTTAACGTCTCATTACAGCAGTCCCGATAAGCGTTTTGAGGTGGATGGCGCTAATGCAGCACGCGATTTCTTAACAGGCTACGGTTTACCGAAAGATCAGCTGCAACTGGTTTGGGATACCATTGCCCTGCATACCACCATTGGCATAGCCGAGCATAAAGAACCCGAGGTTGCCCTGATGTATTCAGGCGTTGGTCTTGACGTAATGGGCGAAGGCTATGAAAATTTAAGCGATGCCAACAGGGAAGAGATCATTAAAGCTTTCCCGCGCAACGATTTTAAAAAGAAGATCATCCCTACATTTTTTGGTGGATTTGAGCATAAAACCGAAACTACTTTTGGTAATATCAAAGCCGATGTTTGTGCCTATATGATCCCCAATTTTCATCGGAAAAACTTTTGTGATTGCATCCTGCATTCACCATGGAAAGAATAATGAAATTTTAAAACATTTTGTGGTTTTGGTAATTGTATCATTATCAATTAACCAATTAAAAATTTCCGTTATGAAACATGCATTCATTTTTGGGACTACTATATTTTTGAGCGAACGTAATACGCTTACTTATAGCGATGGGCTCAGCAATATTGAGTTTTTGAGGATCCTTTCATTTTATGATGAGCATAAAGGCAAAGTGCTTACCATTGATGCCAATATCAACACGCCAAACGGCGAGGCCATCAGGATTAGTGCTAATGCCAATGAAAACAGCGCCAATGTGCGCCTTGATGTAACCAGCGGTCGCGTCAAAGTACTTCAACCCGGTCATGCCGAGCCGGTACTGGATGTATACCAGTTCGACCCACATGAATATCCAGGTTTATCAAGCCACGTGCTGAATGAAATTCATGCGCAGCATCCTGATCATGTTGTTACCATTAAAGGGAATTTCTTTGTCGGCGGAGCGCATTTCCTGATCGAAAATGAAAAGATGTTCATCGACAGTAATGGTTATGCCAATGGCGTGGAAAATGCACACAATGGTGTTATCTTGTCTGCGGCTGTGGCTTGAAACGATACAGGGTTTGTCATTTTGAACAGTTATACTCCGCGTCATTGCGAGGTACGAAGCAATCCCCGATTAGCAGAGCCGCTCTGTATAGTTTGGGATTGCTTCGTACCTCAATGACGCTTTTTTTCATCAATTTTCACTCAAATACACTCTTCGCCTTTTTAATAGTTTTCTCCAGGTCGATACCTTTTCCTAATACACCTTTAAAAAGATCACCGGTTTCCTTAAGGCGGTCGATGGAATTGAAAATGGTAAAATCTTTCATGGTAAGCCCTGGTTTAACCTCATCCCAATGCAGGGGCATAGAAACCGTAGCGCCCGGTTTAGGCCGCAATGAATACGCGCCGGCGATGGTAGCACCCGGTCGGTTCTGCAAAAAATCGAGGTACATTTTACCTTTCCGGTTAGCTATCATACGCTCCAGGCTGGTATAAGCTGGGATTTGTTTATGAACAATATCTACAACAAGCCGTGCAAATAGCTGCGATTGATCGTAATCATATTTAGCCCCCAGTGGAATATAAATATGCATCCCTGTTGAACCTGATGTTTTGCAGCACGACGGTACATCCACAGCATCCAATACTTTTTTCACCTCCAAAGCGGCCTCAATAACCTGGTCGAACGTGTTTTTATCAGGGTCGAGGTCTATCACGCAGTAATCCGGGTTATCAGGTGATTTCACCCGGCTAAACCAGGGGTTCATTTCAATGCATCCCAATGAGGCCATCCAAAGTAAATATGATTCATCTGATCCTACCAAATATTCTTTATGCTCTCCTTCGGCGTTAGTGTACGGAAAAGTTTTGGTGATCCAATCGGGTGCTTTACCTTTCACGTCCTTTTGATAAAAACTTGGCCCGTGTATGCCATTTGGAAACCTGTTGAGCGACATTGGCCTATCTTTCAAATAAGGTAAAATGTAATCGGCAACCTGATAATAGTAATTAAACATATCACGCTTGGTTACGCCATCTTCGGGCCAGTAAACTTTGCTCAGATGGGTAAATTTAAGCTCGTGCCCACAAATTTTGCGTACCTGGGTTTCATCCTTCGGGTTAAGCAGGGTTTTACGATCTGTATCTTTCACGGGTTTAATAGCTTTAACGTGAGTATCGTTATCAGTGCTTTCAACTTCTTCTACTGTTTCGGTAGTATCCTTAGGGGTTTCCAACACTACATCTTTTGCTTTTTTATCGGTACGCATTCCCTTAAAGGAAGCTTGCCGGAACACGCCGTCGCCGGTTACTTCGGCAAATGCAACTTCGCAAACCAGTTCGGGCTTGAGCCAGGTGGGCTTTGCACCTAAGCGCTGCGGTCTGAACCGTGATGGCTTATCTACATCAGGTTCAACCTCAAACGGACTTTTATCGGTGATAAGGGGCTTAAACTGCTCTATCATTTCCTTCTGTAGTTTATCAGAAAAACCGGTGCCTACTTTACCAGTATACTGTAGTTTGCCTTTATCATCATATAAAGCCAATATCAACGCACTGAATGATTTGGAAGTACCTGAATTTTTGGTAAACCCGGCAATGATCACTTCCTGCCTGCGGTGCACTTTGATTTTAAGCCACTCCTTTGAACGGAGATCAGAAGTATAAACACTGCTTGCTTTTTTGGCGATGATACCTTCCAGGCCAATTCTTTCCGCAGCATTAAAAAACTCGATGCCGCCGGTGTCAAAAACCTTACTTTGCCGGATGCGGTCATCATTTGTTGGGAGGATAGATGTCAATATCGCCTGGCGTTGTTTAAGGGGCAAATCCATCAGGTTTTTGCCCTCGTACCAAAGGATATCGAACACATAATAAACCAAATTGCCATCAGCTTCGCTCCGCCAGTTTTGCAGGGCTCCAAAGTCGGAGATCCCTTTATCGTTCAATACCAGGATCTCGCCATCAATTACTGCGTTGATCTGCCAATCTTTTAGCAACTTATTGATCGGGTAATATTTATCGAAAGGAAGATTATTACGGGAGATAAGCTCCGCTCCTTTTTTGTCGATCACTGCAATAGCCCGGTAGCCATCCCACTTAACCTCGTAAAGCCAGTCGGGATCATCAAAAGGCTCATCAACCAGCGTGGCCTTCATGGGCTTGATATTAGTTGGCGCTTTTGATTTAGGCGCTTTTTTCAATAATGCCTGAACATCAAAATCTTCAGTATCGTTGGTATCAACTTTATCTTCCAGCTCTTCAATCGGTTTGTTCAGGGCTTTTTTTTTACCCGCTTTCTTCGGTTTCTCTAAATCTTCCTCGTGGCCGTGCTGCCAAACCTTCTCGCTGGTTTTTTCCATGCTTTCTATGGATTTGCCGGAAAGGATGGATTTATCTTTTTTGGTGATGTCTTTAGCTGATGCAAACTGGTCATTATGTTTAATGAGCAGCCAGCCATTCTCACCCATCCCATGGGTTTTAACAAGAGCAAATTCACCTTCAAGCTTTTCGCCATGGAGCTTAATCTTTACCGAGCCGGTTTCAAGCTGTTTAAGCAGGTGCTTTTCCTGCGCTTTTTTGCCTTTAATCTCGTCGATAGGTTCATAAGTACCCTCATCCCAAACGATGACGGTACCGCCGCCATATTCACCTTTGGGGATAATGCCTTCAAAGTTACGGTAATCAAAGGGGTGATCCTCAACCATCATAGCAAGTCGCTTCACTTTAGGATCAGTTGACGGGCCTTTGGGTATGGCCCAGCTTTTCAATACACCGCCCATTTCGAGCCTGAAATCATAGTGTAAACGCGAAGCATCATGCTTTTGGATCACAAACATCAGGTGATCTTTATCCTTGCTCCTCCCCGCTTTGGGTTCTTTAGTTTTGCTGAAATCGCGTTTCTCGGCATACTTTTCCAGGCTCATATGGTAGGGCTTTATTTGTTGTTCAAATATTTGGCCACCGCTGCTGCCGAATTGCCCACAGCGCGTACGGCTGTTTTTAACCTTTCGGGGCGAACACCAAATTTGTTTGCCCAATATTCAACCTCATAATTTTCACTTGTATTGATGAGATTGCTATCAGGCCATCCGGTTTTGTTTTTACTGTCCATAATTAGTTCTATGACTGATAAAAATAATAACAGATCGCTCAATCAAAGGTTTGAGTATTAATTAATAAATTATTATAATAAAATTTATCTATCAGGGCTGCTTACTCCCATCCGTCATTTTGTTCGGCATAGTTTGGCATTATCATGTAAACAAGTACAGCAAGGCAGGCAAGCAGCACCAGGCGGGTTATCCAGAATATAAACATTTCCATAGTTGATTTCTTTAGATGTTTTTAGTTCGGTTTGTTGCAAAGCTGTATACACACCGCATGCCATCCATACAAACAACTGAATAACAATAAGTTAAACAAACAACAACAGGTAAAAAACTACTATATTTCGAGTTTTAACGACTATTGGTCTCTGATAACCGTTGTTTAGCAACCTCAATGGGCAGGTAACGGGCTTTGTTCTATGGACTTACATCGTCGCGCTCTTGACCGCGCGGGCCAGATACTTTTGTCTTGACACAAAAGTATCCAAAAAGTCAAGTCAGCAGATAGGCTTCTTTGCGCACAAGGCCTTTGCCCTGCAAATCGGGCAGAACCACGGCTGCAATTATTTTGCTCCGCACCCGCCTTCCCAATGCTTCTGCAAAAACTTGCTATGCCCTTCCTGAGCTCAAGGTCGGCATCGTTCTGCCCGCTTTCACCCGAAGCTTACCTGCTAACGGGAACATTCTTTATTTATTATGTAGTCTGTCGAAGCATGGATGACAGGCCATCATTCCTCAATGTAATTCCACTCACTGAGTCCACAGATTTTAACTCTCAGCAAACAGTTTTCAAATCATATAAGGGGTAATATCAAACAACAAAGCCTGAGAAGTTGAATATCACTTCTCAGGCTTTTAGATAAAATGGGGAAAGAAATGTTACGATCAGGCTTTTACGTTTTGTCTGCCTGCTTTATGCCCTAATGTTGAATAGTAAAAAATAAACAGGTAAATAGGAATAAGTATAATATAGGCCGATTGTGCTGAAAACTTCTCCGAAAAATAGCCGTACAGCGGAGGTAGAACGGCACCACCGGCGATCCCCATAACCAATAATGAAGATGCGATTTTGGTAAAGCGGCCTAAACCGGCCAGGGCCAGCGGCCAGATAGCAGGCCACATCAGTGAGTTAGCTAAACCAAGTAATGCAATGCAAAACACAGACGCATAACCATGGGTCAGCAAGGTTGCAATTGTTAATACAATACCCAAAATTGAAGAAGCTACCAATGCTTTTTGTTGTGTTATCAGTTTCGGGATACAGAAAACACCAACCAGGTAACCCACAATCATGGAGATCAATGTACATGATGTAAAAAACTTGGCCGTTGATAAGGGGATATGCTGCGAAGTGCCATAAAGCGAAATTGAATCGCCGGCTATAACCTCGGCACCTACATACACAAACAAGGTTACCACGCCAAGTATCAGGTGCGGAAACTGTACAATACTGGTTTTGTTTGTGTTTGCTGCAGCTACGGTTTCATCTTCATGCTCGGTATTGATCTCAGGCAATGATGAAAAATAGATAAGTATGGCCAGTAAAATTAAAACTACCACCATAATGCCATAAGGCAATATCACCCTTGCTGCCAGCTGGTTAAGTTCCAGCGCTTTTTCGCTTGCACTTAAAGTTTTAAGCTTTTCGGTTATCGAATCAATATTGGCAAGCACTACCGTACCCAAAATAACAGGGGCTAAAGCGCCGGCAATTTTGTTACAGATCCCCATAATGCTGATGCGCTTTGCAGCTGTTTCAGCAGGACCTAAAATAGTAATATATGGGTTTGATGCAGTTTGTAACACCGTTAAGCCTGTACCCTGAACAAACAAGCCAATTAAAAATATCCCGTAGGTACGGGTCACTGCCGCGGGTATAAATATCAGTGCGCCTAACGCCATTACAAACAAGCCTATGGCCATACCGTTTTTAAAGCCAAACTTTTTTATGGTTTTCCCGGCGGGGATGCCCATTACAACATAAGCAATATAAAAAGCCGTGGTTACAAAATATGCTTCCTTAGTACTTAACTCACACGCTATTTTTAAGTAGGGAATGAGGGTACCATTCATCCAGGTTACAAAACCAAAAATGAAAAATAAGGCCCCGATAATAACTATCGGGTTTATCGCTGATTTTTTTACCGGCGATTCGATCACTGAACTTGTTGCCTGGGCCATAGTATGTTGTTTAATTAGAGGGATTTTACTTTAAATGAATTTTATCGTTCCAAAAAACGCTGATAAGTGAAAATCAGGTACGGGGTTATTGATGTTGCTCCAGCTTACAAAATGAGGCTCTGGCAGATCATCGCCGCATTTAAAAAAATTTGCCCGGCTGGTAGTTCCATTTAATGTTTTGATATCATGATAAATAAAAACATCAAAAGGGACCAGCAATGTCAAATCCCAGGTATTAAAACCGTCTGTATTTTCAGCCCAGTTGATATTACTCAGAGCTTTTATACTGCTCACCTTATCATCAGGAACAGGTGTCCTTCCGTGACGGTCTTTACCGAAGCCTACCAGCGCGGTTCCGAGGGCATTAAATTCCAGGTTGTAATATTGGCCATCTCCAAAACCTATAAAAAACTCAACACAACTATCTTTATAAACAGGGTCGTTTACCGTTTTATAAGTTGCAATAGTATGTTGCTCTTTTACAAAATACTTTAATGCGATACCATCCCCGGTATGGGCTATTGAAAAATTAACCGATGGAAAATATCCTGTATCAGTCCATAAAAGATTATCGATAGCATACTTTTCTCCTTTTTCGAGCAAAACAGATAGCTCATCAAGGGTATTTTCATTGTAAGTACCCGGAATAAAGGGGGCGTAAACTTCCTTCACTATGTTTTATCAGATATTTTTCTCAATTTACCAAAAGCGCATTCCAAATCTATGAATAACGCTGAATTAACATCCCAATGTTAATTTTTTCACCAAAATAAATAAAAAGTTTATAAATTTTTTAAAAATCTATATTTACTTATTAAAAAAACGAAAAAACTTTTCAAAGCAAGCCTATCCGGCAAATTCAGGATAATTTCAATTCATTTCTGTTTAATAATTGGCTACCTTGTACTAACCAATTTGTTATGAAAAGAAAAACTTTCATTCAATTAAGTACTACCTTAATGGCATCTCCCCTATTATCTTCAATCCCTTCATGGGCACAACAACCTCACTTGCAAAACTGGTCGGGCAATTTAACTTACAGCACGGGTAATGTATTTTATCCCAAATCGGTTGAGGAAGTACAGCAGCTCAT
Organism: Mucilaginibacter sp. P4_A11; assembly: GCF_056402535.1. NCBI lineage: Bacteria > Pseudomonadati > Bacteroidota > Sphingobacteriia > Sphingobacteriales > Sphingobacteriaceae > Mucilaginibacter > Mucilaginibacter sp. P4_A11. The sequence goes on from NZ_JBFUHE010000002.1 coordinate 98,728, forward strand.
TAAAAAACACGATAAAATAAAAGCACTGGGCACAAGGCACTGCTTCAATAACATTGCCGATAGTAAAGACAACCTGCTCTCCACACGCGACCTGAACAAGGTGGTATCTATTGACAAGCAAAACCACACCGTTACTGTTGAAGGGGGCATAAAATATGGCGAGCTTGCCCCATACCTTCATAAAGAAGGTTTTGCCCTGCATAATCTTGCCTCCCTGCCACATATTTCAGTAGCAGGGTCTATCACAACAGCCACACATGGCTCCGGTGTAAAAAATGGCAACCTTTCAAGCGCGGTAGTAGGTTTAGAGATTGTTAAAGCGGATGGAAGTATTGTTCATCTTTCAAAAACAAAAGACGCCGCAAAGCTGAATGCAGCCATAGTTGGTCTTGGCGCTTTGGGTGTTATCACCAAAGTTACACTACAAATACAACCAACTTACATGATGAAACAACATGTATTCACCGGCTTACCTATGAGCGAGTTAAAGCAGCATTTTGAAAAAATTGTTTCGGCCGGATATAGTGTAAGCCTGTTTACCGACTGGCAAAGCGACCATATTAACGAGGTTTGGATAAAAAGCAGGATAGGTACAGATAAAGACGAAAACCTGAAAGAGTTTTATGGGGCCAAAGCAGCTACCAAAAACCTGCACCCCATTATAGCCCTCTCTGCCGAAAATTGTACCGAGCAAATGGGCGTACCCGGTCCATGGTATGAACGCTTACCTCATTTTAAAATGGGATTTACACCAAGTAGCGGTAAAGAGCTGCAATCAGAGTTTTTTGTTCCTTTTGATCATGCGGTTGAAGCTATTGCAGCTGTGGCGAAATTAGGCAAACAAATAGGCCCTCATCTCTTTATCACCGAGATCCGCACCATTGCTGCCGATGACCTGTGGATGAGCCCTGCCCATAATCAAAAATCAGTAGCTATTCATTTTACCTGGAAACAAGAAACGGAAGCGGTATTGAAATTACTCCCTCAAATTGAACGGGAACTTTCATCGTTTAAAGCAAGGCCGCATTGGGGTAAGATCTTTACCATCCCGGCTAAAACATTAGCGGCACGTTACGAAAAGATGGATGCTTTTAAAGCTGTAGTGGCCGAATTTGATCCGCATGGAAAATTCAGGAACCAGTTTTTAACAACAGAGCTTTATAATTCCTGAAATTAAAGCTTACGGCTGCTGCCTGCGGGGGCGTTTTGCTCTAACCGGGGCTGCAGCTTCCTGCTGCTCAAACCTGTTGTTATTTTCGCGCGGAAAGCGGGGCTTGTTGTAACCTTGTGGCTTTATTTTGTTAAAACCCGGCTTGGGCCTTGTAAATTGCTGCTGCTGTTGTTGCGGCTGATGCTTTTGTTCAGCTATCCTTACGCTGATCTCGCGTTCGTCGATAGTGGCACCATTCATAGCCTCAATAGCCCGCTGGGCTCCTGCCTCATCAGTCATTTCTAAAAAACCATAACCTTTACTAATCCCACTGTCCTTATCGGTAATTATGCGCACGGTGCTAACCGTACCATAAGCACTGAAAAGTTCAACAAGTTCAATTTCTTCCATGTCTCGCGGAAAACCCACGATAAAAAGCTTAACCATATTATACTTTGTAATTGCAACAGGTAACCAGTGAGCAAATATAGTGCACAAAAATGGTTTAGCCTATTGTTCAACGGTCAGTTGGTGGCTTATTTGCAAAAAAAGCGTTCCGTATACCACCCCGGAACGCCAATTTCACACTAATTGTATAATCTCCCCTGCCGATTCGACCTCTTTCCGGCAGCATTTTCCTTAAACTATCGATTCAGCTTATAATCAATCACTTGCTTTTAATGAATAAACTAAAATTCAATTTGCAAACAGGTACAGCATTGCTTTTTTTACCATCTGCCCCCTGCAAACCGATATTATTAACCAGGCAAGTCATGGTATAATATGCCGGATGCTGTTTACAACTTTAATGTTTGTCTTTGGTTCGTCAATATTCTCAAACCTGTGCGTTAGCCGTTTATCTGATGAAATTTGCCGACAAAATTACCCACTGTTTCCCCAATAATTGACTGTGCTGTGTTGTAAAACTTATTTTGCCTTACGGATATAAAGACTGCCAAAAGTAGTTTTCATCAATAACTCGGGACCGCCGCCTGCTATTTTTCCGTAAACCCAGTCCTCCATTTTCAGGCTGTACATTCCTTTTTCACCTTTGTTTTTTGTTACTACTGGTTTGCGCTGCTCGGTTACCACGTCAAAATCGGTAAATATATCGCCCTGGTCTGATTTCAGTTTCACATTTGCCTTAAGGCTTGCCGGGAAAGTAACATCAACCTTACCATTAAGTGTTGAAAATGCCATAGCTGCTTTTGCATCAATGCTTTTAAAGGTAACTTCAACATTGCCATTAACCGTATTGGCCACAACCGAACCTGAAATATTGTTCAGTTTGATGTAACCGTTAACATTTCTGATCTCCAAATCACCGCTTAGGTTACTGGCATTGATATTACCATTATTTACGGTGGATAATTTAACACTGGTACTGTTCATGGGCACTTTAATGGTAAGATTGGTAGTTTTATTAGGGCTGCCATGAACATTTACCTGGTTATTGTTTTCCTGTGCCTGCACATCAAGACTGCTCCCGGCAGATAAACGCCTCATACCACCGGGTGCGGCTTCTTTTTCACGATGTTTTCTTTCTTCGCCACCCTGAGCATCAATAATGATATCTTTTCCTTCGTAACCTGTTATGGTAATTGAACCATTAACCAGTCCTACTTCCAGCTTAAATGGTTTTCCCGGATCACTTAATGGCACAACCAGCTGTCCCTTTTCCCCGTCCTGCGCCCAAAGCCTCGCGCTCAGCAGCACAGTTAATATTAATACGCCTGTAAATTTTATCGTTTTCATGTTGTTATTTTTTATTGTTGCTTTTTGATATAAATATTGCCGTTAAGTGTTTCAAACTTAAATAGCTTTCCACCTGCTCCTATCCGTACACCATTATTTTTACTGAGTTTGTAAGTAGTGCCGCTCCCGCTTTTTGATTCGCTTTTACTTACCCTTGTAGGCAATACCTCAGCATCCGGAAAATCGGTATAAAATTGACCGTTCATGCTTTTAAATTCAAGATCAGCTGCCAGGTTAGCCGGATAAGTTACTTCAAGCTTGCCATTAAGTGTATAATAACTTGAAGCATCGGGTGGTACCGAAAGGTAAGTTACTTTGAGCGGCCCGTTAATGGTATGCGCGCTGGTTGTGCCTTTGGCATTGGCAATGGTTATACCGCCATTCACGTTGTTTACCTTTAATGCACCGTAAACATCTTTAACTTCTACATCGCCATCATTTACTGTTGATACACACAGGTTCATGCCATAAGGCACTTTTACTGTGTATTCTAACTTTACGGTGTAGTCAATATGCCTGTGCTCTTCATCGCGGTTCCAGTTGCGGCGCGGACGGGTATCATAGGGGGCGGCTGTGTAAGCGATAATGCTATCCGCTTTTTGATCGAACCCCAGTTTAACTTCTTTTTTCCCGGTTTCCACGTCACCTGAGTTTTTCCCCCTGATGGTTTCATCAATTTCAATGGATACCTGGTTGCCCGAATATCCCTGCACGGTTATCGATCCAAAAATATTGTAAATGGCCAACGTGGTACCCGAAGCTGCCCCTTGTAAAGTAAACTGCTTGCTAACATGCTCTTTATAATCCTGAGCATGGGCCGAAATTTGGGCAAAACAAAGCCCCAGACCTGTTAAAACAGGCATTAGTGATCTTTTCATGATTTGGTTTATTTTTTTAAATAAGTTGGGTTATTGTTTGTTTGATCTTGTCGCGTACGCCATGGTCAAGGCCCTTTTGTTTTAATAATTCCCTGAATGAGCCTATTGATCGTTTTTCCTGCAGTTTCAGCATCACATCGGCAATGGCCAGTTGCATCAGCGGCGAATCCTGTTCAACTATCGATTTAATGAGGCCTTCCCTAACCTCCGGGTGACCGGTAAGATGGCTAAGCGCATCAAGCGTGCTCAGGCGTACATTTACATTTGGGTCGTTATTCAGCGTGGCCAATAAAGCATCTATTACCTGCTTATCGGCATGTTTGATCTCGCTGGTGTAACTCACCCCCCTGATCCGTTCAGATGCCGATGGGTTTTCAAGCAGGGCCAGCATCATGGTTTGTTTGAGCTCATGTACCTGTGAGCTTAAAGCTTTCAGTTGATTGTCCTGATCATCACTTTTGCTTTTGCCAAAAAACAGGTAACCTGCCCCCACCAGTATAATGATCATGGCCAGGTTATAAACCATTGGCCAGCGTGGCTGCCACTCCCAGATCAGGCTTACCTGGTATTTGATATCGGCCCATAAACTCCTTTGCTCTTTCACCGACTCTTTATAGGTATCCAGCATGGCATAAAATTTCACGCCCATATTAGCCGATGGCTCCGGCGTTTCAATATGCCCCATCGTATCCCACAATTGCTGAAGGCCCTGCAGTTCTTCACGGCAGTTGGTACAACCTGCAATATGCCGTTCTAAAGCCCCCTTTTCTTCGGGGCTTAATTCTTTGTTTATCCAACCGGTAAACAGTTCCTCATATAGCTCACATTTCATCTTGTACTGTTTTATCGTTCCATTTTTACATAAATACTTTTTAGCTCCTGCATAGCCCGGTGAATGCGCACTTTAACAGTACCTTCCGTCATACCCAATATTTCAGCTATCTCCTGGCATTTCAATTCCTGGAAACGGCTCAGGGCCAGGATTTCGCGCTGGCTTTCGCTTAGCTTTTCCATCGCGCGGTGCAGTTCGGCTTTGGCCTGTTTTTTTTCAAATTGCTCATCAGGTACCAGGCCCCCCGCTATGGTTTCGGCCGCTTCCACTCCCTCGTGCTGTACCTGTTGCTTGTTTTTTCGCCAGTGGTCTTTTAAAACGTTGCGGGCAATAGAGTACATCCAGTGGATATATTCGCCGGTGCCGGTAAAGGTGTGCCGGTATTTAAGCATTTTATAAAATACCTGCTGTACCATATCCTCACTTAGCTCGCGCTGGTAGGTCATGTGAAACAGGAAGCCGTACAACTGCCTATTGTAGCGCTCGAAGAGCATACCCATCCTGTCAAGGTCGCCGGCTTTCACCTTTAGCATGATGGCGTTATCTGTAAGCGTGTTCAATCAGTTTGTAATTATGTAATATACCTTAAGTACTTCGGCGGCGTAAAATGGTTACAGAAAATTTTTATTTTTTTTCGGGGGATGTGATCCCGCTATCAAACTTAACAGAAATTTAAACGAAACAGGCAACACGTTTGAAGTGTTATTGACTAACTTTATATCAACAATTAAAACCATAAGATCATGACCACCACCGAAGTAGCTGAAAAACTGGTTCAATATTGCCGCGAAGGCAAGCACGTTGACGCCATTAATGAATTGTATGCTGATAATATTGTGAGCCGTGAACCCAAAGGTTCGCCGATGGAGTTGACCGAAGGTAAGGACGCAGTTAAAGGCAAAACAGAATATTGGTATGCCTCGGTACAGGAAGTACATAGTGGTGAGGTATCTGACCCGATAGTTACCGGTAATTTTTTCTCGGTAACCATGGATATGGATATTACTTACAAAGAAGGCGGTCGCATGCCGATGAATGAAATAGCCGTTTATGAAGTAAAAGACGGAAAAATTATAGCCGAGCAGTTTTTTTATAACATGGGCTAAGAGCACCTAACCAATAATAAGCAATAAAGGCCTTCGCTCTCCGCAAAGGCCTTTTATTTTTTCCCGGGGGGGATAAATTTATTATTCCATTGAGCGGATGATACCCAGCTCAAGTCCCCTCAGCTCGGCAAGGCCGCGGAGCCTGCCAATGGCCGAGTAACCAGGATTCGTTTTCTTTTTCAGATCATCCAGCATCTGATGACCATGGTCAGGGCGCATAGGGATACTTAACTGGCGCTGCTTCATTACCAGTACCAGCTCTTTCACAACGGCATACATGTCCACATCGCCCTCCAGGTGGTTATCTTCATAAAAATCACCGAACTCGTTGCGGCGGGTACTGCGCAGGTGGATGAAATTGATCCTGTCGCCAAATTGTTTAACCATGGCGGGCAGGTCATTATCGGGCCTTACACCGTATGATCCCGTGCAGAAACATAGACCATTGTTTAACGAAGGTACAGCTTCAATAAGCGCATTGATATGTTCGGCGGTGCTCACTACTCTTGGCAGACCTAAAATTGCATATGGTGGGTCGTCCGGGTGGATCACCATCTTAATGTTCTTGGCATCGGCAACCGGAATGATCTGCTGCAGGAAAAAGATCAGATTTTGCCTTAATCTTTCGGCATCTATGCCGTCATAAGCCGCAAGTGCAGCCCTGAATTTATCCAGCGTGAAGCTTTCTTCGCTGCCCGGTAAACCCGCTATGATATTGCGCTGCAACAGATTTTTGTCATCATCGCTCATGCCCTCAAAACGGGCCCTGGCGCGAGCAAGCTCATCGGCAGTGTACTCCTGCTCTGCTCCTTCCCTTTTCAGCATAAATACATCAAAGGCTATAAAGGCGGCTTTTTCAAAACGAAGGGCTTTTGAACCATCTTTAACAGTAAAACCCAGATCGGTACGGGTCCAATCCAGTACGGGCATAAAGTTATAGGTAACAATATGGATACCGCTTTGCGCCAGGTTTTGCAGACTTTGTTTATAGTTTTCGATGTATTGCAGATAGTCGCCGGTTTGCGTTTTGATGGCTTCATGTACGGGTACACTTTCAACTACATCCCAGGTAAGGCCGGCTGCTTCGATAATGGCTTTGCGTTCGTTAATAGCGTCAACTGTCCATACCTGGCCGTTAGGTACCTGGTGCAGGGCGCTTACTACGCCTGTACAGCCCGCCTGCCTGATATCGGCTAAACTCACAGGATCATTAGGACCATACCAGCGCATAGTATTGATCATGCTGAAAGTATTACTTGTATTGGTAGCACTCATTTTTATATCGTAGGTTTAATATTCAAAAACAGGAGTGTTCAATTTAAAAAGGGTGAACACTTCAAAAAAATATCAGTACTGATAGTCAACAACTTAAGCGTTAAATTAATTATAGAAAAAAAAACCAACAGACTGATAAACAGCAGTTTAATATTTGCCTATATATTTAACTGAACACTTGTTTTTAAAAGTTGAACACTGACAAAACAATGTCAGTAAAAACATGTCAGGCTGCAAGTTATCACGCGCCAATAATCGTTATATTTTTTTAAACGCCTAACAGTTAATTACAAATTATTTTGTGATACGAATGCATAGGGGAGTTTCTTCGCTCCGATCCATGACAAGTTAAAAAATGATTATTTTGAATTTGAAAACTCGGCGCGCTTTGAAAAGTGGACAACAAAACGAGGAAAGACTTACGAAGTTTTAAAAACTTCGTAAGTCTGGGATCTATTAAGTGAAAGAGGGACTGTCACCCTGAGCCCGTCGAAGGGTCGTGCGCAGAGGCCCTCCCCACCATGTTTCGACAGGCTCAGCATGACACCCATTTTTATTATGTCATCGGTAGAAACGAAGCATCTTCTCCGCCCTGCATAGCAGTTCTGCATATCGAAGAAGATCCTTCGCTATCGCTCAGGATGACAAAGAACTTTATACTATCTTAAAAATAGCCACCCTACGCCCAATCAAAATCAACTACCCTGCCGTTCAGTTTCCATTTGGCAGGCGTTAGTGTTTCCATCCAATCCAATGGCTCACCAAGCGGCTGCACTTTAGCAGCCTGAGCAAATGCAATTTTTACAGCTTTCTTTTGCTCTTCGCCCATGGCTTCGGACTGGCCGGAGATGAATAACGGTGCGCCGCTTTCGGCTAATAATTGCAGCCATTGTTTATTCCTTTTCCACTCAATATCTTTAGTAAGGCCTACACAATCGCCGTCTACTGCATAAAACGCGTTGTGTTGTGGTAAGCGGAAAGCAAGGGTATTAACGCCCATTTTGCGGGTACGTGCCCATTCATGACCGCTGGTATCATCACCAATACGGCAAAGCTCAAATATTCCTGCCGAAAGGTGGCTCATGGTGTTACAACCGATCACATAGATCCCATCACCAGCAGCCTCACGAATGGAGCGATAAAGGTGCAGGATGATCTCGGCGTTGGTTTTTGTCCTGTCGTTAAAATGCCAGCCCGGCGAAGTAAAGCTATCCTTCATATCAAAACCCCAGCGGCCGGCAATGTCATAGGTTGAAAAATCGTGCTTCACCATTTCATAACCCCATTGCTTGTACACATCAAAATTATGTTTGATCCGGGCTATGTTTTCGGGAATGGTTGGGTCCAATGTAGGATTTTTGGGATCGTCCCTGCCGGGGATCTTTGGCGCAAGCAGGCTGGCCTTTTCATCATGTTTGGCACAAAGCGGACGCATCCACAAACCGGGGCGCATACCCATTTTTTTGATCTCATCGCCAAGGGCATGCATATCTTTGAACTTATCGTTTGGCTTTGAAAAATCATCGTTCCAGCCGCCATCGCCCGGCAACAGTGGCGAATAAGTGGCCCAGCCAGCATCAATAACCGAAAAAGGCTTATTACTGTGATCTGTAACCAGTTCGGCCATCATGGCGGTTGTTTTTTTGATCAGTTCGGCCGAGTTGTTGCCGTATGCAAAATACCAGTCGTTAATACCATATACCGGTTGCTTCGGAATGCGAGGCTTCTCGCACATCATTTTACAAAAGCGATGCGTTGCGGCAAAGGTATCTTCAGCGGTTTTGGCATTAGTGGTTATGATATCGGCAGCGTGCAGTTGCCTGTCGCCTAATAGCACACCTACCCCACCCGAAGTTGTATCTAAAGTAAGTTCGATATTATCGGCATTCACACCCCACCAGCAAATACTGTTAGCGCCGGTTTTTACGCCGAAACAAGCGGTTTGTTTATCATCGTGTATAATTACATACCATGGATTTTTAATACCGGAAGCAATAGTTTTCCATTGCAGGTCACCATAAGAGCGTTCCCAATGATCGCCTAAAAATTTAGCGGATACCGGGGTATTATGCTTCCATTTTAAACGTACCGCATTTAACTCCTGCTTTGGCGATGAAGCATAAACGCCAAGCGCATTGCCATTGGTTTTCAAACTCACATGGATTTCCTTATAACTGTAATGTGATCCGTTTGATGGCTTAAGCTTAACCCAGTCAGCACCTGATTGTGCCCAAACCTCATCGGGAGCATTCATTATAGCCGCCCCGTTTGAAGCCGAATAAGTAAGCCTGCTGAAAAGCATGGCAGCAGATGTAGTTGCAGAAAGTTTTATAAAATGCCGTCTTTGCATGGTATTGTAATTGAGATATGATTATCTGTTAAAGTAACATTTAAATTGGTTTACAACGTTACTAAAAGGATTAAGCAAAAACTAATACGATCTCATTAATTTATAAAAAAAATCACATCAGGCATTCTTTTTAAAAAAAGACAAAATGCCTTAGGCCGCCTTTCGGTTAATAAACAGCGAGTTTGAAGGTCGAGAGGGTTAATTGAAAAAAACAGCGTCTCCATCACGTCATTGCGAGGTACGAAGCAATCCCCGACTTACAGAGCCACTCTGTATAGTTTGGGATTGCTTCGTACCTCGCAATGACGGAGCCTTTAAATATTATTTAAAGTTTAACAATAACTTAATCTACAAAGTCAGGCATTGTAACAGCTTAGTTATATAATTGCCGAACTGACAAAATGATAATGGAGGATATAGAATTACTGTCGAAAGTTAAAACGGATGACAGGGACGCATTTAATTCTTTATTTTTAAAATACTATCCGCTATTATCAGATTTTTGCAGGTTTTTAGGTGTAGATAGCAATGACGCTGAAGACGTTATGGCCGATGTTTTTTTAGACCTTTGGATAAAAAGAGAGCGGCTGCAGATTCATACCTCCTTAAAATCATACCTGTACGGCGCCGTAAAAAACAGGGTTTATACCTTGAAAGGTAAAAACCAAAAAATGGAGCTCCTGCCCGAAGAGTACGCTTCAGACAAACCCATCAGTGATCACCTCCGCCCTGATGAGATCTTGTTCAGAAAAGAGCGCCGCCTCATTATTGAACGTTTTATAGATGAACTGCCTGAACAGGGCAAGCTTATTTTTTTAATGAACTGGCAGCACCAGCTTGAGCACCAGGAAATTGCCGAAATTTTAAACATCTCGCCCAATACGGTAAAAACCCATATTTACCGCGCCATCAATTATTGCCGCAAGCGCCTCCTTTTGTTAAATAATCAGTCGTAATGTTAACATTACATTAAATCGCAAAATCATGTAATCGGATTGTGCCTTTTTGAATACTTACCTCAAAATGGCATACATGGATGAACATCATTACCTATTGATCATAGGTTACCTGGAAGGAAAAATATCCGAAGAGGAAACCCAATACTTATTGCAAAAAGTTCAAACGGATAAGGAGTTTTCTGACGCGTTTGAAGATATAGCCGAGATCTGGTCGGCCAGGAAACCTGTTCCCAATAATAGTATCAAAGCTAATGGTGCCCTGAACCGTCTTAATAAAAAAATAGACGGGTTAAATGCAGTACCAACTGCGCCTGCAGTTGAACGCCCTCATGCCATCATTTTAAAACTAAGGCCTATGCTGGCTGTAGCGGCCTCGGTGTTACTGTTAGCCTGCGCGTTTTGGTTTTATAATTCCCGGATCAATAGTAAACCTGCCAATACATTAGCTCTTATCGAAAACCGTACCGCTCCAGGACAAAAAAAGAAGATCAATCTTCCGGATGGTACTGTTGTTACCCTTAATGCATCAAGCAGCCTGCGCATTGCGGGCAATTTTGATGATGAAAAACGTGAGGTTTATTTAGATGGCGAAGCATTTTTTGACGTAAAACGAAATCCTCAAAAACCATTCATTGTACATACAGGCAAAGTTGCTACACAGGTATTGGGTACACATTTCAACGTATCCGCCTATGTTAATGACACTAATATCACGGTATCACTGGTACAGGGAAAAGTTCAAGTTGATATGAACGACGACCCATCCAAACGCATCATCCTTGATCCCGGTAAGCAAATGACCTATTCAAAAACTGATGGCCAGGCTCATGTAACCGACTTTATAACTGAAGACATTACCGGCTGGAAGGCAAATAAACTGGTATTTAACTATGACAGCTGGACAGATGCCGCAAAAAAACTAAGCAGGTGGTATGGCACACCTGTAAAACTGGAAGACAGCACCCTGCTGCGCTGCAAGCTGAAAGGCACTTTTGATAATATCCCGCTAAGTAAAGTGATGGAACAGATCAAAATGGTTTCGGATATATCGTGGAAAATGCAGGGGAACACCATGATCATATCCGGTAAATGTAACTAAACACAGGAAAGGTAAAACTTAATGAAATAAAGAAAATATGAAACAAAAACAGGCAGTATGATCAGATCACACCACCTGCTCCGTAATCAGGTCCTCGCCAAAGGGCCCAATTCAAATTAGTATTAGCAATCTCAAAAATATGAAAAAATATATATTCTCGCTTTTAAGTGCGATTTATTTGGTGTGCACGGTAATGCAGGCCGGCGCAGCAAACCAAAGCCGTACTTCCGACCCGGTATGCACCATCCAGGTTTCCGGAAAATCAATCAAAGAAGTATTTTCCCTAATTGAAAAACAAACCGGTTTACATTTTATACACAATGCTACAGAAGCACAGCTCAGCAAAAAGATAAGCCTTTCTGAAAATAACCAGCCTATTGACGAAGTATTAAAAAAAATAGCGAAGCAATCGGGCTTGTCATTTAAAAGGGCTGATCAAACTATATATGTACAAACCTCGTCGAGAGTACTGCGGGTAACCGGCAAAGTAACCGACTCACAAACTGGCGAAACCCTGCCCGGCGTTTCGGTAAGGATTAAAGAAAGCGCAGAGGGAACAGTAACCGATAATAATGGCAACTATCACCTCGAAGCAGACGAGAACAGCATTTTAGTGTTTTCCTTTATCGGCTATCAATCGCAGGAAGCAGCCGTTTCAGGCAGCACCCTTAATATTTCGTTAAAAGCCGATCAAGCTGCTTTAAAGGAAGTTGTTGTGGTTGGTTACGGCAAGCAATCGCGTAAACTGCTCACCAGTTCCATCGTAACTGTTCAAAACAGGGATTTTAACCGTGGCGCATTAAGTAACGCGGCGCAATTACTGCAAGGTAAAGTAGCAGGCTTAAACATTACCCGTTCCGGCGATCCGAACGAAAGCCCGTCAATCAGTTTACGCGGCCCTTCAACCCTGCGTACCGGCCAGGCACAGGAGCCTTTTTACGTAATTGACGGCGTAGCCGGTGCCGATTACAGGCTGGTTGCCCCGGATGATATTGAAACTATCGATGTATTAAAAGATGCTTCTGCAACTGCGATATATGGTACCCGTGCGGCCAATGGCGTAATTATCATCACCACTAAAAAAGGCAAAAGCGGTCAAACTGCTGTTGCCTACAATGCCTATGCAGGCGTTGAAAAAATTGCCAACAGCATTAAAATGATGAATACCAGTCAGCTGAGTGATTACCTAGGCAAGAATGGACTGGCCCTTGACCCATCTGATCAAAAGGGTGCGAATACCGACTGGCAAAAAGAAGTAAGCCGCACAGCTTACTCTCAAAACCACAACGTGGCCCTTGCCGGCGGTTTTAACCAAACTACCTATAGCGCTTCAGTTAATTATTTTGACGATAAAGGTATTTTGAAAGGCAGTGCGCTCAACCGTTTTACTACTAAAATGGCGGTGGAGCAAAAGGCTTTTAACGATCGTTTAAAACTGGGTTTATCTGTAAACAATGCTACAAGTAATTCGGATATCATCCCTAATCAAAACATTGTGTTGTATAACATGCTGCGTTACCTGCCAACGGTACCGGTAATGCAAAATGGTGCCTACACAGAAAACTTGCAGCGCATACAATACTATAACCCGGCTGCTTTATTGGCCGATGCCTATCAGAAAACCAAAAGCAAACTCAGTTTAATAAATGCCACTGCCGAGCTGAAACTCCCTTTGGGTTTTACGTACAACATCAGCCTGTCAACCCAAAACGAGCAGGTTAACGGCGGATCTTACTACAACAGCCAGTATACCCTTGACCAGGGCGTTCATGGCGAAGCATACCGCTCATCATTTGAAAACACCCGTAAAGTAGGCGAAACATTTTTGACCTATGCCAAAACCACGGGCAAACATGATATAAACGTATTGGCAGGTTACAGCTTACAGCAGGATGTAAACGGCGACGGCTTCCAGGCCAATAACCGCAATTTCCCTACTGATGATATCGGTTACCTGAACATTGGCCTTGGTTCACCTGCCGGCGATTTCAGGACAGACTGGGGGCCAAACCTATATCAAAAACTACGTCTGATCTCGTATTACAGCAGGGCCAAATACAGCTATGATAACAAATACCTTGTACAGTTATCATTAAGGCGCGATGGTTCATCGGCGTTCGGGGCCAACAACAGATGGGGTACTTTTCCTTCGGCCTCATTGGGATGGAGGATCATCGAAGAATCATTCATGAAAAACCAGCATTTGTTTAATGATCTGAAGTTAAGGGCAAGTTATGGTATCACAGGTAACTCACTGGGCTTTGACCCGCTCATCTCGCAGATCAAATATGGCTCGGCGGGTGCTTTTTACTATAACGGCGTGTTCACCAACTCTATTGGCCCTTCGCAAAATGCCAATCCTGACCTGAAATGGGAGAAAACCACCATGTATAACTTAGGTTTGGATTTCTCATTATTTAACGGCAGACTGAGCGGTACTATTGAAGCTTACGATAAAAAAACCAACGACCTGATCTATTTTTACCCGGTATCAACTACCCAGTATTTTGTAGGCACCTTAACGGCTAATGTTGGTTCTATCTCCAACAAAGGATACGAGGTTACCATTAATGCTACGCCTGTGGCAACAAGTAGTTTCAAATGGAATACATCCATAAATATAGCGCACAATAAAAACAAACTGGTATCGCTGTCAAACAGCAGCTTTAAGCTTGATTCAATCCCGCAGGCAGAGCCGGGCGGCCAGGGCGAAACAGGTTACAAGGTACAGATCCTGAAAACAGGTTACCCTGTAGGCCAGTTTTTACTATACAAATATGCCGGTAAAGATGCCAACGGTGTATCGCAATTTTACACCCGCAATGGTGGCGTTACTACCACACCAACATCTAAAGATTATTTTTATGCAGGTAACGCGCAGCCTAAATTAGTATTCGGCTTTAATAACAGCTTTAGCTACGGGAATTTTGATCTTAACGTATTTGTGCGCGGCTCGCTTGGCGGCAAAATCCTGAATGCTACCCTGGCCGATTTGAACCGTACAAGCGACGTCAGGAGCTATAACCTGCCTGCCTCATCGGCCAATGAATCGCCAAAGGATGTGAATGCTTATTTATACTCCGACCGTTACATCGAAAGCGGCTCGTACCTGCGTTTGGATAACACAACCCTTGGTTATACCTTCCCCAAATTTACTCCGGGCATCCGCAATCTGCGCGTGTATGTATCGGGTAACAACCTGGCAGTTATAACCGGCTACAAGGGGATCGATCCGGAGATTTCTTTGGGCGGACTTACACCGGGCATCGATAACAAAAATTATTACCCGCGCACCAGGGCTTTCCTGTTCGGTTTAAGTGCATCATTTTAAATCATCCACCATTAAAAGATCAACATGAAAACTTCCATTCATAAATACTGTGCCCTGCTTTTTGCGGCCATCACTATATCATCATGCACTAAAGTTGATGTGCCTGTTGAAACCGAATTAACCCCCTCCAACTTCCCTACTACACCTCAGCAATTTATCCTGGCTTCGGGAGCTGCATATGCTCAACTAAGGGGATCGTTTGCCCAATCATACTGGCAAATGCAAACCCTCAGTACCGACGAGGCTATTATGCCTGCACGTGCCGGAGGCTGGCGCGATGGCGGCCGCTATCAGCAGCTGCATTACCACAGCTGGAATGCCGACCTGCCGCAGGTACAGGATGCCTGGACATGGGGCTTTGGCACCATCAGTACCTGTAACCGCATTATAGCTACGTTTGCTTCATCGCCAGATAACGCTGCTAAAGCCGCCACCATTGCCGAACTAAGGGCTACTCGCGCCATGGTATTTTTCTTTATGATGGACCTGTACGGCAATATTCCCGTGGTAACCACATTCGGCTCGGCCGATAAACCTGCTACCATGGCCCGTAAAGATGTTTTTAACTTCATTGAAAAAGAGCTGAACGAGGTGATCCCTAACCTGAGCACGGTAGTTGACCAAACTACCTACGGCAGGCCAACCCAATTTACCGCCTATGCTATACTGGCCAAAATGTACCTTAATGCAGAAGTATATACCGGCACAGGCCGCTATAACGATGCCGTTAAAATGTGCGATAATATCATGCAATCGGGCAAATACAGTTTGGAGGATGATTACCTTAAAATGTTTTACCCGGATAACGGCCCTAAGATTAAGGAGTTTATTTTCGCCATCCCTTATGATCATGCACTGGCCCAGGGCGAACAGTTTAGCTGGTACTCGCTGCACCCGGCCTTACAGGCTAAATATAATTTGATATACCGCTTAAGTAATCCATGCAGTACCATACCATCATACTACGCACAGTTTAACGATCCTAACGATATCCGTACCAGTCTCTGGCTTATCGGTAAACAGTATGATTTTGCTGGCAATCCCATCATCATTAAAACCACTAAAAAAGGTTTGGACGCGTCATATAGTGGCTCCGATCCTACCGCTCCTGTTGATTTTCAGTTAACCTTTACACCCGACCTTACCCTGGTTGATGTACCTACCTTTGAGGTTGGCGGCGATGAACTGGGTAAAGCAAAAGGCATTCGCAACAACAAATATTATCCTGATGTTACAGCAACCGACCGCAACCAAAGTAACGACGTACCGGTTTTCCGTTATGCTGATGTACTGCTGATGAAAGCCGAAGCTATTTTGAGAGGCGCCACTCCAACTAACGGTGAAACCGCATTATCATTGGTTAACCAGCTAAGGACTAAGCGTAAAGCCTCTACCTGGACCGGCGTTGATCTGCCAAACCTGTTACAGGAACGTGCGCGTGAACTAAACTGGGAAACATGGAGAAGGAACGATCTGATCCGTTTTGGTAAATATGAGGAATCATGGGGTTATAAAACCGATAAAGACGTTAACAAACGCCTTTTCCCAATCCCATCTGCCGAGCTTATCCTTAACGCCAAGCTTAAACAAAATACCGGTTATTAATTTGTACCCCTGTTTAATTTAAGACCCAGCTGTCCTGAATGTTTTCGGGGCAGCTTTTTTGTTTTTGGAGGGGGCTACTTATAAAAAAAAATGTCATTTCGATAGAGCATGGGGCGGCTGTGAGCGCCGGGGCGAAAGAGAAATCTTGTACGCCCTGTAAAGCAATTGTGCATGGTGTACAAGATTTCTCCTCACGCTAACGCTCGTTCCCCAACTGGTTCGTCGAAATGACAATTGGGTTTATTTGAGAATAATACTTCTTCAAATCTCTTTAACCCTCACCCCCAATAAACCAATTACTGGTCGAAGTTTAGCGTAGCGTAACTTCGACCAAAAATGGGTTAAGCTTCCAGCTTAACTCAACAACTCTTGATTATATATTACCGACCTGATTATAAAAACCATGTATTTTTTGCCACGGAAGCAGAATGCTTCCACAATTTCAGGACGAAGTTACGCTACGCTAAACTTCGACCAGGGTTAGGCCTGCTTTTGCCACGGCGGCCAAAGGCAGTTTGATAATTGCCACTCGGCTGAAGCCGAACGACGGCGGATACTCGTACTCTCAGTCCCAATAAACCACAAATTCCGTTTGCCGTTCAGCCACGGTTTTCAGTGAAAACTCAAAGCTGTGGTTCAGCATAATTTCGCGTACCAGGGTCAGGCCTATCCCTTGTCCATCTTTTTTGGTGCTGAAAAATGGAGTGAATAGATTAACCTGCTGCTCGGCGCTAATGCCATTCCCTGTATCGGTGATCACCAGCTTTTTTTCTTTGGGGTTGATGGTAAATGTTACCGAACCTTTATCATCTATAGCTTCGATAGCGTTTTTTACTATGTTGATGAATGCCTGTTCCAGTTGCTGTTCATCGGCCATTATTTTAATTGGCTCTTCCGGTAAATCAAGATTAAGCGATACGTTTTTTTCTGCGGCGCGGGTGCTCATCAGTTTAGTTACTGAGGTGATCAGTTTTTGTAATACAACAGGTTGTTTGTTGGCTTGAGGCAGCTTCACCAGATCGGCAAAGTTGCGCATGAACAGGTTGAGGTTCTGGTTCCTGTCCATAGCAATTTGCAGGGCATCTTTTATCGGGTCGAAATCATGGCCGGCCCAAAGCTGATCGGTTTTCATGGCCGATTGCATGATAGAGTTAACCGGGCCTATGGTATTATTAACCTCATGCGCCATCATTCTGATCACTTTTCCATAAACTTTCTTTTCAGCAGCAAGGATCTCGGCGGTCAGATCTTCGAGCATAATGAAGTGGCGCGAAAATCCCCGGTCGATAAAATGGGATTTTTGAAGTTTGAACGAGTTGATTCCGTCCAGTTTAACCACCACGGTTTCGCCGGATTTAAGGACTTTGATCTGTGCCAAAAGCGGATGGTCTAATTTGCCAATTAACTCACCCACCAGGGCTTTTTCATCAATACCGAGCACTTGCAAAGCTTTGGGATTGRCCTGTTGCACACGGTCATCAAAATCAAGGATAATGATACCCGTTGGCGAGGTATGGATTAGCTTTTCCAAAAAGAAATGCTGCTGCTCTTGTCGTGTCCGTTCGGTTCTTAACTCATCCATCATCTGGTTATAAACATCAATCAGCGCATCAACCTCGTGTTTGCCGGTTGAAAGAAATTTCACATTAAAATCTTTGTCTTTGATAGCTTCAACACCCTGCATCAGCATTTTTAAAGGCTGAATGAGCTGCCGGTAAAGCTGTATAGCAATCACCGACGAGATGATCACAACAACCTCCGATATTATAAAATAGATCTTGTTATCGTTGAAAATAAAATAAGTAAGCACCAGGGTAAGCAGGTGCAGGATCACCACAAATAAAATATACTTAGTCCTCAGCTTCATCGTATGGGATCTGGTATTTTTCGAGCCGCCGGTACAGGGCGCTGCGCGTGAGGCCCAGCGCCACCGCTGCTTTGCTTATCTTGTTTTTATGATGATCGAGTGCACGTTTTATCATCTCCACCTCTACTTCTTCTAACGTTAAAGTGCCCACACCCGGCAACTGGATATTCCCTTTTTTTACCGGCGACAATTCCAACTGCGACCGGAAATCATCAATACTCAACTCATCCCTCCGGCTTACTAAAATAGAGCGCTCCACCAGGTTTTTCAGCTGCCTAATATTGCCCGGTAAAGGTAACTGCTGTAACCATTTCATAGCCGATAGCGCTACCGACAAATTGGGCCTGTTATAGATCTGCTTTAAGTTATTAATAAAAAAATCAATCAGCAAAGGAATATCTTTCGGCCGCTCGCGCAGGGCAGGCAGGTAAACGGTGATCAGGTTAATGCGGTACAGTAAATCTTCACGAAAAGTGCCGCGATTTACCATCTCATTCAGGTTTTTATTGGTAGCGCATACAACGCGGGTATCAACCGTTTTAGTACGACTGCTGCCCAATACTTCGTAAGTACGGTCCTGCAATACACGGAGCAGCTTTACCTGGCTGCTGGCATCCAGATCGCCTATCTCATCTAAAAAAATGGTGCCTTTGTTAGCCATTTCAAAACGGCCTATCCGGTCAAACCGGGCATCGGTAAACGCCCCGCGAATATGGCCGAACATTTCACTCTCAAACAACGAGGTAGAAATGCCCCCCAGATTGACCTTGATAAATGGCTTATTACGGCGGAGGCTATTTTGGTGAATGGCTTCTGCAATCAGCTCCTTACCTGTACCGCTTTCGCCCATGATCAGCACCGATGCATCAGTTGATGCAACGCGGCCTATAGTTTCCAGGATGTCGAGCATCCGGGCATCTTCGCCTACAATATTTTCAAAATTATAGGTTTTGTCAAGCTGCTTACGGGTCCGGTGCTCGGTCTTTTTATCCTGCAGATCGAGCAGTGTTTTGACCGATTGGATCAGATACTCGTTAGTCCATGGTTTGTTGATAAAATCATTTGCCCCCAGTTTCATGCCCTTAACCGCCAGTTCGATACTTCCCCAGCCGGTGATGAGGATAACCGGAATGGCGCTATTGATAGCTTTGATCTTTCCAAGAAGCTCCATCCCCTCCTGCCCTGATGTATCTATCGAAAAATTAAGATCAAGAATAATCAGCTCGGGGGCTTTTTTCTTGATGATCTTCAGGGCTTCGGCAGGTTCATCGGTACTTACGGCATCATAGCCCTCACTTTTTAAAAGCAGGATCAGCGAGGTGCGTACGGCAATATCATCATCAATAACCAATATCATAATATGCGGTCAATATCGTAATTATTCTTCGTGTAAAGCAACAGCGGGATAAATGGCTGCAGCCTGTTTACCGGGGTAAAGTGAACAAATAAGCACCAGCGCATAAATAAAAACAACCGACAATAAAATAGACATAAAGTAAACGGTGGCTGGCATATCAAAAACATTCATTAGCGGAAACTGTACCGCGAAAAACGAGCCCACAACTAACGATATTGTAGCTAATATCAATGATTCACTTACCAGTTGCCATGATACCGATTTGCCACTTGCGCCAATTGCCCGCCTTAGCCCAATCTCTGAGCGGCGCCTATTGATGTTGTACCATAACACCCCAAACAAGCCCAAAGCCACATTGATAATCAAAAAAGTAGCCACTACCAGTAAAATGATGGCCGGCACAATAGATACCTGGTTTATCTTTTTAAGTTTATTATCTAAATGTTCAATTTCTACGTTCGACTCTTTCATGGTGTTCGATACTGTTTTGTATAAACGGCTTTCAAAGGCAGCATCGGCAGTGGGGCGCACGTGCAACAGGATAGTGCCTATCCACTTAAATGAACCGGTATCCAACCTATTATAAAGGCCAAGGCCGGCAGGCTTATA
The DNA here is from genome assembly GCF_056402535.1 of Mucilaginibacter sp. P4_A11. Classification (NCBI taxonomy): domain Bacteria; kingdom Pseudomonadati; phylum Bacteroidota; class Sphingobacteriia; order Sphingobacteriales; family Sphingobacteriaceae; genus Mucilaginibacter; species Mucilaginibacter sp. P4_A11. The sequence continues at coordinate 118,901 of NZ_JBFUHE010000002.1, forward strand.
ATCACCTCTTATTTTCATATCGGCCACTACGCCAATAATGCGCATTTTGTCGGCTTCTTTATCTTTTTCATTGCCTAAAATCTTGCCAATCGCGCTTTCCTTTCCAAATACCTCTTCCTTAAGCGATTGATTAATAACCACAGGCTTGTTTTTGTATACTACATCCTGTTTGCCGAACCAACGCCCTTCGAGCACCTTAACATTAACAACACCAGGATAATCGTCATCACCGGTAAAAAAATCAACGCTATTAAGATGTCTCTTTTTATATTCAACTCCGCCATTGCTCTGGTTGAACGAAAAAGGCGAATTACTGCTTACAAAGCTTGCATCCTTAATTTGGGGCATTGATTTTATAGTTTGTTTTAAAGTTTCATAAAATAAGCTTAGTGAATCGGCACGGGTTGATTTTACCGAATTACTATAATTAATTACCCAAACCTTGTCATAGTCAAAGCCCATGGCTTTTTTGTAGTTACTGTAGTAATACACTATCAGTGTGAATACAGCGAAAATCACCATAAAGGAGATCAATATCTCGGAAATAAGTAGAAAGTTTTGTTTCTTTTTATTCCAGATCAATTTAAATAAGTGCCTAAACATGATATTTTGATTAAAATGTTAATTGATTTTATTACGCCTTTAAGGCCGTTACCACATTGAGCCGCGACATGCGCCAGGCAGGATATACGCCCGATAACAAACCGAAGAAAATACAGGTGAGTAAGCTGTAAACCAATACAGTAAAGTTTAAAGTAAGATCAAGATGGGCGATGAGATTGGCTCCGTTAATTATTTTTATAATAATAACGGATAATACAACCCCGATAAGCCCGCCTAAAAATGTGAGGATGATATTTTCGACAATAAACTGATAAACCAATGTTTTTGACGAAGCACCAAAGGCTTTACGCACGCCAATCTCCGAGGAGCGTTCCATGATACGGGTAATATTAATATTCACCAGGTTTAAGGTTGGCAGAAGTAAAAACAGGAAAACGAATATAGATATGATGACAACGAACGTGGTCATTCCGGAATTCTCCTTTCTACCGGCCAGGGTACGCACAAGTGTGCTAAAATAACTATCGGCATAACAGTACAGGTGGTTAAACTGCTTATCCTTCATTGAAATGCGGGAGATGACATTTGCAAACTCACTTTTCATTTTAGGCAGATCGTCCTTTGAATTCCCCATTAAAATAGCCGAATAATTACCTCCAAAATTTTTGTTCCGGTAATCATTTTTAGAAACAGTGTAAGGCAGGTAGATATCTGCATAAAGAGTGAACAAAGTTGCGGGCACATCTTTAACCACCCCTAAAACCCGGTATTTAACATTATCTGCTTCGATGTATTTACCAACTACCGATGGGATATCGCCAAAGTAATCCCGGCGGGTATCTTCAGATATCACGGCCACACGTTCTGCATTATCAATTTGCTGTTTTGTAAAGGGTTTTCCTTCTAAAAACTGGTAATCAAGCACATCCCAATAATCGGCATTGGCAAATTTCAGGCTGATGCTGATCTTTTTATTATTTACATAAGTATTGGTAAAAGTGAACATTGATGAAATAGCTACCTTTACCGGTGTTTTCATACTGGCCGCATATTGATTGAGAAAGTAAAACGACATGGGCCCTTTATTCATTCCTTGTGTTTTATCATCAAACTCTTCATGTTCAATAATATACAACGACCTGTCGCGCTTGTTATCGGGATAATTAGGTCCAAACATCTTATCGGCAAAGGACGTAACGACCATCAATATAGTTAAGGTAAAGCTGATCCCGAACAAGCTAATGAACGTGAAAAATTTGCGGCGCTTCAACACCGCTATGGCTATTTTAAAATAATTTTTAAGCATAAATTCAATTTTAAAACCTGTTAATTATTGCACTTGGGCACCGTCAAACAGGCGCACCAAACGGTGGGTTTTATGAGCCATATTTTCATCATGCGTAACCATTACTATTGTAGTGCCATCGTTACGGTTAAGGTTTAGGAGAATCTCCATGATCTCGTTGCCCATGGCGCTATCCAGGTTACCGGTTGGCTCATCGGCCAAAATAATTTCGGGCCTGCCAACAATAGCACGGGCTATAGCCACACGTTGCCGCTGACCGCCCGATAGCTGTGTAGGAAAATGCTTTAAACGATTAGCCAAACCTACTTTTTCCAGCGCTTCGGCTGCCAGCTCGCGGCGTTGTTTGGCAGTGGTATCGCGGTAAAGTAATGGCAGCTCCACATTATCAATCACCTGGAGGTCATTAATGAGGTGATAGCTCTGGAAAATAAAGCCCAGTTTTTTATTGCGAAACTGTGCCAGCTGCTTATCATTCATACCTTCAGTTTTTTGATCGTCTATCCTGATATCGCCTTTTGAGGGTGCATCAAGCAGGCCCATAATGTTAAGCAGGGTACTTTTACCACAGCCCGACGGGCCCATGATGGATAAAAATTCGCCTTTGGCAATATCAAGGCTTACGCTGTTCAGGGCCAGGGTTTCGATGGTATCGGTGCGGTACACCTTTTCAATGTTTTGTAAACGTATCATAGTTTTCAATGTCGATTTAGTGAATTAGTGAATTGAGTATCAGTTATAGGTTATTTTTTTGTTTGCTTCAAAGTCATACAGCGAAAGATAGCGCAACTGGTAGTAAGCTCCCCAAAAATCTCGCAGGGCAGCCACATAGTCGCGCTGGGCCTGATCATTTTCGCGGAAGGCTATGCCGAGATCAGTAATACCCAAGTCGCCCAGCAAATACCGCTCGCGGGCTATCTTGTATTTTTCGGCAGCTATGCTATCAGCCTGAGCGGTGTAAACCAGTTGCTCTTTCATTACATTAAAAAGCGATACCTGGGTTACTATCTGCTGTTTAAAAGTTTGTTTATCCTGCTCAACAGCATACTCGGTAAACTGCTGATTGGCCAAAGCCGTTTTAGCCCTTGATTTCGATCTGCCCCAATCCAATATCGGTATAGATAATTGTACCTGAAGTAACTGCTGATTTTGCGGGTTCTTGTATACATCGGGAATATTTGTGGCCGTATTTGAAAAGCCTAAGCTGGCGGTAAGCGTGGCAGTCAATCCGTTTTGCCCTTTGGCTTTAGCCACATCGCGCTTAGCTTCCGCAATGCGGCGCGAAAAAGCGATGGCATCCGAGCGGTTGGCATAAGCCTCGGCCAGCACTTTGTCCGACGAAACTATCATATTGCTGATATTTTGGGGGACAATCAATACAATCTTATCATCACCCTCCTGCCCTGTAAAACTGCGCAGGTTGAGCGTGGCAATTTCCATATCGCGTTTGGCCGTCCCTACAGCTTTTTGCGCGTTGATCTTTTCCAGCTGCAATTGCAGGATCTCATTCTTAGATACTTTTCCTAACTCATATTTCAAATTGGCCACCTTTAAAATCCCCTGTGTATTGGTGAAATTGGTTTCGGCGATCTTGAGGTTTACCTGGGCCAGCAGCAGGTCGAAAAAATAGCCTTCCACGTCAACTGCTATCTTTTCCTGGGCTTCAATGTAAACCTGCTTGCTTTCATTAAACTTCAACGGCTCAATTTTTTTATCCCATTTGAGGCTGTTGAACTGAAACAGAGGTTGTGAATAATTGATACCATAAGGGATTCCGTTATACAATACGTTATGCCTGTCAAAATCATCAAACCGCTGTAATTGCGTAGTACCATAGATAGTACCGCCGGTGGCAGTAATACTCTGGCTAAAGTTAAGCTGTAACGATGAGTTGTCATTATGAATAGGCTGGAAAAGTATGGTACCATCGGGTTGCTGCACCTGCGAAAATGTTTTGGTGTATCCAGGTAAAGTACCGCTTAAAGCCAGCTGAGGCTGATAGTTTGATTTATAAGTGCGGTACTCCCAATATTTTGTTTCGCGCACAGTAGCGGCCTGCTTGGCGGATATAGAGTTGGCCTTTGCCAGCTCAACCACCTGCTGCAGGGTTAGCCGCAGGGTATCGCTGCCACTCCGGCCAAATACCCTTGTGCTTATGGTTAATAATAATATGATGTATAGTATTTTCATTGTTTCAAATTCTTTCTTTGAACATCATTACGCGGAACTAAGACAACCGACCGAAGGGAGCTCATTAATACCTATTAAAAACAAATTATAATTATTAATAATCCCCAATTAGCAAATACGCCCTGTATTGTTCGCGATTGCTTCGTTCCTCGCAATGACGGTTTGTTTTTAGCTCGTTACTATCATTCCCGCCATTGTTGGGTTAGGTTATTTCACCGTTACTTCCTTTGAATTTTTGTATTCACTCATATCTGATGTAATGACCTCTTCGCCGGCCTTTACCCCACTCTGTATCTCCACATAATCAAAATTGGTGAGGCCGATATGCACGGTTCGGCGTTCGGCTTTGCCATCGTTGAGCACAAAGATGTCCTGAACAGTGGGGCCTTTGAACGCCGGACCATTGGCTACCCTCATGATCTTGCTGTGTGTTGCTGTCACCAAAAAAACATCTACTTTCATATTAGGCCTGAGCAGTTTGCTCGCCCTGTCGTCCAGCTGTACATCGAAAGAAACTATGCTGTTTTGTACCGATGGTGATACATTACTCACGTGTCCGCGCAATTGATCATCATTTATTCTTACAATCACAGGCAAACCGCTATGTACCTGATCGGCCACATTATCAGAAACACTACCCTGGATCCTGAAGCTGCCCAGATCGGCGATGCGGGCCAGGGTTTCGCCCTCGTGAATGTTAGCCCCAATATTTTTGTTCACATAGGTGATAACACCGGCACGGGTTGCCACTACATTGGCCAGATCAAGCTTGCGTTGTAGTTCTTTAAGATCGTTTTGTTGGATGTTGGCTGCAATTTCGGCCTCCCTGATCTCCAGCTGCATGGTTTGCTGTTTACTTTTGATCTCGTTTTCCAGCTGCTTTTTTTCAAGTTGGGCAACCTTAAGGTTTAGTTCGGCCTGCTCAATATTTTCGCGGGTACCGCCACCGGCTTTATACAGGCGCTTAGCGTTTTCAACAGCATCAGCAAGATTGCTGATGTGGAGCTGTTTAATATCATTGTTGGATTGAATGTCGTAGAAGCTTTTATTCAGATCAAGCTTGAGTTTGCTGATCTCGGTGCGTTTGGTTTCGAGCTGAAACTTTTGTTTCTCAAAATCGGTTTGGGTTGCCGATTTATCCAGCGTCAATATCGATTGGCCGGCTTTGATCTTATTACCGGCATCCATCTGCGCACTTTTGATAGATGCGTTTATCGGGCTGGTGATGATCTCTTCAAACTCCGGCAAAACCTCGCCGGTAGCATTTATGGTATTTTCGATATTGGCGATCTCAACCTTAGCGGTTGTTATTTCGGACCTTGTGATGGTTGATTTAATATAGCCCCGCAAAAGCAATATGGCACACACCAAAACAGCTATACTGATTATGATGACAACCACGCTTTTTTTGCGTTTGGCAGCTGTAACTTCAAGCGTAATTTCCTTATCCATTGTGATAAATTTGGATAAGGTTTTGCAAGAGCTATACCAATATTAAAGCTTTAATTACCAACAATTTACATATTTTATATTTTCAAAAAACGATCGATATCGGACAAAATATTTGATATCGGCCATAAAGTGAATTACGATAAAGGGCCTGTCCGTTTTTTTTTACAGACAAGCCCTTCATCTTAATTTTTAAATTTTAGTTGACCTTAACGTCGAATTTCCCGTTAGTTACAACCTTATATTTCGCTGTTCCGCTACCGCCGCCACCTATAACAATTGTATTGGTAAGGTTACCTTTAAATGTGCCCCGGTAAACATTTCCACTGGCCGAAGTGATACTAACAGTCACAATTTTAGTGTCGTCGCTGTCGTCATTAAAATAGTCATCATCTTTTCCTGAATAAAGCAACAGCGCTTTATCGTCGTCGCTTGCGGCTGTTGAGGTATATGTTTTACCGGTTGTAATATTACCGGGTAAGGTAATGGAAAGTGTATCTTTATTATTTGTACCCTGAATATTGGTAAAGGATTGATTATCAACAACAGCCCTAACAGCAACTACATTGGCAAAATTAATAGTGGTACCATCCACAGTAGCCGAAAGCGTACCGGTAATGGAAGTTCCCTTTTCTTTAGTGCAGGCGTTTAAGGTAAACATACCGGCAATAAAAGCTAACAATAACGCAGGTTTTCTAATATTCATGATAATTTAAAGGTTTGTATAATTATTGTATTTAAATACGATACGTGTATTTGTATAAATATGTTACAAATATAATTTCATATTTTCTGTTATATAGCAGCAAAGCACCTGATCATACTTATAAATCATCTGCATTGGGCAGGTGTTTCCGTATCTTCCCCAGCAGGTCATCTATTTCAAAAGGTTTTGCTAAAAAGTCGTCGGCACCGGCATCGTAGGCTGACCGCTCAATATCACGGCTGGCCGAGATCATGATAATGGGGATACTTTTGGTAGTATCATCATTTTTTAGTTTGCGGCAGATATCACGCCCATCAAAGCCCGACATCCAGATATCCAGCAACAAGAGGTCGGGAAACTCCGTTTTCATATCTAAAATAGTCGCGCCATTTACTGTTGATGAAACCTGGTACCCTTCAAAATCAAGTATGATCTCCACCGCATCCACAATCCCCGGATCATCGTCCGCTATCATGATCTTCTTCGTATTTTCCACTTATCCCCTAATGCACAAAAATCAAGCCCATATAGCAACGCAGGAGATTTTATTTGAATAAAATTTATTGCTGAAACTTACTGCGGATCAAGCTTACTCCCAAAACATCTATAACTTAAAAATCAGAGTAATCTGCAGGGCGAAGAAAGATAATATCCGCATGTGAAACGTTATGCTGATATTCAGCTTTAGCAGAAAGTGTTTTCCAGTAGGCATCTTTGCCAAAAGTGTCCCAATGCTTGTCCCGGTCTTCTTTATTGTTAAAAGTGGTCATGTACATTAAATTAGGCATATGACTGCCTGCAATAACCTCCGAATAAAAAACAGCGTTAAAACCCAGCCGTTTAAAAAGGCCTATTTCATCGCCCACATTAAACATAGTTACCTTGTTTACATTGTATTTTTCGGTAGGACTTTCATAACTGCGCAATTCATAAACCCTATCGGCTTTGTTAGCTGTAAGGTTTGGAATTGCTGTTGAGGGCATCCCCGGAAAGGCCTGTAATATAATGGTTTCCAAACGGGTGTAAGGCTGCTCATTATATGCAGCATCAATGTATTCCTTTCCATCGGTAAGGTATGTGGCGTCGGCCTGTAACTTTTGATCAATCCCCATTAACTTATCCCATGACTGAAAAGGTGTAAATACATACAACAGCTTTGCGGTATCAACCTGTGTAACCGGTTTAAACACGCCAACATTTTTAACACCTGCCCGGTGCAGTGCGGGAATATAAGCCTGTTGTAAATACTTTTCAATTGTATTTTCCTGGGCTGTGGTTTTGTAATGATATATTTTAAGCTGGTAATAATTACGTGCCGGCGCAAAGCCAAATGCTGTAGCAACAATAAAAAAACAGGCTAAAAAAGCGATAGAAGATCTAAAAAAAGGATTCATAACGGGCGAAGGTTTTCGAAGTAAATATAAACTCATTTTAGCAAAGTAGTATTATGCCCATTTATATATTTGCCCCATTTTTCAAGCATATCCACTAAATCCGAAAGCTTCATGGGCTTGCTCAGGTAATCATTCATCCCGGCATCCATGCATGCCTGCCTATCCTCTGGCATTGCGTTTGCGGTCATGGCAATAATAACAGGTTGATCCTGCATATTACTGCGGATAAACCGTGTGGTTTCCAGGCCATCCATATCAGGCATCTGTACATCCATTAAAATGAGGTTGTAATGTTTTGCTACCATGGCATTTAGTGCAATATGACCATTTTCGGCAATATCGGCACTATAGCCCATTTTACTCAGCATGTGCATAGCAAGCTTCTGGTTTATTAAATTATCCTCGGCTATAAGAATGCTCATGGGATAATTTTTAGCAAAATCTTTTGAAAAAACTGCCTGCACGGGCTGATACTCAGCTTTAATACCGCTACCAGCCTTTAGTTGTTCAACAATATGTGTGTGTAAAAGATTATGCTTTGTAGGCTTGGTAAGTACCGCGTTGAATACATTATCATCACGTTTATTTTGTTCGCTGCCTATCGAGCTTAATAATACAATAGGTATGTCTGGAAATCTCTGCTTTACTTGTTTAGCCAGCTGCAGACCATCCATTTCGGGCATGCTCATATCTGTTATCAAAAGGTCAACATGTTCGTCCTGGTTGTTAAGCACTTTCAATGCTTCTGTTGCTGATGCCACAACTACAGGATCATATTTCCATTGCCTCAGTTGTGTATCAATAATATCGCGATTAGTGGCGTTATCATCAACAAATAAGATCCGTTTATTTTCAAGCTCGGCAAGGTTAAGGTGAACATAATTCCGCTTAACATTTTGCCCTACTTTTGATTTTAAGGTAAATGTAAAGGTAGTTCCCCGGCCCATTTCGCTTTGTACGCTGATCTCGCCGCCCATCAGTTTAACCAGTTTTTCACTGATAGCCAAACCCAAACCAGTGCCCCCATATTTACGTGTTGTGCTTGAATCAACCTGCGAAAACGGCTTAAATAAACGTTCCAGCTTATCATCGGCAATGCCTATGCCTGTATCCCTGATCTTAAAGATCAATTCCAGGTCATCCCCTTTTTGTTCTTTTACCCCTACCCTTATAAAAACTTCGCCCTGGGTTGTAAACTTTACCGCATTGCCAACCAGGTTGATCAGGATCTGCCTAAGACGTATCGAATCAGAAATAATTTGTACCGGTACATTATACTCCACCTGGTAAACCAGATCGAGATTTAAACGCGAAGCCTTTTCGGCAAATACATCCAGAACCCCTTCTATGCAATCGCGCAGGTCAAAATCCTCTTCGTCAAGCTCCATATTGCCCGATTCAATTTTGGAGAAGTCGAGAATATCATTGATAACCGTTAACAGGGCATCACCACAATTCTTTATGGTTTCGGTATACTCTTCCTGCTCGGTGGTAAGTTTTGTACTGGCGAGTAGCGTTGCCATGCCTATAACGCCGTTCATGGGTGTTCGGATTTCATGGCTCATAGTAGCCAGAAAAATACTTTTGGCTTTATTGGCATTCTCCGCCTCTTCACGCGCTTTTTCTGATGCCTCGCGGGCAAGGCGTTCATTCGCTGTCATTTTCACCAGGCTCTCGGTACGTTCCTTTACCTGGCGTTCCAGCACCGTTTTCTGCGCCTTGAGAAATTTAACCCGATACTTAAAAATAGAGTATAACAAAGCAATTATACCTACAAAAACAATTAACCTAAACCACCAGGTTAGCCAAAATGGAGGCACAATAGTAATTTTTAGCCCATCTGTAGCAGGCGACCATAATCCCGACGTATTCTGGTATTTTAATTTAAAGGTGTATTCGCCCGGAGGCAAATTGGTGTACGAAGCAGTATTTCTGCTACCCACGTTATTCCAATCCGTATCAAAGTTTTCAAGTATATAACTATAATTCTTTTTATCAGAAGAAGAATAATCAAGCGCCGCATACTGTAATGTGATCACCGATTGCTTGTGCGATAGCGTTACTGACCGTGTATCACTTATATCCTGTTTTAAAGGAGATGGATCATTTTTATCGCGGGCTATTTTTATTGTTTTATTGAACAATTGAAAATTGGTGATTACCAGGGGCATAAAGGCCGATGGTTTTAAGATCTGTTTAGGGGTAAAAGAATTGAAACCATTGACGCCCCCGAAAAATATCCTCCCTTCTTTTGTTTGCAGGGCCGAATGTGATTTAAATTCTTCATCCTGCAAACCATCCTCAATGGTATAGTTTTTAAACGTGTGCCTAATGGGATCATAGTTGGACAAGCCGTTGTTGGTACTAACCCATATAGTGCCCAATTTATCTTCACGCACGGCATAAATCACATCACTCGGCAAACCATCTTTAGTGGTGAATACCGTAAAATGTTTAGTGATGGGATTAAACAGGTTAAGGCCGGATAATGTACTGATCCAAATGCGGCCCTGGCTATCTTCAAACAAATCGGGGATGCTGTTATTGCTGATGCTGTTGCGCTTTTCGTCATGCTGAAAACGGGTGAAGGTGCCGGTTTTCCTGTCCATCAAATTCAATCCGGCATCAAATGTGCCTACCCAAAGGTTATCATTATGATCCTCAAGCAGGGCATAGGCCCTATCACTGCTGATGCTTTTAGGGTCATTAGGATCATACCGAAACGCCGAAAATGTACCCGACTTCTCATCAAATAAATCAAGCCCTCCATTATAAGTACCTGCCCAGGTACGGTCGTCGCGGGTTTGGATAAGCGCATAAATATTGTTATTACTTAAACTACCAGGCTTTGCGGCATCATGCTTAAAGGTAGTAAACCTTCCTGTTTTAGGATCTAAACGACACAAACCATCGCCCCATGTGCCCATCCAGAAATTACCTTTCAAATCCTGCGTAATCTTCAACACATAATTTCCGCACAGGCTGTTGGGATTAGCGGGATCATTCACGTAGTGTTTAACGGTACCATCCTTGTTAAACACGTTAACCCCGCCGCCATCGGTACCTACCCAAATATTACCGTATTGATCTTCATGCAAACAAAGTACAAAATTGTTGGCCAGGCTATTTGGCGATGAATTATGCCTGAAGTGGGAAAAACTTTCCGTACTATGTTTGTACAGGTTTATGCCACCACTAAAGGCCCCAAGCCACATGTTGCCCATCCTATCCCGGCAAATACTGTAAATTGAATTGCCATTCATGCTGCCTTTATCAATATCATCATGCTTGTAGGATGTTATTTTACCGGTGCCGGGGTTCAGGATATTAACGCCATTATTTTCAGAACCTACCCACAAATTACCATTCAAATCCATGCCTAAGGCCAAAATGGTATTACCCGAAATACTATTAGCATCTTTATCGTTATGGAGATAATGCTTAAAGGTGCCCGTTTCTGCAGCAAACAAATTAAGACCGCCGTCTTCTGTACCAATCCACAGCCGATTGGAGTTATCTTCATAAATTGTACTGACATAACTCCCGGAAATACTCGTATTTATCCCCGGCTGATTTTGATACCGCGTAAAAGTTCCGGTTTTCCTATCAAATAAGTTAAGGCCACCGCTTAAGGTACCAACCCATAAACGATGTTTTGAATCTTCCTTAAGCGCAGTTACATCATCATCGCTTAGCGAAGACGAGTTTGTATCATTATGTTTATAATGGGTGATCTTATTTTGCAGGATATCAAACCGGTCAAGCCCCCCTTTTTGACTTGCTATCCATAAAATTCCTTCATGATCAAATATCAGCCGGTTTACAAAATTACTTGAGATGCTATTGGAATTGGCGCTTTCATGAAAATAATGTACAAATTTGCCTGTTTTGCGGTCGAGTTTATTCAGGCCAAAAAGCGTAGCCAGCCATATGTTGCCATTTTTATCTTCAGCAATATCTGATACAAGGTTGCTGCTCAATGAATTATCATCCTGGATGCTATGTTTGTAAATCACGAAACCATACCCGTCATACCTGTTAAGGCCATCGCGGGTACCTATCCACATGAAACCCCGGCTATCCTGAATTATTGTACTTACGTTTATCTGCGATAAGCCCTCCCGGGTGCCTATATGCTCAAATTTAAGGTTCCTATCCTGCGAAAACCCCTTTTGGGCAACCAATAAGGTAACCACAACAAACAAATATTTATAAATATTCACAATAACAGTCTGTGTTGAGTTTTAATGATCCCAGAAAATCAGCCTCTTAAAAAGAGAAATAAAATGGCTTATAGTTAACTTATACGGCCATATTATTTATAAGTTTAAAATAGGCAAAAAAAAGCAACAAAACAGATATACTATTAAGCAATAGTCAGGAAAATCGTTTTTAAATCAGGAGCAGATTAAAAAACGATGAATGAAAAATCTCCACAATAATTTTCAATAGGTATTAATTAAGATTCGATTAATTGTGGCAGGTTTGAAAAGCATTCACGTAGAAATTTCTCAGGATAGGATATCTGCCGGTAAAATGCCAAATCTCACCAACAAAAAAAGCCTCCTGGCAATACCAGAAGGCTTATCATATTTTTAAAAGTTGCGTTGCTTACAGCTCTCTTACCCAAATATTACGGAAACTAAGCGGTTCGCTTTTATCACCGTGGGCTTGTAATTTAATTGGCGAAGCACCATGCTTTTTACCTTCGTACGATGGTTTGCCTATGTATTGTGTAGGGCCAAGCAGCTCAAAGTTGTTTTCAACCAACACACCGTTGAAAAACACTGTAGCTCTCGCTGCCGATTTTAATGAACCGTCTTCGTTAAATACAGGGGCAGTCCAGATCACGTCATAAACATTCCACTCGCCGGGTTTGCGGCCAGGGTTTGCCAATGGGATCACCTGTTTGTACAAGCTGCCTGCCATCCCGTTAACATAAGTTTTGTTTTCGTATGAATCTAAAACTTGTAATTCGTACCCGGCGTCGCCTTTACCTATCGAAGCCAGGAACACACCACTGTTGCCACGAGCCTGGCCGCTGCCAGTAATGCTTGCAGGTACTTTCCACTCAATGTGTAACTGGTAATTGTTAAAGCTTTTTTTGGTTTCGATGTTACCGGTATTTTTGTTTACGGTAAGCACATCACCTTTTACCAGCCATTTGGCAGGGGTTTTATCTTCAACAGAAACCCACTCGTCAAGGCCTTTGCCATTAAACAGAATGATAGCATCTGAAGGTGCATCACCTAAATTTTTACCGGGTGTAACTACTTTAGGGATTGGTTCCCAAATCTCGGTATCTTCAGGTTTGGCATTTTGTGCGTTTGCCATGAAGCAGCTTCCTGCTAAAAGGGCGGTTAGTATTAATGGATATTTCATCTCTCTAAAAATAATTGGTTTAAACGTGAAGCGTATTTTTCAGGTATGAAGCGCTTTTAGCGATGCTTACATACGGATCAATATTGGTATAGTTTTCCTGCTCAACAATAAAGTGCTTAATGCCTGCAAGTTTAGCTTTACCCAATATGGTTTTAAAGTCGATATCACCATTGCCTATTTCTGTATTCAGTTCGGCATTAGTTTTATCCCTGTCTTTAACATGCACAAATGCGAAACGGCCGGGATGTTTTTCAAAAATTTCAACCGGGTTTTTACCGGCACGTACTACCCAGTAAATGTCCATCTCCATAGCTACCAGCTTTGGATCCGTATTATTTAATACCACATCGTAAAAAGTAGTATCGCCAACAGGTGCCCACTCAAAATTGTGGTTATGGTAACCCAATTTCAATCCCGATTTTTTCAGGATCTCCGCAATCTTGTTCATTTTTTCGGCTATGCCTTTGCAATCATCAACAGTTTTAATAAAGTTGTGATTTAAAGCCGGGATAATGATGTGCGACTGTCCGATAGTATTTGCTACCTCGATATAAGCATTAAGATCGTCGGTTTTGCCCGAGCCTAAATACTCATCCAAACCGTAATGGCCGCTTGGAGTTGTTAAGCCGTTATCTTTTAAAAGCTGGCTAAATTCTTTGCCTTTTAAACCCCAATAACCGGTCTCTTTGTTAAAACCAAAGGTTTCAACCTCGTTATAACCGGCTTTTGCTACCTGTGCAATAACACCTTTTACATCTTTGGGTAATTGATCGCGCAGGCTATACAATTGCAGGCCCACTTTATTTGAAGCTTTGGCCGAAACCAACTTAGGTGCAATAACCGCACCGGCTGCTAATAATCCGGCTTGTGCTAAAAATGTTCTTCTGGTTGTCATGTATTTGTTTTAGTTAGTTTAGCTTTTTAGAGTGATAAGGTGATGTAAGGTTTAAACATCACAAATATGCACCGCTTTTCTGAGCGAAGCTATTTTGTCTTTTTGTTTAGGGATGAACTCCTGCGCTACAAAGCCTTTATGCCCTACCTCAACAATGGCACGCATAATGGCCGGGTAATAAAGTTCCTGCGTTTCGTCAATCTCGTTACGTCCGGGAACGCCGCCTGTATGGTAATGCGCAATGTACTGGTGGTTTGCGCGGATATTACGGATCACATCTCCCTCGTCAATCTGCATATGATATATATCATAAAGCAGTTTAAAGTTTTCTGAACCAAGCCTGCGGCAAAGTTCTGCACCCCACTCTACCCTGTCGCACTGGTAATCTTTATGGTCAATTTTGCTGTTAAGCAGTTCCATTACCAATACAACATTGTGTTTTTCGGCAAGGGCAACCATTGGCTTAAGGCCTTCAACGCAGTTATTCCAGCCTTCTTCGTCGGTTTTACCGCGACGGCTGCCGCTAAAGCAAATCAGATTTTTATAACCGGCTTCAGCTACCAAAGGGATCATTTTGGCGTAGTTTTCATGCAGTTTGGCATGAAATTGCTTATCACCAAAGCCATCGGTAAGGTTGATCTCGGCACCATTACACATGGACGAGAACAAGCCGTATTTTTTAAGTGTAGGCCAGTCTGAAGGGCCAACAAGATCGATACCTTTTATGCCGATATCTTTTGCGGCAGCGCAAAGCTGGTCTACCGTAAAATCGCCGTAGCACCAACGGCATACAGCATGGTTAATATTGCCTTTGAGCTTATCATCAGCCTGCATACTTTTTTCAGTTTCGGTGGTAAATGAAGATAATACGCCCGACGCGCCTATAGCGGCCGTGCCCGCGATCATGCTTTTAATAGCCGAACGCCTGTTTTGATTTGATGCCATTGGTTATATTTTGGTTTGTGCTGGTAATTATACAGTCTTTTCCCTTTTTTCTTTAAACGTTAGGAAGAACAACAGGAATACAGCCGCCGCAATTGAAGCAGGGATCAGCCAAATCATTTTCCAATCGTGACCTGCCGGGCCGTTATAGCTATCAGATATTTTACCGGCTACGTAAAAACCAATCAGCATACCAACACCATAAGTAGCGAGGGTGATCATACCTTGTGCCGCGCTTTTGTACTGTACACCAGCTTTTGAATCGGTATAGATTTGACCAGATACAAAGAAAAAGTCGTAACAAACGCCGTGTAGTGCCAGACCAATGATAAGCATAAAGCTCAGATCGCCCGCGTTACCGTAAGCGAACAAAACGTAACGTAAAGCCCAGGCCAACATACCAACAAGTATTGTCCACTTAAAGCCTGCTTTTTTAAAGAAAATAGGCAAACAAAGCAGGAACAATAATTCTGATACCTGCCCGATAGTCATTTTACCGGTTGGGTCGTCAATTTTTATGGCAGTAAGAAAGCTATTGGCATTCTGGTAATAAAATGCCAAAGGAATACAGATCAATATTGAGGCCACAAAGAAGATTGCGAAGTTTGGATCTTTAAGCAATTTTAATGCATCTAAGCCAAGTACCTGACTAATGCTTACCTTTTCACCTTTAGCAACTTTTGGTGGTGTTGCAGGTAAAGTAAAGCTGAACACTCCCAAAACCGCTGATGCTATACCGGCCATCAGGAAGGTATTTTTCAACATCCCCTTGCTTATTCCATCAGGTGAATCCCAGTGAAAAATAAAACTGATAAGCAAACCCGCCACGATCCAACCAGCTGTACCAAAAACCCGTATCGATGAAAACTCCTTTTCAGGATCTTTCATTTGGTTAAAGGAAACCGAGTTTACCAATGCCAGCGTTGGCATGTAAAGCACCATATAACCTAACACATAAGGATAAAATACAGAAACATCGGCAGCCGAGTACATTTGATACATCAACACAGCGCCTACGAGGTGCAATACACCTAATATCTTTTCGGCATTAAAATATTTATCGGCAATCAGGCCGATAATGAAAGGAGCGATAATAGCGCCCCATGATTGTGTAGAAAACACCTGGCCAGATTGTGCGCCTGTAGCATGCAGTGTATGCTCTAAAAAAGTACCTAAAGTTACAAACCATGCGCCCCAGATAAAAAATTCCAGGAACATCATGAACGATAGTTTTGATCTTATCCCTATGGTCATGAAAATTTTATTTGATTATTTTTTTAATGATAAAATGTATTGTACAATTTCTTTGGCATCGCTTTCAGGCAATGAAGGGTGTGGGGTCATGGCTATGTTACCCCAGTTACCGCTGCCGCCGCTGATGATCTTTTTGGCAAGCATATCGATATTAGCTTGTGAAGCATCATATTTTTTTGCGATATCCTGGAATGCAGGGCCGATAACTTTGGTATCAACTTTATGACAAGTGCTGCAATCTAACGATGCCATTAATTTTTCGCCGGCTGGTGAGCCTGCAGAACCACCTGCCGATTCAGTACCTGTTTTTGCTACAACAGTATCAGCATCAGAGTTTGCTGCTTTAGCAGTTTGGTTTGATGCATTGGTGCTGTCGCTGCCACCAGCATTTTTTGATGAATTTCCGCCACAGGCAGTAACCACTGCGCTGATACAAAGAATAAAGAATACTTTTTTCATAAAAGTTTAATTGTGGTTTTCGATGATAACCTGGCCGAAAATCTGCTCCTTAACAAAGTCCCTGCCGTTTCTCATCATGTAATTTTAATTGGGTTGGTTAATCTGGCGAAAATTACAACTTTTTATCATAAATAAAGCCTCATTAAACCGATATAGCGCCTAATGAAGCGGTTTTTTTACGTGAACGCATGTAAATCACCAAGCCTACAAATGCAATGATTAGTACAACCGGTATGATCAGTGTTGTATTTAACACTTCGGGGCCTGCTGCCGACCGTGCCGCATCAAAAGCCTTGGCCATATCCGAGCCTGCCGGAGCAGAACGGTAAGTATCCAAACTTGCCCCCGCCGGTAATTTCGAAACCATGATTTTATCGTAAAAGCCGCCCATGAACATCATATAAATTGATACCCCGAACATACCGGCACCACCCATCAGGTTTAAACCCACGGCGCCTGTACGCGGCAGGTTTTCTGCAACAAAGCCTATCATACATGGCCAAAAGAAAGCTACACCGAGGCCAAAAACTACTGCTGCAAAATAAATAGCGTCGCCATGCAGGTGTACCATCAAATAAATACCCAGGGCTGATAATATGGCTGAGATCAGCAATACTCCCTGCGGTGCCAAACGGTGTACAATAGGGCTTGCAAATGCGCGGCCCAACACTTGTACCGAGGCAACAAAGGTTAAAATAAGTATAGCGTTATCCGTAACTGTTTTGAATAAAACATCAGTCCACTGGTTGGTGAACAGTTCTGTGATAGCTGTACCGAACATGCAAACGATCATGAACAGAAACAGCGGATTCATCAATGCTTTATACATATCCTCGGTACTTACACCGGCCGAAACCCTCTCGGTAACAGGAAAATCAAGTTTAGAGAACAGGTAACCGTAAGCTATAGTAGGGATTAGCATCAAAGCTATCTCTACCTGTGAGATCCAGTATGGTTTTGGAGACACGCCATGGGCCAGGGTTGTATCCAACCCGAACACGATGAGCGTACCGATCACAATACCTGCCGGAAACCAGAGGTGAAAGTGGTTAAGCTTGGTTGTTTTATTATCGGTATACAGCGAAGCCACAAGCGGATTGCAGGAAGCCTCGACAGTGCCGTTAGCGATACCAATCATTAAGGTAGAAAGGAACAGCGACCAATAGCCGTTTGCAAAAATGGTAAGCAGGATCCCCACCAGGTGAAATACGAAAGCTGATACCAGCAGTTTTTTCATGCCGATGATATCCACAATAAATCCCCCGATAATGATGGCCAGCGGGAAGCCCCAGAATGCGGTTGCCGCAATGGTACCCAGTTGAGAGGCGTCCAGGTGAAATCTTACCCCCTGGTCGTTCAAAATCCCGGCACGGATACCGAATGATAGTGAAGTTACCAGCAACGACAGGCAGCTCGCCCTGAATAGCTGTGTACGGTTAATAGTTTGCATTTTAAATTACTTTAGGTTTATATGATAATTGGTTAATTGGCTATATCAAAATGCGATTTCGCTGAGGTTTATTTCAGCTTTGTACTGCTGCTTATAAGTCCCATCTTCAAAGCGGCAAATTTAAATTACGTCATTGCGAGCGTAGCGCGGCAATCGCAATGACGATTTGTAGAGGGTGTCATGCTGAGCTTGTCGAAGCATGGCGGGCAGGGCTTCTGCGCGCGACCCTTCGACAGGCTCAGGGTGACAGCCCCTTTTTACTATATTCCCAACGTTTTCCTGTTAAACGCATCATCAGAACCTGACGCTGCAAAATCATCAAAAGCACGTTCGGTTACACGGATAATATGATCTTTGATGAATTGGGCGCCCTCTCTTGCACCGTCTTCCGGGTGTTTAAGTGCGCACTCCCATTCAAGCACCGCCCATCCTTTGTAATCATACTGTGTTAATTTACTAAATATCGATTTAAAATCAACCTGTCCGTCGCCCAATGAGCGGAAACGGCCGGCACGGTTAACCCAGTTTTGGTAGCCACCATAAACACCCTGGCGTCCGGTTGGGTTAAACTCAGCATCTTTAACGTGGAACATTTTGATGCGCTCATGATACAGATCGATATATTCTAAATAATCAAGGCATTGCAACACAAAATGCGAAGGATCATAAAGTAAGTTTGCGCGTTTATGACCCTTTACATGATCAAGGAACATCTCATAGGTGATACCGTCATGCAGGTCCTCACCCGGGTGGATCTCGTAGCAAAGGTCGATGCCGTTGTCTTCATAAACATCCAGTATCGGCGTCCAGCGTTTAGCCAGTTCGCCAAAAGCAGTTTCAACAATACCAGCAGGACGTTGAGGCCATGGGTAAACCATTGGCCAAAGCAGCGCGCCGCTGAAAGTTACAGAAGCATTCAAGCCTAAATTTTTTGATGCCTGAGCAGCGTATTTCAATTGCTGTACAGCCCATTTTTGCCTCTCAGCCGGGTTACCGCGCAAATGCTCGGGCGCAAAGCCATCAAACAGAGCATCATAAACAGGGTTTACCGCAACCAGCTGACCTTGCAGGTGAGTTGAAAGCTCGGTAATTTCTAAACCAGCGGCGTTAACTATGCCTTTAATTTCATCAGCATAAGTTTTGCTTTCGGCAGCCTTTTGCAAGTCGATGAAACGGGTATCATTAGTTGGCAACTGCACACCTTTGTAACCCAAACCAGCTGCCCACTGGCAAATAGATTCGAGGCTGTTGAACGGTGCCGCATCTCCTATAAATTGTGCTATAAATATGGCAGGTCCTTTTATAGTAGTCATGTTTTTTGTTTTAAGTAGATGGTAAATTAAATAGTGAAGTCAGTCCATTTGGCATCCGATTTACCAGATGCTATCACATTTTCAATAAAGGCCATTCCACGAACGCCCTCTTCAATACCCGGGAAGTCCAGCTCCTCAGGAGTTGCTTCCTTACCCGCTAAACCGGCTTTAACCGTTAAAGCAAAGTTGCGGTATAAATTAGCGAATGCTTCCAAATACCCTTCGGGGTGACCAGCTGGTGTACGGGTGTTATGCTGTGCAAATGAACTGGTATATCCCCCGCCTGTACGCCAGGTTTCGGCAGGTTTATCGGTATACATTACCGTTAATGAATTAGCATCACTCTGGTGCCATTCCAAACCACCGTTTTCACCATACACCCTGATCTTTACATTATTTTCTTCGCCGGCTGCAATTTGGGTAGCAGTAAGCACACCGCTTGCACCGTTATTGAATTTCAATAAAGCAGCGCCGTCGTCATCAAGCTTGCGGCCTTCAACTACGATATTGATATCGGCACAAATCTTTGTAACCTGTAAACCGGTAACATACTCGGCCAGGTTAAAGGCGTGTGTGCCTATATCTCCCATGGCTCCTGCAATCCCGCTTTTACCTGGGTCGGTACGCCATGAGGCTTGTTTGTTATCTTCTCCTTCTAAAAAGCTGCTCAACCATCCCTGCGGATATTCAACATAAACTTTTCTTACCGCACCTATAGCACCCGCTTTGATCAGTTGCTTAGCTTCCTTAACCATCGGGTAACCGGTGTAGGTATGTGTAAGGCAAAACAGTTTACCTGACGCATTCACTACTTTTTCCAGCTCTTTAGCTTCCTCAAGCGAAAAAGTCATGGGTTTATCAAGCACAACGTGAAAACCATTTTCAAGCGCCATTTTGGTTGGGGCAAAATGCACGTGGTTAGGCGTTACAATGCTAATCACCTGCACACGCTCATCTTCGGGCAGTTGTTTTTCTTTTTCAATCAGTTCCTGGTATGAGCTGTATGAACGACTTGCAGGTAAACCAAGCAATAAACCGCTGGCCTGCGATTTTTCGGCATTGCTGCTAAAAGCACCGCAAACCAATTCATACTCGCCATCAATACGGGCAGCTATCCGGTGTACGGCGCCAATAAAGGCACCTTGTCCGCCGCCGATCATTCCTAATCTTAATTTCATTTGTTTTTGTTGGGGTTGATGTTTTTTGATTAAAGGCTTCTCAATCGATTGTATACATCAAAAACAGCATTATTACATAATGCTGTTTTTGATGGCAATTCAAATTTTGTAAAAACCAAAAGTATAATCAATTGATATTGCAATTTTTTAGGTTGCCCAGGCTTTATCGCCTTTTTTGTATGGCAGGTTACCATCATATTTACCCGGAACGGCAATATAACGTAACGCCTGTGTAGCACCCGGTTTTGAAGTGAAGAAACCCAGCAGGGTTAATTCTTTCAGCATCCTGAAGTAATGGTTAGGATCTTCAGGCTTTTTGGTTTTGGTATATTCTTTTTGTTCTTTGTCAAGCGCAGTTAATAATTCGGTACGTTGCTCAGGAGTAGCCTCCAAAAACTTTTTACCGAATTTTTTGTCGCTTGCGTCATTCAGGTCTTTCAAACCTTTAGTAAAGATCTTCTGATCATCGGCAGTGTAGCAATCCTGTACCATTACCGTCATAAACTTACCTATTTCGGCTGCTTTAGCACCTGGGGTTGAAGTTGCAGGCAAAATGGTTTCGCCAATTTCATCCATCAGGGCCACATCATCCTGTGTAAAAAGGTCGTTTACTTTTGGCGAAGATGGTTTACATCCGGAGATGAAGAACTCGGCGCCGATAATGGTACCGCCAAGGATCAAACCTACCCTGCCTATCGCTTCTCTTCTATTCATGTTTAATAATTGATTTAATGAATTAGTTGGGTTTGTGAATAGTGTTTACCAGACTTACGAAGTTTTAAAACTCCGTAAGTCTTTTCCCAACTAATCACGTATTCCTAAATTACGCTTTTAACACGAAACCTTCGCGGTAATCGCGTTTAATATATCGATTAACGGCATCAAAGTTGGTAACTTTCATAGCCTGGTTATCCCATACCAGTTTTACCCTGCCGCCATTTAGCTCATGACCGCGCACCGCAAGGTTAGCCATCAATAATGCCTCAGTAAGCGGACCAGCTTTATCAAAAGATGAGCTCAGTTCAGTTTTACCGTAACCGGCAATACAACCTTCAACCCATTGCGCATAGTGGCCATTAGCACCACCCTGTACACGTGCCCATTTTTGCGGGGCTTTAGCGCTTTTGGTAAGCGATTTTGGCAACAATGTCGCTGCATCAGAATAGGTGCTCGCATACATTTTACCTTTTGTACCGATAAACAGCGTACCGTTACCTTCTTCACCGCCAAAATCTTCGCTCGCTAATAATTCAGCAGGTCTTTCTGGTTGGATACCACCATCCATCCAGTGCAGGGTAACATCGCCTTTGGTTTTATCCGTTTTAGGGAATGTTAAAGTGATATGGCTTGACGGAGGGCAGCTTTCAGGGAAATGGCCTTCTTTAAACTCATCTACATAAACACTGCCAACACTGGCCTGTACATCTTTGGCATACTGGATACCCAATACGCGGAAAGGTGCTTCAACAAGGTGGCAGCCCATATCGCCAAGGGCGCCTGTACCGTAATCCCACCAGCCGCGCCAGTTAAATGGTACCAGTTTATCAACATAATCTTTTTTAGGTGCAGTACCCAGCCACAGGTCCCAATCCAATTCTTTCGGAATGTTTTGCTGTGGCGGCGGCCAGGCTATACCCTGAGGCCAAACAGGGCGGTTTGTCCAGCAGTAAACAGTATGTACATCACCAATCAGGTCGGCATCATACCATTCTGACATTAAGCGTGTGCCATCATTTGATGCCCCCTGGTTGCCCATTTGTGTAACCACTTTATATTTTTTGGCAGCCTCGGTTAATAAACGGGCTTCCCAAATATCATGGGTTAATGGTTTCTGAACATAAACGTGCTTATTTAACTGCATCGCATTGTATGTGATGATAGCATGGTTATGATCGGGAGTCGAAACCGATACAGCGTCAAAATGCTTGTGTTCTTTGTCAAACATTTCGCGCCAGTCTTTATAATATTTTGCTTTAGGGAAATCGCTGCGTGATTTGGCCGCTCTTCTGTCGTCCACATCGCAGAGGAAAGCGATTTCAGCTTTACCACTTTTGTAAAAATTAGCAATATCGCTTTGTCCTTTACCACCGGCACCTACGCCGGCAATCAATAACTTATCGCTTGGAGCTATAAAACCTTTACCGCCCAAAACATGGCGTGGAACTATCATAAAACCAGCGGCCGCAATGGCGCTGCTTTTAATAAATTGCCGTCTCGACGGGTTTGGGGTTTTGTCCTTTTCTTCAGTCATAGGTGTTCTTATTAGGTTGTTTTTATGTGATACTGATTAAATTTCTCCCTTTTTAAGTGCGTCTACCGCATAATTAGCCGCACGTGCGGTCAGCGCCATGTAAGTAAGCGACGGGTTTTGACATGCGGCCGATGTCATACAAGAGCCATCGGTAACAAATACGTTTTTAGCATCCCAAACCTGGTTCCATTGGTTCAATACTGATGTTTTTGGATCGCGGCCCATACGAGCGGTGCCCATTTCATGGATACCACGGCCCAGGTACGGATTATTATTGCCGGTTTGCACATCTTTACAGCCAATAGCCTCCAGCATTTCCTTACCGTCTTTTTCCATATCGATACGCATTTTTAGCTCGTTCTCTTTCAATTCGGCATCAATGGCAACAACTGGAAGGCCCCATTTATCTTTTTTAGTTTTGTCGATAGTAACTTTGTTATCATGGTATGGTAATGTTTCGCCGAAAGCGCCCATACCAACATGCCATGCCCCCGGTTCAGTTAATGCATCCTTAAATGCGCCACCGATATTTAATTCGGCAATATCACGGCTCCATCCTTCACGGCTTGCCGAACCCTGGTAACCAAAGCCGCGGATATAATCACGTTTTTCGCCGTTAAGGTTGCGGTAGCGCGGGATATAGAAACCATTGGCACGACGACCGAAGTAGTATTTATCCTCATAGCCTTCAAACCTGCCCGAAGCACTAACGTTTAGGTGATGGTCCATCAGGTTGTGGCCTAATTCACCGCTGCTACTGCCTAAACCGCCATCCCAAACATCGGTAGCCGAATTCATCAGGATCCAGGCCGAGTTAATGGTTGAAGCGTTTACGAAAACTATCTTAGCGAAGTACTCATAAGTTTGGTTGGTTTCTGCATCCAATACTTCAACGCCTTTGGCTTTTTTGGTGTCCTTATCGTACAAAATTTTGGTAACGATAGACCACGGGCGAACGGTTAAATTACCGGTAGCCATAGCCGCAGGCAAAGTAGCTGATTGCGTACTGAAGTAAGCACCGAACGGACAGCCTAACCAGCATTTGTTACGGTACTGGCAGTTGGTACGGTTGTTATGAGGTACAGTGATATTAGCCGTACGGCCAATAATCATATGACGTGCTTCTTTATAATACTCTTTCAAACGTTTTGAAACATCTTTTTCAACCACGTTCATTTCCATAGGCGGCATAAAATCACCGTCAGGAAGAATAGGCAAACCATCTTTATTACCCGAAATACCTGCAAATTGCTCGGCATAGCTATACCATGGTGCAATGTCTTTGTAACGGATAGGCCAATCCACAGCTATACCATCTTTTAAGTTGGCTTCAAAGTCAACGTCAGCCCATCGGTATGACTGTCGGCCCCACATCAGTGACCGGCCGCCTACATGGTAGCCACGAAACCAGTCAAAACGCTTTATTTCGGTATACGGGCTTTCTTTATCACTTGCCCAATAGTCAAGATTGGTTTCATTTAGCGGATAATCGCGTTTAAGAACCGGGTAATCATCGATCATTTTTTGGGTACGACCGCCTCTGTGCGGAAATTCCCATGGATCTTTGGTAGCATTTACGTAATCTTTAATATGCTCGATATTACGACCACGCTCAAGCATGATGGTTTTCAAACCCTTTTGTGTTAGTTCCTTGGCAGCCCACCCGCCTGAAATTCCTGAGCCAATGACTATTGCGTCATAAGTGTTTGCAGACATACGAATAATATGATTAGTTTAATTTGTTTAGTACTTGGTTGTCTCGTTAAATGTATGAATAAAATTCATTTTCCAAATATTGCATTGTGTTTTTTTTACACAAAGCCTCTTTATCAGTTAGCAGTTTTCGGTTTGCAGTTGGCAGTATCTGTCGGCCGTTTGCTCCCATTTCTTTATTAGCAGTTGAATCAAACTTCAACACTTTTTAACTGCCTACTGCCTGCTCAAAACTGCCAACTGCTACTATATATTCCCCTTTTTCATCTCGCTCATGGCATAATCAGCAGCCCTTGCTGTAAAGGCCATATAAGTTAGTGACGGATTTTGGCATGAGGTTGATGTCATGCTGGCGCCGTCGGTAACAAATACGTTTTTAACGCTGTGTACCTGGTTCCATTTATTCAATATCGATGTTTTAGGATCGTTACCCATGCGCGCACCGCCCATTTCGTGGATATCCAAACCAGGGGCACGTTTATCGGTACTGGCTTTGATATTAGTAAAGCCCGCGCTGGTAAACATCTCGGTTAGCTGCTCCACATAATCCTTCTTCATCTTTTCATCGTTATCGTCGTAATCAACGTTCATCTTTAATAATGGCACACCCCACGCATCTTTTTGCTTATCATCGAGACTTACAAAATTGCTTTCCTTCGGGATGGTTTCACCCATCATGTGTGAGCCTACATGCCATGGGCCAAGCTCTTTATTAGCCAGGTTATTTTTCAGGCTGCTGCCTACGCCATCCCAGCTGCGTTGTGGATAACGATAAGCACTAAAGCCCGATGCATAGCCGCGTAAAAAGTCGGTTTCCTGCTTATATACGTTCCTGAACCGTGGCATGTAACCACCGCCGGCAGGATTACGGCCATCTGTTGTCCATTCTTTAGCGCCATCATACTCAGCACCAATATGGGCCGAATAATTATGGAACGCTACATATTTACCCAGCACACCGCTATCATTACCCAAGCCATTAGGGAAGCGGTGCGATTTAGAATTAAGCAATATCAGGTTGGTATTTAACGCCGCAGCATTAACGAATATTACCTTGGCGTAATACTCTATAGCTTCTTTTGTATTGGTGTCGATAACCCGCACGCCGGTAGCTTTACCCAGCTTATCATCATAAATAACTGATTCTACCACCGAGAAAGGCCTTAATGTTGCATGTCCCGATTTCAATGCCCATGGAATAGTAGTGGCATTGGCGCTAAAATATCCGCCAAACGGGCACCCCCGTTCACAAATTGTACGCCGCTGGCATTGAACCCGGCCCTGATCCAGATGGATCTGGTTAGGGGTCGATAAGTGCGCGCAACGTGCGCTGATCACATACCGGTTTTTATATTTACTTTTTACGTGATCTCTAAAATATTCTTCGACGGTGTTTAGCGGAAATGCGGGCAGAAACTCACCGTCCGGCAGTTCGGCAATACCATCCCTATTGCCAGCGATGCCGGCAAATTTCTCTACATAGCTATACCATGGCGCAATATCCTTATAACGAATAGGCCAGTCGACAGCGAAACCATCGCGGGCAGGACCTTCAAAGTCAAAATCGCTCCAACGCTGGGTTTGACGCGCCCATAACAGAGATTTGCCACCAACCTGGTAACCACGGATCCAATCGAAAGGTTTATCCTGTACATATGGATGTTCAGCATCCTTTACAAAAAAATGCGCGGCACTTTCTCCAAATGCATAGCAACGGTTTACAATAGGGTTGGCGTCCTGAACAGCCGCGGGCAACTCGCCCCGGTGTTCAAACTCCCAGGGATACATATTGGTGGTAGGATAATCTTTAATGTGTTTTACATCCCGTCCACGTTCCAATATCAGGGTTTTCAACCCTTTATCGGTAAACTCTTTAGCGGCCCATCCCCCGCTCATGCCTGAGCCAATTACTATCGCGTCGAAAGTGCGTTCCTTAACGCTGTCGATATTTAAATTAGCCATTACTTATACCGCTTGCTTTTGTTTATAAGGAAAATGCGCATTGTACCTGCCCGGCACAAGCTCATAAACTACCTCTTTAGTCAGGAAATATTTTGAATTGGTGTAGCCGTTTATAGTTTGATTTTTTACTATGAAGTAGAAAGCCTGCAATTCACCGGGATACTTGCTTGTTACCGACGAAGCACCGGCCGGAATCTTTTTACCACCAATAGCCGAAGTTTTTTCACTGTATATTTTAGCTTCCTTTTCTATATCAAGCAAAAACGCTTCACGCGTTTCAGTACTGAGCTGATTAAACGTTTTACCGTATTGTTTCAAAACAACATCATTAAACTGGCTAATACCTGTTACAAAAGTTTCCTGCTCTCGCTTTCTATAGCAATCATCTACCATCTTCAGCACAAATAAATGCAGCAACAAATCTTTAGCCCCAGGCGTTGTTGTTTTGGGAATCACAGTTTCTGAAATATCACCTATCAGTTGCTCGTGATCGGCAGTGATATCGATGTTTTTGAGTGCTACCTTCGACTTTGCTTTATCCTGCGAACAGGCCGGGAGCAATGCTGCCCCTCCTATTATCAAAGCCAGGTTTTTAATGACGGTACGCCGATCCATTGTTTAAACTAAATTGTTTTAGCGAAGCCCGTTTTATCTGCCATGTTATATTTAAACTATTGGACAGATAACGGGTAAGGCTTATTATGATTTATAACGTATCTCCAAACTTAATAATTACAATTTAAAATCAAAGCCTGGAAAAATTAAATCTTCACGAAGGTGTAAGTTAGCTTTATACTATTAATAGCCCCATTTTTTCATGATTTGTAAATTAATTTTTACACAATCGATTGGGTCTTTGCCCTGGTATGCTTCCTGTTCAATAATGAACAACGATGTGCCTCCTTTTTTTGCCCCGGCCTTTACAATATCTTTAACAGGCAATATTCCGGCACCCAAAATTGTGCTTTCGGTATCATCACCATCATGAGGTGGTACTTTAATTTCGTCTTTTACGTGCATGGACTGGAACCGGCCGGGATATTTATTGATAAACTCCAGTGCCTTACCGCCTGTGCTAACCATGTTACCGATATCAATTTGCTGGGCCACCAAAGCCGGATCGGTATTTTGAATTATATAATCGTAAAGGGTAATTTCGCCAACTTTGGTACTGATCTCAAAGTTATGGTTGTGATAACCAAACATCATTGACGATTGCTTGCAAAGTTCACCACACTTATTAAACTGCTCCATTGTACGTTTCAGGGCATCGGTATCTGTGCGCACCTTTTCATCAAGCCATGGGCTTATCACAAACTTTTGCCCCAGGGTGGCTGCATCCTCAACAGTATATTTCCAGGCATCGGTAAAATCATTTTTAGATGCATCCCAATGTTGAGGTGTCATTACGGTATGGCCGCTTGGCATTTTCAGGTCAAGATCGGCCAGGACTTTTTTAAATTCTTTGGCAGTATAGCCATAAAATTTCCTGTCGATATAATTAGCATGCTCCACATGTACATAGCCCGCATCAGCGATCTTTTTAAGCGTCCCCTGCGGATCGGCTTTCATGGCATCACGTACGCTGTACAACTGTACCCCCACCCTTTTAAGCTTATTATCCGTTGCGGCAAATAAGCTATCAGGAAGTAGTGCCGCTCCGGCAACTGCCATTGCGCCGGTTTTTAAAAATGATCTGCGTGATGTATACATGGTTATATGTTTAAGGTTATTTTGCTATCGGGAATACAGGAAACAATAAATCAGAATTACTTACAAATGCCAGGTGTTTACTATCCGGCGCCCACGACGGGGTATTGATAGTACCCTGACCGCCGTACAGGTAAGCTACCACTTTTGACGGGCCGCCACCAACCGGCATCACCCTTAAAAATACGTGTTTGTAAAAAGGATGGTCGCCGGGGGATACCTCGTTTTTGAAAAAGGTGATATAAACGATCCATTTACCATCGGGCGAGATATGCGGGAACCAGTTATTGTAATCATCGTTGGTAAGCTGGGTTTGCTCACTGCCGTCGGCTTTCATGCGCCAGATCTGCATCAGGCCGCTGCGTACCGAGTTAAAGTAAATGTACTTACCATCGGGCGAATATTCAGGGCCATCATCCAAACCGGGTGTTGTGGTAAGCCGCTCTTCAGGGCCACCGCCTGCCGGGATCCGGTATACATCAAATTCCTTATTGCGCTCGCCGCAAAAAACAAGGTATTTATTATCGGGCGACCAGCCGTGCATGTAACTTGCCCCATGGCCTGTTTGTGTAACCCGCGTAGCTTCACCACCGGCCGATGACACGGTATAACCAATAGAAGGGCCGCCATCGCCGCTGCTGATAACCAGCATTTTGCCATCGAAAGAAAGCACATGATCGTTATTGTTATTTTTGGCGATGCCAGTATTCAGCAGAGTTGGCGTATGCGATTTCAGGTCGAACTTAAAAAGTGAACCCTCACTGTTATAAACGAGCGATTTGCCGTCAACCATCCAATTGGGGGCCTGGATAGATTTTGGCGACTGGTAAACTACCGTAGCATTCTGGCTTTCCAGGTCGAGCAATTCGATAGCGCTGCCTAAGTATTGTTTGTAAGGCACCAGTGTGGCCGGGGCAGGTGTAACTATCCTTACATTATTAAATACCGCTTTTTCAGTAACATCTGCATTGTGCGAGCAGATGAAGATCCCCACATAAACATCATCGCCCAGATCAAGGTCGGTTACTTCCTCACTCACAAACAAATCGCCTTTGCGAGCTACCGACATGGTATAGGTGTTGCCTTTGCGTTCCAGCTGGATCACGTCGGCGGCGGTGATGGATGCTTTCTTTTCTTCAGTTATGCCGCTTATCGTTTTACGGTATTGGAGCGAGGTTAAACCATCGCCATGCACAACCGCGTTGATCTGTTTTGAATTTGAATCGAGCGTACTGCGCACCATTAAGCCAACCTTGCGATGCAACTCAACACCTTTACCTATGAAAGCTGCATTAGTGCGGAGAATAAAATCGCCTTTCATCTTCTTCCACACAAAATGAAAGTCATCATGTGTAGCCCAGATGTTTTGTCCCGAACCGGTTAGAGTATATTGCTGTTGCTTGGCATCATATACCCCACTACCCGGATGTTTGACCGTACCTACATCGGTTTGCCCCTCAAAGATTCCGGGACTTTGTGCATTTGCTTTTGTAGCTGATAAAGCAACGTAAGCCAGGCATAAAACAAAACTGAATATTTTACTGCGCATTGGTTTTTAGGCGTTTAGTGTGCACTATAATTGGTTCACTAAAGGTATATAATCAATTTGCAATTAAGATAGTATTATTTTAACATTTCTCCTGATTTTTTAAATATAGCCAGATTTTTACAAAGTGTATTTTTAACACCTTTAAGGGCTTTCTATTGTAACAAAATGGCCGTCCCAATTTTTTGATTCTCCATAAAAAAGCAGAAAAAGCCCCGGTGCTCTTTTTTATTAAAACGGACATGTTCCAAATTCTGAGTGTAAAAACGCGGAACACCTTTCTCATGAAACATATTGATAATCAAATAATTAACATTCCAATCGAAACATTACTAAATACCTGACAATCAATAAATAAAACCATTAAGAGTAAAAAGAAGTAATTATAGAACAGTGTTGAAACGTTTCCTTATTTTTCGTTTTTTTTGATGCTTTTTTGAGCCTTTTTAAAGCATCGTTATTGTTCTACTTGTGATGGTGACAAAATAGTGCCACCAATATTTTTTCGGAGTTGTGGTATTATTGCTGCGCTACCCGAAGTCTCCGACTTCGGGGCGATACGAATGGCTGGTGCCCCCCCTGCAACTGTTGGGGAGATTTTTATAATTCTCTCCTTGGGGGGGGGGCGGCGGCATGTGTATTGGCAGGGAGGGGTTTATGCGCCATTTCAAACGGATAATCCTATCGGTGAAACCCCTCCCTACACCGCTCCAAGGGAGGGAAACGCACAATCCCGCACTTTTTTTCTTCCCAACACCAGTGCTAACAACACCAGCAACTACAAATGACGTGGCTTTTTCACCCAACATTTAAATACAAAAAAGGCCACAGCAATCGTCTCGCTATGGCCTTCCATATGTAATATTATAAAATCAGCTTACTCCGCAGCTACCAATACTTTAGCGTCATCGGCAACCAATACCGCCACAGGTATAGTAACCGGCACGGGGCTGCAGTACTCCTTCAAAAAATCAGCCTTCGAATCGCGGTATGAGCTTACAGCTCCCAGCATACTCATCAATTTAATATAACACCAGGCCAAATCAAACTGGTATGGTTTAAAGCCTGAACGGGCACTTTTAGGATACAGGTGGTGGTTATTATGCCATTCGCCTGCAACGTAACCCGGCCATAACTGATTGATTGACATATCCTCGCGGTTATGGTCGATACCATCGCGGCGCATATCTTTGCCTTTGCCATGACCTTCATAATTAAATGTACGTACACCAACTGCCCAGATCCCTGCCGAACCAAATACCGCGCAGGCAAGGGCCAGGCCACCTAACAGGTAAAAAGCCGCAAACCAAAAACCCCAGTTGAGTATGATCCCAATTATGGTACGGGTTGGATTGGCAAGGGTACCCCATTTTTGATATTGCTTGTAAGTATTTGTGGTTACCCCTGTATGTTTCATCAGGTTAACGCATTTTTTATAGCAGGCTTCGTCCATGTTGCGGGCTATCGGCTGGTGGTTAACATCGGCCAAAAAGCAATACATAAAACCACCTTGCGCGTTGTACGGATCACCGGGCTGATCAGATAAAGCGTGGTGTACATGGTGCGAAACTGCGTAAATCTCTTCAGGAATAATTTTAAGCGTAAGATTTTGGGTAAAAAAACGCCAGAATTTATTTTTAAAAGTATAAGCGCCATGTGTACAATACCTGTGGTGCCAAATGGTACCATGGGTACCCATAATAATCATGCTGTATACAAAGGCAACGATAAGACCTGTAATACTGAAATATTTAAAAATGAACAGGCCTAAAAACGGTACCAAAGCCACAACCAGCGACCAGCTTAAGAATGAAAGCCAGTTCTTTTTATCCCTGAATACATTAAGCCGTTTAAAAAACTCCTTTACAATTTGCTTGTTGGTGGGCTTTGAGAGATTGCCAAGTTCATCTGTCCAACCATATGCAGGTGGTTCGAGCACAGTGTTTAAAAATGCCATTAAGTTTTGGGGAGGTTAGTTTAAAGAATGGGAAATTTATGTTTATTTTGTCACAATATAGTAAAAAGTACTTATTGCTTATACGTAACAACGACAGAAAAAGATTTAAAGTACCCAACAAATGATTAAAACTTTTTCAAAATAATTAAATTTCTTTATAGGAAATTATAAAAGTTAATACTGACTGCATATTACTTAATAAGCATTAATGATGTAGTAAGATTGGAAATTAAAACAGGAATAATTTTTGAGGAAGGGTTAATCTGTTGTTAGGGGAAGGCTAAAACTAAAGGTGCTGCCCTTGTTCACTTCCGAGTTTACCCATAGCCTGCCGCCGTTAAACTCAATAAGTTCTTTGCATAAAAACAAGCCAATGCCGGTTCCCTTTTCGCCGAAGGTACCTGTTGCCGTATATTTTGTATTGAGGCTAAATAAACCATGAAGTTTTTCGGCGGAGATGCCATTACCTGTATCTGTAATGCTCACCACCAGGCTGCCTTCATCAACATTGCTTAATAAAGTAACAATGCCATTATCACCTGTAAACTTAACAGCATTGCTTACCAGGTTACTTATAACCACTTTTACATGTCGTTCATCCGCCTGCACACACATCCCCGGTAATGCCTTGTTTTCAAACCTGATATTTTTTTGTTGAAAAAGGTAACTAAAGATCCTCCCGATCTCAATACCCGTTAAATGAATATCAACTGCCGATGGCTCATGATTAATCCCCTTGAGCTGGCTGCCCGCCCATTCAAGCAGGTTCGAAAGCGTTAACTCTGCACTCTGCACTACCGGTTCTATTTCCTTCATCAGCTCCTGCACTTCCACATCAGTTAATGCGCCCGTACTATACAACCGTAATATCGAATGCAGGTTAGCCAGCGGCGTACGCAGGTCATGCCCTATTACAGCAAGCAGTTTATCCTTAAGGCTATTAATACCGGTCAGGTTTACAGACTGCTCTTCTATCAATTCTTTCTGGATGAGCAAGGCCTTGTGCTGCTTACGCATCCGGTTTGTTAAAACCCGCTTTTGTTTGTAAAGATAATAGGTAACCGATAAGGCCAATATCACAACCAACAAGGAAATAAGCAGTGTAATGATGATAACCTTCTGCAAATGAATTTTGTCGCCGTATTCCGTAGCTTTTTGCTCAACAGCGGCGATAGCATTAAGGCGGCTGTTCAATTCAAAATAGCTTTGGATCAACTCGGTATTTTTGCGCTTATTGGTTGCGCTGAGACTGTCAAGCGCCTGGGTATATTTTTTTTGATAAGCTAACGACTGCGCCATATCATGCTTTTGTTCAAAACCGTAAGCAATGGTTTTATAGGCCGACGAGATGCCATCCATAACACCGATGCTATCAGATAAAGCCGCGCCTTTTTGAGCAAGGTCAATAGCTTTATCATATTGACTTAGCGCGTTGTAAATAGTAGCGCGCTCAATAAATGAAATGGCCCTCAACCGCCTGTTGTTAACAAGGTAGCTCATATGCAAAGCGGTGTCTGAATAAGCAATTGCCTGCTTATA
Source organism: Mucilaginibacter sp. P4_A11 (assembly GCF_056402535.1). Lineage (NCBI taxonomy): Bacteria > Pseudomonadati > Bacteroidota > Sphingobacteriia > Sphingobacteriales > Sphingobacteriaceae > Mucilaginibacter > Mucilaginibacter sp. P4_A11. The sequence goes on from NZ_JBFUHE010000002.1 coordinate 152,058, forward strand.
TTGACCTTTTACCCGATAAGCATTAGCAAGCCGGCTATATAAAATGCACAATGCCGGCTGGTTATTAATAACACGGCTAAGCTGCATGGCCAGTTTAGCATTGGCAATCCCCTTATCATATTGCTTCAATTTTACATAAACAAATGATCGTTCGTTATAAACCTCAGCAAGCATTTTCCGGTCGGTGCCGGCAAAACCTGAAGCTACGGTCAAATTTTTCAATCCCAGGTTATAGTTTTGCAAATCGGTGTAAGCCCGGCCTATGGAGCTATAGCAATGTGCCAGCAGCAATGGTTTGTTTTTTGGCAGGTAGTTTAAAGCCGAATTAAAATAAAACAAACTGATAGGGTAATACGACTGCGACCAGTACACATGCCCAAGGTTTAAAAACGCGCAGCCTGTACCCTGGTTATATTTTATTTTTTCCGACAGCAGTAACGCGTGCTCGGCCATAGCCCTCGCCTCATACGGAGCGCTAACGTAGGTTTCTTCAACAACATTATTAAGGCTATCAATAGTTTTGATTAATGCCGGCGATTTTTTCGGGTCAATTCCGTTTTCTTTTTGTGCATAGGCAGTACCATGCATCAATAACAGCAATAATAAACCTAAGGGCCTTGTCATTCGCTAACAGTTTCAGACTGCAATCTAATAATAAACTTAATATACACAATAGCTGCTATCCGGCAACAAGACAGCGCTCCCCCTGTAGCAGTTGAATACAATGCTCATAATTATCAGGCATTTGAATCTGTTCAACTTCTTTCATATAACTCTGCTTAATTTCTTTACGGCGGCGCGCTTCTATAAAACGCCTCACCTGCTCCCGGTTTTCCAGCACCAGGCCAGGTACTTTGGCAGGTTTATTAAACTCATCCTTCGCAACCATAGTGAAGTAGCTGGTATTGGTATGTTTTACCGAATGATTTTTGATATTTTCAGATATCACCCTGATCCCTACTACCAGGGATGTATTGCCTACATAATTTACCGATGCCATGAGCGATACCAGCTCCCCTACCTCCACGGGCTGTAAAAAATCGACAGTATCGATTGAGGCAGTAACGCAATAATTACCCGCGTGTTTGGCGGCGCATACATAGGCTACTTTATCCATTAGAGAAAGCAAGATGCCCCCATGAATCTTTCCACCGAAATTGGAGTACGAGGGGATCATCAGTTCGGTGATAGTGGCCTGTGAAAACGCTACGCTTTTATAGCCGTCGATATCGGATAAGGTGCTCATAAATAGTGATAATTTAGTATAAGGTTAAGCGACAAGTATAACTTACGCAACACAGCATTACATTGTATGAAATCATTAAACCTTTTTTTAATTTAATGGTCAATAACCTAAATTGAACCTAAACTATGAAAAAACACTTATTCCTTACATTTATCAGCATTCTTTTTTTATCAAAGGCATATGCATGGCAATTCCGCGGGGTGCAGGCAACTGTGTTAACAGGGGCTACAGAAGATAATTTGTCCCCCGCTTTTTTTGGAGATACATTAAACGCTGTTATATATTTACAACAATCTATAACCCTGCATTGAAAAAGCTTATTTTATCCTTCATATCAGTATTGTATATCGGATGTGTATTTGCACAAACACCGGCTGCAAATAAAACCGGCCCGGAAACTGTTGTTATAAAACGTCGCCTTACCGATTCGGTAGTGGAACGGTTTAACGTACTTAAAAATAATAAAGGCATTCGCCAGGGCTTATACCAGGCCCTTTATCAAAAAAACTACGCGCTTGCCAGCGGATATTATGACAATGATAAAAGAACCGGCGTATGGCATTTTTTCGATAACAGGGGCCACCTGGTACAAAATTTCGACTACAAAATTAACCAGGTTACTTACGAGGCCCCTGAAGACACCACTTCAAACCTGCAATACTTTGTTGATGTAAAACTTAACGATACGGCCCAAACGACCAAACCGGTTAAAGTAGGCGGCAGATTTTTCGGTTATCTACCCTACCTGACACTCTTTAAGCTGCCGCCCGATTTAATGAACCTTAACCCAAATGTATCATTTGGCGCGGTCGAATTGTTGATTAGTCCGCTGGGCAGGCTTGCATCATTTAAAGTACATGTTTACAGCGGTCAGTTTGAAAAGACTTTTAATATGAGTATCCATGTGCCCGACCCGGCAGATAAGATCTTTGTGCCGGCTACTGTAAACGGCGAAGCGGTAAGCTGCCGGGTATTTATAAAATGCGCTTTCAGGAGTGATGGGGGATTGGAGTTTTATTAGTACCCTTCTAAACCTCCGCCAAAGGAAAGACCCTTATATTCCCCCCCCTGTCCTAAGCTTACGATGTGTTTTCAGGCTGAAATTTTATTAATAAAATTTCAGCCTGCCGGAAAAACCTTTTGCAAAAAATGCAAATTCAACACGCTATAGCATTTTTTTTATTGATTATCCATACAACCCCAAAAGTGCCTTCAAGAGCCAGGCATAATTTAATAATTAGCACTACTGCTGCAGAAAAACCAATTGGGAAGGGCTTAAGGCGATAATTAGTTTTGATATCAGATTTAGGCAACCTTATCAAGCCTAACAAAGATCATTAAAAATTAAAACCTTAAAAAAATGAAACCTTCAACTATCTTACCAGCCATTCAATTATTATTGAACAATGGAACTCCTGCCCCGGGTATCAGCAACAATTATGCAATTCAGTTTGCTTTGGCAATGCACGTAAAGCGGGCCATTTTAAATGCGCTCGCAATTGCCTGCTGCCTGTTTTTAGCAAACTGTACTAAAGAAAAAGTTGAGCCGAACATAGGCCCCGGCCCTGCACCTATGGATGCCACCGCAGCTAATGCAGCTATAGTTACAAATACCACCGGCAGCCCTCTTGACAATTTGAATATCATTGAGATGCCTATAACAAATGGATATTTGTATGGAAATATTGACGGTACTGGTTTGTATAATTTTAAGCCGGCAGCCCGCGAAGTTCTTCATCCCGATGTTGCATCAAGGGTTATCATAAATCCACAACAGGCACAATCCAACCTTAGCATTAACTTTGTAAAAGGCGGTACCCTGCCATCATCAGGAAAGCCATTTTATTTTTTGAAAGTTGCGGACAAATACCTGTCTGTTGGGCTTATCGGACTTTATTTTGCCAATGCTACTCCGCAAAACGAGCAATTAAGCAAGTGGGTATTTACCAAAGGGCCGCAAGTTACCGGTGCGCCTGGCAATACTTTCGTTATCAGCAGTGTAGGCTTTGGCACTACTACCACTATTTATTCATTACAGGTTTTACGTGATGAAAGCAGAAATGAATATTATATCGGTTTCAGACCGCTTAACAGCACCAACAGGCAACAAGTATTTTCCATTGCCAGTTCAAGCTCCCTCCCGCCAAATACCAAATAGCCATACCCTATGCCTGCCGCAATTAACTCATTATTTAAGACGCAAATATGCGCCCGTTCAAAAACAAAAAACCCGCTATTTTCATAACGGGTTTTTTGTTTTGATATCCTGATCAATAATTAACTTAGTGAGCATGGTGACCATCCGGGCCATGTGCGTGGCCGTGTGATAGTTCTTCTTCAGTTGCAGGGCGTACGTTAAGGATATTACCTTTAAAGTGCAGCTCCTGGCCAGCCATTGGGTGGTTAAGGTCAACAATAACGGCATCTTCGGCAATTGAAACCACCATAGCCTGGAAACGGTGGCCCTGGTTATCCTGCAAAGGCAAAATGCTGCCAATTTCAGGTAGTTCGGTACCATCAAACATTTCTTTTGGTAAGTTGGCTACTGCTTCTTCATCATATACGCCATAGGCATCTTCCGCAGATAAGCGAAACTCGTAGCTGTCCCCAGTTCCAAGTGTGCTCAGGTTTTCTTCAAATTTAGGCAACATCTGGCCGGCACCAAATAAAAAGGTTAGCGGCTGTTCCTGGGAGGTACTTTCTACCAAAGTTTCGGTACCGGTGTTTTCGCGGTCTACGTACAAATCGTAGGTTAATGATACTACGTGCTGAGGTGCAATCTTCATTGTAAATTGTTTTTAATTTTAAAATCTGGCTTCAACTTCATTAAGGGCATCAGCCGGGTTATGAGCAGGTAATCCGCAGGTTTTATCTTTACAAATAAAAATTTGTGTTGATGCACCAAACTTATCCTGCAGCAAAGGTAAACTTCCTGCATTACCGCCCAACATAATTTTATTGGGGATGTAATTATTTTCCATTTCCTTTCTGAAAGCTTCGGCTTCGGTACCTGTTATAGCAATTTCATTGATACCAAATACTTCATCCAGCAAAAGCATTACCCAGTTTGAATAGGCCGAACCATACTTTGCCAGCTGTGGCATTACATTGCGTAACAATTGTGCCGAAACCTCAACGTAGCTTTCGTTATCAAAAAGCAAGCCTAACTTTTTAAGCACCCGTGCCATAACCGAATTAGAGGCCGGGATCACCCCATCCATAATTTCTGATTTACGGGCAATCAGCTGCTCATCATCATCGGCCGTGAAAAAGAAAATGCCCTTTGCTTCATCATAATAATGGGCTATAGCCGTATCAGCAAGGTTTTTGGCCTGCAGCAGCCAGTGTTCATTAAAGGTAACTTCATACAAGGCTATAAGGCCGTCGATGATATTAGCATAGTCATCCAAAAATGCAACAGGCTTATCCTGTGACGATGTGGCGCTATAAACCCGTGATAGCCTGCCATTTTGACCAAGCAGGTTATTTAAAATAAACCCGGCATTGTTCAGGGCAAGCTCAAGATAGGCTGGCTTATTGAAAGTACGGTAAGCGTCTGTAAGTCCTTTAAGCATTAGCCCGTTCCACGAAGCCAGGATCTTGTTATCCAATCCCGGCCGCACACGTACGCTGCGTGCTTCAAATACTTTTTGTTTTGAAGTGTTTATTTTGGCAAGTAGTTCATCAACAGATAAACCTAACTTTTTGGCCAGTTCTTCGTCACTATCCTTACGGAACAATACGTTTGATTCCTCCTCTTCCCAGTTACCGTCCTCTGTAATATTGTAGTAGATATTGAACAGTCCTGCGTCATCGCCCAGGATCTCATCTATCTCATCTTTAGTGAAAATATAATACTTGCCTTCCTTCCCCTCACTATCCGCATCAAGTGCCGAATAAAACCCATAACCTGGCGACATCAACTCACCAGTACTGAAAGTGATGATCTCATCAACTACTTGCCCATACAATTCATCAGGCTTCCAGGTGTAGGCCTCGGCATACAGACTGATGAGCTGGGCATTATCATAGAGCATTTTTTCAAAGTGCGGTACATGCCAGCGCCCATCAACCGAGTAACGAGCAAAGCCGCCGCCAACATGGTCATAGATGCCGCCGAAAGCCATTTTATGTAGTGAGAGTTTTACCTGTTGGGCAATCTCGTCGTCTTTCATTAAATGAGCATAACGCATTAAAGCCAGCCAGTTATTGGGCATCGGGAATTTGGGTGCGTTGCCGGTGCCTCCCTCCTGCTTATCAAAATACCGTTTCCAGTTATTGACGATAGCTTGCAAATCGGTTTTACTGTATTGCGCCTGCGCCACCACAAACTCTATCGATTCATATTTTTGGATCCCTTCCGTAAGGCGTACCGCATAGTCTTCAGCTTCTTCAGGTTTCTGTTTGTAGAAATCGGCCAGGTTAAAGAGTAATGACGTCCAGTCGTTTTTACGGAAGTAGGTACCGCCATAAATAGGTCTTTGATCGGGCAGGCAGATACAGTTTAGCGGCCAGCCCCCCCTGCCGCTCATGAGTTGCACGGCACTCATATAGATTTGGTCGACATCCGGACGTTCTTCCCTATCTACCTTTATACAAACAAAATATTCATTCATTACAGCAGCCACAGCTTCATCCTCAAAGCTTTCATGCTCCATCACATGGCACCAATGGCAGGCCGAATAACCAATACTAACCAGGATGAGCTTATTTTCGGCTTTGGCTTTATCAAGAGCTTCCTTGCCCCAGGGATACCAGTTAACCGGGTTATTGGCATGTTGTAATAAATATGGCGATGTGGAGTTGGCCAAACGATTCATATAGCTATGTATTTGCTGCAAAAATGCAGATATAATTGCACCTGTAAGTTAAATGGTAATTATTTAGAAAAGTTTTACCGGGGAGTGGTATTTATGAGCCCTGTTATGCTGAGTGTTTAAATCCGGTGGACTCTGAAGGAGAAATGACAAAAGAGGGCCGGTTAGTCTAAGCCTGTCGAAGACTCGCATGCAGAGGTCCTGCCCACCAGGCTTCGACGGGCTATCCATTACATGATAAATAAAGAATGTTCCCGTCAGCAGGTAAGCTTCAGGTGAAAGCGGGCAGAACAATGGTGGCCTTGAGCGCAGGAAGGGGCATAGCAAGTTTTTGCAGAAGCATTGGGAAAGCGCGAGCGCAGCGGAGCAAAATAATTGCAGCCCGTGGTTCTGCTCGATTTGCAGGGCAAAGGCCTGTGCGCAAAGAAGCCTATCTGCTGACTTGACTTTTTGGGTACTTTTGTGTCAAGACAAAAGTACCTGGCCCCGCGCGGCCAAGAGCGCGACGATGTAAGTCAATAGGAACAAGATCGTTACCTGCCCGTAGGGGATTGCTTCGTACCCCGCAATGACGTGGTGAAGATGTCATTTTACCTTCAAAGTTTTTCACCGCCATCTAAACATTTAACGGAATATCCGAAACAACGAATCGGCATGGCGTATACATCAGGGTCCTCTGCGAGAGACCCTGATGGGACGTTAAAAGTAACATCCCCATTACAACCCTAACCTAATATGTCAAAATCACTTATATCCAACCCTTTCGGCATCTAAAATTATCAAACTCACAAATTATTTCCCTTTATTTGCCCCCTTGTTATCAAAAATTTAAGATGAACTGTTTAAAACTGAATTATTTATTATGCGCTGTAGCGCTGATACCGTTAACGCGAACGGCATCAGCTCAAAGTACTGACACAACAAAATACAATCACCAGGACCTTTTTGGCCCTATTACCTGGCCCGTAACCAGCGGCGGCACACGTTCGGCCGCAGGCAAGCCATCTCCCGCATATTGGCAAAACCGCGCTGATTACCAGATCAAAGTTGCTCTTAACGAAGGCAAGGATACAACCATAACCGGCGAAGTTACCATTACCTATACCAATAACAGTCCCGACAAACTTGATTACTTGTGGCTGCAACTGGATCAAAACCTTTTTAAACCCGACTCGCGCGGAGCTGCGGTAACTCCTTATACCGGCGACAGGTTTGACGTTCGCGGTTTTAGTCGCGGAGGTTACCATATTGCTTCTGTTGATATTACTTACAAAGGCGAAACTTATAAAGTTGACCCGATCATTACTGATGCCCGCATGCAGTTGCGCCTTAATACCCCAATGGATGGCAAAGGCGAAAAAATAGAGATCAAGGTAAATTATGATTTCGCTATCCCATTTTACGGTGCCGACCGTATGGGCCGCAAAAAATTCAAACAGGGTTATGTTTATGAAATTGCCCAATGGTATCCCCGCATGTGTGTTTATGACGATGTAGAAGGCTGGAACACCCTACCATACATGGGTTTAGGCGAATTTTACTGCGAATACGGCGATTTTGATTACTATATTACCGCTCCGGCCAATAAAATAGTAGTGGGCTCAGGCGATTTGCAAAATCCTGAAGAGGTACTTACACCAACCCAATTAAAAAGGCTGGAAGAAGCCCGCAACAGCGATAAAACGGTAACCATCATCAGTGCAGGCGAAGTTGGTAAAGGCTCAACCCGTCCGTTTAAAGGCACGCTTACCTGGCACTTTAAAATGCAAAACACCCGCGATATTGCGTGGGGCGCTTCGGATGCGTTTATCTGGGATGCTGCAAGGGTTAACTTCCCTTCTGGCCGTAAGGGTATCGCACAATCGGCTTACCCGGTTGAAAGCTCTGGTAACAATAGCTGGGGCCGCTCAACTGAGTATTTGAAAAACAGCATGGAGATCTATTCAAACCTATATTTTGAATACCCGTGGAACTCGGCCGTCAATGTATCAGGCGTAGCTTTGGGTATGGAGTATCCGGGCGCTATTTTTTGTTTGAGCAATCTGAAAAAGGGTGACCTTTGGGGCGATGTTACTCATGAAATAGGTCATAACTGGTTCCCGATGATCGTGGGCTCAAATGAGCGTAAATACATGTGGCAGGATGAGGGTTTTAATACTTTCATTAACGAATATGCTACTAAGCAATTTAATAAAGGCGAGTATGCGGAAAAAAGCGGTTCGGCGCAAAATATACTGGCCGGTTACCGCAATAGCAAAGACCCGCTCATGACCGCTCCCGAAGCTATTGGCTTGAATGATTACGGCCAGTATTATAACAAAACCGCATTGGGTTTGGATATATTACGCAATGTTGTAATTGGCCCGGAGCGTTTTGACTACGCATTTCGCGAGTATGTTAAAAACTGGGCATTTAAACACCCGCTACCGTACGACCTTTTCAGGGCTATAAATGATGCCAGCGGCGAAGACCTGAACTGGTTCTGGAAATCATGGTTCTTCACCACCTGGAAGCTTGACCAAGCTATTACTTCGGTGAGCTACATTAAAGGCAACCCCGCCGAAGGTGCGCTGATCACCCTTACAAACAACGAAAAAATGGCTATGCCTGTTGATCTTAAAATTGTTCAGGCTAACGGCAAAACCGAAATTCTTCACCTGCCGGTAAACATATGGCAGCGCGATGGCGTATGGAAATTTAAATATCCTTCAACGTCAGCCATCAAAAGCATGGAAATAGATCCTGATCATCAACTACCCGACGTTGACCTGAAAAACAACGTTTACGGAGGAGAATGATTTTGATTTCGAATGTCGGAATTTCGATTTCGGATCTATCCGGGGATTAGAGATTAGAGATTAGAGATTAGAGGAAATTCTAAAAGGCGATGAGTGTTTGGGCTCGTCGCCTTTTTTTTGTGGCGATTTTTGCTTATTTAACTATGAGTTGTTCTCATTGCAATCTGTTATAGAATTATGTACCTTTACAAAAGGTTAAAATACTGTTAAAATAACGTCATATCTAACTGTTAATAAGATAGATATTGGCTAATACCCCTCTATATTCACTTCAATTAAATACCAGGGAATATTTTAATTATAAAACATTTTGTTTATTTGTGACATTAAAGCTAATAACTAACTACACAAAAATTAGCATTTTACTTATGGCAAAAAATATACTCATAATTGAAGATGATGCCGAGATTTTACGGGTGCTTGAAACTGTGCTTACCTTTCATGATTTTGAGGTTACAGGTCTTGACCGTACAGATGATATTATTGCAGCCGTAAAAAATTACAATCCCGACCTGGTATTAACCGACTATATGCTGCCCGGCCTCAACGGCGGCCGTATTTGTCAGCTCATTAAAGGCAACGAAGATACCCGGCATATTCCGGTTATCCTGATATCAGCCTACCACGAACAGGCCATTGCACTGGTTAACTTTGGTTATGATGCTTTTGTGCCCAAGCCTTTTGACGTAAATAAGCTGGTGAAAACGATTAACAGGTTCTTGAATTGAACAGATGGTTTGGTTCTTAATTGATCATTTTAAGGCTTTCTTTATTTGTTGCAGTTTCCCGCTGGCCGGATGGATTCTCCGCGCAAGTATCAGTAAAAAACTAAATATTTATATTTTTTCCGCTACGCTGATATTGCTGCTGCCTGCACTAACTGGCTACCGCTATCTTAGCGAGAACATATTTCCGATAGTAACCTACATCCTGTTATCCTCTGCCTACTCAATACTGATCTATCATAAACTTAAGGTTGGTACCTTATCTATCGTGTTATCAATTTTTATGTGGATAGCCGTTTTATCATTTTCCTTTCCTTTGGTATTAGGCGTTGGGGAAGTTGCTGTTGATAACGAGTGGGAAAAAAAAGGATACAAAATAAAACATGTAACAAGCCGGGGATTTGCCGGGGGTACCGCAAGCTATTATGAACTTTATAAATACGGCATTATCGATGTATTTATAAAAAAAGTCGACACCGCGCCAGACAACGGCGACACTTGCGTTATAAAGTTCACTTATAAAAAGGTGAACTTTAACAAATGTAGTATTCCAAACATGTAATTGGCGTAATAACAATTCTTAAAATCTTCCAAATCCGAAATCTCAAATTCGACATCCGAAATCCTTTCCCCTTTCGCCCCAAAACCTTAATTTCGCTGGCTCATAGAAAGAGGAAAAGATTTTGGATTACTTACAGGGTTTAAATCCCGAACAAAGGGCAGCAGTTGAACAAACTGAAGGGCCGGTGATGATCATTGCCGGTGCCGGATCGGGCAAAACACGTGTTATTACCTATCGCGTGGCGCATTTGGTACGCAAGGGTGTTGATTCATTTAACATACTTGTACTAACCTTTACCAACAAGGCCGCCCGCGAAATGCGCGAGCGTATCACCCACGTTGTTGGCAACGAAGCCAAAAATATATGGATGGGCACCTTTCACTCGGTGTTTGCCAAAATATTACGGGTGGAAGCCGAGAAAATTGGCTATCCCAGCAATTTTACCATTTACGATACCGACGACAGCAAGAGTGTTTTAAGGGCCATTTTAAAAGAGATGAACCTTGATGATAAGCTGTACAGTGTAAATTTTGTACTTAACCGCATCTCGGCATCAAAAAACAACCTGATCTCGTGGCAGGAATATAACAAGAACGAACAGATACAGGCCGACGATTTTTCGAGCGGACGAGGCCAAATGGGCAAGATCTACGAGATGTATGCCACCCGTTGCTACCGTGCCGGCGCTATGGATTTTGACGATTTGCTGTATAAAACCAACGAATTGCTGAAGCTGCACCCCGATGTGCTCAATAAGTATCAGCACAAGTTCAAATACCTTATGGTTGATGAGTATCAGGATACTAACTTTTCGCAATACCTGATTGTTAAAAAGCTTGCTGCCGTTAACGAAAACCTGTGCGTTGTAGGTGATGATGCTCAAAGTATCTACGCTTTCCGCGGAGCCAACATCCAAAACATCCTCAATTTTGAAAAAGATTACCCGGATCTGAAGGTATTTAAGCTGGAGCAAAACTATCGCTCAACCCAAAACATTGTGAATGTGGCTAATAGCATCATCCGCAATAATAAAGACCAGCTTAAAAAGAACGTATTCTCCGAAAAAGAATCGGGCGAAAAGATCAAGGTAATGCGCGCCTTCAGCGATAACGAGGAAGGTAAAATAGTAGCCGAGGCTATTATGCAGGATCGCAGCTCAAACGGGCTTAAATGGTCGGCCTTTGCCATACTTTACCGTACCAATGCACAATCTCGATCTATGGAGGAGGCCTTGCGTAAGCTGGGCGTTCCGTATAAAATATATGGAGGGCTTTCATTTTACCAGCGTAAGGAAATTAAGGACCTGATATCATATTTCAGGCTCACCTTTAACCCAAACGATGAGGAAGCCTTAAAACGTGTTATCAACTATCCTAAACGCGGTATTGGCGACACTTCCGTTGATAAGATCATTGTAGCTGCCGACCAGCACGGTATAACACCCTGGGAAGTAATTGTTGAGCCGGGCAAATATCTGGAAGGAAAAATATCAGGCGCGGTTTCCAATTTTGCTGTCATGATCCAAAGTTTTCAGGTGTTGACTAAAACAAAATCAGCCTATGAATCGGCTTTGTATATTGCGCAGCACTCGGGCTTGTTAAAGGATTTATATGAAGATAAATCGGTAGAAGGACTTAACCGTTACGAAAATATCCAGGAGCTTTTAAACGGTATCAAAGAGTTTTCGGAACGTGAGGATATTGAAGAAAAAGGCCTTGATATTTTTATGCAGGATGTGGCCCTGCTTACCAATGATGACAAGGATAAAAACAAGGACGCCGAAACTGTATCGCTCATGACCATCCACTCATCAAAGGGCCTCGAATTTCCGCAGGTATATGTTGTTGGGCTGGAAGAAAATCTTTTCCCTTCACAGATGTCGCTTAACTCACGCAGCGACCTGGAAGAAGAGCGCCGCCTGTTTTATGTAGCCGTTACCCGCGCCGAAAGCAAGCTACACATCAGTTATGCAACCTCGCGTTTTAAGTTTGGAACATTGATAAATTGCGAGCCAAGCCGCTTTTTGGATGAAATTGACGCCAAATATCTTGAGCTCGACTATACCGCCAAACCCGCATCGGGCAGTAATCCGTTTTTTGACGATGAGCGTAAAGCATGGAGCAGGGACAAACAGCCTGATACATTTTCAAAGCCCAAACCGGCATCTGCTGCACCTATAAAAACCACATCTATATTGGCCAAGGCCCACGTACCTTCCGCCGATTTCAAGCCATCAGATACCTCCAATCTGCAGGTTGGTATGCAGGTTGAGCACGAACGTTTTGGCTTCGGTAAAGTACTGTCTCTTGAGGGTAATAAGCCTGATATAAAGGCTACGATCTTCTTTAAAGAGATCGGTCAAAAGCAGTTATTGTTAAAATTTGCCAAGCTTTACATAGTTCAGTAAACATAAACCAAGAGTTAAAATCCCTACTTTGAGGAAATGATTCCCCATGCCTCACCACAGTCCATCATTAAATTGCCTTTATAACACTAATTTAAAGGTAATTTAATGATGGCATACCATTTGGATTGTATAAGTATCCCCTTTCCTTAATTAATATTTAATTGATATGAGCGATACTGTAAAAAAGAAAACAAACAAATCCGTTGGTAAAAACATCCGGACATTACGCCACCAGCATGGATGGAGCCAGGAAGATGTGGCTAACCGTTTAGGCATCTCTATTCCTGCATTTTCAAAAATTGAAACCGGGGTAACCGATATTAACTTATCGCGCCTGGAGCAGATAGCCAATATTTTTGAAGTCAACGTGGTAAACATCCTGGCCCTTGATTCGGAAGAGGTTGATATGAAGCCATCGAGTTTAAGCGTTGCGCAGAAAAAGCTGATAGACCGCGAATCAGAAATCGCGAATTTGCAGCGTAAAGTAATATTACTTTATGAAGAGTTACGCAACAAAACCAGTGTGGCCGTATAAATGTGTGCTGTAAATGTTACAGTTTATCAATAGTGTACATTGTTTGCTTCGCATCTGTGTCCTGTTTTATCGACCAGATTAAATAGTAGTTAACAATATTTAACAAAAGGAAATTGAAATAAAAAGACCTTCTATTGTATTAGCTAATTTATCGATGATGAGCGTTTTATAACGATTTTGGAGTAATAATTGTGACATGCCGGATACCAACACAACATGTATGTCAAATTATCTTATTTCCATATCAAAAAACGAAACCTCGAGCGACGGTATCATTCATGATCCTAAAAGCAAGCTGAAAGTTAAGGCATTTGATTTACTGCGGGCGCGTTTTAAACCCAGTAAAGGTGAAGTAAGGTTTTTTGTAACATCAGGTGAGGAAACGCTGGCATTTGAAACGCGCGGCTATGATAAACACAGGCAGCTGCTGGTATTGCAAATGATATCCTGGTATTGTATTTACCTGGGGCTTATTGAAGCTCAGATACACTCAAGCCTGCCTGTACACTTCAGTTAAGGGGAAAGAGAATACTAATAGGAGGTTAAACTCTCGGTGGGTTATGCAGCATATCGCTCATTTCGATGATCTTTTCATCAATTTCAGATACGCATTTATCCATCATATCCAAACATTCGGCCTGGTCAACCAGGCCTTCTTTTTCAAGGTTGATCAAACCGCGTAAAGTAGCTATAGGCCCCCTGATCTGGTGCGACAGGTATGAAGAGTGTTCAGAAAGCTTTTTATTTTTTAGTTGTAGATCCTTGGTACGCTCATCAATGATCTCTTCAAGGTGATGATTTATCCTGTCAAGATTATCCTTTTGCCGGGACACCTCACCATTTAGCAGCGTAAGCTGTGAATTGGTTTTAGCTTTGCGTTTTACGTTACTGATCAGCAAACCAATAACTACAAGCAGCAAACCGGCAACCACGGTCACAGCCCAAAATTTCGAGCGATCATAAGCCTGCCGTTCTGCAATCCTTTCATTTTCTTTCAACTGCTCTTCCTGACGGCGCTTGGCCTCAACCAGGTTCATTTGTGCCGATACGTTGGTTTTATAAGTAACACTATCCTGCTTGTATATTTCCCTCAATAATCCCAAAGCACGGGCGTAGTTCTTTTTATTGAATTCCAGCTCATACGTGGTGTATTTGTAATCATAGTCAAGCTTTGGGTCTTTCACTAACTGCGTATAGGCAGTCCCCTCCTGCACCATCTTTTCGGCATTTGCAAAGTCGCCTTTGGTCATGTAAAGTGCTGCAAGCGTCAGATCAACGCTGGCAACCGATTCATTCAAATCACGTGCTTTTGCGCCGGCATTAGCTTCCAGCAGTAAACCAAGGGCTTTATCATAGTCATTAAGCTTAAAGTAAATAACACCTCGGTTTTGCAGGCATTGGATCAGGTTTACAGAGTCGCGCAGTTTTTGGAATATAGGGAAGCTTTTGTCATAAAACTTCAGGGCCATATACAGGTTATTTTTTCGCGTGTAAACGTTACCTATATTTAAATACAATGACCCAACCAATTTAATATCATTTATTTTTTGCGCTATCTCCAACGACCTGTTGAGATAGGTGAGCGAACGCTCATAATCATGATCACGAAACAGGATCCCTATATTATTATAAACTTTAGCTTCGCCCCGCAGGTTATTGTTACGGGTGAAATATGAAAGCGAGTTAAGATAGTTTTCAATAGCCTTTTCAGGCTGGTCAAGATAGTATTTACCAATACCAATAACACGATAAGCCTCTGCAATACCATTGATATAATTCAGCTTAGTAGATATTTTAAGGGCCCGGGTGGCATCTTCAACAGTTTGTTCCGGATTTGTCAGTCTGTTAGTATAAGCATTGGTATTCAAGCTTATTACTTCGTTAGTATCTTTTGCAGCAACATCAATTATATCATTCGCGTATACCGTAAGCGATAATAAAAAGAATAATATAAATGTGCCGATTTTTTTCATTAAAACACTTCTACGTTCTGTTGGGGTGAAAGTTATAAAATAATGCTGAATTATATTTAATGTTAAGAATAAAAAACACCGTGGAAAATTATTTTTATATTTTTCCCAAATAATTAAAAAACATATTTATATTTGCACTGTTAAATATCTGATATACAACATATTAAATACACAAAAATCACTACACCATACCATTTCAAATAACTTATAGCCAATTAAAATAATATTGTAACATATATAAAAAATGTACAATATGCTTATAATTTGTATATCAAATAAGTGAAATACCGTGAAAAATGTGCAACAAATTGTATACCACGCAAACAACTAACAAGAATGATATTACATTTAAAATTAGTAATTTAACCGCATAATTAATAGTGTAAAAATACGAAACAGATACATCTTTTTTAAAATTTTAAATAACAGCATTTTTAAAAAACAGAGAGTAAAATCCGGCTTTTAAAATATTTGTGATAAGCTTAAAATAAGCTTGTTGAATTTTAATAAATATTTGCTATCGTATTAATTTAAAAAATAGAATATTAAATACAATAATTAATCAATATGAAAAAAACAGTGTTTTTTGTACTCCTTACCGTAGGCGGCGGAGTGCTCTCATCGTCATCGGTTTTGTCATCATCGACAAAAAAAGATGTACAGCCAACAGCTGTCAATTTCACCAAAACACCAGCAGGTTTTAAACGCGACCTGGGAAGTGCCGACTGAAATCAATTAAAATCATACAGAAAGTTCAACATTGATAATATCACACGATCATGAAAAAAATAATCACCATCACTTTAGCGGTTCTGTTCACCGGTGTTATTTCATCCTGTAAAAAGGAAAGACCTAAAGCTGAATTTGCTAACCTTCATTTATTCACAACCGGTTACAAAAGAGACCTGGGAAGTGCTGACTGATTTATCTGTTCAAGATCAATAAAACATAAAACAACATGAAAAAATTCATCCTCATAACAACCGTAGTATTTAGTGCAGGAGCATTATCATCAGCTACAAACACAGTAAAAGAAAACAAAGAAAAATTTGTGATCGCTCCGGTAAACTCATTGACAACGGGCTTTAAGAGAGATTTAGGCAGCGCCGACTAAAAAACAGCAACATCAAACAAAAAGAGATATATCAAACAAAAATATTTACGTACCCCCACACATTTAAAAACATCATGAAAAATTTAACACTGATAGCAACTTTAGCATTAAGCACCATATTATCAACCGCAACATTAGCAAATGCTGCCAACGGCCCTCAACCAAAACGTGATTTAGGCTCTGCCGATGTTCGTGGTCCTCAACCAAAACGTGACTTAGGTTCTGCTGATTTTGCTCGCGGTCCTCAGCCAAAACGTGACTTAGGTTCTGCTGATTTTGCTCGTGGTCCTCAACCAAAACGTGACTTAGGTTCTGCTGATTTTGCTCGCGGTCCTCAGCCAAAACGTGATCTTGGTTCTGCTGATTTTGCTCGCGGTCCTCAGCCAAAACGTGACTTAGGTTCTGCTGATTTCGCTTTCGGTCCTCAGCCAAAACGTGACTTAGGTTCTGCTGATTTCGCTTTCGGTCCTCAGCCAAAACGTGACTTAGGTTCTGCTGACTTCGCTTTCGGCCCTCAGCCAAAACGTGATTTAGGTTCTGCTGATTTCGCTTTCGGTCCACAACCAAAACGTGATTTAGGTTCTGCTGATTTCGCTTTCGGTCCTCAGCCAAAACGTGACTTAGGTTCTGCTGATTTCGCAATGTCTGGTCCTGGTCCAAAAAGAGATTTAGGTTCTGCTGATTTTGCTTTCGGTCCTCAACCAAAACGTGACTTAGGTTCTGCTGATTTTGCTTTCGGTCCTCAACCAAAACGTGACTTAGGTTCTGCTGATTTTGCTTTCGGTCCTCAGCCAAAACGTGACTTAGGTTCTGCTGATTTCGCTTTCGGTCCTCAGCCAAAACGTGATTTAGGTTCTGCTGATTTCGCTTTCGGTCCTCAGCCAAAACGTGATTTAGGTTCTGCTGATTTCGCTTTCGGTCCTCAGCCAAAACGTGATTTAGGTTCTGCTGATTTCGCAATGTCTGGTCCTGGTCCAAAAAGAGATTTAGGTTCTGCTGATTTTGCARTGTCTGGTCCTGGTCCAAAAAGAGATTTAGGTTCTGCTGATTTTGCAGTGTCTGGTCCTGGTCCAAAAAGAGATTTAGGTTCTGCTGATTTCGCAATGTCTGGTCCTGGTCCAAAAAGAGATTTAGGTTCTGCTGACTTCGCAATGTCTGGTCCTGGTCCAAAAAGAGATTTAGGTTCTGCTGATTTTGCAATGTCTGGTCCTGGTCCAAAAAGAGATTTAGGTTCTGCTGATTTTGCAATGTCTGGTCCTGGTCCAAAAAGAGATTTAGGTTCTGCTGATTTTGCARTGTCTGGTCCTGGTCCAAAAAGAGATTTAGGTTCTGCTGATTTCGCAATGTCTGGTCCTGGTCCAAAAAGAGATTTAGGTTCTGCTGATTTTGCAGTGTCTGGTCCTGGTCCAAAAAGAGATTTAGGTTCTGCTGACTTCGCGGCATAATCAATTCCCAATCATACACTAAGCTAAAACCTAAACAATTAATAGCATGAAAAAATTCATCATAGCAGCAGCGGTTTTAATAGCCACAGGGCTTACCGCTGTTTCATTAACACACAAGGAGGCAAAACAAGAGGTTAAAATAAAAGTTGAAAGAACAGAGTTTACTACCAAAGCGTTTAATGCCCCAAAATCAGATTTGGGATCGGCAGATTGATGATTAATTAGCGATTTAGTGAATTGGCGAATTAGTGATAGCTATTAAAAAATCATCTCTCACTAATGAACGAGTGAACCAATGAACTAACTATATTTGCTGCAAATAATAATACTATGCAGCACATAAAGCAATATGTTGAGCAAAACAAACAGCGTTTACTTGATGAGTTATTTGACCTGTTACGTTTAGCATCGGTTAGCGCCGATCCAAAATACAAACCTGAAGTATTAAAGACTGCCGATTATGTGGCAGCAAAGCTTCGCGATGCCGGAGCCGATAATGTTGAAATTTGCCAAACAGCCGGCTACCCTATCGTATACGGCGAAAAGATCATAGATCCATCTAAACCTACCGTATTGGTTTATGGACACTACGACGTGCAACCGCCAGACCCGTTAGAACTTTGGAAAACCCCTCCATTTGAACCAACTGTTCGTGATGGCAAAATATACGCCCGCGGCGCCTGCGACGATAAGGGCCAGTTTTATATGCATGTAAAAGCTTTTGAGCTGATGATGCAAACCGGCACGCTTCCCTGCAATATCAAGTTTATGATAGAGGGCGAAGAAGAAGTTGGCTCATCAAACCTGGGCATCTTTGTAAAAGCAAATAAAGAAAAACTGAAAGCCGATGTTGTGCTGATTTCTGATACATCGATGATCAGTATGGAGCATCCTTCGCTTGAAACAGGCTTACGTGGCCTCTCATATCTTGAGGTTGAAGTAACCGGCCCTAACCGCGATCTGCATTCTGGTGTTTATGGCGGTGCTGTGGCTAATCCTATTACTATCCTGGCACAAATGATCGCCAGCCTGCATGATGAAAACAATCACATTACCATTCCCGGCTTTTATAACGATGTAGTGCCACTTACAGAGACTGAACGCGATGCCCTGAACAGCGCCCCTTATGATGAAGCCGAATACAAAAAAGACCTTGACGTTACCGAACTTTGGGGCGAAAAAGGTTACAGCACGTTTGAACGCACCGGCACCCGCCCTACCCTTGAATTAAACGGTATTTGGGGTGGTTACATTGGTGAAGGAGCAAAAACAGTATTGCCTTCAAAAGCAAACGCAAAGATCTCTATGCGCCTGGTGCCTAACCAAACATCTGAAGCTATAACCAAGCTGTTTACCGATCACTTGTTGAGTATTGCCCCTCCTTATGTTAAGGTTAAGGTAACCCCTCATCATGGCGGCGAACCGGCAGTGACCCCTACCGATAGCGTAGCCTACCGGGCAGCGCAAAAAGCCATTGCCGAATCATTTGGTAAAGAGCCCATCCCCACCCGCGGTGGTGGTAGTATCCCTATTGTTGCATTGTTTGAGGCCGAGCTTGGTTTAAAAACTGTATTAATGGGTTTTGGCCTTGATAGCGACGCCCTGCACTCGCCCAATGAAAAGTATGATATTTACAATTATTATAAGGGTATCGAAACAATCCCGCTCTTTCATAAATACTTTGCAGAGTTATCAAATTAATGCTATAAAGCCCTGATTTGAATTTAACGGTGGTTATTTTTTGATTTACGTAAAACAAATAATAAATTTATGATATTATCCAAGTATACTAACTCAAAAACCATGGCAACTAAAGAATTGGACAAAGAAAAGACCGATGCATCTAAGCAGTTGCACGATCTCAAATCACCAAAACAGGAAAAAAACACCACCGCTAAAACCTTAAGCGGAAGCAAATGGAAACGAAAGCCCCTGTTATAAGATATTTATAACACCACACGAGCCGGCAAGCAAAAAACTTGCCGGCTCGTTTTTTTTACACCCTTAAATCCTGATCCGCATCTCTATCATCCGCTTTTCAAACCCCACTTTTTCATAAGCTTTAATAGCGCCAGTATTATCATTATATACCTCAAGCCTTATTTCAACAAGCGCCTGTTCAGCTACCCATTTCTTCAGCTCTTCAATAATTGCCTGGTTTATTCCCTTGCCGCGATGTGCTGGTAGCACATACATAAAACCGAGGTAGGCATATTTTTCAAAATCATAATAGGTATCTGGGTTCTTTTTAATGCGGGCATAACCGCTGCCGGCTATCTCTCCGTCAATTTCGGCCACCAAAACTTGTACGTCGGCCGAGGCAATGAACGCTTTCAAATCATAGTAATTTATAGCGCCGGGTTTGAGTGTGCTATCAAACGGACGTTCTGCACTAATGATCCCCTGTTCAAACTGAAGCAATACAGGTAGATCTTCGATGGTAGCTTTTCTGATCAGCATTAATATTCCCTTATTTAAATGGTAAATCGTTCACAATCCGCCAGGAATGATTCATCAGCATCAGCACCAATCCCCGGCGCATCTTCAATGGTTAAATTATAGCCATCATATATGGCCCCGCCAATGCAGGGGTCAACCAAATGCCCCAGCTTACAGGTATCCATATCATAAAACCGGATATTAGGGCTTGCATATACAAAATGCAGTTTTGCGCTTAAGGCTATGCGGCTTTCCAGCATCCCTCCCATCATACAGGGAATGCCATATGAAGCTGCAACATCATGGATTTTTTTGGCCTCATAAATACCGCCCGATTTAGCCATTTTAATATTGATATAATGACAAGCCCCGGCGTTGATCTGCTTGCGGGCGTCATGGTGATTATAAACACTTTCGTCGGCCATGATCTTAACGGGTGACAACTGCATCAGTTCGGGCACCCTGTCGTCATACCAGGTGCGGATAGGTTGTTCGCAAAATTCGATGTTATATTGCGCGATCGACTGCAACGCAAAAACGGCTTCGTTAAAAGTCCAGCCCTGGTTGGCATCAATACGGATTTTCATAGCTGGCCCAACTGCTTCGCGAATTTGTTGAATGCGCTCCACATCTTCCACTACATTTTTACCCAGCTTTACCTTTAAAATATTTGCTCCGGAAGCTTTGAAATCAAGTGCTTTTAAAGCCATGGTATGATGACCGGCTATACCTATAGTAATGTCCGATTCTACAACACGCTTTTCGCCACCCAAAAACTGGTATAAAGGCAAGCCTGCGTTTTTAGCGGCTATATCAAACAAGGCATTATCAAAAGCGCTTTTTATAGTGGTATTACCCGCCGTAAAACTATGCAGCTCCTGTAGTCTTGCTTCTATATCAAGCGCATCCTTGCCTTTCCATAGCCTGGCAAATTCACGCGCCATAACCAGGCAGGTGTCCTGTGTTTCGCCAACTATCATCGGAAAAGCAGAGCACTCCCCCACACCATAAAAACCGGCATCGGTATGTACGCGGATAAAAACATTTTGGGCATGGGATAAAGTCCCTGTGGCAATGGTAAATGGCTCCATGGGGATACTGAAGCGGTAGATATCTATATGGGTGATGGTAATTTGCTGATTTTCCAAATTGTAAATGTTTAAAAGCTAAATTAAAACAATTAATTGCAACAATTAACCAACGTAATTTGCATATTATAAGTATTAGTTTATATTTGCACTACTTCAATACAAGTAACAATTCAATTTTAGCCTCTTTTGCCCTTCCATCAGGGAAATTTGCCTGGCTAACTTTCAACTTTCATAAAAACATTTAACATGGCTCAAGAAAACACGCCTGCAAATTTTGATTATAACTCAACCAGGAATAAACTGATCCTGTCTGAATATGGCCGCAACGTACAAAATATGGTTAAATATATTGTAGCGCTGCCAACTAAAGAAGAACGTAACCGCTACGCACAGGTTGTAATTGATCTGATGGGTTTTTTAAACCCGCACCTGCGCGATGTGGCGGATTTTAAACACAAACTATGGGATCACCTTCACATCATCTCTGATTACCAGATTGATGTGGATTCGCCTTATCCAAAACCATTACCTGAAGCTGCGCATGTGAAGCCGGCCCCTTTGCGCTACCCAAACCAGCGTATCAAATACAAGCACTATGGCAAAACCATTGAGCTGATGATTGAAAAGGCTAAGGCCATTGAGGAGCCAGAGCGTAAACGCCATATGATACAAGCCATTGCCAATTTCATGAAAATGGCCTATGTGCAGTGGAATAAAGATTCGGTAAGCGACGAAAGCATCCTGTCTGATCTGTATGCCTTATCAGGTGGTACGCTGAAACTGGAAGAGAACATCAACCTTAACCGCGTTGATTTCCGCCCTAATAACTTTCAGCAAAACAACACCAATAACAACAACCGCGGCCGTAATAATAACCAGAACAATCAAAACCGTGGCGGTGGCGGCAGCAGTAATGGCGGCAGGCAAAACAACAACCAAAACCGTAATAACAATCAAAACCGCAGCCGTAACAATAATGGCGGCGCAAAAAAATATTAGCCCCACCCAACCCTCCCCTAAAAGGGAGGGTTTTTTCTTTCTAAAAGATATCCATCCAACGTCCCATCAGGTCTCTCGCAGAGAAGAGATGAAGCAATGACGCTTTTGCTTTATTTATAAATCCCAACCGCCTCTTATTTTATCTGCATTAATTTTCTAATCTTTGCCCATATAAATTATTTGGCAAAACCGATCACTGCTTTGACAGTTTATCATTGGTGATCTTATCAATTATCCGAAACTCCGCATGACTAACGCATTTGTAATAAACGGCGGCAAACCGCTAAAAGGTGAAATAACCCCGCAGGGTGCAAAAAACGAGGCTTTACAGGTTATATCGGCCGTATTGCTTACTGCCGAAAAAGTAACCATCAGCAACATCCCTGATATTAAAGATGTAAACAAGCTGATTGAGCTGCTTGGTGATATGGGCGTTATTGTTGAACGCATTAACGAACATACTTATACTTTTGAAGCCAAAGATATCAACCAGGACTTTTTCGCGTCTGAAGCTTTTAAAGCTAAAGGCGGCGGCTTACGCGGTTCCATCATGATAGTCGGCCCATTGCTGGCACGCTTTGGCAAGGCATCTATCCCTAAACCGGGTGGCGATAAAATCGGTCGCCGCAGGTTGGATACCCACTTCCTTGGTTTTGAAAAACTGGGTGCCCAATTCAATTATAATCCTGAAAACGGTTTCTTTAATGTGGATGCCTCCAACCTGCAGGGTACTTATATCCTGTTAGATGAAGCTTCGGTAACCGGAACGGCCAACGTGGTAATGGCGGCGGTATTAGCTAAAGGTACTACCACCATTTATAACGCTGCCTGCGAGCCTTACCTGCAGCAGCTTTGCAAAATGCTAAGCCGTATGGGTGCTAAGATCAGCGGCATCGGCTCAAACCTGTTAACTATTGAAGGCGTTAAAAAACTGGGCGGTACAGAACACCGTTTATTGCCCGATATGATTGAGATTGGTTCGTTTATTGGTCTTGCAGCCATGACAGGTTCTGAGATCACGATTAAAGATGTTCAATACAAAGAGCTGGGCATGATCCCGGATGTTTTCAAGCGTTTAGGTATTAAACTGGAGCTTAGGGGAGATGATATTTTTATTCCTGCCCAGGAGCATTATGAAATAGAAACTTTCATTGATGGCAGTATCATGACCATCGCCGATGCACCATGGCCTGGCTTTACCCCCGACTTATTAAGCATTGTGCTGGTTGTTGCTATCCAGGCTAAGGGCTCGGTACTGATTCATCAGAAAATGTTTGAGAGCCGTTTATTCTTCGTTGATAAACTGCTGGATATGGGCGCGCAGATCATCCTTTGCGATCCGCACCGTGCCACCGTTATCGGCCTGGACAACCAGGTTAAACTGCGCGGGATCTCCATGACCTCGCCGGATATTCGAGCAGGGGTTTCATTATTGATCGCGGCACTTTCGGCACAAGGACAGTCAACCATTTACAATATTGAACAAATTGAACGCGGCTACCAGCACATTGATACCAGGCTTAAAGCTTTAGGCGCTGATATAACGAGAATATAAGCTTAAAGCCGAAGGCTTAAAGCTGAAAGCCCTTTTAAAGCTCAAAGCATAAGGACAAGCAAAAGCTTTAAGCCTTATGCTTTGAGCTTTTTGCTTTACGAGGCTTTCTGCTTTATAAATATATTTTTATAGCTTTATGCCTTTAGCCTTCGGCTTTAAGCTCAAAATCCATTATATAAACAATGCCTTACAAAAACCGGAAATCTACCTACGTTTATTTTGTACTGATATTTGTATTTATTAAAGTCGTTCTTAATCTTTTCGCAATATCGCATTTCGGTTTTCACCGAGATGAGTTTCTGCACCTTGTACTGGCCGATCATTTGGACTGGGGATACAAGGAAGTACCGCCGTTCATAGCCATATTGGCAAAAATATCTATCACCTGTTTTGGCAACTCGGTTTTTGCGGCGCGATTGTTCCCGACCTTGTTTGCAGGCCTTATTGTTTTGCTTACCGGGCTCATCGTCATTGAATTTGGCGGAAAGAAATTTGCTATAACATTTGCCTGCTTATCACTCATTTTTGCACCGGCTTTTATAGCAAGTAATTATCTTTTCCAGCCGGTGGTCTTTGATCAGTTTTGGTGGGTATTAACCGTTTGGCTGCTGATAAAATACCTCAACACCACCGATGTGAGGTACTTATACTGGCTGGGTGCAGCTGTTGGCTTTGGTATACTTACTAAATATACCATGCTGTTTTTTACGGTATCGCTCCTAATTGGTATCCTTATCAGTAAACAGCGTAAACTATTGTTCAATAAACATATTCTTGGTGCTGCCATAATAACAATAGTTATTGTGCTGCCCAATCTCATCTGGCAAATAAACCATCATATGCCAGTTTTTACCCATATGAAAACCCTGCAGCAGGAGCAACTTGATTATATCACGCCCACCAACTTTATAAAACAGCAATTACTGGTTAATGGTGTTGCTCTGTTTGTATGGCTTAACGGGCTTGCGTTCCTTATATTTTCGTTCAGGCTGCGCAATTTCCAGTTCATGGCATTAGCTTATGCGCTCATCTTCTTTTTTTTATTGATGATGGATGGCAAAAACTATTACATTTTTGGTGCTTACCCAATGTTGTTTGCAGCCGGCGGTTTTGGCTTTGAGCGTTTACTAAAAACAAACGGCTATGTTTTGCGTACCGCGCTGATCGTAGTATTTACATTGCCAAACGCATTATTGCTTCCTATTTTATTACCTGTTTTACCAATGAATCAAACCCTGGCGTTTTTCCGCTTTGCAGATAAGCACCTACCCCCGGTCCGCTTTTCGATGACATGGGAAGACGGTAAAAAACATGCAACCACGCAGGACTATGCCGATATGCTGGGATGGGACGATATGGCCGCATTAGTTGATAAAGCTTACAAAAGCTTAAGTCCTGAAGATCAAAAACAGACCATAGTTTATGCCGATAACTACGGCGAAGCCGGTGCCCTGCACCATTATGGCAAGCAATACGGCTATCCCGATGTAATTTCGCTGAACAGCAGCTTTACCCTTTGGGCACCCGACAGCCTCAAGTGCAAATACATGATCTACGTAGATGACGGCGGCGGCAAAAACATTAAAGAATTTGTGGAAGGTAATATGATAGGCAGCTTTACCAAAGTTGGAGAAGTAACCAATCCGCTGGCGCGGGAAAAAGGTACTGCCGTGTTTATTATTACACCTAATTACAGGCTGAATGAACGGTATGCTCCTGAATTGGCGAAAAAGAGGTTGGAGTAATGTTGAGGTGAAAGGAGAAAGACTTATTTATCATTTGTAATGTGTCAGCCTAACAACCCTGCCATCCTTCGCCGAAAGCACTATTAAAAAACCTGTTTGTCTTTTTTATTTGTTAGTGCTTCTTTAAGTTCATCCGTGGCCACTTTAGGCCCAAGCAAAGTGCGTTTTTGCGAATGACCAAAAAGGGGCAGCAGAATCAGAAATGCAAAAGTTGAATATTTCATTATCTGAATATAACAAAAAAGGCGTCATGCTACCAGCACAACACCTTTTACCTTTAACCTTTCGCCTTTAACCTCCTAAGCCGATATAGCGTTTATAATATCATACTGAGTAATGATCTCAATTTTACCATTCCCATCTTCAACCAGTACCGCAATATTATCTTTATTGATCATGGCCGAAATTCTGTCTATCGAGGTATTCAGATCAACAAAGGGGAACGGTGCAGTGGTGATGTTTTTGATCGGCTGCGATTTGATGGATGGGTTCTCGATCAGCGAATCAAGGATATCGCTTTCGGTGATCTTACCTATTACCATACCTTTTTGCGTAACCGGGATCTGCGAGATATTAAGCGATTTGATGGTATTGATAGCCTCCAGTACGCTCTTTTCGCAATCAATGGTAATAATTTCCTGCACGTCTTTTTTGCTGATGATATCGCGGGCTGTTAACTTTTCGTCTTTCAGGAAACCACGGTCGCGCAGCCAGTCATCGTTGTACATTTTACCGAGATAACGTGTGCCGTGGTCAGGGAAAATGATTACCACTACATCGCCTTCCTTAAACTTATCCTTCATCTGCAGCAAACCTGCCACTGCCGAACCGGTTGAGTTACCAGAGAATATCCCTTCCTTACGGGCAATCTCGCGGGTCATTAGGGCGGCATCTTTATCGGTTACCTTTTCAAAGTGATCGATCAGGTTAAAATCAACGTTTTGCGGCAGAAAATCTTCGCCTATACCTTCGGTGATGTATGGATAGATCTCGTATTTATCAAAAACACCGGTTTCCTTGTATTTTTTAAATACAGAGCCATAAGTATCAATACCTAAAATCTGAATGGCCGGGTTCTTTTCCTTCAGGTAGCGGGCAATGCCTGATATAGTACCACCTGTACCTACACCTGCAATAAGATGTGTTACCTTTCCTTCGGTTTGCTCCCAGATTTCCGGGCCGGTACTTTCGTAATGCGCCTGCGAATTACTCAGGTTATCGTACTGGTTGGGCTTCCATGAATTAGGCACTTCCCGCTCCAGGCGTGATGATACCGAATAGTATGATCGTGGATCTTCCGGCTCCACATTGGTTGGACAAACAATTACTTCGGCACCGAAAGCACGCAGGGCATCAAATTTTTCTTTTGATTGTTTATCGGTACTGGTAAAAATACATTTATAGCCTTTTATTACCGCAGCAATGGCCAGGCCCATACCGGTATTACCCGATGTACCTTCAATAATGGTTCCGCCGGGTTTAAGCTTGCCGCTTTTTTCGGCGTCCTCAATCATTTTAAGGGCCATACGGTCTTTAATGGAGTTGCCTGGGTTGGTTGTCTCTATCTTGGCTAAAACGGTAGCAGGGATGTCTTTTGCTACTTTATTCAGTTTTAC
This sequence comes from Mucilaginibacter sp. P4_A11, assembly GCF_056402535.1. Lineage (NCBI taxonomy): Bacteria > Pseudomonadati > Bacteroidota > Sphingobacteriia > Sphingobacteriales > Sphingobacteriaceae > Mucilaginibacter > Mucilaginibacter sp. P4_A11. The sequence continues at coordinate 179,125 of NZ_JBFUHE010000002.1, forward strand.
CAGCGGCGTATTGCCAATGGTATCGAGTATGTTATTGTACCACATAATTTAAATCTCTACTAACCCGGTATATATAGCAGGGTTACGCCTCAAAAATAAGTTTCTTAAATGATATTTCTTTTATGGAATAGTAAATAGATGTGCATCCTATAAACAGACAAACATAAATGTAATAAATTTAAACCGGTGGTAATTACCACAAAATATACCTAAACATGCAGGCACCAATAAAAAGATCGTTATTATTTTTCAGCATCTTAAGTTTTTGTATAACTGCCGCATTTGCGCAAAAGCCGCTTACGCCAAGCCGGCAAAGCAGCTATCATACTTATATCTATAAAATAACGGCCGATGATGTGTTTAAATTTTACCGCTACCCGCGTAAAAACCCCGACGATCAAATATTACGCAATCCCATTGATTCGTTTAAAACAAACGATAAATGGAACAATACCCTCCCTCCCGGTAACTATTTGAAAGTAGTTGCCAAAAAGAATTTGCTGAGTTACGCTCTTATCGAAAACCGATCTGCCAATTTAAAGCTGCTGGCTAATAACTATGATCTCCGCTTTATTTTGGTTGATCAGGCAGGCAAAGCCATTAACAATGCTTTAGTGCAATTTAACAATCATACCGTTACTTATGATTCAAAAGCCGGTTTGTATATAGCCAATCCTTCAAAAAGAGATACTATCCTGAAAGTTGATTATGCAGGCGTAACCAACTATTATGCTATAAAAAAGCAGCAGCGCTCTTCTTATTATCGTTACAATCCGTACCGCCACATGAGCTTTTTTAAAGCTACATGGAAACGTTTTAAAAACCTGTTTAAGGGACACGGTCAATATTACAGCCGCCAACCCAACTACAACTACGAGGGCTTCATGGTATTTAACAAGGCCATTTATAAACCGCATGATACGGTAAAATTCAAAGCTTTTATCTTAAATAAAAAATCAAAACGGCCTGTAATCGCAGCTCAGCTTTTAGTGCGGCTCAAAGAACGATATGATGAAGATGGTAAGATCATCGGCAAAGTAAACAGCTATCGCGATGGAGCTTATGAATATAGTTTTGCGCTTACTGATAGCCTCGACCTTTCGCTTGATGAAGATTATACCATCTCGCTCGAAGACCCATCAAGCGAAAAATACAAACTTGATGATTATGATGGCAATGACGATCAGGGCTTTTTAGCCAAACGTAAGGTTTTCCTGACCGGTCAGTTTAAATATGAAGAGTACGAGCTTAAATCAATAACCTTCAGCACCAGGGTTGATAAGGAAGAACACGGGCCCGGAAACCCGACTACATTATATTTAAAAGCTGTCGATGAAAATAATCTGCCGGTTACGGATGGCCGGGTTATCGTTACACTCAACACCCGTGGCACCGGTACGCATCAGCAAAACTACATCTTTGTTCCCGACCAGCTTTGGACACATCAGCTACAGCTTGACCCGGTTGGCGAAACCAAACTAATTATCCCTGATTCTATTTTCCCGAAAGCAAATGTTACTTACACCATTAATTCAGAATTTTTGAACAGCAATAACGAACAGCAATCGGCAGATAACGATATGAGTTACCGGTACAGCCGGTTTAGTGTAACCACCAAATTAAACGGTGATACATTGATCAGTAACGCCTTTGACAATGGTAAGGCCATACAAACTATGGCCACCATCAGCGCCTTAAACGTTAAGTACGATACCATATCCAGGATCAGGGTAATGCTCCCCTCTAAAACTATCATTAATCCTTATGCCAATAGCTACGATATTGAAACAGACAGCGCCTATGCTGATCTGGATCTGAAAGACAATAACGGCGACATCTCGCTATCAGGCTACCGTACCCCCGACTCGGTGTTTGTAAAGGTTGAAAATCCGCGGCACCTGCATTTCTGGTACTCGGTATTTGGCGGCAATAAATTAATTGATGCCGGGCAGGCCGATAACCTGTTTTATACACGTGCTTATAATGATCAAAACCTTGTAAACTTCCAGGTGCATTATATCTGGGCTGGTGAAAGCAAAACCGAGGCCACTGATATTATGTACCGCGATAAGCTGTTAACCATCAACGTTCGTCAACCGGTATCCGTTTATCCGGGACAACAGACTAAAACCGACATAGTGGTTACCGATGCCAAAGGCCAGCCTGTAGCCAATGCCGATTTAACGGCCTGGTCAATGACGAGTAAGTTTACCGACTACAAGACACCTTACGTGCCCTACCTTGGCAAAGGTTTTGCTTATCGCAAGCAAAAACAAGGTTTTAATACCGGCAGCGTAAACAGCGATGGCTCATTACAGCTCAACTGGAAACGCTGGAGCAAGGAAATGGGGCTCGACAGTATTGCTTACTACCAGTTTACCCATCCCAGCAAAATTTACCAGGTTGAAGAAGATGCCAAAGACTCGCTAACCCAGGTAGCGCCTTTTGTGATAAAAAACGGAGACGTGCTGCCTGTGCATATTCTTTACGTTGATGACAGGCCGGTTTACTTCGACCAAACGCAGCAGCTTAAACGCTATAGCTTCCTGGTATCGCCGGGCAAACACATGTTCAGGTTCAGGACCAGCCACCAAAACATTTGGGTGGATAGCGTAGATGTGCAAAAATCGAAAAAGCTGATCTTTAGCATTAATGCCGACAATGCACACTCAACAAAGGTTTTGGATACGCTGAGTACTTATGAATGTGACCTGATCAACCGTTACCTGATCACCGTTATCAATAATTTTGGCTCAAAGATGGCCCTGCTTACCCAAAACGAAAGACTATTTATGGTCAATCCCAATCCCAACTATGGCTATCGAAATAACGATGTACTTATAGGGCCATTAGCTGAAAACTTTGCCAATTTAGATGTACAGGGCAGCGGCTCCCGATATTTTGTTACTGAGCCAGGCTACTCATTTCTGTTCGAGCCCGGCCTTATCAAACAAAAAAGCCTCCCTACTGCCTATCCCTTCAACCCTATACTGTCGTCATACCATGGTCCTGCCGATGATTACACCCAACAGGTACTTACCCTGCCCGAGGCCGAAAGTATCTGGCAGCAATATCTTGATCTGCGCAGCAACACCCAGCAGCTGTTTGTAAACCCCACTATCACAGGCGAAACAGGTAAACTAAGCATGAACATCGATCAGCCTAAAGACAAAAAAATGCTGATCAAAAACATGATCATTTATAAATATGATGATCCGGACTTTATAATGATCTATCCCGGCAATACCAATTATGTTAATAACCTAAACGCCGGCAGGTACAGGATTTTATTTTTGCTTAAAGGTGATAGCTATGATATTAAAGAAAACGTAGCTATAAAAACAAACGGCACTAATTTTTACAACTTTACGGTATTGCCCACCCATGGCAAAGATTCGGTGGGCATCCGAATCAGCAACATTATCAATAACCGGACAGGCAGCTATAATCACGGAGACCGTGAAATAGAAAACGATGCCCTGAAAATAAAAGAAGCGTTTAACGAAAAATACCTTGATACCGGCAATTTTGGCTACATGATGAACGGCACAGTTATCGCCAGTGATGATAAATTAGCTGTACCCGGTGTAACTATAAGGGTAAAAGGTTCATCAACAGGAACACTCACGGATGCAGCCGGGCGCTTTAAATTAAAAGTACCTAAAACTGGTAAACTCCTTGTGAGCTTTATAGGCTACGAAACACAGGAAGTAAGTATCCAACCCGGCGCAACTGTTAAGATTGTCTTAAAATCAAGCTCAAAATCATTGCAGGAGGTAGTGGTCGTTGGGTATGGCGTGCAACGAAAAGCAGATATTACAGGAGCCATAGCAACCGTATCATCCTTAGATGGCGGGCTTGCCGGCCTGACAGTAGGTAACGGAGCCAATATCATGATCAGGGGCATTAGTTCATCACCGTCGGCCCAGCCGCTGATTGTGGTGGATGGCGAGATCGTGGATAAACTATCTGATATCAATAAAGATGACATTGCGGAAATTAGTGTATTGAAAGACGCTGCCGCCACGGCCATATATGGAGCCCGTGGTGCAAATGGCGTCATTGTGATCAGAACCAAGACTAAACCGGGTTTAGCCGGAGGCCAAAGAGCCGACAGTATACAAACCGGCAGCTCGGAAACCATGCGCAAAAACTTTTCTGACTACGCCTACTGGCAACCTAAACTCACTACCGACGAGCATGGCAAAGCCAGCTTCATGGTTACTTACCCTGATGATATCACCAACTGGCGAACATTTATCATCGGCATCACAGGCAACAGGCAAACCGGCTTTACTCAAAGCAGCATCAAATCGTTTAAACCATTAAGCGCCAACTTCATCGCACCGCAGTTTGCCGTTGCAGGCGATGAAATGAGCCTGATAGGTAAGGTTATGAACTACAACAATACCGCTGCAAAGCTTACCCGTATTTTTAAATACAACGGCCAAACGCTGAAGCAGGACGAACTGGAGGTTAAAAATTCTAAAATAGATACACTTACCATAACTGCTGCTGCTACTCCTGCCGACAGCCTCAGTTTTGAATATACCATTAAACGGGACAATGGCTATTTTGATGGCGAGCAACGCAAGATCCCGGTAATACCGCAGGGTGTTAAAGAAACTAAAGGCATTTTTGAAGCCCTCAACCGCGATACCACAGTAAACATGAAATTTGATCCGGCATTAGGCCCAGTCACTTTCCGGGCCGAGGCATCTGTATTACCTGCTTTAACAGAAGAGACCCGCAAACTAAGGGAATATAAATACCTATGCAATGAGCAGCTTGCATCAAAGCTTAAAGGCCTGCTCATGGAACGACGTATTAAAAGGTTTCTAGGCGAGGAATTTAAATATGAAAGAAATATAAACGATGTAATTAAAAAGCTAAAGGAGAACCGTAAGAGCAATGGTACCTGGGGCTGGTGGAAAGATAGCAACGAGGAACTTTGGATCAGCCTGCATGTGGTAGAAGCGCTTGTAGATGCCCAAAAAGAGGGTTACACAATTGATTTGGACAAACAAAAACTAACCGACTACCTCATTTATCAACTGGAAAGTTATAAGCGCAGGGACAAAATACTTTGCCTTCAGTTGCTTCATAAACTGGGGGCTAAAGTTGATTATCAGAGGTATGTAACAGGCATTGAAAAAGAACAGGCTAAGGATCAAAAAAACTTCGACTATAAATTATCAGGCTATGATAAATTAAGAATGATGTTACTACGGCAGGAATCGGCACTACCCATAAAAATGGACAGTTTGCTTAATACAAGCAAACACACCATGTTTGGTAACGTTTATTGGGGCGAGGATGGCTATCGTTTTTTTGACAATTCGGTACAGTTAAGTGTATTAGCCTATCGCATCATCAAAAACGATGGCAGGCATCCTGAGTTGCTCGACAAGATCCGCGGTTATTTCCTTGAACAACGCCGCCTTGGTGATTGGCGTAACACTTATGAATCGGCGCTGATCCTGGAAACAATACTTCCTGACTTGCTGATTGAAAACAAGCAGGTTAAACCGTCACAGATCACGCTTACAGGCACCGATACAAAAACTATCAGTAAGTTCCCATATTCTGCAACATTAACTGATAAAACGATCAGTATCAGCAAAACCGGCAGTCTGCCTGTATACATTACCGGTTACCAGCAGTTCTGGAACAACAAGCCTGAAAAGGTGAGTAAAGATTTTACGGTAAACACCTGGTTTGAGCGCAAAGAGAAAGCAGTAACCACCTTAAAAGGCGGTGAACCGGTGTTATTAAAAGCAGAGGTAACAGCCCGCGGTGATGCTGATTTTGTGATGATAGAGATCCCGATACCTGCCGGATGCTCGTACGAAAGCAAGGAACAGCAATGGGAAAACAATGAAGCGCACCGCGAGTATTTTAAAGAGAAGGTAAGTATATTTTGCCGCAGCCTTAAACAGGGCAAATATACATTCACCGTAAACCTCATCCCCCGTTACAACGGTAAATACACCCTAAATCCGGCCAAAGCCGAAATGATGTATTTCCCCGTATTTTACGGCAGAGAGGGGATGAAGAGGGTGGTCATTAATTAGAACCTTGATTTCCCTGATTTAAGGATTTCTTGATATCATAATCCATCAGGCAATCCTTAAATCCTAAAAATCATGGTTCCTTAGAATTTAAGATGCTTAACCGTTAATCCATTATTGATTAACTGCTTTAACGACTCGATGCCGATATGCAGGTGTGTTTCAACAAACTGCTCGGTTACTGATGAGTCGCTTTCGGCGGTTTTAACACCTTCAGGGATCATCGGCTGATCTGATACAAGCAACAGCGCCCCTGTAGGGATCTTGTTGGCAAAGCCTGTAGTAAATATGGTTGCTGTTTCCATATCAACAGCCATGGCACGCAGATCTTTAAGGTATTTCTTAAATACTTTATCATGCTCCCAAACGCGGCGGTTGGTGGTATAGCAGGTACCAGTCCAGTAATCGCGTGAGTAGTCACGAATGGTAGTTGAGATAGCTTTCTGCAGCGCAAATGACGGCAGTGCGGGTACTTCCTGCGGCATATAATCGTTCGATGTGCCTTCACCACGGATGGCAGCTATCGGCAGGATCAGGTCGCCAACGTTGTTCTTCTTTTTAAGGCCGCCGCATTTACCCAAAAATATTACCGCTTTTGGGTGAATGGCAGTAAGCAGGTCCATAACCGTAGCTGCAACCGAACTGCCCATACCAAAGTTAATAATGGTGATACCGTTGGCTGTAACGCTTTGCATCGGTTTTTCAAGCCCCATGATAGGTGCATTATCATGCCATTGCGAAAACAACTGGATGTACTTTGAAAAATTGGTGAGGATAATATACTCACCAAATGCTTCAAGCGGCCGGCCGGTGTAGCGCGGCAGCCAATTGGCTACAATTGCTTCTTTTGTTTTTAATCCTGATTTTACGGGCGATTGCACTTCTTTCACCGGCGGTGGTAAGGCATCTCCGTCTTTTTTAATGTTTAATTCTTCGTTCATATGATTTGTTTTTATACAGCAAACCCCGGTATGATAACCAGGGCCGCTTTATTTTTTAATAAATATAAGTGTTACTTATATACTGCGCGTTAAGCTACTTTTAACTTTTTCAGATCAGATTTTTCAAACTTCTCGTGTGCGTAATCCAATGTTACGTTTAACCGTTTCACATCTTTTTTAGAGGGGAACTCAAACATGGCATCAATCATTATAGCTTCGCATATGGAGCGTAAGCCCCTTGCACCAAGTTTAAATTCCATTGCTTTGTCAACAATAAACTCCAATACCTCGTCTTCAAAATCAAGCTTCACACCTTCGTATTCAAACAGCTTTTTGTACTGTTTCAATAATGAGTTTTTAGGCTCTGTCAGGATATTGTGCAGTGCTTCCCTATCAAGCGGGTTGAGGTAGGTAAGCACCGGCAAACGGCCTATCAACTCAGGAATCAAACCAAATGATTTCAAATCCTGCGGGGTGATATATTTATAGAAGTTTTTGGTGTCGATATCACCTTCGTCGTTTTTAAATTTGTAACCAACAGTTTGCGTACGCAGACGATTGGCTATCTTCCTTTCAATACCATCAAAAGCGCCACCGCAAATGAAGAGGATGTTGCTGGTATTCACCGTGATCATTTTCTGATCAGGATGTTTACGGCCGCCTTGTGGTGGTACGTTAACCATGGTACCTTCCAGTATCTTTAATAACGCCTGTTGTACACCTTCGCCGGATACATCACGGGTTATAGAAGCATTATCGCTTTTACGTGCTATTTTATCAACCTCATCAATGTAAACAATACCTTTTTCGGCAAGGGTTACATCATAATCGGCTGATTGCAGCAAACGGGTAAGAATACTTTCAACGTCCTCCCCTACATAACCGGCTTCGGTTAATACAGTGGCATCGCAAATGCAAAACGGAACGTTAAGTACTTTGGCAAGTGTTTTGGCAAGCAGGGTTTTACCTGTACCTGTTTCACCTACCATGATGATGTTTGATTTTTCAATCTCAACTTCATCTTTATCAATACGCTGGTTTAAGCGTTTGTAGTGATTGTATACAGCTACAGAAAGTATCTTTTTGGCATCATCCTGACCGATAACATATTGGTCAAGGTGGGCTTTCATTTCTGACGGCTTAAGCAAGGCCGGTGCCAGAGGCGATGACTTCACTTTACGCACCTTCAACTCCTCTGCCAATATTTCATTGGCCTGGTTCACACACTTATCGCAAATGTGTGCATCAAGTCCTGCTATTAACATCAGGGAATCCTGTTTACCAGCACCGCAAAATGAACACCTGATCTCCTTGCTGTTTTTATTCATCTGATTCGTTTTCTTACTCAAAGTTAAATAATTAGTGACAGAAAACAAAGTTAGTCACCATAAGTACTAAGTCTTAAGCCTAAAGTCATTTTTTTCTGACTTCAAACTTAAGACTTAGAACTCAGGACTAAAAATTATTTTCCTTTGTTACCTTTTAATATTTCGTCAACCATACCAAATTCTTTGGCTTCTTCTGCAATCATCCAGTAGTCGCGGTCAGATGCATCCCAAACTTTTTGGTAAGGTGCACCGCTGTGATCAGCAATGATCTGGTACAGCTCTTTTTTCAATTTGGTGATCTCCTGGTAGGTGATCTCAATGTCCGACTGCTGGCCTTGCGCACCGCCAGATGGCTGGTGGATCATTACTCTTGCATGCGGAAGCGCTGCCCTTTTACCTTCAGTACCCGCTACTAACAATACAGCAGCCATTGAAGCGGCCATACCTGTACAAATAGTAGCCACATCATTTGATATAAACTGCATGGTATCATAAATACCTAAACCGGCATAAACCGAACCACCAGGTGAATTGATATAGATCTGGATATCGCGTTTAGCATCGGCTGATTGTAAGAAAAGCAATTGAGCCTGGATAATGTTTGCAATATTATCATAAATGGCATCGCCAAGGAAGATGATACGGTCCATCATCAATCGTGAAAACACGTCCATTGCCTGTACATTAAGCTGGCGCTCTTCAAGAATATATGGGGTCATACCTGTTGGTACGGTAGTGATACCAGAAGGCATGCTGCTTCTTTCAACACTTCCAATATACTTATCTACATAAAGGCTGTTAATACGGTGATGCTTAACAGCATATTTTCTGAATTCGTTTTTATCGATATTACTGCTCATGGTTTTTGTTTGTTGTTCGTTAGGAAATGCGGGCGTCTTACCCGCGATAAATATAGTTTTTAGTTCAATAGTTTTTTTGCAAGATAGTTTTTATTACGTAATTTTTTGATGAGGCCTTAATGACGAAACCGGATTTTTTTGGTCAAAAACTAACAGTTGAGCTTGCCGGGGAGATGTTGGTGACAACACCAACATCGGGCGCAGGTGACAACACCAGCATCGGGCGCAACATCAACATCGGGCAGGTTTTCCAACCGTCATTGCGAAGCACGAAGCAATCGCGAACTCTACAGGTCAACTTGCATAGCTACTCTGCCTATCGGAGATTGCTTCGTATCTCGCAATGACGGTAGGGTTTAGAGTTGGGGATATAAAACACCAAAAGCAACCTTGTGAGTTGCTTTTGGTGTTTTATTTAAGAAGATTACGCAAAAATGCATAATCTGTTCAAGGCTTACTGTGCCGCTGTAACCAATGCACTGAAATCAGTGTAAAGGATATCCTGCTTATCTAAAGTGATCACATTTTTGATATAGTCAAATACCTTTAATGCTTTTACCTCTTCAAATATTTTGTTAGCGTTGTCTTTGTTTTGCAGGTACTGAACGGTGTACTGGCCTAACTGATCTTCAGGGATCGCAGTTGGACTGTACATTCTGAACTGTTGATCTAAACGGATCTTAGCTAATTCAAATACATCTTCGTATTTAATTTCGATACTGTTATCAGTAATTACTTTGTTCTCGATCAAAGTCCATTTCAGGTTTTGAGCAAAATCGTTGTAACCGCCTTCTAATTCCTCGTCGCTCAGTTTTTCGTTGGTAGCTTTTAACCAGCGTTTCAGGAACTCATCAGGAAGAGCGAAATCAACTTTAGCAATAGCCAGTTTGTACGTGTCGTCCTGCAATTTGCGGTCGGCATCCTGAACCATCATGCTTTCAAGCTCTTCAGTAATTTTAGTCCTGAATTCCTCTTCTGTAGTTACTGTACCTTCACCAAATAATTTGTCAAAGAACTCCTGGTTAAGATCACTTTCTTCTAAACGGTTAACGTTTTTAACAGTTAATTGAAAATCTGACCTTAAATCAGCTGCATCGTCTTCTTCAATTTTCAATAAACCGGCAATTTTAGCTGCGTCGTTATCAAAAGCTTTACGAATATCGAATGTTAATACATCGTCTTTTTTCAAACCGATCAATGAAGCTTTGATAGCCTCATCTTTGATCTGATCTAAACGTACAGATGCTGTATTGGTTATTCCCCCCTCAAAAACACTACCATCAGCCGAAAGTTGAACCAATTCGCTGTAAAGAACATCATCATCTGCCGATACGTCAGGATTTGTCATTTTGCCATAGCTACGACGGATATTTTTGATCCTTGAAGCCAGCGTTTCGTCATCAACTTTAATAACATATTGTGTTAATTTATCTTTCGATGAAAAGTCGATGCTGAACTCTGGAGCCAGGCCTAATTCATATTTGAACTCAAAGTTATCGGCAAAGTCCCAGTTATATTCTTTGTTGTCATCGATAGCAGGTAAAGGCTGACCTAATACGGCCAGTTTTTGCTCGTCGATATAGTTATTTAAAGTATCTTGTAACAGGTTGTTGATCTCGTCAACAAGGATGCTTTTACCGTACATTTTTTTAATGTGCGCGGCAGGCACCATGCCCGGGCGAAAACCAGGAAGCTTTGCTTTTTTAGCATTTTCCTTTATAGCTTTTTCAACACGTGGCTGGTAATCTTCAGGGTTGATGTTAATTTTAACAACTGCGTTCAGGTCATTAATTTTTTCCTGTGTAATATTCATCTTTTACCGGGTATTTAATTTAATCCTTTGAAATATAGCCTAAAACCTAATCCGTGCTATACAAAATTCGAGGCGCAAAAGTATGAATTTATTTTTAATTAGCGGTTGATTTTATATTGTTTTCAAATTTTACAACATGGTTACTGATGGGCTTTATCGTTTTCAAATACGCATAAATCGCTTCCAGATCTGACACCTTCATACTGCCATATCTCCACCAGGGCATAATGGTTTGAAATTCGCCCGGTTTTACGGGAGTGGGCTGTACTTTACCATTGGCGTATTGCGTGAACCGGCTTACAAACTGCTCCTTTGTCCAGCTGCCTATCCCGGTTTCTTTATCAGGAGTAATATTAGCCGAAAACACTTTGCTGCCTCCGGGTACAATGTAGCCCTGTCCGCCGGCAAAAGCCATAGCTTCATTTAGTTTTCCTTTTTCTGATTGGGTATGACATTCTTTACAGGCGGCGGCGTTTAATAAATAAGCTCCATACTTAATAGTATCCGCCGGGCTGGGAATACTTCCCAACGCTGCTTTCTGAGGCATGGTATGCACAATAATATTCAGTGGAAAATCAAGCTGATGGCCCGGATAGTTTTTGCCAACAGGTTTCAACGTACGCATATAAGCAATGATAGCATAAAGGTCTTCCCTATCCATTTTAGCATAGTACGGCCATGGCATTATCGGGAATATGGCCGAGCCATCTTTTTTAACACCGGCGGTCATTGCCCTGAAGATCTCGCCGTCAGTCCAGCTGCTTAAATTTAAAGGTGTAATATTAGGTGAATAAACGGTACCCGGGAAACCTGCTGAGGCATCAAATTTTTCACCTCCGGCACCTAAAACCGTCGAATCCGAAGGACCTGCAAATTTATCCCAGCTCCTGGTGGAGTGGCAATCCAGGCAAACAGTTACATTATTGGCAAGATACTTACCGCGGGCTATACGTTGCGGTGTGGCATCTACTTTAATAGCTTCGGGTTGGCCTACATTGGGCAATGCCAGCGTTATGTATGAGATGCCGGCAACAGCGATAAGAACAAGCGCTATAACTACGTAGGCCGTCCATTTTAAAAACTTTTTCATTCAAATTTTTAATTAGTGATAGGAGGTTAAAATTAAAAAAGGCCGCGAATCAGTTATATCCCCGGCCTCTTTGTTAATTATTATAAAGGTCGATCAGTCAACTTTTTTGATAGATGAAGCCCCCGATTTATCGTTGTTCACGGTAGATGGAGAGCCTTTGTATTGAATTTCAGACGCGCCGCTGGTATGCACGTTCAACGTTTTAAGTACATTGATCTTGCAATGGCCAATGCCTGATGTCTCGATATCATAATCGCCTACAACAAAATCAAAGGCTTCTATTTTACCCGCGCCGCTCAGGTCTATTTTGTGCGATGCGGCCTGGCCAGTAAGGTGCACTTCTGTGGCACCGCTGCCATCGGTTGAAACATTGGCGGCATTAAGGTCAAGGGTTATTTTGGTAGCACCTGAAAGGTCAAGCTTAAAATCTTTAGCATTCAGTTTACCGTCCGAATTAACCTCAACAGCGCCTGATGCCTTTATTTCATCAAGATTTTTAACGCCTATATTGATCACCATATCGCCCGGATCACAGAAATTCTTTCTTGATTTGATGTGTAATACTCCGCCTTCAACCGAAGTTGAAATATATTTGATCAGGTTGTCATCGGCTTTGATATCAATAGTTAATGAGCTATCCTGTTTCAGGTGCACTTTAAAGGCGCCTGAAATATCTACTTTTTTAAAATCTTCGGCCTTGCGCTTTTCGGTGGTTTGATTGCCTGAGCCATGCACGCACCTGTAGTTGCATGATGATAATATGCCCGTAGTTATTAATGCGCCGGCTATAGTGAGGGTAGAAAGGTATTTTTTCATGGTTTGGATGTTTGACGCCAGTTGGCGGTTTAGTGTTACATCAAAATTAAAAAAAGCTACCACATTTTGGGTGATAGCTTTTGAATATATGATAGACTTTTAAGAAAGTGAGCTATTAAAGACCTGCAAATTCGTTTTCAACTGTGAACTTAGCAGGAGCGTTGGTTACTTTATCGGTAAAGTTTACTGCGGCAAAAGCGTTATTGTTTACAAATGATTCGCGGGTGTGGTTCAATGTGTAAACGTCGGCAGTACCGGTAAACTCAGCTTTAGCTTTGTCATTAACGTTAACAGTTGCTGCATAAGCGTCAACGTTTAATTTAGCTGATGCGTTATTATAAAGGTTAACGCTAAGATCAAGGGCTGTAAGTTTTCCGAATGATTTAACTTCGGCATTGTCATAGGCGTTGATAGTTTTAAGATCATTTGCAGTTACCCAAACTACCAATTTTTCGTTTTTATATGAGGTGATACGTAAGGTACCATTGTTGTTTTGTACCAATGCACTTTCTGAGTAATACTTGTTATAAACTTTAACATTGTCATTTTCTCCTGCTGATACATATACTTCAACGTTACCGCGAACTTCGATCTTGCTGATCTTGCTTACATTGTTTAAAATTACGGCTGCGCCGTTGTCAATTTTGGTTGCTGCATTAGCTGCGGTTGATACTCCAAGTGCTAAAACTAAAGAGGTTGCGATTGTTAATATTGTAGTTTTCATGATGATTAATATTTTGATTGTCAATTATTTGTGTTTCTATTTCATTTAATACACAGATAAGACGCCCTCATTTTTAAAACGTTACAGGGGTTTCGGGCAAATTAGATGTACACCCGGTTTTAGTCGGCGAACGGCGGAATATCATCGGTAAACAGCGGAAGAATTTTTGATTATAAATGTGCAATTTCAGATGTGAAGATGAAAATGGGGATGTGCAGATGTCAATAGCTATAAAAACAAAAAGCGTTATCGGATAATAACGCTTTACAAATTAAAAGAAGAAGATATCTATGTTGTTATTGATAAAGATTATCTCTTGCTTACATCTTTCAAATACCGGTTCAGCTTTTCAATATTCTGCTTTAACCCTTCATCAGCTTTAAACGTTTTCACCACCTGTACAAACTGCTCACGCGATTCAAAAAGCATATGCCAGCTCAGAAAAGTTCGCTCACCTTTTGCCTCAAACTCAATAGTTGCAATAAACTTCGGGCTACTTACATGCTCATACACTATCTTTTTAAGCGGAACAACCTCTTTAAAAACACTCTGATTTTTATAATCAGTTCCATCCGGCCCGTGCATCACTAAATCCCACTCTCCTCCGGGTTCAATTTCCATTTTGCTGATGGTATTAGTGAAACCGTTGGGCCCCCACCATTCGGCAATATGTTCGGGCTGAGTCCAAACTTCCCATACCAGCTCAACCGGGGCATCTAATGTTCGTGTTAAGCGTAATTCGCGATCGGCAGTGTTACTTTGATTGTTTTCCATTTCTCTCATTTTTAAGTTGTGCTACATATTTCTCAAGACTATCCAATTTACTTTCCCAATGCTGACGATATTGGTCAACCCAGGCAGATATTTCACCGAGTTGGTCAAGCCTGGCTTCGCAGATCCGGTCACGGCCTTGTTGTTTAACATTAATCAAACCGCAGTCGGCCAGGATCTGGATATGCAGTGAAATGGCCTGGCGTGTAACATCAAAGTTTGCGGCTATAGTATTTACATTATGTGGCTGAGAGGCAATCATATTAATGATGGCTCTTCGGGTAGGGTCGGCTATGGCCTGGTAAACGTCTCGTCTGGCTTTCATAATTACGCAAGCATTTGCTTGCAAATATAAATGCAAGCATTTACTTGCGCAAATATTTCTCAAAAAAATTTAACTAATAAAAAACGCCGCCACCCTGTTAAAGGTAACGACGCTCCAGAAAACAATTGAGGTCAGTTCAATTTACCATGGAAGTTCTTCGCCAAGGTGGATGAACTTGCCGTTAGGGCCATCTTCGCCTATCAAGGCAAGTTCAACACTGGTTTTGGCGCCGTCAGGAACAGTCATAGGTGCGTGTTCAACACTGCCCAGTTCTGTTTGTACCCAGCCCGGATGTGCAGAGTTTACTTTGATATTAGTATCCTTAAGCTCATCGGCCAAAAGAACGGTAAACACATTTAAAGCCGTTTTTGATGCCGCGTACGACAACCGTTTAAAATCAGCTATCGGACTGGTTGGATCAGCATGTAAAGTAAGCGAACCTAAAATGCTCGATAAGTTAACGATGCGGCCGGCTTCGCTCTTTTTAAGCAATGGCAGTAGCTCGTTAGTTAAATATACAACGCTGAACAGGTTGGTATTAAAGATGTACTCGAACTCATCGGCAGTTGTAGCAGCAGTTTTCTTAGCAAACAAATCATCTTCCTTTGGACCAACCCCTGCGTTATTTACCAGGATATCCAGCTTGCCAAATTTGCCTTCGATGTAAGCAGCAACGGCTGTTCTTTCATCGGCATTGGTAACATCAAGCTGAACGCCGTATGCTTCAATACCTTGTGCTGTTAGCTGAGCAGCAGTTTCTTCGGCAGCGTTTAGTTTACGGGCGGCTATTATTACGGCTACACCGTTTTCACCTAATTGTTTAGCGGTTTCAAATCCTATACCGCGGTTTGCGCCTGTTATTAAGGCAATTTTTTTAGTTGACATGATATTTACGATTTATTATTGAGTGAATTTTGATTGATTAATTTGCAGCGACATGGTCGTGATCGGTACTGGTTGATACTTCAATCCATTGATCAATTTCCTTGTTTGTTTTTTCGGCATTAGCTTTATACATACCTACAGCATCTTTACCGATAGGCAGGTGTAACGGTGGGTTTTCATTATGAGCGATATCAACTACCACCTGGGCCAGTTTCTTTGGATCGCCGGGTTGATTACCGTGTAACTGATCCGCACTTGCCCTCATTGGGCCAACAGTGGCAGCGTAATCAGCAATGATATTTTTTGAAGCACTGTATGATTCGGTGCTCAGAAAGTCGGTGCTAAACAAACCCGGTTCAACTGCGGTTACTTTAATATTAAGCGGCTCAAGTTCAAGTGCAAGGCCTTTTGAAATACCTTCAACCGCAAACTTGGTTGAACCATATAAAGCCCAGCCCGGAATAGCGCCGAAACCGAATAGTGAAGAAACATTGATAATATGACCTGACTTTTGAGCGCGTAAATGAGGCAATACAGCACGCACTACGTTCAATAAGCCAAATACATTGGTTTCATACTGTGCTTTTACTTCGGCATCGGTGGCTTCTTCAATAGCGGTCACAATACCATAACCCGCATTATTGATTACCACATCGATTTTACCAAAGCGTAATAAACCTTCAGCTACGGCAGCTTTAACCTGTGCTTCGTTGGTTACATCCATGGTTACCACCAACAGGTTAGGATCGTTATTTAATGAAGCGGTAAGCTGGTCGGCTTTGCTGCGTACGGTTGCTATTACTTTATCGCCGGCTGCCAGTGCAGTTTTGGCTATCTCTAAACCGAAACCTTTTGAGGCGCCGGTAACTAATATTACTTTTTGAGTTTTCATGATCGTTGTTTGTGTTTTGCTTTTTAGACTTTTTAGTCGATTTTTATATTTAAAAAATACCGTTTCCGGCTGCTATGTTTATTCGTTTTAGTCTTCAAGATCAAAATCGACTTAAAAGTCTATTTATAATCAAAAAAAAAATTATTTCAGTTCGTATTCCTTCATTTCATTTTTAAGCATGCGTACAAGGCTGTTCATATACTTGGTACTCCCTGTAACCCTGGATACCAGCATCCCTCCTTCCAGCGAGGCAAACATCTTCAGCGCATAATCTGCGGCATTTATTTCGGCAGATATTTCGCCATCTTCTATACCCTTGTTTATAATTTCGGTAAAAATCTTTTGCCCTTCCTCAATCTGAATTTTCAGTTTTTGTTTAAGCAAAGGGTTATTATCGTCGGCTTCAACACCAAAATTAAGTATGGGACAACCGCCATCAATAAATGAATTTATCGGGTCTTTATAAAGATCAATAAAAGCGAACACTTTTTTAATGGCTGTCTTTTCCTTACTTACAACGGCTGTTACTTTATCGTTTAATTTATCAAGCAGGTAATTAACCATCACTTTGGCAATTTCCTCCTTGCTTTCAAAATGCCCGTAAAGCCCCCCCTTTGCCATTTTTGTAGCGGCCAGGATATCATCAATGGTCGTACCGGCTATGCCTTTCTCATTAAAGATCGGCGCTGCCGTCTCTATAATGAATTGCCTGGTTCTTTCTGCTTTGCCCATTGTTGTTTTTGTTTGACAAATCAAAATTAGACTAAAAAGTCGAAAATAAAAATTTATTTAGGCTATATTTTGTTTGATGACATTAGGATGAAAGAAGGGTTTATGAATGTTTAAATCCGTGGAGGCTGAAGGTAAAATTACACCTCTACCCCGTCATGCTGAACTTGTTTCAGCACCCCACAAGAAAGGTGAGCGATTTGCTTAGCAAGTGAGGTGTTGAAACAAGTTCAACACGACGATAATTTTTTATTACTCACCGCGCGCTCATTTGCAATGAGCGCGTAACCTGGGTTTGCGTTTACAGCGCAACCGGCGAACAAAAAAGCCGCCCCTTTCAGGGCGGCTACACTATATATAATTGACTCAAAAAAATGGCGTTTATAAAGTTGCAAATTCATCAACCCTTGGCTTGGTTTCTTTATTTAAAGTTTCGGTAGCGTGAGTGTATGCTAAGCCGTTGCTGTTTACATTTGAAGTTGCGTTGCGGGTTAAGCTATATTCGTTGGTGTTACCTTTAAGTTCGGCTTTTGCATTGCCGCTCAGGGTGATGCTGGCGCTATAAGTATCCAGATCAAGGTTTGCAGATGCATTATTGTTCAATTTAACATCAAGTTCAATACCTGAAAGGTTACCGAATGATTTGATCTCAGCATTATCATAGGCGTTAATAGCGCTCAGTTGGTTTACTGTTACCCAAACCACCAATTTTTCAGTTTTATATGATGAGATGCGCAATACACCTTTTTGTGATTGAACCAACGCGTTTTCAGAATAGTAGCGGTTGTAAACTTTTACCTGGTCGGCCGGGCCGCTTGATATGAATAGTTCAACGTTGCCGTAAACTTCAATTTTGTTGATTTTGCTGATGTCGGTTAAAACGACACCGGCATCATTTTTAACGGTGTTTGCAGATGCAATGTTTGCGAAGCCAAGTACCATAAACAATACGGTAGCGATGGCGGTTAATGTAGTTTTCATGGTATTAATATTTTGATTGTCAAGTGATTATTATTTCTTTTCATTGAATACACACATATGACGATCTCAATAAAAAAACGTTACAGCAAATTTGGCCTAATTAGCTGTAGGGCAGGTTTTTGTCGGTAAGCGGGTGGTTTTTTCCGGTGAAATGGGGGAGAAAAATTGGGGGGGGGGAGGCAAGATAAATTAGATCGAAGCATGACACAATTAAAAATGGGGTCATGCTGAGGCACTCGAAGCATGGTGGGCAGGCCTCTGCCCGCGACCCTTCGACAGGCTCAGGGTGACAGGCCCTCTTTGTTTAATGTCATTTCTCGTTTAGAGTTCTCGCTTTTTTCTGGGCATGACGGACGGGTGAGAGCCCTTGTTATACAACCTATCAACTCAAATAATAAACCTCACCATCGGTCTTGATCTTTCCTGCATCAAGCAACAGGCGTACGGTTTCCATTTTTTCCTTTTCGGTACCGATATTGATCCCGGTTATCAGGCCGCCAATGTCAGGGTTGGAAATGCTGAGCAGTTGTACAATTTCGTTGGTAATATTGTCGAAGATCTCATCCTGGTTTACCTTGCGTTTTTCTTCAATACAAACATCGCATACGCCGCATTTACGGCCATCGGGCTCGTCGAAATAAGCCAGCAACATTTGGCTCCGGCATCGTTTGTGGATAGCATAGGCAAAAACCGCTTCCATTTTTTGGCGGTACACCTCCTTGCGTTGCTCAATATATTTCCTGTCGATAATGAGGTGACTGCCCTGCACCCGCGGCTTTAAATAAGTAACCTGCGGCTTATCGGTCTGTTGCATATAGCTTATCAGGCCATATTGCTGCAATTGCAGCATCCCCTCAATAACCTGCTGAACGTTTAAGCCGGTGCGCCTTGCTATATCAAATTCCTTAATGCGCACATAATTTTCAAACGCGCCGCCGTATGAGCGGAGCAGGGTTTTAATGAACGGGTCCCAGCCCGAATTCTGGATCTGGAAGTTGTATAATTGTTCGTTAACTACTTCAAACTGAAAACGGGATGGCAAAAATACACTCTCGTTAAAAGACAGATATTCATCACGCTCCAAAAACTTAAGGGCATTGAGCGTTTTAATAGCATCAAGCTTAAAGCGACTGCAAAACTCACCAAGGTCAAGGTCAAAGCTTAGCCCCTCGCCCGCTTCATAAGCCACCTGGTAATAATTGGCGAGGCTATGATACACCTGTTTGATCTCCTCAACCGATGGAAAATTAAGCTCATACATCTTTTCCTGTTTCAGCTTATCGGCAGGGTTATGCAGCAGTACGCCAAATGCCTTGTTACCATCGCGTCCGCCCCGGCCTGCTTCCTGGTAGTAGGCCTCCAGGCTTTCGGGGATATCCTTGTGGATCACAAACCTAACATCTGGCTTATCTATCCCCATGCCAAAAGCATTGGTCGCTACTATTACCTGTACCCTGTTGTTTTTCCAGGCTTCCTGCTTTTCGGACCGCTGATCAACAGACAGACCCGCATTATAATAGTCAGCACTTATTCCGTTATCGCTCAGAAACTTTGCTATCTCAAAAGTTTCCTTCCGGCTGCGCACATATACAATACCACTCCCCTTAACACCACGTACAATATTCAGCATTTTCCGGAACTTATCTTCCTCATGCTGTACTACGTAGCTTATGTTTCGCCGCTCAAAACTTTGCTGATAAACTACCGGGTTTTTGAATTTTAATTTTTCCTGGATATCGGTCTTAACATCGGCTGTAGCTGTAGCCGTGAGTGCAAGCACCGGCACATTCGGGTGCAGTTCCCGCAAGTCGGCAATATGCAAATATGGTGGCCTGAAATCATAGCCCCATTGCGAGATGCAATGCGCCTCATCAATTGCAAATAGGTTTACTTTCATGTACTTAACCCGCTCACGCACCAGTTCGCTCAGCAGGCGCTCGGGCGACAGGTACAGGAATTTCACCGAGCCGTAAATACAATTATCCAGTGCCAGGTCTATCTCGCGGCGGCCCATGCCCGATACTATTGAAATGGCATTGATCCCTTTAGCCTTCAGGGTCTCAACCTGGTCTTTCATGAGCGCGATGAGTGGTGATATGACGATGCAGATCCCCTCTTTGGCCAATGCCGGCACCTGGAAACAAACAGATTTTCCGCCCCCGGTGGGTAACAGTGCCAACGTATCGTTCCCCAATAAAACAGATTGGATGATCTCGGCCTGCATGGGCCTGAAAGTATCATGGTTCCAGTACTGTTTTAATATTTCGTCGATGGTCATGGGCGTAATTTAGTCCGAAAGTCGGAGGTCCGCAAGTCCGCAAGTTTATTAAAAGTTTTCCGACTTCGGACTTACAGACTTCAGACTTTCCGACTTGTTCAAAACCCCATCAACCATTTATAAAACCTGGGCCAGTCACCATTCCATTGCTTTTCGTTATGCGATGCGCCTTTGATCACTGTTACCGGCGCATTAGAGGCACTTATCCCTTTGGCCTTCACAATATCGGCCATCTTTTGCATGTCGGCTACCATACTTTCGCTTTCAGCATCCCCGCAAACAAAATAAAAACGGCTCTTTTTACTTACTGCAGCCTGCTGGGCCTGCTCATAAATCTGCGGTGCGATCCAGAAAGCGGGCGAAAATACACCTGCATTCCCAAACACTTCGGGGTATTTAAGTGCGGCATACATGGAGATAAGCCCGCCCATGGAGCTGCCCGCAATTGTTGTGTACGCGGCATCCTTTTGAGTACGGTAATGTGTATCAATATATGGCTTAAGGTTTTTAATTAAAAATTGCACATAATCATCCCCCCTGCCTTCACCATATTTTGAGTTATACGGGTCATACTCGGTTATGCGGTACTCGCCGCCATGATCAATCCCCACTATGATGCTTTCCTGTGTGGCTGATAATTTATCCATGAGTTCATCAATACCCCACTCGCCATAGCTGGAGGTATACTCATCAAAAAGGTTTTGCCCGTCGTGCATATAAATTACCGGGTATTGCTTCTTGTCCGAATCATAATCAGCAGGCAAATAGATCCAGACACGGCGTTGCCTCTCTAACTGGGGTATTTCAAACTTTTCGCTTATAATATGTACACGGGCAGTAGCCGTATGTTTCTTTTCGGGCAGGGCAAAATTATCCTGCCAACCTGCTATATCAAGTGTAACATTGGCATCGCTTTTTATAATCAGGCTGCGATTATCAATAGCCTTCCCTGCAGCATCACATTCAACTGTGTTCCAGCTGCCCCGGGTTACTTTAAAGTGAACAATCCCGGCCGGCAGATCTTTGTTTAGGGTGTAATTTCCCTTCTCATTTTTAACCAATTCCCAGGCCTTATCAACAGGGTTCCAGCCATTAAAATCACCAGCCAGAAACAGGTGTTCAGGAGGGCTTTTCGGGGCTGCAATTTTGCCGGTAAAAAAAGAGATTTTCACCTGGCTAAAGAGCAAAAAATTTTGGCCAAAAAGCAAAAACGCGCAGAAAATTATTTTTTTCATTATGATAAAAAGGTTAAAACCGGGAACGTTTCCGGGAACGTTCCCGGAAATTGGTTGCATAAAAGTAAAATCAACTATTGTGTAAACTTGACACTTACCTGTTTCCCAAATACGTGTTTAAATTCAAATTTCGCATAAAAACAATATTTTTTCTTTGATATTTCAATAAATTTTAACATTTCGTTAAAGTTAAAAAAGCCTTAATTAAACGCTTCAAAATTATCTTTTACATAAAATTTGCAATTGATATTTGTAAATGTAAATTAGTCGCATGCTGTTTCGGCCACAATAATAAACCAATTATAGCCGGCAAAATAAGCCTTTTTTTATTCATAAAAATCAATAAGTAAATGAGAAAAAATTACTCAAAAAAGTATGTTCTTCTTTGTGCTTTCCTGATGATGTCATTCATGGCGTTTTCACAAACCGGGAGTATTAAAGGAAAGGTATCTGACGAAACCAACCAACCCCTCCCAGGAGCCACGGTTACTATCGATGGTACCACTATTGGTTCAACTACCGATCCTAACGGTAACTATTCCATAAGCAATGTTAAAGCCGGCACTTATACGCTAAGCGTAAAGTTTATCGGTTATGTTACCTTCAGGAAGGCAGTAACCGTTAACGGCGCAACAATCGAAAATTTCAGCCTACAGCCCGAAAGCAAAAACCTTAACGAGGTGGTAGTTATCGGTTACGGTACACAACGAAAAAAAGACCTGTCGGGCTCTATCACTAACATTACCGCGAAAGACTTTCAAAAAGGCGTAATCACCACACCTGAGCAGTTAATTGCCGGTAAAGTAGCAGGTGTATCGGTAATATCAAACAGCGGTGCGCCAGGCTCAGGCAGTAAAATCCGTATCCGCGGTGGTGCTTCATTATCAGCCAGCAATGATCCGTTGATCGTGGTTGATGGCGTACCACTTGATAATGCCCGCAACGCCGATGGTACATCAAAAATATCAGGTGTTGCAGACCCGCTTAGTTTGATCAACCCTAACGATATCGAATCGTTTTCGATATTAAAAGATGCATCTGCCGCAGCTATTTATGGTAACAGGGCATCAAACGGTGTTATCCTCATAGTTACCAAAAAAGGTAAAAAAGGCAAACCTACTGTCGACTTTAGCTCTCAGTTTTCGGTATCGAAACTAACTAAAGAAGTAAGCGTATTAACCGCCGGTCAGCTTCGTGACTATGTTAAAGCTAATGGCACAACCGCGCAACAGGCTTTGTTAGGTACCGCCAATACCGATTGGCAGAAACAAATTTATCAAACAGCACAAACTACTGATAATAACATCAGCGTTTCGGGCGCCACCAAGGTATTGCCATACCGTGTTTCGGCAGGGTACCTTAACCAGGAAGGTATATTAAAAACAGGCTCATTGAGGCGCTTTACCGGTGCTATAAACTTAAGCCCAAGCTTTTTCACTGATCACCTGAAACTTAATCTAAATGTTAAAGGTGCAAACGTAAAACAAAGGTTTGCAAATGAAGGCGCTATTGGTGCTGCAGTTAGCTTTAACCCTACCCTGCCCGTGTATTCAGGCAGCAACCGTTTTGGTGGCTACTATGAATGGCTTGATCCTTCATCTGTAAACGGCTTAAAATCATTAGCTCCCTTAAACCCGCTTGGTTTGCTTGAACAACGCGACGATAAAAGTAACGTTTACCGCAGCATCGGCAACTTAACGTTAGATTATAAATTCCATTTTCTGCCTGAGTTGCATGCCAACGTAAACCTTGGTTATGACGTATCAAACGGCCGCGGTAATGTATTTGTAAGCGATAGTGCAGCGGTAGGTTATAAAAGATATAAAGACGCCAACAACGTTTTTCATGGCGGCACGCAAACTCAATACAAGCAATTGCAGTCAAACAAAATATTTGAAGGCTACCTGAGCTACGCTAAGGATTTCAAAAGCATTAAAAGCCATGTTGACGCGATAGCAGGTTATTCATACCAGGATTTCCTTACCACCAACTATAACTTTCCGGATGTTACAACCGATGGAACAATTGTTTCAAAACCAGTATATCCATTTGATAAGCCCGAAAACAGGCTCATCTCTGTATATGGCCGTTTAAACTACGTTTATGATGATAAGTATATTTTAACCGGTACAGTACGTCGCGATGGTTCATCAAGATTTGCACCAGATAGAAGATACGGTACATTCCCATCCGCTGCGTTTGCCTGGAAGGTAATAGAGGAAGATTTCCTTAAAGGCTCAAAAACTTTATCCGACCTGAAATTGCGTCTGGGCTACGGTAAAACCGGTCAGCAAGATATTGGCGAAAATTATAGCTATATATCTTACTACAACCTAAGCAACAATACAGCCCAATATCAATTAGGTAATACCTTTTATAACCTGTACCGTCCGGGCGGCTATTACCCTAACAGAACCTGGGAAGAAACAACAACTGCCAACGTAGGTTTTGACTTTGGCTTTATTGATAACCGCATTACAGGTAAAGTTGATTACTATCACCGCAAAACTAAAAACCTGTTAAACAGGATCTCGCAACCGGCAGGTTCAAACTTTTCGAACGAGATCGTTGCTAATATTGGTGATGCCAGCAGCAGTGGTGTAGAGTTTGAAATTAACGCAGATGTAATTAAAACTTCAGAACTTACCTGGAGCGTAGGCCTTAACGCAACTTACAATCAAAACAAGATCACCAAACTTACTATAGCACCTGATCCAAGCTACGCGGGTAGCCCAACAGGCGGTATATCAGGCGGTACAGGTCAAAACATCCAAATCAACTCGGTTAACTATCCGCGTTACTCATTTTACGTATATCAGCAAGTTTATGGTGCCGATGGTAAGCCTTTGGATGGTGTATTTGTTGATCGTAACAACGATGGCGTAATAAATGATCAGGACTTATATCACTACAAAAGCCCCGACCCTAAAGGCTACTTTGGTTTAACATCAAATGTAAACTACAAACAATGGTCGGCTGGTTTTACTGCCAGGGCAAGTGTGGGTAACTATGCGTATAACAACGTATTTTCAAGCACAGGTACTCAACGAAGCATCATTAACCCTATCGGTGTGATCAATAACGGTTCGACCAATGTACTGCAAAGCGGCCTTAGCGGTAGCAGTGATAAAAATGTACTTTCAGACTACTACATTCAAAATGCATCATTTATCCGCATGGATAATATAAACGTGGGCTATAATTTTGGTAAGGTATTCAAAAATGCCGGAGTTTTAAGATTAAGCGCCAACGTACAAAATGTGTTTGTAATTACTAAGTACAAAGGTGTTGACCCTGAAATAGGCACAGGTATCGATAATAACCTGTATCCAAGGCCTCGTACCTATGTTTTAGGACTTAATTTATCACTATAACCTGTATAGCTGATCACATTAAAAGAAATCAACATGAAAAGAAATTCAATAAAACTTATACTAATTGGCGGCTTATTGGCAGCAGGCTCAATGTCGTCGTGCAATAAAAAACTCAACCTAATCCCCACAAACGACCTGACATCGGCACAGGTGTATAATTCTCCCGAAGGTTATAAACAGGCATTTGCCAAAGTGTATGGTGCATATGCTTTAACCGGCAACTCTGGCCCTGCAGGCAATGGCGACGTTCAGGGTATTGACGAAGGAACATCTGATTTTTTCCGTCTGATGTGGTGTGCGCAAGAATTGCCGACCGATGAAGCTGTTGTTGGCTGGGGCGACCCTGGTTTGCCAGATTTCCATAACTTGTCGTGGTCATCAAGCAACCTGTTTTTAAAAGGCATTTATTACAGGGCTGTTTACCAGATCACGCTGGCCAATGATTTTATTCGCCAATCAACAGATGCTAACCTTAGCAGCAGAGGTATTTCAGGTGCTGATGCTACCAATATAAAGATGTACGCTGCGGAGGCACGTTTCTTAAGGGCCTATCAGTATTCGATATTAATGGATCTTTTTGCTAATCCTCCGTTTGTTACCGAAAATGACGCGCTGGGTTCAACCCTGCCAAAACAAATAACACGCAAAGATCTATTCAATTATGTTGAAAGTGAACTTAAAGCAATTGACGGACAATTAGCCAAACCAAGAGGTAACGAATATGGCCGCGCCGATCAGGGTGCTGAGTGGGCCTTATTAGCAAGGATTTACCTTAATGCTGAGGTTTACACAGGTACAGCCCATTACGGCGACGCGATCACCTACTCGAAAAAGGTTATTGAAAATGGCGGTTATAAGCTAATTAGCGATTACACAAAACTGATGCGTGCCGATAACAACCTCAATACCGATGAGTTTATCCTTACCATTAATTACGATGGCCTGCGTACACAAAGCTACGGTGGTGCAACTTTCATGACCCACGCTCCGGTAGGTGGCTCTATGCCGGCCGGTGAGTATGGTATCAGCGGCGGATGGGCTGGTTTGCGTACCACCAAAGCCTTAGTAAACCTGTTCCCGAATGGTGCATCTAGTGCCGATAAACGCGCGCAGTTTTATACTCCCGGTCAAAACCTTGAAATTTCGGATATCAGCACATTTACGGATGGATATGCCATTTCAAAATTCAAGAACGTAAAAATAGCCGATGGTAAACAACCGGGTTCAAGCCTTGACTATGCCGATATGGACCTGCCTATCTTCAGGCTTGCTGAGCAATACCTGATCTATGCCGAAGCAACAACGCGGGGCGGTACAGGCGGCGTTACGAGCGTTGCCGTAGGCTATATCAACAAGTTGCGCGAAAGGGCTTATGGAAACACAAACGGAGATGTAACCAGTATTACTACCGACCAGATCCTTGATG
Source organism: Mucilaginibacter sp. P4_A11 (assembly GCF_056402535.1). Taxonomy (NCBI): domain Bacteria; kingdom Pseudomonadati; phylum Bacteroidota; class Sphingobacteriia; order Sphingobacteriales; family Sphingobacteriaceae; genus Mucilaginibacter; species Mucilaginibacter sp. P4_A11. The sequence goes on from NZ_JBFUHE010000002.1 coordinate 205,664, forward strand.
AAAGAGGCCGCGAGCTTTATTGGGAAGGATTTCGCCGTACAGACCTTATCCGTTACAAGAAATTTGTTGAGGATAGCTATTTATGGCCATTTAAAGGTGGTGTTAAAGCAGGTAAAGGCGTTGAAAGCTACCGCACTATTTATCCTTTACCAACAAGTGATGTTGCGGCTAACCCTAACCTAAAACAAAACCCGGGATATTAAAAAAGATTTAACGCGGGAGATGAGTTTACGCTCTTCTCCCGGTTAACAAAATACTTCAACTAACTATAAATTAGAAAAGAAATATGAAAAGATCATTTACGAAATTTCTGGCATTGGGTGGCTTAGCTATACTGATGCTGGCATCTTGTAAAAAGGATGAAAACCGGGTTGTTGCTGATACAAAAAGTGCTAAGGGTACCTTTAGTACAAGTACAACAACACCTGCACTAAGTAAAGCGCATCTTACCGATGTAGCTGTTACTTTCACTTTAAAATCGCCCGATTATGGTTTCCAGTCGGCGGTTTCTAACAGCATTCAGTTTAGCACAAGTGATGATTTCACAACCGTTAAAGAGGTTTCAATAGATTTAAAAGCAACATCGAAAGCCTTTAACGTACTTGATTTCAACAATATTTTGCTGGGCATGAATCTGCCAACAGGTGTATCGACTACTGTAAAAGCCCGTTTAAAAACTCAGTTTACCGGGTCGTCAGTTGCACCTAACTATTCAAGTGTGATTTCGCTTACAGTAACACCGTTCCCGTTAACGTCATTCATTTATCTTGGCGGTGCTTATGAAGACTGGGCAGTACCAAGCCCCAATGTTGACAGTTTGCTATCGGCTACAAGCAACGGCATCTATATTGGTATCATTAATTTCCCTGCAGGTAAACTTGATTTTAAAGTGTTGCCAACTAATAAAAACTATGATGGAAATTATGGTTCGGACGGGCCGGGCAAAATAACCCAGGGCACCGGTAACCCGCCAAACATTAGTGCGCCTGCAGCCGGCTTAACTTTGGTTACTGTTGACATGAACGCCAAAACAATAAGCTTTGAAGCCGTAAAATATTATTACAGTCTTATCGGCAACGCCACTCCTGGTGTGGCCTGGAATACCGATACCGACCTCAAGTACGATAATGGTAACCAGGTTTGGCAAGCTACCGTGCTCATGGTACCAGGTGAATTTAAAGTGCGTCGAAACCACGATTGGGGTACAAGCTTTGGCATTCCAAAAGTAGGTGCAGATGGCGCTACACTTGCATCGTCTGACAATAATAACATCCCGATAACCGTTGCAGGGACCTACCATGTTACCTTCGCGCTAAATGCTGCCGATAATACAAAAGCTGCTTACACTTTGGTGAAGAAATAACAGAGTTGATTGATTTATATATGGCCCTGCACGGTGAAAACCTGCGGGGCTTTTTTGACCTTGATTTACTTGATTTTAGGATTGCTTGATGGTTAAAAAACCAAACCATGATTATCATGATTTAAAGATGGCCTGGTAAAGGTGGATACAACAGCATATAATATCAGGGCAATCCCAAAATCCTAAAAATCATGGTTCAGACAAAAAAAGCGATGAGGTCATCCCCATCGCTTTCTTTTTTATTATGATATTTTCTATGAGCTATGGTCCATTAGTTATGAACCAAATTCTTATCGGTTTGCAATATCTGCATATTCCCGATCAGTAGCACCAACATAGATCTGGCGTGGGCGACCGATAGGTTCTTTGTTTTCTTTCATTTCTTTCCATTGGGCAATCCATCCCGGTAAACGGCCAAGGGCAAACAGCACGGTAAACATATCTGTAGGGAAGCCTAACGCGCGGTAAATAATACCCGAGTAAAAATCAACGTTAGGATAAAGCTTACGTTCAACAAAGTATGGATCTTTCAGGGCAACCTCTTCCAGTTTCTTGGCTATTTCAAGTACCTCGTCGTTAATACCCAGTTTTTCTAAAATATCATCGCAGGCCTTTTTGATGATCCTTGCACGCGGGTCAAAGTTTTTATAAACACGGTGACCAAAACCCATCAAACGGAAAGGATCATTTTTGTCTTTAGCCTTAGCGATCCATTTATCGGTATCGCCGCCGTCTTCTTTGATCTTCTCCAGCATTTCAATTACAGCCTGGTTGGCGCCGCCATGTAAAGGGCCCCAAAGAGCAGAAATACCTGCAGATACCGAAGCATAGATATTTGAATCGGATGAACCTACAATGCGGACTGTAGAAGCTGAACAGTTTTGCTCATGATCAGCATGCAGGATCAACAGCTTGTTCATGGCATCCATCACAACCGGATCGATCTCAACCTCCTCGGTGCGCTGACCAAAGGTCATGTGCAGGAAGTTGGTAACATAATCGTATTTGTTTTGAGGATAGATAACCGGATGCCCCAATGATTTTTTATAGATCCACGAAACAACTGTAGCCATTTTAGCAAGCATTTTAATAATGCTTTGGTTAAGCTCTTCGGTTGTCTGTGATGGCTTTAATGATTCGGGATAAAACGCCGATAATGCAGATACTAATGATGAAAGCTGGCCCATCGGGTGCGATTTTGACGGAAAACCGTCAAAAAACTTCTTCATATCCTCATGCACCAAAGTATGGCGGCTTAACTCGTACTGAAACGCTTTTAGTTGGTCGGCAGTTGGCAGTTCGCCATAGATCAGCAAATAAGCAACTTCAATAAATGATGACTTTTCGGCTAATTGCTCTATTGGATAACCGCGATATTTGAGGATCCCCTGCTCGCCATCTAAAAAAGTAATGGCGCTTTTGGTAGCGCCTGTATTTTTGTACCCGATATCAAGTGTTACATAACCGGTTTGATCGCGAAGCTTAGAAATATCGATTGCCTTTTCACCTTCAGTGCCCTCAATAACCGGGAGCTCAAATGTTTTATCACCAATTTTTAGTTGTGCTGTTTCCGCCATAGAAATTTGTATCTGCAACAAATGTAAATAAATCTGCGTATTAATAACCGCTAATATAATTTACTGTTTGTAAAAATTTTCGGGCAAATTTATTATTTTACAACCTGTATTTGTGCTTATAGACGTTAATAATTGATTAAAAAATTACTGCAATCCATGTCGTTAAAAGGTAACTCATTGGTAATGATCCAAAACGAAGCTACTGTTTACCGGCTCTTACTTATAGGTTTATTAATTGCCAGTCCCTCGTTACATTATCTTTGCTACAACAATTCGTACGATCCTTTTTGGCTAAGGGCTATAAACTGTTTTTTTTGTGCCATCACATTATTTTTTTCCTTCATTAATAGCAAAACTTTTTATAAGGCTGGGATCTTTGCTACCATATTATCTTTCCTGGCAATAAACAATTGTATTTTACTCGGCCAAAACGGGTTTGAACATGTGTACCTGTTTAGCACCATAACGATCTTTATCGCCCTAACCCTTTTTTGCAAAAAAAGTAAGGAGTTTATAATGATCAGCGAAGCCAATCTGGTTGCTATTATAATCGCCTATTTCACCGCGCCCAGGCTTATTATTTCGCCGGCTATACTCATAGTGCTTATCCTGGTATTTACACTAATAGCTTACATTTCATTTTTGGTGGTGATGACTTATCAATACCAGCTCAGGAACGCTGTTGACAATGTGATGAAGCTTAACCAAAGCCTCATGGATAACGATACCAAACTGCGCGAAAGCCGTAAGCACCTCAACGCGCTCATCAATTCGCTTAACGATATCATTTTTGAGTTTGACGAAAGTAAAACATGTATCAACGTTTGGTTTAATGAATTGACCGAGCGTATTGTTGACCCGCGGATAGCCATAGGCAAAACACTTGACCTGGTAGTAGGCCCTCAAAAGGCCGAAAAATATGAAAAGGCCTTAAACTATGTAATAGAAAATCATAAACCGATATCTATTGAGTTTTTATCTGATTATGATAGCGGGCATTCATTTACAGCTAACTTCACCCCCATATTCGATAAAACAACAGGCTATACCGGCAGGATATCGGCCTCGGTGGTGGATATAACCGAACAAAAGAAATACGAACGGGCGCTTAAAGAAAACGAGGGCCTGCTATTAGAGGCGCAGAACATCGCTAAAATTGGCAACTGGTGGTATGACCATGAAAGTAAGGAAACATTTTGGTCGGCCAACCTGAATGAGCTGCTTGGAATTGAGCAAATACCTGCCGATATGAACCGTTTTCAATATTACATGAGCCTGGTACATCCGGATGACAGGGACGCTGTTTTCGAGTACCTTGCATCCATCCGTTCAACAACACAAAACAAACTCGAGCATAAATTTATCACCCCGGCCGGCACCCTGAAGTACATCAGGATCCAACGCGGAGAAAAAAAATCACAATCAGACACCAGCACGCGTACTTTTGGGATTATACAGGATATCACCGAAGCCCGTTTAGCCGATAAGGCAGCAAAGTTAAGTCAGCTTGAACTGATGGAAGCCCAGGCCATAGCTAAAATAGGCAACTGGAAATATGATGTAGCTACAGGTAATCTCAGCTGGTCGGACGAATTGAATAACATTTACGAGCTTGGAAAAAACACATCGTTGTACCGCAAAACATTCGTAAACCTGCTGCTTAAATACGTTCATCCTAATGATAAGGCCATCATCAGGAAGTTGCTGCAAAGCGATGCGAACACCATGGATTCATCGCATGAATATCGGATTATAACCCCTAACGGCAATTTAAAACACCTGAGCATCATAGCAGGCAAACGCCTGTATAATGAAGATGGCAGCGTACGTAAAATTATAGGCACCCTTCAGGACATAACCGAACGTAAACAGGCCGAGCTTGACTACCGGGGAGCCGAAAGCAAATACAAATCGGTACTGGAAAAAATAAACATGGTGGCCATTACCGTTGATGGTAATGGGTTGATTACCTTCTGTAATAAATATTTAGCTCAGCTTATCGGCTACAAACAGCATGAACTGATAGGCATGAACTGGATGGATAACTTCATACCTGAAGACCTGAAGGACTTTTTAAAAGGCTGGTTTGCCAACAATGCCATTTTACCCCATTATATAAACCCTATTGTTTGCCGCAACGGCGAGCAACGTATTGTCAGTTGGCAAAACACTGTTTTTTATGATGAAAATGGCGATATTAAAGAAACAACCAGTATTGGCGAAGATATTACCGATCAGCAAAAGGCTCAACAGGAACTGATCTGGGCCAAAGAAATGGCCGAAAAATCGTCCAAGTTCAAGTCGGAATTTCTATCTATTATGAGCCATGAGATCCGTACACCAATGAACGCGGTTATCGGCACAACTAACCTGCTGCTCGACGAAGGCCCCCGGCCCGAACAGATGGAATATCTCAATACGCTCAAGTTTTCGGGCGAAAACCTGTTGGCCATCATCAATGATATTTTAGATTATAATAAGATAGAAGCCGGTAAACTGGAACTCAACAATTCGAGGTTTAACATTCACCAACTGATCCGTAAAATAAAGCAATCCTTTGAACCGCGGGCGGCCGAAAAAGCATTGACGCTTGAATTAATAACCGACGATACTATTCCCGGAGATTTAATGGGCGATGCCATGCGCCTGAGCCAGGTACTTAATAACCTGATAGGCAATGCTATTAAATTTACGCATACAGGTAAGGTTATTATCCGGCTGGATAAAGATATACTAACCGAAAACACCGTCAATATCAAATTTGCAGTTACGGATACCGGTATCGGTATTTCGCCCGAAAGTTTCAATATAGTTTTTGATCCTTTTATGCAAGACCAACAGGTGATCAATAACGACTACGGCGGAACCGGTTTAGGCCTTGCTATTACCAAAAGACTGGTTGAACTACATAACAGCACAATTGCAGTATCAAGCGAACTTGGCAAGGGTACCACATTCAGCTTTGCGATAAGCTTCCCTATTACACCGGAGGTTAATGTTCCGAAGCCAGTTGCAGACGCCGTAAATATTAAAGACAACAATCTGCAAGGCATGAACATTTTAATTGTCGACGACAACAAAATGAACCTGATGATAGCCGGTAAGTTTTTAAAACGATGGAACGCGCAGGTTCAGGAAGCATTGAACGGACAAATAGCTGTTGATATGGTTAATCATAACATTTATGACCTTATCATTATGGATCTGCAGATGCCTGTTATGGATGGCTTTGAAGCAACAGCGGTCATCAAACTATTACAGCCAGACCTGCCCATCATAGCCCTCACAGCAGATGCCATGCCCGAAACCTACGAAAAAGCCCTGGCAGCCGGCATGGTTGATTACCTCACCAAACCCTTTGTTCCCGAAATACTGTACAGTAAACTGGCAAAACATATCAGGCAATCAGCGTGAGTTTGATATCGGATTTCGGATATTCGATTTCGGATTTTTTATTTGGGGATTTTAAATATCGAATTACCGCTGGCGCTGACGCCGCTATTCGAAGTCTTTGACTTCGAATTAACTATGCCTGGAGTTTACAACTCCAGCCCTGCAAGCTAAAAATAAAACCAGGACACAATGGCTTAGTCTGTAATTGCAAACTACATATATAAATCGTCCGTAGACAAAGTCTACGGACAGCGAGATAATTCAATCAATAAGAATTACTCTTAGTATATTTCAATTCTTGTTTGACCTCTTTAATAAAATACTCGTCAAATAGTTCTTTATATTTCTTTTGATCAAAGTAACCAATGTCTTTTGCAAGCATTAAATCTTTACCATAAGGAGCAGCACTGCTCAAGGAAATATCCGTAAAAGAGTTATTAAGTTTATCATACTGTATAAAAGCATACACAAAAAAGTATTTGGTATTATCTTTATTAATTGCGCAGTAATAGTCAGCATTATCTACATACTTACTCTTTCCAACCTCAAACTTGATTGTATCATATTGGTTAAATTCCGGATGTTTAAGATTAACGACTTTAACGGCCGCTTTAAGAGAATCCATAGATACATTGTAAAATCTATACTTTTCAATATTTCCAATTGTGCCACCACAAGAACTTATCAAACAAATTAAGATGATTGAAAAAAGGCGCATATAGGGCTGTTTCATTTGATTACCAAGTTTAATTACAGAATTATCTTACTTAAAGTCGCGAAGTTCAAGTATACGGCTAATCCTACTACCTATTGCTTTGTTACTTACGCAGCTATTCGAAGTCTCTGACTTCGAATTAACCATGCCCGGAGTTTGCAACTCCAGCCCTATACATTAAAATAAAATCAGGACACAATGATTTATGTATGTAGTTGCAAACTACATACATAAATCATCCGTAGACAAAGTCTACGGACAGCGAGGCAGCGAGGCATTCTCTATCGCTTTAAATATCATGCAATCCTCAAATCATGAGAATCAAGGTTCAAAATAAAAAAGCGACAGGTTATCCCCATCGCTTTTAACATATCATGAAATCCCCGAATCATGAAAATCAGGGTTCAGTTTGCTAGTTTATCTGTTCCTTTACCGTTCCGCACTCTTTCATGTGCTCCGGAAAATATGGGTTTTCAATAGGCTTGGTTGACGACAGCCAGTAGCCACCTTTTCCGCCATCGGCCATCGGACAAAAATCAACATAAATTGGTGCCGATTTAAATTTAGCCCCTTTTACCAAAGCGATTACGTCTTTGCTCAATACCAGGAACGATTCGCGCTGAGCTTTAATATCTGTCGCGTTGCTTATCTGGTGTGCCACAGCAGCTGTTTCACTGCAACCTTTAATACCAGAAAGTTTGGCTTCCAAAGCAGATGCCGCAGTTTTAACTCCTGCCGCATCTGACTTAAGGAACTCATCTTTTAACGCGATATAAGCTTTAAAAACATCACTGGTGTTACTGGTATCTGCAACCTGTGCTTCTACAGGTTTAGCGGCAGTGGTTGTGTCTGTTTTGGCAGTCTCCTGCTGTTTTGCCGGTTGTTTGCAGGCGGTGGCGGCAATTACCGCTAAAAAACAAAATCCTTTAATTATTTTCATATACAATTAGTTTGTGCGGATAGCTTCAACCGGATCCAGCCTTGAGGCTGAATACGCTGGGATGATACCGGCTATTACCCCTATTATAATTGAATAGCTTAAGCCCCTTGAAATGTTAGCGGCATCAAGTATTACCTGTACATCTAAAGCCGCCTTTACGGCAAACGTAGCCAGGTACACAAAAAACAACCCGATGATCCCGCCCACGAAACAAAGCAGCACCGATTCAATTAAAAACTGCAATAATATGAAATAGTTTTTAGCACCTAATGATTTTTGTATCCCTATAATATTGGTACGTTCCTTTACCGATACGAACATGATATTGGCGATACCAAAACCACCAACCAAAATAGAGAACCCGCCGATAATGGCACCGGCAATGTTAACCACTTTAAAAAGATCGTCCAACTGCTGGGTGATCATGGTTGTGCGGTTTAACGAAAAGTTATCGTCAGCACCCGGCCTTAACCTCCTGATAGAACGCATAAGGCCTTTGATCTCACTTTCAACGTCATCAGTGGGGATATCTTTTTTACCGCGTACAATAATTGACGGCCCGTATCTTGAGCTTTGTATATCAATTAAATTGCGGGCAAAGTTAAGGGGTAGCAGTACCTCCTTATCGGTTGATATGCCCAGCATATCCTTACCTTGTTTTGAAAATACGCCTACGATGGTCACATATCGTCCCATTACCTTAATCTGTTTACCTACGGCATCGCCATCAGGAAAAAGAGCCTGGGCTATATCATACCCAATATCGGTTATGGGCGCACCGTTTTTTGATTCTATTTCGGTAAAGTAACGGCCGCTTTCAAGGTCAAAATTCCAGGTCTTGTCATGATCCTGCGATGCAGCGTCAACCTGGGCGCCTTCAACCGTGTTGCTTTTATATTTTATGGTACGGTTATCAATATTTATTTCATATGATAAAGCTTCGGCTGTAGAAATACGGCGCGAGAGCTCATTAAAATCACGCAGGTCAGATTCGGGCCTCTGCAGGTATTTCCACCAGGGGAAATCGCTTCCGCCAACCCAGGGCCACTTTTGCACATATATACTATTGTTACCAAGCTTATTAACACTGTTTTGCAGGTTATTACGCAGGGTATCAACTGCCGATTGCACAGCTATAATGGTAAATATACCAATGGTTACCCCAAGTAATGACAGCAACGTACGTGTTTTGTTCTGGCGCAGGGCATCACCGGCAAACAAAAAACTTTCCCTTAAAAGTTTTAAAAAAAGCATATAACTTATTTTGATCTTACTTGTTAATCAATCCTTATTGCACGGTTAACGCGTGGAGGTAATAGTAATATAACGGGCGTTTTTATTGCTGATACGTTAAACCGCCTGCCAATATTTTTTTAGACAACAGCACATGATTTAAGTTACAGTATTTTTCAATTAATATAACAGTAGTGTAATTAAAACGCTACTTAAAAAAATCTGTTAAATTAACAAAAAAATTCGTACATTTGCGCCCTTGAAAATTCATAAAAACAAGCATGAAATTATCTCAATTTAAATTCAACTTACCTGAATCCCTTATCGCCCATACACCCTCTGCCACCCGCGATGAATCACGTTTAATGGTTTTACACAAAGATTCGGGCAAAATTGAGCATAAAATATTTAAAGACGTGCTGGATTACTTTCAGGATAAGGATGTAATGATCCTTAATAACACTAAAGTTTTCCCTGCCCGTTTATATGGCAACAAAGAAAAAACCGGTGCTACCATCGAAGTATTTTTGCTGCGCGAGCTGAATAAAGAACTGCGTTTATGGGATGTACTGGTTGATCCGGCCCGTAAAATACGCGTAGGCAATAAATTATATTTTGGCGACGACGATTTGCTGATTGCCGAAGTTGTTGATAACACTACTTCACGTGGCCGTACCATCCGCTTTTTGTTTGACGGTACCGACGAAGAATTCCGTCGTAATGTTGAGATTTTGGGCGAAACACCACTGCCTAAATACATTAAACGTAAAGCTACTGCCGAAGATAAAGAGCGTTACCAAACTATTTTCGCTAAACACGAAGGTGCCGTTGCCGCCCCGACTGCCGGCTTACACTTTAGCCGCGAGCTGATGAAACGCCTTGAATTAAAAGGTGTTGATTTTGCCGAAGTTACCCTGCATGTTGGTTTAGGTACTTTCCGCCCGGTTGAGGTTGAAGATTTAACCAAGCACAAAATGGATTCGGAGCAATTCATTATTGAGCAAAGACAAGCTGATATTGTAAACCGCGGTATTGAGCGTAAATCACGTATTTGTGCTGTGGGTACTACTTCAATGCGTACCATAGAATCGGCTGTATCTGCAAACAAAACATTGAAAGCAGCTAACGACTGGACCAGCAAGTTCATTTTCCCTCCATACGATTTTAGTATTGCAAACTCAATGATCACCAACTTCCATACACCAGAGTCAACACTTTTAATGATGATTGCGGCCTTTGGCGGTTATGAAAACGTAATGAATGCATACGAAATAGCAGTAAAAGAAAAATACCGCTTTTACAGCTACGGCGACGCGATGCTGATCATCTAATCTTCTTGGATTTGAGATATGAGATTTGAGATATGAGACCATGGTTTCATATCTCATTTTTTTTGTGGTAGTTTTATGCAAAAAAAGACCATTGAGAGAAGCCAAAACGGAACCCCTTAAAAAAAACTATAATAACGTGTAAAATATATTTTATGTTGTGCGGGGGACGCGTTAGGGATTGTAGTGGAAAGCCCACAGCGCGTGTAGGGATTACGGATAGGAAAGGCGAGGACTTGGAACGAAAAGCCCGGCCGCAGGCAACGCCCATATTCATAAACTAATCGGAAATACATTTAATAGCTAACAACTTACAGTCATATCATCATGTCTCCCTCAGTGTCTCTGTATAGCATGCGATTGCCGCGCTATCGCTCGCAGCAATGACATGCGTAATTAAGTCTTTAATTTTCAGTGAAAAAACAAATGCCCGCTAATCTCCAATCTCTAACCACCAATCTCCCCAACTACGTTATCATAGTAGCAGGCGGTTCGGGCAGCCGGATGCAGTCGAGCTTGCCAAAACAATTTTTACTGCTTAACGGTAAACCTGTACTGATGCATACCATCACTGCATTTCAGCAGGCTCAAGCCAAACCGGGCATCATATTGGTTTTACCTGCAGCTTATCACGCCTACTGGCAGCAGTTGGTTGAAGAATATTCTTTTACCATCCCTCACCAGTTGGTTACCGGCGGAGAAACCCGGTTTCATTCGGTTAAGAACGGGCTTAACCTGATCACTGATACAGAAGCGCTAATTGCCGTACAGGACGCCGTACGGCCTCTTATTTCGCCTGATATTATCGATGAAGCCTACCAATGCGCTGCTGAACATGGAACGGCTGTAGTGGCCGTTAAAAGCCGCGATTCGATACGCCAAGTAAAAGAGGGCCGGTCGATAAGCCTGATCAGGGATGAGATTTACCTGGTGCAAACCCCACAAACGTTTAAGGCCACCCTGCTAAGGAAAGCTTATGAACAGCCGTTTGATACTAAATTTACAGATGATGCCAGCGTTGTTGAGCAATATGGCGCTGAAATAAAACTTACTGAAGGCGATCATAGCAATATCAAGATCACCTTTCCCGAAGATATTGCCATTGCTGAATTGCTCTTAAGCAAAAAGCCACAACCATAAAGGTTGCGGCTTTTTTGATTTGCAATACAAGGTTAAATTCTTATGCCCTCCTGATCACGCCTAAAAGCAACGCTATAATAGCTATCACTAACAATACGTGAATTAAACCAGGTGCAGAGTATGCAAAAAATCCTATAGCCCATCCTATAACAAGGATAACAGCAATAATGTACAGTAAACCTCTCATGTTGTAATGTTTTTAGTTAAGTAAATGTGAAGTCACCTATACTAAAATCATTCCAAAAAGTAGTGGTCAATAAAAAAACCCTTATTGCTAAGGGTTTCATTATCGTGTTTAATACTCGTCTTCGTTAAAGAAGAAGTCATCTTTGGTCGGATAATCCGGCCAGATCTCTTCAATATTTTCGTACGGTTCACCATCGTCTTCAAGTGCCTGAAGGTTTTCAATAACCTCGACAGGAGCGCCTGAACGGATAGCATAATCAATTAATTCATCTTTTGTTGCGGGCCATGGTGCATCTTCCAGGTGCGATGCCAGTTCAAGTGTCCAATACATCGTTTTTATTTATATTTATAATTATCAGTAAAATTTACTTTTTCGCAAAAGTATAACATTTTCAATTTGAAAATCAATATTTTTTTTCATTTTTTTCAACCCGTGGTATCCATTGATTTTCAGGTATTTCATTAACATTTGCAATTTTGCGGGCCAAAGTGAACAGGTAATCGCTCAACCTGTTCAGATAAATATTCACTTTTTCATCAACTGTACTCTCCTCGGCAAGCTGAACGGTTATCCTTTCGGCACGACGGCAAACACATCTTGCAATATGGCAAAACGAAATTATATTATTCCCCCCCGGCAAAATAAAATGTTTAAGCGGGGGCAAACTTTCATTCATGGCGTCCATTTCTGTTTCCAGTATTTCTACATCACTTACGTGCAAATCCGGAATAACCATTTTTGACCGCTCCGGGTCGGCTGCCAGTGAAGAGCCGATTGTAAACAATCTGTCCTGAATCTGCTTCAATACCTCCTTATCATGCGCATCGATATCCTGATCACGGATAAGCCCAATGTACGAGTTAAGTTCATCAACCGTACCATAGCTTTCAATGCGGATATGGTGCTTGGGCACGCGGGTACCGCCAATCAATGAGGTAAACCCTTTATCGCCCGTTTTAGTATATATTTTCATACTTAATTTAACAATTCATTACAACAATCCGGTTACAAAAAAAGCTAATACTGATTACCAGGCAATTAAAACAAAGCCTGTCAAATCTTTTTTCATGACTGCTGTTATTCCAAATCTATCACCTTAAATTTTGTATTTCATAACACTTTAGCATATTTTTTGCCAATGAAGTGTAATTTTTAAAATGTTAGCTTAAACTTGTACCCGTAATATCATCAAACATAATAGCGCTAAACTCATGAAATCGATCATATTATCATCTAAACTCCTTTGCCTGTCATTTGTGATACTGCTTTCAACCGGCTTCAGCTGCGGCGGAAACAGCAATACAAAGGCACCTGTTCAAAAAACGACAGTCCCTCCCAAAGTAAGCATGGCCAGTTTATTAAGCGAAAAACAATTTAATGATCTTTTTCCGCAGCGCGATAAATTTTATACGTATACTGCCTTTATCAAGGCTGCAGATGAGTTGGGCATGATCAAAGTAAAAGTAACCCGCCGGGCTACATCCGTTTACCAGTTGGTACGTACCGATAAAAAAACAGGCAAAAGCGCCGTTGTGCGCCAGGATACCGATTGGAACGAAGAATGGGCCAAAGCCAAACCCGATAGCACCTACACTATTGATTACGGTAATTTTTGCACCGAATACAGTACCGATGTAAATAAAAAAGAGCTTGCTGCATTCTTCGCGCACATTGCCCACGAAACCCGCCATGGGGTAAATGCTACTTATACCGATGGCTTAATGTTCATCCATGAAAGCAATACCAGCTTACCGTATGTTGCCGAAAATGACGAATACCCACCCGTTGCCGGTAAAAAATACTACGGCCGCGGACCAATGCAGCTGAGCTATAACGGCAATTATGGCTATGCGTCGGATTGTATTTTAGGCGATGATAAAATATTGCTCCAGAATCCCGAAATGGTGGAGACCGACCCGGTTATTGCTTTTAAAACGGCGATTTATTTTTGGATGACCCCGCAAACCCACAAACCATCGGCACATGATGTGATGACCGGCAAATGGCAGCCCAATGCCGAAGATAAAGCTGAAGGACGGACACCTGGTTTCGGCATGACCATTAATATTGTAAATGGCGAAGTTGAATGCAACAAAGGCGAAAACATGTATAACATGAACGACAGGATTGGTTTTTACCAATTTTTCCTGAAAAAGCTGGGCGTTAACGATGCCAATTGCGCCTGTTCATGTGGTAAAATGAAGCCTTACCATTATTAACGGTGACATTTTTGAATTTTAAAGCAAAAAAGTTATTATTGTATGAGCATTTTTTTAACACTAAACTTTAAAATTTGGAATCCGCTATTGAAAACACCGGTTTATTACCTCCGGTAACCGACCAGTTCGGTGATATCCTGAGCAATCTGAAAAGCAAATTCAGGATTGAGCAACCCGGGCATATTGATTTTCATTTAGAGCAGTTTAGCATTTTCAAAGACTATCTCGACATCAGCGTAAAACAATCGTACGCTATAAAAAACAAAAATAACGACAGCTATATGCTGTTTACCGAATGTCAGCCCAAACATATCGCCCATCATCATGGCAAAGCTGTAACCGGCCCACATTATCAAACCTGGGCGCTGGCTTACTTAAAGCACGATTTTGGGCGGGTACTCATCAGGCGCGAAACACTTGTTGATAAGATCATTGAACTGATCCACCCGGTTGAGCTGGATTTTGCAGAAGACAAGGCCTTCAGCAATACTTTCTACATGCTGGTAAGCGATCGCCAAAAAGCAATTACCGGTACTGACCGTAACTTCCGCAATGTAGTAATGGATATCAGGCTGGATGATTTCGTGATTGAGATTGTTGAGCATACCCTTATTATAGGTAACACCCACCCCATTTCAGTTGAAAAGGCTTTGCACCTGGCCGAATTTGTTTCGAGGTTATGTACTACCTGCGATTAGCCTACGATAAGTTAGCTTACCGTTAAATATCCAGTTCAAATACAAGGTATATATCGTTTTTACCCGTACAGGTAAAACCTAACCTTTTTAAAGCATTTAAAGCTTTTGTATTGTCAGCATTCACTTCGGTACGGCATTTTTTAAATCCTTTTAATGCCAGATCTTTCAGGGCAAATTCTACAAGCCGCCTGCCATATCCCATCCGCTTTGTTGATGGATCTGTTAGTACCATTGAAACAAACCCAACTTTATTTACATGATCATTAGCGTAATAGGCTAAAAATCCGTGCATAACATCCTGTTCCATAACAGTTATAATGCACGCTTTTTCAACAAGTTTATCTATATAACCTTCCAAATTACCAACCTCAAACAATCCACTCTCATCATTAATCATCAGGTTCATTAAATCGTAAATTTTAGATTTCATGTAAGAGCTTTGTTCAATCATAATCGGTTTAAATTTTATTGTTAATTAAAATCGGTTATATCAGCTCAGGTAAGCGGCAAATAAAAACATGCGTTAATGTATGAAGGCACATCAACCGGGCATCAAATAATAGTAATAGAAAAGTGACTGATATTTAGATTACAAAACCAATTTATAGGTATGTATTTAAACAAACAAGAGGAGTAAAACAATGGTAATCAGATTGTATATCAATCTATACTTGCTTTACACTATCTGTAAAGCCAATTATTCCATTGAATAGTTAATATACAAGCAATGCTTGTGAATTATGCCCATGAACTACTTATAATTCTCGGGCTTAAAAATCACCATTCCGTCCGGCTTAACCCGCCATGCGGTTACCGGGTTCATATGGTATCCGCCTATATCTTTTCCGCGGGCATCAATCAATTGTTTCAGAGTTGGTTGGGTATAACCTGTTTCATCGGTTACGCGGCTTAATATCTCCGTTTCAGAACCATCCCATTGCCATAGGTGGCGAAAGTAGGTATGCGCTTTTTCCAATATTGGGCCTTGCAGTCTCGCTTCGCTCCAGCTTTTTCCTGCATCGGTACTTACTTCAACTTTCTCCACTTTCCCCCTGCCGCTCCAGGCAATCCCCCGGATCTCTATCCAGCCCCGTTCAACCTTTTGCGGAAATGAGGGATAAGTAATGATTGACCGGGCATCCATCTCAAAACTGAACATCCTGATCTTATCTTTAACCGCATAGGTGTATTTAGAGGTTTCTTCGCGTGTAAAATATGGTGCGTCAGAGATCTCAATGCGCCTTAACCATTTCACGTTGGTATTTCCCTCCCATCCGGGCAGCAGCAAACGGGCAGGATAGCCCTGCTCCGGGCGGATAGCCTCGCCGTTTTGAGCGTATACGATCATGGCATCGTCCCAGGCTTTGTGCATGGGGACACTGCGGGTAAGTACTGCGGCATCTCCCCCTTCGGCTAAAAACCAGGTAGCCTTTGGATCAACCCCAAGCTCGCGAAACAAGGTTGAAAGCATAACGCCTGTCCATTCACTTTGACTGGTTAGGCCGAGGATTTCCTGTGCGGTCATTTCCTCTTTACCTGTACGGAAATTACCTGCACATTCTATAAAGCAGGTGCGGGTTACCGATGGGAAACGCTTAAGGTCATGCAAACTAAACTTCATGGGCCGTTCAACCATGCCATGGATCAGCAGCTCATATTTGTTTGGGTCGATGGTTGGGATCCCTGCATGGTGCCGCTCAAAATGCAGATCGGAAGGCGTAATGGTACTATACAGATCCTGCAAAGGTGTCCGGGACGAAATATCTGAAGGTTTCTTAACCGGGTTTTCAAACAGCGACCGCTTCCCCAGCGTACCGGGCAGCGGTCCGGGTTGTTTAGTTGGATCAGGTACAAGCGGCACACCCACCTGCACATATTTAGCAAATGATGATGTTACAGGTATAATAGCCGCGGCCAAAGCCCCGCCCAGCAAAGTACGTCTGCTGATCTTCATTTCGGTGGTTTTAGCCGGTTTATCCTGTTGCTGTTCCATATTACTTTACTTCCGGGCCGCCCTTGCGGTCGTCAACAATAAAAAGTTTTTGTGCAGGCATCATCACCTTGGCCAACGTTCGCGCACTCATAACCTCGGTGGGCTTAATCACTTTATTGGCACTCAGCAACCATGCTGATAAACTGTACACCTCATCATTAGTTAATGAGCCCGGCGCATTGTAAGGCATAGCCCGGCGCACGTAATCAAACAAGGTGGTGGCGTAGGGCCAGTAATTACCTATGGTTTTAGCCTTGCCTTTTCCCGTCACGAGGGGCGGGCCCGGCAGCTTAATACCTTTGATCTCTTTGCCATCGACGCCATGGCATGATGCACATTTGTTTGTATAGATCACCTCTCCTAACGCCGCTGTACCACTCCCCGGCGGCAAACCTTTGCCATCGGGTCGTATATCAATATCAAGGGCGGCAATGTCTTCTTTTGTAGCTACTTTTCCATATCCAAAACTTTGGGGCCATTTTTCCCGGCCCGAAAAAAAAGCAGGCCAAAGCCAAATCATCACCCCAATAATGATGATCCCCGAAAAAACAAGGAGATGGCTCCGCCTTACTTTGAATTTTTTGAACATAGTAACAGCCTGTTAAAACAGTATGAACGCTATAGCCAGCGTAATGAAGATATTAAAAGTTTGTGCTATCAGGAATGCGTATAACGGCTTCTTGCTATTTTCGTTAAACAAGTCGGCAAAATTGGTTTCCAATCCGATACTGGTAAAAGCCAGCGCAAACCAAAGTCCTTGTAAATTCTTCAGGCTATCCTTAACCGTTGCAGCCGCTGCGGGCGAAAGAAAGAATGAGAACAGCAGTGAAGCACCAATAAAACCAAGTACGAATTTCGGGAACCGCTCCCAAATAACTTTAAGCGTTGGTTTGGTGTCTTTATCCTTTGCCGATGGGTGTTTGGTATAAGTCCAATAAATAGAGATTGCGAAAGCAGCCAAGCCAAGCAATACGTTTTGCGAAAATTTCACGATGGTGCTGATCTTCAGGGCAACTTCGCCTACTAACGACCCTGAAGCCACAACTGCGCCGGTAGTATCAATACTGCCGCCCAGCCATGCGCCTGTAACTTCCTGCGAAAAATGGAATTTATGAGCGATAATAGGCATAAAGATCATCATGGGGATTGCTGTGATCAATACCATCGAGATCACGTAAGAAAGTTTTTTCGAATCGCCTTTAATAGCCCCGGCAGTAGCAATAGCTGCAGATACTCCGCAAATGGATACCGCACTCGAGATCATCATGGCGATCTCATCATCAACCTTGAGCTTTTTGCAAACCCAGAAAGCGAAATACCAAACCGAGGTTACTACCAGTAAAGCCTGGATCAGTCCCAATGAGCCCGCTTTTAAGATATCGCCAAAAATAACGCTGGTACCTAAAAGCACCAGGCCTATTTTAACAAACAATTCGGTTGACAGGGACGACTTAAGCCACTCGGGCAGCTTGATAAAATTGCTGATGAGCAAGCCCAAAACAAGACTGAAGATCACCGCTTCAAGATTAAGCGATTTGGCCTGGCTGCTACCGGCAAGTATTAAAGCAATGATAGTGACAATGTATACCAGCGGAAACCCCAGAGTATAATTTTTGATGGATTTACCGGTGATGAGCGCGCCTATCCCGCCAATAATAATAACAAAACCAAATTGGATAAGCACTTTAACTAAATTAGCTGAACCGAGTACTTTACCGGTTAGCTCCGCGCTGTCTTTCCAGCCGAAGCTTGGCACAGGTAAAAGCAGGCCTGCTAACGAAAGGATAATGATCAATGAGCCTAAAATAACTACTGCCCAGTCTTCGTGCAGGGTTAGTTTAGTAGTGGTGGTTGACATAATTGAATTTTTATAGTGTGATAATATGTTATGATTTTATGCTGATGTTAAACACATCTTTTAGCGCCCGTTGGGCCGAATGATAGCCACACATGCCGTGTACCCCTCCTCCCGGAGGTGTAGATGACGAACAGATATAGATCCCCTTTGCCGACGTACGATAAGGCGAACGCCGTAAAACCGGCCGGGTAAACAGCTGACCGATATCGATAACTCCGCCGTTAATATCTCCGCCGATGTAATTGGGGTTATAGTTTTCCAATTGCCGGGTATTGAAAGTGTGCCTGCCAATGATCCGTTCACGGAAACCGGGGGCGAAACGCTCCACCTGTTTCTCGATAATATCGGTCATATCCTTATTTGATCCGTTAGGCACATGGCAGTAGGCCCAGGCCGTGTGTTTGCCTTCGGGAGTGCGTGTACTATCAAAAAGGCTTTGCTGGGCCAGCAATACAAACGGCTTTTCGGGATGTAAACCTTCCCAGATCTGTTGCTCGCCGGCCGCAATTTCTTTTAGCGTACCGCCTATATGCACTGTTCCGGCTTGTCTTGCCCCTTCTGCCTTAAACGGAACAACATCGTCAAGCGCCCAATCTACCTTAAACACCCCCATTCCGTAACGGTACCGTTCCAGTTGCCATTTGTACAGCGATGAAAATTTGTGCCCGGCAATTTGCAATAGCTGTTTTGGTGTAACATCAAACAAAACCGCATTTGCCGATGGCAGCTGATCAAAAGAGGTTATGTAAGTGCTGGTTTCTATCTTACCCCTTATTGATGTAAAATAGGAAGCCAGCGCATCCGCTATTTTCACGGAGCCACCTTTGGGTACCGGCCAGCCCTTTAAATGTCCGTTAGCCATCAGCACCAAAGCAATAGCCGATGTGGTCAGATTGGTTAAAGGTTGGATACTATGCGCCGCCATGCCCGCCAAAAGCCCTTTGGCTTCTTCGGTTTTAAAACGTTTGGCTAAATGGGTTGACGAGGTTAAAGCATCCAGACCGAAAATGGCCAGATCAACCGGGTGCTTTGGAAAGGTAAGCGGTCCCAATACATCAAGCGCAAGGCCCGGCCATGATTTCACTAAATGCGCCATCAGTTTGATATAAGCATCCCTGTCGGCACCCAACAGATCGGCAGTTTCAATGATCGATTTTTTGAGCACTGCTGCCGTTCCGTTATCAAATGGATGTGCTGCTGCTACTTCCGGGTAAATATATTCCAGGCCATGCTCGTGCAGCGGTAGAGTCTCAAAAAACGGTGAACCCGCCGCAAGCGGATGAACGGCCGAACAAACGTCATGTTTAAATCCCGGTAGGGTAAGTTCTTCGGTACGTAAACCGCCGCCTATTTTGTCCTTTCCTTCCAGCAATAAAACCGAAAGCCCGTTTTGCTGCAACAATATGGCTGCCGCAAGGCCATTTGGCCCTGAGCCTACTATCACTGCATCATAATCACGTTTTTCCGGTTTCATTGGTATCTGTTTTAGTATTTGCCCGCAACTAACTTGCTGTCGGTAAGCGCGTATTGACGGTTTACGCGGTCAAGCACAATATACACATCATTTTTCTTGTCGTCCTTACCGGTCAGTACAATGTGCGATCCGTTTGCATCAGCAGTATAGTTAAGCACCATATGGGCGCGTTTACGCTTGTCTTTCAGCTCCTGGGGCACACCACGCTCACGGCGGGTTGACTGTGCAGCCGGGTCAATAGCCGTTACTTCATTACGGATATTCGCTTCCGCAGGGATAAATGATTTGGCAACTTTGTTATCGCCCGCTTTATCACCGCCGCGGTTGCCGCGCTTGCCTTTACGTTTGGTAAACTCAGGCAATTTATCCTGTAAATAAAGTATTTTGTTCACGGTATCGGCATCGTAATAAAATACCCGTTTGCCACCCGCTACGCCCGTAAGCTCGAAATTACGGTTGATATCGCGCATTGGCGAACCGCCGCCATTAGATAGGTCGAGATTTAATAGTTTGTTAACGTTAAATGTTAATGACGACCATTTTTCGAACGTTACCCCCTGCCAGCGAACTGAATCCAATGGTGAGTAAGGAATATCCTGGCCATTGAGCTTAAACTCACTTACGTTGTAGTTACCACGCAATTGTTTAACTCCGCTTGTTGCCGGCTGTTTATACGGATCATATTTAAAGTTTACGTATTGCAAATAGAATAACCATACCAGGAAAATACCGATGGTAGCAGTTTTTAAAACAATGCGGGTAGTTTTAAGCCATTTTTGGGTGAACACCGGAATCAAAACCGGCGGCACAGTGAAACGTTCTTTAACGATCAGGTTATAAACGGGCACCGCATCGTACCATAATAAAAATGCCGAAAACAGCACAAAGTATGATGCATAAACATGCACGCCACCGTCATAAGCAAAGTTTACGTAGGTAATATCACCTAAAGCACCCAGCAATAATATCGCACCAAAAGTGGTGGTTTTACGGAAGAACAGCATGGTTCCCGCAGCCAGCTCAACAACCCCGGCAAATACCTGGTACCAGGGTACAATACCAACCGAAAGCCAGTAGATCTTCTGTGCGGTAAGGTCGCCGAAATGCGCGTTGAGCACGCCCAATGAAGGATAAGGCATTTGAACCGGGAACAGCTTTGTAAAGCCGAACCCGATTATGCCTATACCTGCCCTGTACCGCACCACCACGCGCAGCCAGTAATACAGGTTATGATATTGCTTGTTTTTACTATCGAGGGCTGTCCAGATGAGGCCACCGACGATACCTATAGCAAGCGCTTCAACCCAATCAACATAACCTAACAGGTTATATGCAGGGTTTTGAAATTTGTAAATGCTTGGTGAAAACCGCGCTATATCATACAGATCGCGGTAATGCAAATGAAACCAGTTAATGGTAACCAGGTTATTCCACCATTCGCCCGTTACCGGGATACACATGATGATAAAAAAGATGAAAGCAATACGGAAAGCCACCCGCTGAGTTGCAGTCCATTCCTTCCTTACGGCCGGTTCTGTCGCAGGGGCCGGTTTACCGGGCTTGCTTTCCGGTGCAGCGTTGCCAACTTGCTCTGCTTCCGGATTTATTACTGTTGTTGCCATGATAAATATCTTTAAAAGTTCAGATCTTAAAGTTTAAGTGCTTTGCTCCTGCCCTGCGCGGCTTCCTGCAACAGGTATTTTTTGTTGATCCTGTCCAGCTGTACATAAATCGAATCGCGGTTATGATCAACGCCTGTCAGGATAATGGTGCCGTTTGCAGGTTTTGTATAGTGGAGTGTAAACTGATCGGCCTTGTAGTTATTGTTCCTGTTTTTGAGCAGCAAAACATGGTTTACCGTATCGGCTACATAGCTATAATAGGCGCGACCGGTTGTGCCATCAAGTTCATATTTGCGGTCTTTATCCCTGCTGCTGATCTCTTCGGTAATGGCTGTATCAGGTTTATATCTTTTTAACGAACCGATACTAATGGTAGCCCATTTTTCAAAAACAACATCGTTCCAGCGGGTAGTGTCCGTTTGCGAGTATGGCAGTTGTTTGTTATTAGCTTTGAAGTCACTCACATTATATAAACCGGCCACGCCTGCCAATCCATTAGCCTTTGGATACTGGTAAATATCATGATGGTAGGCCGCATAAGTTTTATAGCCGTACAGGAACACGAAAAAGAAAATGAACAGGCTTTTCAAAACCAAACGTGATGTACGCCATTGCCCGCTTAACGAAACTTTTACGATGTTTGGCGCTGTTGGCTTACGTAAAGCAACCAGGTTATAAATGCGCAAGGCATCGTAAACGGTTAAGAACAGCGCAATGCTGATCAAATAAAGCGCATAAATAGCCTCTCCGCCGTCATAAGCTATATTAGAGATGAACACATTGCCGGTAAATACAAGAATGATCACCGCTCCAAAAGTTGTTGTTTTACGGAATAGCAACAATATGCCAACTACGATCTCCACCAAACCCAAAAATGACTCATAAACCGGCACTATACCCAGGCTCAGCGAGAACAGTTTCCAACGGTTGAAATCACCATAAGAGGTATTGAGGTTGCTTAATGAAGGCAGCGGTGATTGCAGCGGGAAGAATTTAATAAAGCCGTAGGCTATGATGCCGATAGCCAAGCGATAGCGCAGGATCACCCGCAGCCAGTAGTACAGCTTATTATAATTCTCGCTCTTTTTATCGCGGATGCTCCAGATAATCGCCCCAATTAATGCAATACCGGCTATAAGTACCCAATCGGCAAGGGTGCCAATGCCCCATGCGCCGGGTGTACTGCTGCCTGATATAAATTGAGGTGTGTAACGGCTGATGTAAAAAATATCGCCAAAGCTAAGGCTACCCCATTGAATGTGGAATAGGTTACCGAAGTACTTCCAATCAAGCGGAAGTGCCTGCAGCACAAAGTAAATGAAGAAGAACCGAAAAGCCTCCTTTTCGTATTCCTTCCATTTGGTTTGGTTGGTGGTTAATGTGCTCATTGTTTYATGTTTTTAAATTGAATTAGAAGACGCCGGGGGCAGATTCGAACTGCCGTGCAAGGTTTTGCAGACCTCTACTTATCCGCTCAGTCACCCGGCTTTATGTCCGTTAGTACCCCGGATTCTGCGTTAATGCCGGATCAACATTCAGCTGATCAACCGGGATAGGCAGTATATTTTTCTTAGTATCTGTTACACCCAGCACCGCTGCTGCCCTGCCGGTACGCACCAGGTCGAACCAGCGATGGCCTTCCAATGCAAACTCAATGCGGCGTTCGTTTTCAATAGCCAATAAAATATCAGCTTGCGAAACGGCGGTAGTAGCTGTTAATCCTGCGCGGTCACGTACAGCGTTTAAGTCGGTAAGGGCATCGCCAAGTTTATTAAGCTGGGTACGGGCTTCAGAGCGGATCAGGTATTCTTCAGCAATCCTGATAATGTAAGCCGGGTCAGTTGCCGGGCTACGGTAGTACAGGTTACCATACCATAAACCTGCCGATGTTTTAGCAACCAAAGCGCTGCGGTTTCCGCCTATCGTCGGGTCATTTACAAGCGCTAAAAATGTGCTGTTAGGCGCCCATTGACGGGTACCACTATTGGCAGGCGGCTGCCATTGCCCGCGGTGACCGTTAGTATAAGTAGCGCTGTATGACAATTCAAAAACCGACTCCTTAGTTCCAACCACATTATTGGCAAACCAGGCGCTATACGGTTTTAACAATGAATAATTCTGTGTATCACCCAACACGAGCGTAGCATAGTTTTCGGCATTAGCCCAGTCTTTTTGATACAGGTAGTACCTTGCCTTTAAGGCATAAACGGTTTCTTTATTAGCCCTTACCGGGTTTTGTGCGGTTGGCAGGGGCAGTAATGGCTCGGCAGCGTTCAGGTCGCTTAGTACCTGTGCGTAGGTTTGCTCAACGGTACTGCGTTTAATGCCATTTTTATCTGTGGCCGATATGGTTGGCGTAGTCACGATCTGTACACCGCCCCAGGTGCGGGCAAGGTCAAAGTAGCATAGCGCCCTGATGAAGTAAGCCTCACCCAGCAGCTGGTTTCTTTCGGTCGTGGTGAGCGTAGCATCGGTAACGCCCGGCAATTTGGCTATTACATAGTTTGCGCGGTTTATTGTAGTATAAATAGCCAGCCAGATCCCGGATACGGTAGCGTTATCGGCCTTTACATTATGATCAATAAATTGCTGTACGATAGATTGCGAACCTGTCCACTGGATGTTATCGCCCGATAAATAGCCTACCGAAACAAAGTTTACACCATAGTAGTTATCGGCAGATAAAGCCCTGTAAATGCCGCGAACAGCAGTTTCGGCCGATGCGCGGTCGACAATGGTTTGTGAATCGGATACCGAATCCTTGGGCTGCACCTCCAGGATTTTTTTGCAGGAAGCCAGCATCACAAGCGATAGAACCGGAATTGTATATTTTAAAGTTTTAAGTAATTTCATGATCGTTGCCCTCCTTATAAAGTAATATTTACACCTAACTGAACTGAACGCGGCTGCGGCGGCGTACCCAGGTCAATACCCTGCACATCCTGTCCACCGCCTACGTTTGCTTCCGGGTCAGGCCCGGTGTATTTGGTGAACAGCAGCAGGTTACTACCCACCACGTAAATGCGCAGCGACTGGATATCTATTTTTTGAGTAAGCGCCTTTGGTAGTGTATAACCGAGGCTTAATGATTTGAGGCGGATGAATGAGCCATCTTCCAGGAAGCGGCTGTTTTGCTCAAGTGTGTAGTTATTGCCGTAAGCAGTTAAGCGAGGTACATCGGTAATATCACCCGGTTTTTGCCACCTGTTTAACTGGCTGGCAAATATTACGCGGTTAGCATCGCGGGTACCGCCGCCTTCGCCGAAGAAACGGTTAAGGTTAAGCACTTTGTTACCTTCTTCAAAGGTAAACAGGAAGCTGGCATCAAAACCTTTATAGGTGATGGTATTGCTTAAGCCTCCGAAATATTTAGGTAGCGCGTTACCAACTATCTGACGGTCTGAAGTGTTGATCACGCCATCTTTATTAACGTCTTCGAATATGGCGTTGCCGGTTTGAGGATCAACACCTAATTGTTTATACATCCAGAACGAGAACATAGAATATCCCTGCTGCATGCGGATCCAGTCGCGGCTGTACTGGTTGATTGGTACCGGAAGCGATTTGATCTTGTTAACGTTGCCCGAAATATTGAAACTGCTGCTCCAGCTAAAATCTTTGGTTTTGATGTTGTTTGAACTGATGCTTACCTCGTAACCTTTGTTGCTTATTTTACCAACGTTGCTGTAGTAAGTGCTGTAGCCTGTGATACCAGGCACCGGCAATTGCAATAGCACATCGCTGGTTTGTTTCGAGTACAGATCGACAGATAAGTTCAGGTGATTGTTCAGCAAGCCGAGGTCAAAGCCCACGTTAGCCTGTGCTGTACGCTCCCATTTCAGGTTTGGATTAGCCAATTGCTGTGGCGCTGTGCCAGCTTTATCACCACCGGTTGTATTATCGGGATAGCCGGCACCGCCGCTCCATAAACCCTGTGCAGCAAAGTTGTTGATACCAGCCTGGTTACCGGTAACACCGTAGCTGGCACGCAACTTAAGATCGCTGATGGAATTTACATCTTTCAAAAAGCTCTCTTCCTTCGCGCGCCATGAAGCTCCTACCGATGGGAAGTACCCCCATTTATTGTTGGCACCAAATTTCGACGAACCATCGGCACGGGCACTTACTTCCAGGTAATACTTGCTGGCATAGTTGTATGAAATACGCGAGAAGTACGATGAAAGGTTGGCCTTTGTCCAGGTCTGATTGGCTGTACGTGTTGATGCTGCCGAGATATCAGTATAGGCATTATTAGGGAAGCCGGTTCCCTGGGCAGATGTTAGCTGTACAATATTGCTTTGCAGGGTATTACCCGCCACCACATCTAAGGTATGCTTTTGGCCAAAAAGATGATGATAGGTTAAGGTTTGCTCGTTGATCCAGGCGCTGCTTTGGGTTATGGCCGATGTTGCAAGGCCGTTTGTAGGCGATGCGCCAAGCTGCGTTTTATCATTCCAGTATTCAGATTCGTTGTAGTTGTTATAATCAACGCTCCAGCTTGAACGGAATTTCAATCCTTTCAGGATCTCGATATCGGCATATACGTTGCCTATGTAACGTAAGCTTGTGGTGTTTACATCATAGTTATTCAACAGCACCTGCAGGTTATCAAAACCGGCATACCGGGCAGGTGTACCGTCAGGATTGGTTTCGGGCAGATAAGTTGGTGTATGCAATGCCGATTGGAACAAACCTCCCGCCGGACCATCACCAGAACGAGCCTGGTTGCGGTACGAACGCGAAATGCTATTACTTGTACCCACCTGTACCCTATCGCTGATACGTTGATCGAGGTTTACTTTAAAGCCAAGGCGGCTAAAGTCGATTGGTTTGATATCGGCCTGTTGTTTGGTATAGCCCGCGCCTATATAATATTTAGTATCCTTTGAACCACCCTCTAACGACAAATCGTAGTTAGCCAGGT
Organism: Mucilaginibacter sp. P4_A11; assembly: GCF_056402535.1. Classification (NCBI taxonomy): domain Bacteria; kingdom Pseudomonadati; phylum Bacteroidota; class Sphingobacteriia; order Sphingobacteriales; family Sphingobacteriaceae; genus Mucilaginibacter; species Mucilaginibacter sp. P4_A11. The sequence continues at coordinate 232,328 of NZ_JBFUHE010000002.1, forward strand.
TACCAGTGCGGAACAACTCACTCAAACGGTCGTAGGTGTTTTGTTGTGATGGTAGGCCACGTGGTGCCGGTGAGGCCGTAGGGTTATCATCAGCAGCACGGAAAGGCACGTAAGCGTAGGTTTTAATACCGGCGGCATTACCCGCTGCAACCGCATCCGCTTCAGAGTTACGATAAAACTCATTTACTATTTCGGCATGCTGTGGACCTGTAGTAAGTTTCCACAATTTATCCTTAGGCTGCCATGCCAACCCCTGCGAAACGTTAAGGTTGATCTTGGGCCTGGTATTGTAATTACCGCGTTTGGTAGTAACGATAACCACGCCGTTTGCACCGCGCGAGCCGTAAATAGCCGTAGCGCTGGCATCCTTCAATACCTCGATATTCTCAATATCATCGGGATTGATATCGGCAATAGGCGATGTTGCCCTGCCGCCGGTGCTAACAGTTTGCAAACTGGTGTTATTCAAAAATACACCGTCGACTATATAAAGCGGATCATTACTGGCATTGATAGACGTGGTACCGCGTACACGGATAAAGATCCCATCGCCCGGCACACCGGTGTTGGAGTTGATCTGTACACCAGATGCTTTACCCTGTAACTGGGCATCAAAACTGGCGACCGGGGTTTTCTTTACTTCATCGGCCTTTATGGTTGATACCGAGCTAATCAGATCCTTACGGGTTTTGGTACCGTAGCCCACCACTACCACATCGTTAAGCTGTTGTGGAATAGGTTTCAGGTAAATTTCAACGGGGCTGCCGTTAACAACAATTTCCTGTTGTTCATAACCTATAAAACGAATGATCAATGTATAAGGAAATTTTTGGCCGGTTACAAAGTCAAAACGACCTTCGGCACTGGTTGAAACCGCGTGGGTTGTGCCCTTAATTGACACTACAGCACCCGGAAGTACATCCCGGGTGGTAGCATCAAATACACGTCCTTTTAAAATTGAATTAACGGTTGCGGGCGGCTCCTGCTGGGCCACTGCTGCAATAGGCAAAAAGAACAAAAGCAGGAAAAGATATTTGGAAAGTACAGTTGTGTTTTTACGGATAAATATTTCCATATTTAACGAGGTTAAAATAAATGATCAATGCGTTTAGTTTAGCTCAGATGCAAACCGGCGGAGTGATTGGCGTTACGTAGCTGGTTTGTCATTCGCCACACCGGCAAGGCTTCCTTGCCGGTTATTTTTAATCAGGGGGTAGTATAGTTTAGTTCATATGCTGCGTTAAAGTACCTTACAATTCAAATCATTTTTTTTCATAGCGATGCAGGGCCGGTTTGTTAACCTGCTATAATCAATTTCACGAATAGATCATGTTATTTACAACAACTGCACATACATGCTTTTGGAGAAGCGTGCATTCGTTGTGATTGTTCAGGAAGTACTGTTGTGGTGGTAAAAAAAGCGTTCATCACTCTTGTTTTTTTATTAGTACGGCGACAAACATAGAAATTAAAAAATAAACTACCAAATCTATAGACTATATATTTAATTTGTTACAATAGCAGGTAAATCGATTTTGAACAGGCAGGAATTATAAATTTCCAAAGGTGATCGGAAGACTTCGGAGATCTGATCAAAAAGAAAAAAGGAAAATTGGCCCGGGAGTATATCCAATCGAAAGTGATAGATGTTGCCAGGGAAAAAATATTTGATACCAGTAAATAGCTGAGTGAGATTGCTTATGGATTAGGATTTAAATATCCGCAGCATTTTACACATTTGTTTAAGCAGCGCGTTGGGTACTCTCCTTATTGAATACCGGTCGTTAAATTAGGCTGCTCAGATAAAAAACGGGCACACTATCCAACAGCATGTGCGCCCGTTCAAGGAACCTGTTACCGCTTCCCGATAAAATTAATTCATAACCGTTTCACCCGGCTGTGCTACTATACGCAGGTAAGGTTTAACTGTTTTCCAGCCGTTGGGGTATTTTTCTTTTGCTTCTTCGTCAGATACTGCCGGAACGATGATCACATCTTCGCCGTTTTTCCAATTTACCGGGGTGGCCACTTTGTAGCCGGCTGTTAACTGCAATGAATCCAGCACCCGCAGTATCTCATCAAAATTGCGACCGGTTGCCATTGGATAAGTAAGCATCAGCTTAATTTTTTTATCAGGGCCGATAATAAATACAGAGCGCACGGTTTGATTAGTAGCGGCTGTACGGCCTTCTGATGTTCCGGGTTCATCAGCCGGTAACATGTCATATAACTTTGCAATGGCAAGGTCGGGGTCACCTATCATAGGATAGTTTACAGCGTATCCCTGGGTCTCCTCTATGTCTTTTGCCCACTCAGCGTGACGCCCTACCGGATCAACACTTAAACCTATCACCTTGCAGTTACGCTGCTGAAATTCGGGGGCAAGTTTAGCCATGTAGCCCAGCTCGGTAGTACAAACCGGGGTAAAATCTTTAGGATGCGAAAAAAGGATTGCCCAGCCGTTTCCTATCCAATTATGAAAATTGATAGTGCCTTCGGTAGTTTCTGCCTGAAAATCGGGAGCGGTGTCGTTTAATCTGATACTCATGATGTTTATTGGTTAAAGTGGTTAAAAAATAAATTGATCGTCTTTACAAGTCGCAAGGTTTACAGAGCCAATAAAACGGATAAGCTTTTCGAGCATACGCATGCAATAACCACCAGAGATTCTAAATCCAGTTAATGGTTTTATATTAAAACTTACAGTGGTTTGGAGCGTTTGGGTTTTCATGGTCTGTTGCTTTTGACATAACAAAGATGCAACAGACAACAGGGTATATTTTGTAACAAAAGATACAAACGCCTGTAACAAAAGTTACAATTCGCTCAGTAATTTAACCTGGTTATAGTAAAGGAGTAATTTATTATCTATTTCGAGCTTTTTAAGCAAACGGGATACAACCACCCTGCTGGTGCCCAGGTCGTCGCCAATTTGCTGATGAGTAAGATTGATGAGCGAAGAACCGGTTGCCTTTGCTTTTTCCTTAAGATAGTTAACCAGCCGATCATCCAGTTTTTTAAAGGCTATGTCATCAATACTCTTTAGGATTTCGGTGAAGCGGTTTAATATCGTTTGCATTACAAAACGCTTCCAGGTTGGGTATTTTACCATCCATCCGTCCATGACATCCATAGGCACACAAAGCAGTTCGCTGTCCTCCTCGGCAGTTCCGCGGATAACACTAAAGTGCGACATCATACAGCAGGTAAATGTCATAGCGCAGCTTTCTCCTTCCTTTACATAATATAGCAATATTTCCTGGCCTTCATCGTTTACACGACTTACTTTAAAAGTACCGCTAAGCAACAGTGGCACAGCCCGTATGGTTTGTCCCGGGTTAAGCATGGTATCGCCGCTTTTTACCGTCATCAGCATGGAGTTTGTTTCCATTTCGGCCAGCAAAGCAGGTTCAAATACTGATTCAAATTTACTAACGGCAGCTTTAACACTAAACATGGTCATAGGTTTTGGAGGCTAAAAATAATCAATTTATCAGATGTTTAAATGCCATAATGAGATGTGTGAAGTATATTGTACAGCTGAGAAAAAACCTTTATATCAATTTTTGCCGAGCACAATAGCAGGCATCTCGTTCACTTTATCAATAACAATCCCCTGTTCATTGTAAAGCGTAAAATGACTGAGCAAGATATTATTCAGCCATACTTCATCAGGCTAAAACTATAACATGTAACTATTTTTTATCGGCCATTTTTTTTTGATCACGTCTATCGGTCATTTTCCAACTTAACTATTTACTCACTTCTCAAACTTTGCACCGGATTAGCCATAGCCGCTTTTATGGCATGATAACTGACAGTTACAGTTGCGACGATGACGGCTAACAATCCTGCTGTTCCAAACATCCACCATTGAATAGGAATGCGGTATGCAAAACCCTGCAGCCAATTGTGCATAGCCCACCAGGCTATCGGCGAAGACAGGACAATAGATAGTAGGACAAGCTTTAAAAATTCTTTGGATAGAAGCCCGTTAATTGACGAAATACTTGCGCCTAAAACCTTGCGTATACCAATCTCTTTGGTACGTTGTTCTGTAGTAAATGCCGCCAGTCCGAATAGGCCCATGGCTGCCAGTACGACGGTGATCATGGTAAAAATGCTAAAAATAGCGGCCAGCTTATCTTCTGCCTTGTACCGTGCATTAAAAGCATCATCCATAAAAGTGTAATCGAATGGTGTATCGGCATCATACTTTTTAAAAATGCTTTGCATCGAACCAAGCAGTGTGGGTAAATTGGTGTGCGGTTTTATTTTTGCGAAAAGGTAGCGGCTCCCCGATCCGAGTGTCCATGATTTTGCCGTATCCGGCGTTATAAAAAGGCCCAGGGGCTGGATCTGGTCTTCCAGCGATCCAAAATTGAAGTTCTTTATTACACCGCCTACTTCATTATTTTTCGCGCCGGTGTTAATGAAGCTCCCTACCGGGTTAGCTGGCAGATGTAGTTTTTCTGCCGCCAATTCATTGAGAAGCACTTTTTGACCAATTTCCAGCTCGGTGCCCTGCAAAGGCGGATATTTCCATTTCAGTCCCAAAATAGAGAAGAAATTTTTGTCGACAGTTAAAAAAGGAAGCATCACGGTTTCATCTTTAGTATTGCCACCTATCCCGATCATATCATAATTACTGAACATTCCGTACCGGGAAGTAGCAACATTGGTTACACCTGATAGCGACATGATCTCATGCTTAAAAGCAGGGTAACTTTTAAAGTTGCCGCCAACCGGTATCATAACCACGTTATCGCGGTCTACACCTGTTTCCGTATGCCTGAAAAAGTAAAGCTGCCTGTCTATCACAATACCACAGATGATCAATCCTACAGATATGGAGAATTGCAGCGTGGTAAATACCTTCCGGATGATAACCCCTCCTGATTGTTTGCTCATCTTTCCTTTAAGGGTAATAGCCGGCTTAAWGGCCGACAATACCAATGACGGATAGCTGCCTGCTACTAATATTGTAAACACCAACAATCCAAGTAAAAGAGATAAGATCAACGGGCTGTAAAAGAAAGCATCATCAATTTCCAGTTGAAGGATGTTAAAAAGCACCGGTTTAAACAGGTAACACAATGCGTAGCCTAACGCAAAAGATACTATCGAAAAAATGGCCGATTCGATGTAGAATTGCAGTGCGATGCTTTTACGGCTGGCGCCTGATACTTTTCGGATCCCAATTTCTTTTGCCCGCAAAGTAGCCCTGGCGGTGGAAAGGCTCATGTAATTGAACAAAGCCAGTAAAAGTATCAATAAGGCAATCAGCGGGAATATGGTAAGGTATTTAAAGTTAGAATTGTCATATGATCTTTTCAAGTGCCGGTCTACCAGCGGAAATAGCGAGAATTTTATTCCAGGATCGGTGTTTTTGCCGGCATAGAGCGATTGGAGTCCACGTTTTAGCATCGCTGTATCCGTAGGGTGCCTTAGTAGAAGATAAATATCGAAAAGCCCCCCGCCTACTTTCTGATCACCCATAAATTTTTTAGCGGCTTTAGTGGTGATAAAACCGCTGTTGGACGCAACGAAATTATACTCAATGGAAGAGTTGGAAGGGCAGTTTTCGGCAACGCCGGTTACCTGGTAGATATAGGCGCTGTCTGTCCTGATCGTAAGCAGTTTGCCAACCGGATCCTCATTGCCAAAATACTTTTTTGACATAGCCTGTGATATAACCACTGAAAAAGGGGCGGATAGAACCTGTGAGGCTTGTCCCGATAATAATTTAAAGGAAAAGAAGCTGAAGAAACCGGCGTCGGCAAACACCAACTTATTTTCGGCAAACTTCCGTTCGGGCTGTGAAGGGTTACTGATAACCACCGACGACATGAAATAATGCATGGTACGCATGTAGTCTTCCACAGCCAGTTGCGACTGTTTGATGATTGGCCCGGATGCATAACTCATTTGGTCAAGGTTCATCGTATTGCCGTTTATCTTCATTTCCGCATAAGGCTTGAATATGCGATCTGCATTTTTATGAAAACGATCATAACTATGTTCATGTGCCACGTACAGCATAATGAGCATGCATACGGCTAAACCTACTGCTAACCCCGAGATATTGATCAGGCTGTAAAGCCTCTGGCGTACCAGGTTACGCCATGCGATCTTGATATAATTTCTAAACATATAATTGCGGTTTAATTTCTCAGAAGGCCAGTTTGAGGTGGCTTCCTGGTACGAAATTATCGCCGTAGAACGGGAATAAGGTGTCAAATGATAAGATGGGCCTCCTTTTTTCAGCTCGCTTTTATATTCAGCCGGACTTTTCCCTGTCATTTCCCGGAAAGTGCGGTTAAAGGTTGATTTGGAATTGAACCCGGTATCAAATGCAATGCCCAGCAATGTTAACCTATCATAAGCAGGGTCCTTCATTTTCTGCACCACCTCCCTTATTCGGTATTCATTAACAAAATCATTGAAGTTTTTCCTGAGTGTCACATTAATGATCCTGGATAATTCGTGGGGATGCAGGTCCAGCTTTTCGGCCAGTGACTTTAAGCTCAATTCCGGGTCCTGGTAAAACCGATGCTCTTCCATGGCTCTCTTCAGCCAGGTGCCTTTTTCTTTCATCGCCACTGAAGGCGATGGCTTTGAAATGACCGGTACCAGGACAGGAGCTGTAGTTTCTGGCTTGGAAAAAACCGCGGCAGCTATCCAGATCATCATTACCGTAAAAAGGAGATATAAAGGATAATAAGTATAAAGGCCAGACGCATTATGGTAATAAAAATAGTCGATGGCCGTATAAGGGATCCACAACAACCATAAGGTACCGAAAACCTTCAATAAACGATACAGCCACCGTAGTTCGTGCCGGTACCTGTCGCCCCAGCTATTAAATTTTACGCCCTGGTAAAAGCGTTCGATTAGCCTGAACGACAAATACAGGTATATAATAACCGAAATAAACGCGGCGAGGTGCAATACCGGGCTCATTTGCTGAAAGGTTAGCGTATTGTAAGTAGCCACGCCCGTGCTGATGCTCTCCCTGATCTCCAATATCAAAACGCCCTGTTCCGGCAATAAAGGGATAAAATGCAGCAGGTCTTTCGAACGGAATTTATATTCCGGCCGGGTTGCTTTCAGCACATAAAAATAGATCAGGGGGCCCAGCGTCAGCGAAAATTGCAGGGGCATCCAATTCCAACGGGGGAAATAAGTTTCCAGCCTGATGTCAATGCACAGGATCCAGGCTACCCACAAAACAATGATTACGAGCGCTATGGCAAAAATCCGGTTGGCAGTTCTGTTAGTGGCCTTGCTAAACCATAACAATAGGGCAAAAGTGAGCCCGATAAATATCGTTCCCAGGAAGGCCAGGTCATACAGGTTAATATGGAAGGTATATGGATTCAAGTATATCTACTATTTCAATTGCCATTCCAAATTTATATGTTACTGACATATAGACAACTCCCTGATATTAAAAAAACAAGTTGTAATAAAACCGGACATCAAACCGTGCGGTTTCGGATTAACTATAACAAAAAAGAGGCGGTATTTACACCGCCTCTTGTCAATAACTATGCTTTTGCCTGGTTGATATCACTAATGGCATCCTCCGCAGCAGTTGCAGACGCTGTGTCATTAACTTTTTTCCGGGCTTCTTCAATTTGCTGTAACGCGGCAATGAGTTTTGGTGCGATACCATACTTTTTGAAACTTACAGCAAGGTCTTTAATGGCGTGAATACCCTGCAATACATACTGCCGGTTTTCCAGTTTGCCTATCATTGCCGGGAACGGGCCGCGCGCCAAATCAAACTTTACCTGAACAGAAGCTTTTCCGAAAGCATTGATCACATACAACCATTCCTTATCCGAGCCATTTGAGGCATAAACCTGAACAATGGCTTGTCCCAATTTCCCTTTGTCGTCCGCTTCCATGCTTTTGGCGGTTTGGAAGGCGTCTTCGGGTGCCACACTATTTAATGCAATAAGAGCAGCTCCTTTAACCGTATATGACGGGCTGGAAAGCGATGCTTTATAAATATCAATATATGTTTTGGATTTTGCGTTCCCTAAAATGCCGATAGCGGCTGCCCGCACAGGATAGTTTTTATCATTTTGCGCAATACCAGCCAGGATTGGCAATGCAGCTTTCGCTACATCCACACTATCCAATTTAAGCGACCTGATCGCTTTTAACTGCACACCATGATATTTATCTTTTAAAGCAGCAAGAACTATATCCAAACCTTCTTTTGAGATTTCCTGATTGATGGCAGCGTTCAATGCCTCCAGCCTGTCAAGATAAAGCGGGGCATGATGATATTGATAGTTAAATTCGGCCAAGCTCTTATGGTCGGTCTTTTTGGTAAGCAGCACTTTATCGGCGTCAACATTAACCAGATCCGGCTTTATAGGGCTATTAAAGATCAAAGTATCGTTCTTTTGTGTAAGCCAAACCTGTTTTCTTGTTATCTTCCCTCCTGCATACAAATCCACCGCTATAGGAACACGGAATATTTGCCCGTCCTGCTTTTGGCTGATAAATATCTTTTGCTGATGATCAGATTCATTCCATTGATAAGTGATATCCAATACTGGGTGACCTGCGCCGTAATACCACTGGTTAAAAAACCAATTCAGGTCTTTTCCGGATATTTCTTCCATAGCTAACCTAAGGTCATGAACTTCGCCATTTTTAAAGCCACGGGTTTTGAGGTAAAGCCCTAACCCTTTAAAAAAGGCATCATCCCCAAGGTAATTACGAAGCATAGTGAGGACTAACCCGCCTTTATCGTAAATATTAGCACCGTTTATCCCTTCCTCGTCAGTATACACAAATGGTGTTAAGGCCTGTTTATAAGCGGTGCCATTATTTAAATAGGCCTGCAATTCATCATATCGCTTGGCATCTCCATCGTCTTTGCCATATTTCTTTTCGTTCCAGTACTTCTCACCGAAAACCGCGAACGATTCGTTAAGCGTTTCGTTGCTCCAGCTTTCGCAGGTAACCAAATCGCCAAACCATTGGTGAAAAAGTTCATGGGCAATCGTTGTTCCTCCCGAACCGTTCGGATCATCGATCAGGTCCCAGGGGGTTTTTTGCACGTACTCGCCGTGCAAAGTAGCCGAGCTGTTTTCCATAGCCCCCAGCGGATAATCACGAACAACAACCTGGCTATATTTCTCCCAGGGGAAATCAACACCTAAGGCTTTCGAATAAAATTCGATCATCTCAGGCGTTTGCCCGAATATTTGTTTAGCATAGGGTGCATAAGCAGGCTCCAGGTAATAGGAAACCTCTTTATTGCGCCATTTATCTTTATAGATCTTAAAATCACCTATCGCCATCATAAACAAGTAAGGGCAATGCGGCAGCGACTGTTTCCAGGTATCCGTACGGGTACCATCGGCATTATTTTTTTGGCTAATAAGCAAACCGTTAGATAGTGTTGTGTATTTTGCAGGCACAGTCATGCTAACCTGTTCGGTTGTTTTTTGATCAGGCTTGTCAATAGTCGGGAACCAGCAGGAAGAGCTTTCGGCTTCGCCCTGCGTCCAGATCTGGGTTGGTTTGCCCGGTTCTTTACCTAAAGGGTTTACAAAATACAAACCTTTTCCGTCAAGTTTAAAACCGGGTTTATCGTGCAACTCGTTAGGTTTGGCCGTATAATCAATAAATAGTGTGTAATGTTCTTTTTCGGTATAGGTCCTGTTAAGCTGAATAGCTAACGAAAGGCTATCTTCATAATGGTAACGAAGCGGCACCACCTTCCCGTTTTCCATGATCCCGATGGTTTTAATATCCATGCCTTTGGCATCAAGCCTTACCGAATCTGTAGGGTAAAAATGAGGCTTCAGGGTAACCCACTCTTTTCCGTATAAATATGATTTTTGATAATCGAACCTCACATCCAGCCGGGTATCTATCAAATCATTGATTTTAACGGCAGTTTCATGATAATAAGGAACTCCGGGAGCATGATGATTGAGCTGGGCTTTTGCCGGTGGCAGAAAACCCGCAGCCAGCATCAAACCAAAAAATAAAGTTTTGTATGTTTTTCTCATTTAATAAAACGTTTTACCAAACGCTAAGATACATATCTGAATGAATAAACTATAAAAGAGTTACCTGTAAAAAGTATCTCTTTTACTAAGATAGGTTGGTCGATATTCTCCGGATCTTTTGTACCTCTTTTACATTAACCAAGAAGACCTTTTGCAAACAGGACAATCAAAAGAGAGCCAAACATTTTCGTAGGTATTGTAATCATTGTCAATAAGCAACACAGCCCAATTACTTAGTCTGACAATCCGTTTTTTGCTTGGTTTTTGCCAGGATCGGCTCGGCCGAATTTTGGGTAATTTCCTGCACATTAATTTTATTAACATACCCTGCTTCAGTGCTCACCACACTAACGTAATTTGCTTTACCCTCAACTACCGTTATTTTTAATGGTGTTGATTTTTTCCCATTTGATAATCCGCCACTCACTACACTAACGGTGTGGTCGCCAACGGGAAGATCATGGATTGAGAACGATTTGTTTTTTAGCTTGCACGTTAACTGATCATCAATGTAGAAACGGTAATTAACGGCAGAACCCGCGTAACCTGTAAGCCTGATCAGATAAACCTGCCCTGTTTTTGTTTGTGAAAAAACATTAAGGGAAGTTGTAAGCATAAACGCAAATACGGCCAGGAATTTGATTGTTTTCATAATTTATATGTTAAGGTAGTTTAATTTAAAAATTGATGATCATCTTTAATCTTATCAGGATTGATATTGCGGCCCAAATCCGGGTTGATGGTTTGAGTAGGCTGATGCAGGATATTCAGGAGCAAAAAGCAGGTGAGTATAAGCAGGTAATTTTTTTTCATTAATGTGAGGCTCAGATACTCAAATGTAACTTTTTTGCCCTGAACTAAACTTTTATCCGTTATTTTTATAAATGATTAAATACTTATCACGCCTGTTATTAACGCTTATCGTTGGTTTGTGTAGCTATGTCACCGTATATGCGCAAGCGGCCGACTCCACCCGGAAAGCAGCTGCAAAAGACAGCAACAGTGTAAGTTTCATGGTCAAAATGCAGGCTTTCGCAAAAAAATCGGCCCACGAAAGCGCCGAGGATTTCAGCGCGGATAAAGCCGCTTTAGCACAAAACAACATCTTTGAGCAGATCAAAAAAACCATGCAAAAGGCCAAAAGCTATTTGAGAACAGGTGTGGATACGGTTGGAACGAGGGCTCAATTTGAGCTCACTCAAAAAGATTTTCTGATAGCAGGCGATGGTGTGCTCACCAACACCGGCACAGCACAAACTTTCCGTAACTTAACAGCCACCTCAAAAATACTCACTGAGCTTTTAAATAAAGCCAATACCAGTAAAGCCCGGCTCGACCATCATCAGCAGGAACTTACAGGGTTCCGTTACCAGTTGGATTCACTGCTGAGCGTACCGGCACTGTTTAAATTTTCGACAGACTCGGTGGTGCTTTCCAAATACATTCAGCAAATTGTAGTAGTAGCCCATGAGATCCACCCTGTTGACAGTGCGCTGAAACAAGCCAACAATAATGTTCAGGGACTATTAAACCAGATAAACGGGCAGGTTTTCAAACTGCAAACCAGCCTGGAGGAAATTGAATTGTATCAAAAAACAATGGCAAAAAACACTTTTGACAGAGAGTTTGAAAACATATGGGGACCACCCGGTCATTACCGTCCATTCGGAGAAATACTTGGGCAGGCAAAAGCAAAAGGGATACTTACACTGCTCTTTTATCTGCAGGATAACGCCGGAAAACTGGTTGTTTTTGTAATGCTCATAATCGCTTCTTATACATATATTCGTTCTTTAAAAAATATTTATGCCGAGCAGCAACTAATCACCAAGGATTATGAAGGGCAGCTAATCTTTCGTTACCCTCTGCTGTCTGCCTTGGTAATTGTTATCAATCTGTTCCAGTTTATTTTCTTTTCGCCGCCTTTTATTCTGAACGTAATATTCTGGACAATTGCCTGTATCAGTCTTACTATATTGTTTAAGAATTTTATTACACCATACTGGATGAAGCTATGGCTGGTTATGATGGGCTTGTTTTTAATTGCTGCTTTTGATAACCTCATCCTTCAGGCGTCGCGTTCAGAGCGTTGGTTCATGCTCATCATCTCTGTGCTGGGCTGTGTTGCGGGCGTAATAGTGATGCTTAAAGGGAAAAAAGAAGAACTAAGAGAAAAATTGATTTTGATAGCCATTAGCTTTATGGCCCTGCTGGAGTTCCTAGCTACCGTATCTAACATATTTGGCAGGTACAACCTGGCCAAAACACTATTGATAAGCGGCTTTCTCAACGTGGTGATTACGATACTGTTTTTATGGGGCATTCGGTTGATCAACGAGGGACTTTTCCTGGCTTTTAATGTTTACACCCACCAGGACCCAAAGCTTTTTTATTTAAACTTTGAGAAAGTTGGCAAGAAGGCCCCCGCCCTATTTTATGTATTCTTAGTTTTTGGCTGGATTATCCTGTTCGGACGAAATTTTGCCGGGTTTGAATACATTTCCGGCCCGCTAAGAGAGTTTTTCAGTGTGGAACGTACAATTGGCGACTACAGTTTCAGTATCAACAACCTGTTACTTTTTATCGTTATAATGGCAGTATCCGTCATTGTTTCAAAGATCGTTTCCTTTTTTGCTTCCGACAGGCACCAAACTTCCGATAAGGACGGAAAAACCGCCGGTCCTGGTATCGGCAGTTGGTTACTGTTGATCAGGATATCTATCCTGAGTATAGGTTTATTTTTGGCAATTGCCGCCGCAGGAATCCCCTTAGACAGGATCACTATTGTTTTGGGCGCATTAGGCGTAGGTATAGGCTTCGGCTTGCAAACGCTTGTTAACAACCTTGTAAGCGGACTAATCATCGCCTTTGAAAAGCCAGTTAACGTGGGCGATGTGGTTGATATTGACGGCCAGGGCGGAACCATGAAGTCTATTGGTTTTCGCAGCAGTATCATCGCTACCTGGGAAGGTGCAGATATGGTAATGCCCAATGGCGATCTGTTAAACTCTCACCTCATCAACTGGTCGTTGGGAGGCAACCGCAGACGTATGTCTATAGTTATCGGCATCTCGTATGATGCCGATCTGGAGAAAGCCCGGCATTTACTGATGGATATTTTGGATGCGGAACAACGCCTTGTCAAAAGCCCGGCACCGGTGGTTCAATACGAACAATTTAACAGCAGTTCTATTGATGTAAAGGTTTTTTTCTGGACAAGGCATCTCCGTGATTCCTATGCAACACGCAGCGATCTTATCATGGCTATTACAGCCTCATTCAGGTCAAACGGTATAGTGATACCTTTACCACAGCAAGATGTACATCTGCATCGCCCTGAAAGTTCCGGCGATAGTAACGGATAGATTACCCATTTAAAGTTCAAAAGTGTTGAATATAAAAAGGTCGACCGGACGATCCAGTCCCCGTCCATCGCGCTTTTATTGCCGTCATATTTGACAGGCTGTTTCTACAAGATAAAGAAAGTTAAATACTACAGTTCCTTCATTATCATCAGCTTGAACGTACTCTCGCCAATAAAGCAATAGCACGTTTAAAACAGCTAAATTGCATTTTTAGCTGTTTTTTTTAAAAAATTTGATAAGATTAACTATTTGATCAAAAGCCCCTCAATCACCTGAGCATACCAGCGCGCAAGGTAATCATTGGGGTGATTGACGTTATTGCCTGTCATGTCCTGGTAGCTTTTGTACTTCAGCAATTCCTCATGCACACCTGTCATATCAGCCAATACAACCCCTTTTTTAATAAGCTTTGTCAGCTCCGCCTTGTATAGCCCTTGCAAACCGGATTGCACGGCGTGCGGATTAGGCAGCATAGGCGCGATCAGGATAAACTCGGCTTTGGGGTTAACGGTAGAAACAGCGCTTATGATGCCATTGATCTGCTCTCGAAATTGCTCCGGTGAAACCTTGTCGCTGCCATCATTCATGCCAAAGCCAATGACCACGAGATCCGGGTTGCAGGCTGTTACGCGTGTTGAAACTGAATCAAGTCCCCATTTTGCAAGTTTACCGGGCACAGAAGCATTGCTATAAGTTACCTGGGCCCCGTAAGCATTTCGCAAATGATAAACAACAAGTTCTGGCCAGGTAGGCATAAAAGGCGCAACATTCTCAAAGCCACTCGCGTTGTAACCTGTTTCTATGCTATTGCCATAAAACAAAATATTTACTTGCTTTTTGGCTGATAGCTTTCCTATGGTAACAGGCAGATCGCTTTCCTCGAATGCCGGCACCGGGCCGTTCCATTTCCTGTTTTTTTCAGGGATATAGGTAACGGAAATCTGCCGGGCACTGAAATATGCATTTTCATTAAACAGTACAAAAGTGCCGGGCGCTTTACCAGCCATCGATAAGCCAGGTTTATTTTCTGTAAAAACGAGGTCCTCTTTTTTTAAAAACGGAATTGCTGATCCCTTACCTATGCTGACCTTGCCGTTTGCATAATTCCAGTCCCTACCTTTTACAAAAGCTTTGCTTTGGTCGGCAGATTTTACAGAAAGGATCTTCCGGGCATTAAAAAGTAACGATCCGCTTGCCTGGTGGTCGCCATCTTTGATAATCTGTATGCGTTCATCCGTAATCGTATCCGCTTTCCAGAACGGCTGGTTGTATCTCGCCAGGTTTATATACTTATCCCATCTCGGTGAAAGCCCCAATTGCTTAAACACCTGAGTAACTGCGCCCGCAATGATCACGTTCCCTTTATCCGAAGGATGTAACCCATCGTAGGTAAAGTTTATTGCTGCCGGTGGATATGGGTACTCGTCGTTTTTAGGATCAAAGGGTACACCTGTTGACAAGGGATAGGTGTAATTTTTGTACTCCCCATTTTTAGGGTCTTTCAGGCGTTTAAAATGCACCAGGTTTTCTATTTTGAGTGATGGGTGATGATATAGGTCCACTACGGGGATGTTCTCATATTTACCGATAGCTATAACGGCGTCTGCAAATTCCTCCAGCGATTGTCCGTTCTTTTTTTGATAGGAACCAAATGCATTATTATTTGCATCTGCTATATAAACAAAGTCATTTCGCTGCATCGGGGTTATGAGAACGATCTTCGCATCCGGGTTCAGCTGCCGGATCTTGTTGATAATGATCCGGAACGAACCATACGCCGTTGTGTTACCGGCAGCATGCTGATAATCATCCATCTTTCCGACAGGCCGGCCCTGCCACCAATCATTTGTGCCTAAAAAAACGGTGTATACGTCGGCTTTAACAAGGCCCAAGCGCTCGATATCCCGGGCGATGGCACCCGCCGTCCAGCCGTTACGCCCCTGGTTTATATACCGCAAATTGGGCAATTGATCTGTTACGCGTGTTAAATAGCCCTTACTAACCCTGTTTCCGGTTTCATCGGGATGATCGTTCAGGTAGGTGATCGAATCACCAATGGCGATCCAGGTTAACTCTTTTTCCTTAAATGAACACATGAGGAATGCAGCGAACACTACAAACAGATATTTTTTCATATTTTTTTATACTAAAGAAAATACCGGCCGATCCTTAAAGATCTGCCAGCATTAACACAATACGTTGACCCTGTGGCCTAACACGGTACAAACTTCCGTTAGTAGTTTTCTCTATCGTACCTTGTTTCGCGGCCAGCCGGTACAGGTGCCCGTCAAATTCATAGCGGGCACTGTTCCCTGTTACTTCCCGGAACGCGGTTTTGGCGTTCTCAGCAACATACAGGTCCAGAAACCAATCGCCAGCCGGCTGGTTCTTTGCAGTGATGACGAGGGAATTCTCTTTCATGTCGATCTCGAATGTACCTTTACCCACTGGCCATAAAGCACGTGCAGTTGTTTTATCTACATTCGTAAAAATCGGATCACCGCCGTGAAGAGGGACTTCCCGCGTACCGTCATTCATCATGAAACGAAACCCTTCGGGCTTACCACGTTTACCCCACTGAAAACCGTCGACCACCGGAAGCGTATAAAAGAAACTTTGATTAACGGTGGTTACATCATTCAGGTATTTATCCGGAATTTTTTCGTTAAACAGGTGGAGATCTGTTAAACGCAGTTCTCCGTTTTCCCAAAGCAGGTTAACCCTGTAAAACCGGCTATTGTACCATACGGTCTTTTTATCGCTTCCCCCCAGGTCCTTACTTACCGTAAAGGTAGTAGACGGAGTAACTTTGTAAGTCTTTTTAAACCATTCGCCCGACTGTGCCATCGTCTCCACCCGCACCTTCCCCTCGTTACGAAGACGGGCTATGATGGGTATCTGCCATTCCAAACCTTTTTTCATCGCGTCCCAGGTGAAAGAATTTTCCTGACCAGCCTGCGTGTAATTATAGCCAAGCGAGGAATCGTTGGCGAACGTTTGCAAAAACCAGTTGATCCACTGCTCGTTCCCTCCCGCGTGGGGGTAAACCGGCTCAAGTGTGGTCACCGATCTGCCGTCGGCATATTGCCGGATGGGGTCGCTGCCCAGCATCCTGAATACAGGTACCGGCAACTGCTGTTCGGCATGCTGTGCCGGCATGTAGGCGTTAACACGGCTTGGATAATAAGCCTGGTTCCAATATCCGCCCCATAGGGTAAAGCCGTCCGTGCCAACCTGGTCCTTGCAATTTGCAGAGGCAACTATCTTATATTTATCATACATGTAATTCAATGAATAAGCGTCGATGACCCAGGACGCGATAGATTTAGGGTAATAACCAAATATTTGCTTAAAGTCTGCAAAGTAAACGTCGATGATCTTTTCACGCTCCGCAGGTGTGTAACCCACAGAGAAACCGACATCGGAATGCCAGTCCCAGGCATATTTTCCACGCCATTTAATACCGGCCTTTTCAATCAGCGGCTGCGGCAGCTCCCACCAGCCGCCAATCTCAAATTGATCTTCGGGCAGTGTTTTTAATAGTTCCTGATACCGTTTATCAATCAGTGCATCATACTGCAACAAGAAAGTACCTCCAAGATGATATTCCTTCATCAGCCTGATCTGGCTTGCCACGGTCTCATACAGTACTTCTTTTGTGATATTTGCATCTCTCGGTTCGATATCCCGAATGAAGTTGACTATGTTAACAATTTTCGGAGCGCCAGCCGGTGTAGGCTTTTGAGCGAATGAACGAGTGACAGTAACAGAAGCCATCACAGTTAGTATGATGAGCGAAAAAAAATTGGATCTCATGAACACTTGTGCTTTTAAATTATTTGTAAATAATGAGTATTTAGTTATCAGCCGCCTAATTAGGTAAATATAGCTACTCAATTAAGTGCGGATAACGCTTATCAATAATATTACGCGCCTGAGGTGAAAGAGAATCGACAGGGACTGGTTTATCCTGAGGACGCGATTGCTTTTGATTAATGGTACCCAACAGGCTCCATTTTCGGGTCATTTGCTTAGGTTCTGTAACATGAACATCATAACGCGTAAAATCGATAACTTTTTCAGGCGTGTTCTTTTTCCAGTCTTTCAATAAAGCGAGGCGAAAATCTTTATTCATAAACCACCTGATCTCATTATTTGCATCCGAGCCGCCAATACCGGAACCCCGCTCTTCAAACCTGTAATTGAAACTGTTGCTTTTGTAATGTTTACGCCACAGTAATCCAAATTCTCCCTGGGTAATCAATCGCGTGCCGGGCCAGCGCTTCCTGATAGCAATTAACCAGTTTTTTAAAGATGCCGGATCATAAGGTAAACTCAATTCCCAGCAATTGGTAACCCAGCCAAAGCCATTGAGTGCAAAACCTTTGTCAAAATGAATAGCCGTTGTATGCATCATTTCTTTCAACCCGGTTTCTTCACCGTATTTACCAATGGTTTCAATAGGGCCAACGCCCATCCTGCTATTGAACCCGTCTTTAAAACCCTCCCTCCGGGCGGCAAGGAAATCAACTGACCAGCCATCTAAATTTACGCAATCAATAAAATCCTTTTTGTTTTGCGCAGGTTTACAGAAATGTTCTTTTGATGGATAAAAAGGGTAAACTACAGCCCCGTCACCATCCTGGTTATCAATACTGAACTGGCTCCATATATTCCCCTGACATACATGGATCCCTTCATATTCAGCAAGATATTGTTGGTTTTTTGCCGACATAAACCCTGCGACTATGCTCAGCGGCCGGTAACCGTTGCCCACCAACTTCTCAATAATTTTCAGCGCGTCGTGTACATCCTGGTTCACCTGCGCAGTTGTATTATAGGCATTGGCAAAATAGGCGCCAGGTATAAAGGTGACATCGTCACCATATTTATAATGATACCCCACCACAAGTTTTCTGATCTCCCGGTAATTCGTAGTGGTATCGTTTAATGCAAGCCAACTTAGTGACCAGGTTATTTTCCCACCCGGAAATCCTTCCGCCACAGCATTCCTGAAAGCAATAACGCGTGCCGGCGTATGTAATGCGCGTTCATCTTCGCCAACATTGCGGTTTCTCGAAACCTCTATCTGGTTAACCCGGATAACAGTATTAAAGGTGAGGAAACGGTTACCCATCAAAGCTGATGCCTTTTTTGATTTATTACCCTGAGCCTCTACACCTGAAAATGAAATCAGCAGCAAAAACGCTATTGAAAGAATGATCTTAAAGTTCATATATAGATAAGTTTTTGACAGCAAGGTGCTGTTGGTTAATATATAAATACCGGGCCGGATAACCAGCCCGATATTTTGATGAATTACCATCCCGGATTTTGTTCCAGTTTATGACCGTTGGTCTGGTAAAAAGCCACCTCTTTTGTTGGTAGGGGTTGCAGGTAATCTTTCGCCGGATCGAACTTCCTCCCCCTTTCGGCGATCAGAAAGCCGTTGGCATCAACTTTACCCGCAAAGCTTGGATCATTATAAGGTTTTCTTGTTGCCCAATCTGTGCCGGATATTTTAATCCCTTTCACATCCTGGGGCAGTTCTGTTTCAGCGGTTTTCCATCTGCGCAGATCATCATAACGGAAACCTTCAAGTGCCAGTTCAACAGTTCTTTCCCGCCTGATCTCCGTTTGCATGTTTAGGTTACTGACAGTGGCAAAAGCGTTGGTCAGGTGCGGCATCCCAACCCTATCCCGCAGCTTGTTGATTGATAAATTAAGATCGTTATCGCTGATAGATCCGTTTTTTTCATACACAGCTTCAGCATAGTTCAACAGAACTTCAGCATAACGGATCAGGTGCCTGTCAAAATCAAATAAACTGTTGTCGCCTTCCCGGCCTGAATTATTGGCTACCGGATCTTCTGACATGTATTTATAAAGAATATAGCCGGTATTATAATTACGTTGTGGCGCATCTGGCCAATTGGCCACTTTGGTTACCGGAAAAAACACACGGTTGATAAGCGTACCGGGTATGATCATGGTTTGTGTCATACGCGGATCACGGTCTTGAAATTCTGAAGTAAAGGTGCTGTAACCATGGAAAACAGTGCCGGCAGCAGTTATCGGCAAGCCATTTTTATCCAGGTACAAATCTACCATTTTGCGGGTTGGGTTATAACCGTCCTGGTCGTACATATACGGCGCGTCATGCCCGAGGATATTCCTTGCGTACCTTCGGTCAAGAATGGTTTCTTTGGCATCATCACCCGCTTCAAGGAACAGATAGCGATAACTTTGCGCCCCACTGCCTGTATAAAGACTGTAAACGCCGCTGGTTATAACCGCCTGCGAAGCGGCCACAGCAGCATCAAGGTATTTACCGGCACTTGCACCGCCCCTTGATTTTTGCCAGGTGCCTTCAAACAGTGCTACGCGTGAAGTCAGCGCCAATGCCGCGCCCTTAGTGACCCGGCCGATATCAGGCGATGAAACATCCGACTGCACAGGCAGGTCGTTTTTAGCTTCATCGAGATCCTTTAAGATAAGGTCGGCTATTTCTGTACGGCTTGACCTCGGCGCGAACAATTCAGGGTCATCCGTTTTAAGCACCTTTGTGATCAACGGAACACCACCATAGATACGGAGTAATTTCCAGTAATACCAGGCCCTGAAAAACTTAGCTTCGGCTACATATTTTTTGATCTCGACGTCGGCATTTCCGGCACCTTTTTCCATAATATTATTGGCAGACCGAATATAACCGTAACTTGAATTCCAGGTGTCTGATGTTTCAGCCGGCACTAACTGTCCGTTGCTTACAGAGTTTGGCACGTTAAACGCGATATCGGATTCTGTATCCTCTTCACCAAACCGGTCCAGTCCGTTATACAGGTTATTCGCTGCAAGCTTGAAATCCGCGCCAGTTTTCCAAAATGTGGCGTCTGTAATGCTGTCCTTTGACACCAGGTTCAGGTCTTTTTTGCAACTGCTCCACAACGTTGCCATAAGCAAAATGCAAATAACTGAGGTTCCGCGTATCGCCTTCATATGGTTAGTACCTGAATTGCTTTTCTTTATTTGATCAGGAGTTAAATATTTAAGTTTCATAGTGTGTTTCATTTAGAATTTAACATTTAAGCCCACCGAATAAACTTTGTTGTATGGGTAAGTACCCTCCTGACGGTAGCCGTCTTCAGGATCAAAGTTGTCGCCGAATGTCCCTTTCGAAAAAGTAAACAGATCCTGACCACTAACATAAATACGGGCAGATTTCATCTTGATGGACCTTGCTATCGCGTCAGGCAGGTTATACCCTATGGTGATCACCTTAAACCGCAGATAGGCAACATTTTGTATGGTTTTAGTAGATGCATGGTAATTATAACTTCCTACATCGTCCCAACCTAAATTTCCAGGCAGATATCTTGGAAATTCTGCATTCGGCCGGCTGGCACTATAGGTTTTGTTATAGAAATATGCAAGTGAAGGCCAAAAGAAGGTGTTGGGCCTGCTAATGTTACTTTCATAGATCACATTCCTTTTGCCAACACCCTGTAAAAATACCTGCAGGTCAAATTGTTTGTAACCCAGGTTAATGGTTGAAGAATAGGTATATCTTGGAGTAACGTTACCCAGGTACACCATGTCGCCGGCCAGCCCTTTGCTTTTATCACCGAATGCGGTCAGTTTCCCGTCGCCATCAACATCTTTATACATCACATCACCTATAGACACCCTCGCCGGCACACCCTGAAGTTTTTTATAAGCGTCCAGTTGTGCCTGGGTTTTTATGATGCCATCATAAACATAACCAAAGTAGGAATTGATAGCATAACCTTTGCGGGTTTCAACGAGGCCTTCGCTATAGTTATCGCTGTTTTTCAATTCCACCAGTTTATTTTTACTGTCACTCAACTGTAGGGATATGCTGTACCGGAAACCATTGATCTTGTCTTTCCAGGTCACAATGGTTTCAAAACCCTTCGTAACCAATTTACCCTGGTTGCTTGATGGCGGGGTAGCACCAAACGTTGCAGGAACAGCGATATTCACCAGCATGTCATCGTTGATCTTGTTGTAATAATCAAATGAAAAGCTAAGCCTTGAACTCAACAGCGCAACATCAACACCGATATTTTTGTTAATGATCGTTTCCCAGGTCCTGTCGGTAGAAGCCGGATTGGCATTTGCTCCGGTAAGACCGGCATTTGGCGCGCCTAAAGGATAATTACCGCTTATTGATATTAATGGGATATAATCGTAAAGACCTAACCTGTTGATCTCCTGGTTCCCCATTTTACCGTAAGACACCCTAAGTTTCAACAGATCAAAAGTGTTCATTGATTTAATGAATTTTTCTTCTGATAAGTTATAGGCTAAAGCGGCTGACGGAAAAACAGCACTCCAACGCTTTGCGGGCGCAAACTTGGAACTTCCATCGGCGCGGGCGGTCACGTCTAAAATCAGTTTGTTTTTATAACTATAGCTTAACCTGCTGAAATAAGAGCCAAGCGCCTGATCATTCAGGTTACCGGTAAAGTCTGCATAGGCAACTTTTGTCCTATCGGCCAGGTTAAGCGTAAACAGGGTATTATTTGGAAAATTGTACCCCGTGGTTGTCTGACCTGAAAAACCGGTTTGTTCCAGCGATGCGCCGCCTGTTAAATTGAAACGGTGATCTGCTCCGAACTCCTTATTGTAATCAAAATAAGCCTGGTAAAGTTTGTTCAACGTTTTTGCGTTAGTATAAGCAGCAGAATTTGGGGTGTTCCTGATGTCCTGTATGCCACCGGTATAATTGCTCCGTATGATCGTAGGATGAATGGCTGTATTATTAAGGTAATCCAACCTTACCGCAGCCTGGCCGATAAGTTTAAGTCCCGGAAGGATCGAATAATCGACTTTGAAATTCGTTGCAAAACGGGAGAAACCATTAGTTGTTGTACCGCCTTCGGCTAAGTAACCCGCCGGGTTTGCATAGCCCTGGTAGCTGTAAAACTGTCCCACCTGATTATAAACCGGTGCATAGGGAAATTGCCTCGTTACGTTTTTTAACGGGCTCTCTCCATTGATCTCCGAAGGGGTTAAGGTATTGGTGTTGTCAAAGTTGGTACGTGTTTCTACAGATAATTTACTGCCGATACGGAAATCGTAATTCATGCGGAGGTTATACGCATCTGACTTATTTTCTCCAAACCGAAGAATTCCATTATCTCTTTTGTAACCGGCAGAGACCATGTAATTATTATTTTCCCCTCCGCCCGATATGGCAACATTATGGATCTGCTGGGAGGAGCTTTTGTAAACAACCTTATTCCAGTCAGTATAACCATAAAAACCAGGATAATTGGTAACACCGTAGTTCCAGCCCTGGTTTAGGTCCGGAGCTGCATTGGCTTTTATCTTCTCGAAAACTTCAGGAGCGAAACCAGGAAGGCCTGTATTCCTTAAACCTTCATCCGCAAATTCGGCGTATTGCAGGGTATTCATCATTTTTCTGAGATAGGTAGGCGTCTTGATACCAAAGTTGGCGGTATAGTTAACCTCGGGCGGCCCTTTTCTGCCGCGCTTGGTGGTTACAATGATCACACCGTCGCCTGCACGGGCTCCGTAGATAGCGGCTGCGGCATCTTTCAGCACGGTTACTTCAGCAATGTCATTGGTATTGATGGTATTGATATCTCCCGGGATACCGTCAACAAGCACTAAAGGCGCATTACCATTGATAGAAGAACTACCGCGCACTTTCAGGTCGAAGTTCCCGCCGCCCGGTTGCCCGCTGTTTTTGGCTATTGTTAAACCAGGAATGGTACCCTGTAACGCATCAAAACTGCTGGTAACAGGCCGGTTCTCAAAAACCTCAGCCTTAACCGAGGAAATGGCACCTGTAACCGCCCCCTTTGCCCGGGTTCCATAGCCTACAACCACAACCTCGCTCAATCTCGAATCTACTTTAACCATTTTGATATCGATAACTGTTTTTCCGTTCAACGGAACCCGCTGGCGCTGATATCCGATATAAGTGAGCACCAGCACGGAAGTTGGCGATGGTACATTCAACGTGAACGCGCCATTATTGTCAGATATAATACCAAGCGTAGTTCCTTCGATACCGATAGATACGCCCGGCAAGGTCTCGCCACTTACAGAATCCCTGACCACACCCGATATTCTTTGCTCAACGATGACGTTGCCGGACGGGCGCGGCGATTCCGCCTGTTCCTTTCGGGTAAGAAGGATTACTTTGTTTACAATGTGGTAGCTAAAGGGCTGCCCCTTAATACACTGCTCCAGTACGTTTTTAAGATCCAAATCTTTTGCCTCCAGCGTAATCGGCCTTGCTCCCTCAATCGCGGCGTTGTTGTAAACAAAGTCGTAATCCGTTTGAAGCTTGATCTGAGCGATCACAGCAGAAAGTGGTGCGTTTTTAACGGTCAATGTGACTCGCTGCGCCAAGGTTGTAGCATGCACCTGTAACAGGGCAACGGCTATGAATAGAAATGTGAGCTTCATTTTTAAGATCAGATTGGAAATTACATAGGAATCCCTCCTGAAAAGTAATTCAGTAAATTTTTTATACATTTGAATGTTAGGTTATTGTGTTATTGGATAGCTTCAATAAATAATTACCTGATTCAGCATCGCTGATCAGCCAGGAACGGTTCGAACGTTCCTGGTTTTGTAAAACTTTCGTGTTTATATTTTTTCTATACAGGGACTCCTTTCTTTTTATTGATTGATCTTTTTTAATTGTTGATTTTTCAGGTTTTATAATGGCGGCTGATGATTGGTAGCATCAGTTACTGACTATGATTTTTCTTTTATCAATTTTAAAATGTACATGACCCAGGCTCTGCAAACTGCTGAGGATGTCGGCCAGGTTGGATGAACGGGAAAATGTTCCGCCAAATTTTTCATCATTGTTACTAAAGTTTTGGTATTCCACATCTACATCATACCAGCGGCTAATTGATCTCATGACACTGCTAACCTGCTGATCATTGAACATGAAAAAGCCGTTCTTCCAGGCAATCACTTCTTCGAGGTTCGCCTCAGTAACCGCTAACCTCCCGCTGTTCCTGTCCAGTCTGGACTGCTGGCCCGGGATCAGGACACCGGTAGCGCCCGAAGTCAGATCTTTTACCTTCACGCTGCCCTGCAATAAGGTTGTGCTGATCGCGTGCTCATCATCATAAGCTTTGATATTGAAATGAGTGCCAAGCACGGTGATCTCCTGTCGTCCGGAGCGTACTTTGAAAGGCCGTGATGTATTATGCGCTACTTCAAAATAAACCTCTCCTGTAACTGCAACAACCCTTTCTTTTTCGCTAAACTGTGTGGGAAAAGAAATCGAGGATGCTGCATTGAGCCACACTTTTGATCCATCTGCCAGGACCAGCGGATAGGGTGATTGTTCGCCACGGCCTGTAACGAGCGTATTAACAGCATTTTTTAACGACTGGCCGGCAGCTGTGCCCCGGTAAGAAACGCCGTTAGCCGGACTGACATTGACCATTGTTTGCCCGAGTTTGACTAAAGTAGCCGACATGGACTGACTAAGGATGATCTTTTTACCGTTAGCAAGGGTAAGTGTTGCCTGAAGCTCCCCGGGTTTAATAATGGCCGTCACCTGCTTTTTTTCGGATACCTGACGGCCAACCGGGTATTTCCAAAGCAGAATGGCAGAAGTTGACGCGATAACGATGGCAGCGGCGGCGCTAAGCTTATATATAAGTGTCCTGACCCTTACCCTACGACGGTTGATCTCTGCTTTAACTTGCTGACGAAGTAAGTTCAAGCGCTCTGCTTCTTTTACATTAGCGGGCACCACAGCTTCTGCTGCATGTAATTGTTCTGAAATCAAATTTCTCAGTACATTTTCATCTGTTGTTCCAAACAGTTGAAAAAGATCAGACAATTCCTCGTCACTACATTTATTGTCAAGAAATTTACAATACAACAGGTAATGGTTCTCTTCCAAAATATTAGGTTCTTTTGTGCTAATACGCTTGAAAAAAACCTGTCATCTACCGGATGCAAAAAAATATTTTTTATCTGGCCTTTTTTGTCACAATTCTCGCGCGGCTAACAAGATAGGGTTGTCCCTTCGCTGCTAAATACGTTTGTACAGGATCCCGTCAAAAGGCAGCCTTCATCTATACCAGAAAAATCACAGGAAAGATCACAAGTTTTTTTGGATAAAATGCAGCAAAGCAGGTATGGTGACGCTGTAGGAGATGTGATGAGTTTTGAACATAAATGTTTTGACCCGCTTTGTCGCTCTGACAATATGCCCGTTAATGGTTGATGTAGAGATGCCAAGCAATTCGCTAACCTCATCATAACTTCTGCCTTCCTGCTTGCAAAGCCTGAAAACGATTTTTTGCTGCTCGGGAAGCTGCTCTATAGCCATCTCCAGCAAGTTATGGGTTTCTTTAAAAAACAAATTTGACGCGGCATCCTCTGTAATGTCATTAACAATATACCTTACCTGCGCCTGCAGTTCGTTTTCACGAGCAAGGTTCCGGTAAAAATCGTAAACCAGGTTTTGAGCAACCTGGTAAATATAGGCTTTCAGTCCTTTTTCTGGATCAATCAGGTGGCGCTTTTCCCAGATCTTGATGAACACGGTTTGCAGTATCTCCTCTGCCACAAATTCCACCTTGATCATCTTAAGCAGCTTCCGGTAAACAGGCAAACTATAACGATCATAAAAATAGTCGAACGCCTTTTCATCACCAGCGAGCAGTTTTTTCAACTGATTTTTTTCCTGATCCGGCAATGGTGTTTGTTGGAGCATTGATTAATAGGCAAGAATTATGTTTGGCTGGTCTATAATAATTGTAACCGCTAAGTTACAATAATCTGTTTTCTTCAAACCTTGAATGGTACTAAGTTATACAATACTTAACAGTAACTATCCCCAACTGTCTGTAACACATTGCTGGTATAGGTATAATCTGGTTTTGTATATCAACTTTATCATCCACCTTTTCGGCTGCTGTAAGGCAACATGGTAAGGCTTATTGTTTTACGGCCGAAGTAATATGGTCATAAATCAGAGCGTCTCTTACTTATAAATGGCCATAATCTGGCCTGCCAGATCATTGAAAGGGCTATTATTATTTACCCAAATCAACCCGATCAAAGCTAATCATAGCGGGTTTTGCCATTGAACCGGAGGAAACAACTAAACCTACCAATAAATATTTTTTTATTTGATTGGTTACAGACCCCATTTTGTCCGTCGATTGAAGAGTAACCGCAGAAAACATCCCCCCTTTCGTTGCAAACGAAGCCAGTAATATCTGTAAGGCGACTGAAAATAACTACCGGCTAAATAAGCGCCTGGCTTGACACAAGAGTATTTACTTTATCACCTGATCATATCGTGGGAGGAGCCTGGTGTACCAGCGGAGCCCCCCGGCTTGTCCTGAAGATTCCGGCTGCATCATCAAGGCTATCTGTGAATAAAAAAATAGCCTGCAATCTAAACGATTGCAGGCTATTGGACAATTCAATATCAAAATTAGCGGAGAAGGAGGGATTCGAACCCTCGGTACCGTTTCCAGTACGTCAGTTTAGCAAACTGATCCTTTCGGCCTCTCAGGCACCTCTCCATTTTCGTTTTTATTAACGTTCTAAAAATCAAGAACTCATAAAAACCGCGATCCAATAAATAAAAAAAGCCCTTAGTTTGGGCTTTTGCGGAGAGGGAGGGATTCGAACCCTCGGTACCGTTTCCAGTACGTCAGTTTAGCAAACTGATCCTTTCGGCCTCTCAGGCACCTCTCCGTTTTACTTTAAATTTATTGTCCCTTTTTCAGGGACTGCAAATATAGTAATTCATGCATCCCGTCAAAAAAAAAAATGATTTTCTAATAATCAATTCGCACGTGGTAAATACTCATCAGCATCCGCTTAAAAATCGCCTTTATAGTTTCAATGTCTTTCAAAGTTATATTACTGTCTTTCAGCTGGTTTTGATCAAGCTTGTATTTCACAATGCGATCAACCAGTACACTGATCGATTCTTCATCGGGCTCCTTTAATGAGCGCGAAGCGGCCTCAACCGAGTCGGCAAGCATCAAAACGGCACCTTCTTTGGTGAAAGGAATAGGTCCGGGATAGCGGAAAATGTTCTCGTTAATGAATTTTTCAGGAAAATTTTTCAATGACGACTGGTAAAAGTAATCCACCCGGGTATTACCGTGATGGGTGCGGATAAAATCGATCACCACTTCGGGCAGATTAGCCTTGCGCGCCATTTCAATCCCCCTGCTCACATGGCGGATGATGATCTGGGCGCTTTCTTCATATGGCAGCTTATCATGCGGATTAAACCCTGAGCTTTGGTTTTCGATAAAGAACAGCGGGTTCTCCATTTTACCAATGTCATGGTACAAAGCCCCTGCCCTAACCAATAGCGCATTGCCTCCAACGGCATAAATAGCGTTTTCGGCCAGGTTAGCAACCTGCAACGAGTGCTGAAAGGTACCGGGTGCATTAAAAGCCAGTTCGCGTAGCAAAGGAGCGTTGGTATTGGTAAGCTCGATGAGCGTAATTTCGGATGTAATTGCAAATACCTTCTCAAACAGGTAAATGAGCGGGTAAGCCAGTAGTGTAAGCAGCACGCTAACCACAAAAGGTAAAAAGTCCATCCAGTCGATATTCAGGAAATCCCCCTCGCGGATAAAGGTGATGCCTAAAAACGCTACAAAATAAGTAAAGATGATGATCACTGCCGAGATCAGGAATTGCTCACGACGTACCAGGTTTTTGATACTGTAAATAGATACCATACCCGCCGTAATTTCATAATAAGCAAACTCAAAGCTATTGGGCACAAAAAAACCGGCTATCAACACCACCAGCAAATGAATATTAAGCGCCAAACGGGTATCAAACAATATGCGGATGATGATAGGCACTATACAATAAGGGATATAGTACAGATTGGTTGGGAACTGTAATTTTATTGCCAGCGATAAGGTAGCCAGCATGGTGGTAATTACCAGCAATATCAGACTCACCAACCTGTTATCAGCATAAATATCTTTACGGAAAAGATACAGGAAGATCATGAGCAGCGATATGGCTATAGCTACCAGGAAAAACTGCCCCAGCAATACCAGATTCCTGTTGCCGTTTACACGGGCATTATCCTCAAAAGCTTTTTTAAACGATTCCAGTTTTTGATACACATCATCATTAACTACCGAACCTTTATAAACTATCACCTCCCCTTTTTGCACCATACCGCGGGTTACCGAAAGTCCATCCACAACTTCTTTCTCCAATCTCGAGGTTAGGTTGTTATCGTAAGCAAGGTTATTTTGCAGACGGTTACTGATCAGATCAAGCAGGAAGGCCTTGTCCAGATCGGTATGTTTACTCAATATCTTATCAGAGTATTCCTGCGCCTTTTCTTTGGTGAACAGTTCACTGGTATTTTTATCAGTGGCAACGTTCTTGTCCAGGATCCTGACAGGATAATTCTCTGAGCCTTGCTGGTACTTGGCATTGGGCTTAAAAACGCCTGTTTGATAAATTTCGGTAAGCAAATCGGTGCCGGCAGTAATATATTTTGGCTTAAGCTTATCGTTAATACCTGCATTATGCCACTTGATTTCCAGGTCAGCTTTAAAACCATCTATTTGCTGGTTTTGCATGGCGGCATCCAGCTGGTAAATCGGCGTTATGCTTTCCAGTGCCGACTTCTGATCGGCCATGATCTCCTGGGGTGTTTTTAAGATGGCGAAATTATAGGGCGATACGAGATCCTTCTGGTTCCAGATCCTACCCTTTTCATGCTCGTAGCTAAATTTTGCCTGCTTGGGTAAAAAGTAAACAATGAGCACGATACTGATCAGCATCATCAAAAACTTAACATTACGGGCGTATTTGCGCAGTAAAGCCTTTTGGCGCGAAGTGGATAGTTTTGCCATTTAAATGATTAACCTGCCAAAAATAATATAAGTTTCTGTTATATGCAGTTTTTCTTGTTTTTACAAAAACAAATTTGATATCTTTGTGATATCATTTTAAAATCAATCTAAATCATGAATCCTGAAAAAACCATCAACCCGCCATCCGGCTTTGCCGCACTTATTTTGGCCGTTTTTTTATTAGTAGTGGCCGTCGTTTGCTTTTGCTACGGCCAGGAACCCCTCGGTTTCATACTGGTTCCGGTTAGTGTTATATTTTTATTTCCTGGTATCATCGTTGTTAACCCTAACGAGTCAAAAGTGCTTACCCTTTTTGGCAAGTACGTAGGCACTGTAAAAACAGACGGTTTTTTCTGGGTTAACCCCTTCACTGTTAAGAAGAAAGTATCCTTAAAGGCGTTTAACCTTAACGGGCAGCAGTTAAAAGTGAACGACAGCATAGGTAACCCTATTGAAATTGCCGCCGTTATTGTTTGGCAGATAAAAGATACGGCTGCTGCTGTTTTTGCCGTCGAGAATTACATTCAGTATGTAAATATCCAAAGCGAAGCCGCTGTAAGGCATTTGGCCAATTCTTTTCCATATGACAACCTGGAGGATGAAACTGCTACCATCACCTTGCGTGGCGGTGCCGACCAGGTGAGCATGTTGCTGGAGAAAGAGCTGAACGAAAGACTTGACCGTGCCGGCATTGAGGTTTTGGAAGCCCGCATTTCGCATTTAGCCTATGCCCCCGAAATTGCACATTCCATGCTGCAGGTACAGCAGGCATCGGCTATTATTGCTGCCCGTAGACTGATTGTTGAAGGCGCGGTTGGCATGGTTGAAATGGCGCTGAACAAACTATCAGAAAAAAATATAGTTGAGCTTGACGAAGAACGTAAAGCAGCCATGGTGAGTAACCTGCTGGTTGTACTTTGCGGCGATAAAGCTGTTAACCCTGTTGTTAATACTGGTACCTTATACCATTAATACCATGGATCAATTCAGAAGTTTTGACCAACTCCGAGTAACAGAATTACCTGTGCTGAGGCACGGCTTTTGGCGACCGTGGTATGAGCTTACCGACGGGCAATTCAGCTACGGCAAGCTCACTTATATTGGTGCTTTAAAACGCAAATGTACGCTTGAAACTGCCTATGGAAGCTGGACAGTGAAACGTAAAAGCTGGCTGGGCCGAAAATTTATAATTGAGCAGCCTGACGGTATGGAGATAGGCCTGGTAACCCCACAGCTTTGGTGCCGTAAGATAAACTTAACTACGAATAATGGCCTTACGGCTACTTTTTATAACAAAAAGATTCTATCGCACAATTATACCTGGGTAAGCGAGCAACTGGGCGATATATTGAATGTGCAAACCAAATTCTGGAAGTGGAAAAAGCCTTTTATTGTAAAAATTGATCCGGATATGATCAAAAAAGTACCAGAACTGTCTTTACTGGCGTTACTGGGCATAAATTTAGTTTTGTTAAAACAGGCCGAAGCAGCGGCCGCAAGTTGATATGGCGGAGAAGAAAGCATTTGTATTACGTATTAATCCCGACATGCTGAAGGAGATTGAGAGCTGGGCTGCTGAAGAATTCAGGAGCACCAACGGCCAGATCGAATACCTCATGCAACAGGCCCTGCTTGCACGTAAAAAAGGCGTGAAGAAGAAAAAGGAAGATCAGTAGACAGTTTACAGTTGCCCGTTTGCAGTTACTATAGTGATATGAGCGGCAGCGACAACCAACTCCAATTCTATATAATCAAAAAACTGTCCACTGATCTAAGAACTGCCCACTGCAAACTAAAAACTGCAAACTAATTTTATTATGCATGCATAGTATTTTCTTTCATTCAAATCACTAAATTTGCCCACCAATTTTAATGAGGGACACATGAAAGAAGTAGTAATAGTAGCCGCCACACGCACGCCTATGGGTAGTTTTGGAGGCAGCTTAGCCGCTATCAGCGCCACGCAACTGGGTGCTGCGGTAATCAAGTCAGCAGTAGAAAAAGCGGGTTTACGGCCCGACCAGGTACAGGAAGTTTATATGGGTAATGTAATGTCGGCCAATATTGGGCAGGCGCCGGCTACCCAGGCAGCTATATTTGCCGGGCTCCCCTATCTGCCTGCTACAACCGTTAATAAAGTTTGCGCATCGGGCATGAAAGCTATTATGCTGGCTGCTCAAAGTATAGCCCTGGGACAAAACGATATTGTTGTTGCCGGCGGTATGGAAAGCATGAGCAATGTGCCTTATTACCTGGATAAAGCCCGCAACGGTTACCGTTTAGGCAATGGTCAAATTATTGATGGCCTGGTAAAAGATGGTCTTTGGGATGTTTATAATGACTATCACATGGGCTCAGCAGCTGAGCTTTGCGCTGCCGACTGTAATATCAGCCGTGAAGAACAGGACGCTTTTGCTATATTATCATATCAACGTGCTCAAAAAGCACAGCAAGACGGCAAATTTAAAGATGAGATAACTCCTGTTGGTCTTAAAGACAAAAAGGGCGATATCACTATGTTTACCGAAGATGAGGAACCTCAAACGGTAAAGTTTGAAAAGATCCCATCGCTGAAACCTGTATTTAAAAAGGATGGTACAGTTACAGCCGCTAACGCGTCAACCTTAAATGATGGCGCAGCAGCAGTAGTATTAATGAGTCGCGAAAAGGCTGATGAATTGGGCATAAAGCCGCTGGCCAAAATAGTATCTTATGCTGATGTCCAGCAGGCTCCCGAATGGTTTACCACAGCACCATCAAAAGCTATACCGCTTGCACTGCACAGAGCAGGCTTGCAAAACTCTGATATCGATTTCTTTGAGATCAATGAAGCCTTCTCTGTGGTATCAATAGCCAACAACCAGCTTTTGAACCTCGACCCCGAAAAAGTGAACGTTAATGGGGGCGCTGTTTCATTGGGCCATCCTCTCGGCGCTTCAGGTGCGCGAATCATTGTTACCCTTTTACACGTATTAAAGCAAAATAATGGTAAATACGGTGCCGCGGGGATCTGCAATGGTGGCGGCGGTGCCAGTGCAATGGTTATTGAAAATTTACGTTAATACTTTTAAAACTACGTCATTGCAAGTAACCATCAGGGAGAGCCCTTAAAGAGATCTTTATGACGTGTAAAATATACTTTAGTGATGTTGCGCGTGGGGCGCGTTAGGGATTGCAGTGAAAAGCCCACAGCGTGTGTAGGGCTTGCGGGCAGGAAAAGCGAGGACTTGCAACGAAAAGCCCGGCCGCAGGCAACGCCCATATTATAAAATAGATCATAAATAAAGTTAATAATCAACAATTTACAATTACGCTATTAATAAAGAACCATGACAACCGACTAACGGGAGCTCATTAATACCTATAAAATCAAATTATAATTATTAATAATCTCATTCTATACAGAGAAACTTGCAAAGCCACCCCACAAATCGGGGATCGCTTCGTTCTTCGCAATGACAAAAGAAATAAGCTCAACTAATTAATTAAAAATCGTGACAAAAAAAGTTGCCCTAACTCTCCTTTCTATCCTGCTTTGCCTGCAAACCTTTGCCCAATATTATGACGAAGGCACACGGGTTAAAAAACTTGGCGAATACCAGGACAGTCTCACCCGTCTCGGCAAAAAAATTGTAAATGACGAGAACGATATGGAGCGGAAAAATGCCAATTACCAGTTCATTAAAACACTGGTGCAGGCGTTAAAGATCAACAACTCCTTCCTTTTCCCATTTGATTCGGTTAAGAGCATCAGCATTATCAATTCGCCAGATAACCGCTTCCGCATCCTGAGCTGGCATGTGATAAATCTTGATGGCAGCTACCGTTTTTACGGCACGGTGCAAATAAATACCGGCGGTCCGCTTAAAATGTTTCCGCTTGAAGATTACTCACCTTTATTAAAAAACCCGGAAGATTCGGTAACCAGTAGCCATAAATGGTACGGTGCCCAATATTACAAAATAGTGCCCGTGTATGGCCCAAAACCTTACTATATATTGCTGGGCTGGAAAGGCAATACGGTAAAATCTACAAAAAAAGTGATCGATGTAATTTCGTTTAATAATGGCGTGCCGCAGTTTGGAATGCCCATATTTAATGGTAACAGCAAAACCCGCAACAGAGTGATATTTGAATACGCCCGGCAGGTATCCATGCTGTTAAGGTATATACCCGAGCAAAACCTTATTGTGTTTGACCATCTTTCGGCCCCCGATGGCAGAAGCAAGGACAAACCCGAAACCTTTGGGCCCGACCTGAGTTACGATGGTTACAAATTAAAAGAAGGCCGCTGGACCTATGTAGAAAACCTCGACATGCGTAACATCGCCGGTGGCACAAACTCAGCTGCTGACAATGAATACATTGATCCGAAAAAGCAGGCTGCTAAAGACCGGGCGCTTGTACCCATTAAACATTAAGAATAAAACCACGGAACGAAGTAGAAAACACAAACATTTATTATATAACTTGTAACACTTTCGGTATTAAATTTCGAATTAATAGAAATATATTACTTTAGCAAAAACTATTGATGATAATGCAAGAAATCTCTGCAACCACCACAAAAAAATCAAGATTCCCCAGAAGTGTCCCTTATATTATAGGGAACGAGGCTGCCGAACGCTTTAGCTTTTATGGCATGCGTTCAATACTTACCCTTTTTTTAGTAAAACAATTCTTTAACCCTACGGGTAGTGCCGCCTTGGCTCAACAGGCTGACGCCCATGCCAATAAACTGAATCATTTATTTGTTATGGTAGCCTACGCTTTGCCATTTGTGGGCGGAATGGTGGCCGACTGGTTTACCGGCAAATATAAACTCATCCTTTATATTTCAGTGGTATATTGCCTTGGACACCTGTTGCTGGCGATGTTTGATACAAGCCTCGATGGTTTTGAGATAGGTATGCTTGTTGTAGCTATCGGTGCGGGTGGTATCAAATCGTGTGTTTCGGCCAACGTAGGCGACCAGTTTGATGCCAGCAATCAGGATTTGTTATCAAAAGTTTACGGCTGGTTTTACTTTAGCATTAACGCCGGCTCTATGCTTTCAACAGTGGCTATCCCTCTTGTTTATAAATATTATGGCCCTAAATGGGCTTTTGGTATTCCCGGCATATTAATGGCTTTGGCAACAGTGATATTTTTCATGGGCCGCAAAAAGTATGTGAAGGTACCTCCGCAAGGCGTAAACCGAAATAACCTGGTGTTTATTACCTGGTACGCACTCACCCACTTAAGTAAAAAGAAACCTGGCCAATCATTACTTGATATTGCTAAAGAAAGTTATGATCCGGAACGCGTTGAAGGAGTTAAAGCGGTATACCGTGTAATTTCCGTATTCTTTTTTGCACTCGCTTTTTGGGCTGTTTGGGACCAATGCCTTTCAGAATGGACGCTTTATGCCGAAAAAATGGATCGAAACATCAACCTCGGTTTTACGTCGTTCAAGATAGAACCGGGTTCAATGTCTACATTTAATACTGTTTTCCTTTTGTTATTCATACCACTTTTTAACTATGTGATTTATCCGGCCTTTGATAAGATTGGATTAAAAACAACACCTTTACGCAGGCTTGGCGCCGGTTTGATTTTAACTGCATTATCGTTTGTAGTTATCGGTTTTACACATGTTAGTATTGACCATGGCGGCTCACCATCAATGTGGTGGCAGGTGTTGGCCTTTTTAATATTATCTGCTGCAGAAGTGCTGGTATCAATTACCGGTTTAGAATATGCTTATACCCATTCTCCAAAATCAATGAAAAGTACCATGTCGGGAATTTGGTTTCTGGTTGTTTCCTTTGGTAACCTAATCACTGCCCTTGTTAACGGGCTTATTGAAGATGGCGGCTGGTGGGCTAAAAATCTTAAGGGTGCCAATTACGAATGGTTTTTTGTGGCTTTTATCGCCGTGTTCATCATCATATTCCTGATTGTTTCGCCACGCCTTAAAGAAAGAAACTACATTACCGACCCCTACGTGGAAAACTAGGTCATTGCAGACACTCATAATCTGTAAAATATTTATATCTAAAAACAGGATTGCGCAAGCTTTCCTGTTTTTTTGTTTTGATGCTCTGTAAATTGATTATTTTCGCACCTTAAATATTCATCTCATTTTCAAAATACTGTTCAGTGCCCGATAGCGTCGTAATCATACCCACCTATAATGAGAAAGAAAATATCGAACGGATGATCCGCAAGGTATTCTCATTACCTCATGATTTTCACGTACTTGTCATCGACGATGGTTCGCCTGATGGTACGCAGGTTATCGTTAAAGACCTTCAACCCGAGTTTGACGGAAGGCTTTTTATTGAAGAGCGCGCCGGTAAACAAGGCCTTGGTACAGCCTACATACATGGCTTTAAATGGGGCATTGCCCGCCATTACGACTACATTTTTGAGATGGATGCCGATTTTTCGCATAATCCGGATGATCTTTTGAAACTAAGGCAAGCCTGCATTGATGGTGC
Source organism: Mucilaginibacter sp. P4_A11 (assembly GCF_056402535.1). NCBI lineage: Bacteria > Pseudomonadati > Bacteroidota > Sphingobacteriia > Sphingobacteriales > Sphingobacteriaceae > Mucilaginibacter > Mucilaginibacter sp. P4_A11. The sequence goes on from NZ_JBFUHE010000002.1 coordinate 268,117, forward strand.
CGACGCAGCAATAGGTTCACGCTATGTAACTGGCGTAAACGTAGTAAACTGGCCCATGAGCCGTGTGCTGATGAGCTATTTTGCATCAGTTTATGTACGTTTTATAACCGGGATGAAGGTACAGGACGCCACCGCCGGCTTTATGTGCTACAAACGCAGAGTACTTGAAACCGTGAGGCTGGATAAGATCAAGTTTGTTGGCTATGCTTTCCAGATAGAGATGAAATACACCACCCTTAAACATGGTTTTAAGCTGGTAGAAGTCCCCATTATATTTACCGACCGCACGGCTGGCACCTCCAAAATGTCCACCCGTATTTTCCGCGAAGCATTTTTAGGTGTGATCCAGATGAAGATCAACAGCATCTTCAGGAAATACCCGGAAGGGTGATTTTTTGAGGCGAAAGGATAAAGGTAAAAGGCGAAAGGTAGAAGCATTTCGCCTTTTTACTTAATCAAACACAAATAACCTTTCACCTTTATCCTTTTGCCTTTAACCTTATTAAAAGAAACAAACCTTTTACCTTTAACCTTTCACCTTTAGCCTAAAAAATTACTAATTTCGTTGGCAATGAATGAGCATCTTGACCCTGAACGCGAACGCCTCAGTCCTGCCGAACGTGATATTGAAAAAGTATTGCGCCCGCAGCAGTTTGAGGATTTTACCGGTCAGCATAAAATATTAGCCAATTTAAGGATCTTTGTACAGGCCGCCCGTCAGCGCGGCGAAGCGCTTGACCATGTGCTGCTGCATGGCCCTCCGGGTTTGGGTAAAACCACCCTGTCGCACATTATAGCCAATGAAATGGGTGTTGGTATCAAGATCACCTCGGGACCTGTTTTAGATAAACCCGGCGATTTGGCCGGTTTACTTACCAACCTTGAAACCGGCGACATCCTTTTCATTGACGAGATCCATCGTTTAAGCCCGCTGGTTGAAGAGTATTTATACTCGGCAATGGAGGATTTTAAGATAGATATAATGCTGGAGAGCGGCCCTAATGCCCGTTCGGTACAGATCTCGCTGAATCCATTCACCCTGGTTGGGGCTACCACTCGTTCAGGTTTGCTAACTGCACCTTTAAGGGCCAGGTTTGGTATTAATTCGCGGTTGGAATATTACGATGCCAAACTGCTTACAACAATTGTACTGCGTTCGGCATCTATATTAAAAACGCCTATTACTGATGAAGGTGCTTATGAAATTGCCCGCCGTAGTCGTGGCACCCCGCGTATTGCCAACGCGTTGCTTCGCCGTACGCGCGATTTTGCCCAGATCAAAGGCAATGGTAAAATTGATACCGAAATTGCCCAGTATGCCTTAAATGCCCTGAACGTGGATAGCCATGGTCTTGATGAAATGGATAACAAGATCCTGACTACTATAATTGATAAGTTTAAAGGAGGCCCGGTTGGTTTAAAAACCGTTGCAACGGCGGTTGGTGAGGATGAGGGTACCATTGAAGAAGTTTACGAACCTTTTTTAATACAGGAAGGCTTTTTGATGCGTACAGCCCGCGGGCGTGAAGCTACCGAAGCCGCCTACAAACATTTAGGAAAGATAAAGCTGGGGGGAAATCCATCGTTATTTTGATATAAACCTACATATATATATCCATCACCACCAATTATGAAAGCCAAATTAAAACTATTGCTCACTACTACTGCGCTTATTTTGAGCGGTGTAACCATTGCATCGGCACAAACAACAACGCCGCCGGTTAATCCACCCGCTCCGGCAAATACCGTTACCTTGCCTGCCGACTCAATTAACAAAGTCAAAAAAGATACTGTACCTGCTGTACACAAACCTGTGCCTACATTAAAAGTGGGCATCATGGGTTTAAACCATGATCACATTCACCTTATATTAAGCGAGTACCGTAAAGGAAACGTGAATATTGTAGGCATAGCCGAACCTAACAAAAAGCTTTGGGAAAAATTTGGCAAAGCCTATAACCTACCCGATTCCCTGTTTTTTGACGACCTGAAGAAAATGTGTACCGTCCGCAAACCTGCTATTGTGTTAGGTTATAACGAGGTTGGCAAACACGTAGATATTGTGGAGACTTGTGCACCGCTTGGGATTTCTGTAATGGTTGAAAAGCCTTTAGCCGCCACTCTTGAGCAGGCTAAACGCATGGAGTTTCTGGCACTTAAATACTATGTTAAAGTGTTAACCAACTATGAAACTACCTGGTACCCATCGTTCCAGGATGCTTACAATACGGTTAAGTTGGATAGCGTAGGCATGATTCGTAAAATGGTGGTGCATGACGGACACGAAGGTCCGCGCGAAATAGGCTGCAGTGAAGATTTCCTGAGCTGGCTTACCGATCCTGTTTTGAACGGAGCCGGTGCCCTTAATGATTTTGGCTGCTATGGCGCCGATTTAATGACCTGGCTAATGAAAGGCCAGCGCCCGATAGCAGTAACCGCCATTGCAAGGCATTACAAACCCAATGTATACCCTAAAGTTGAAGACGATGCTACCATACTGGTTGAATATGCCAACGCCACGGGCCAGATAGAAGCTTCATGGAACTGGCCGTTCGGTATTAAAGATATGGAGATCTTTGGCGCTAAGGGCTATATCCATGCATTTGACAAGGATAGCGTTGAAATAAAAGTTAACAATCGCGTACGAGGATATAAAGCAGCGCCGCTTATTTCGCCTGCCGATGCGCCTGTTGCCTATTTTACCGCCGCATTGCAAAATCCGCTTAAACATCCTGACGACCGTTCGTCATTGAAATACAACATGATCGTGATGCAGATCCTCGACGCGGCTAAGCGCTCTATAAAAGAAGGCAAACGGATAGTTTTGTAATCGAAATTTAACATCAATAAAAAGGCCTGCAATATCTTTCCCTTACGAAAAGATATTGCAGGCCTTTTTATTTTAAGCCATCTCAAACATATTCAAACCTTAAATTGATAATTAAATTTATTTACAATAAAAGATAGGCGTGTTATATAATTATTAATTTAGCCGCCGTTTAAATGATTGAAAAACCAACCTATAATATGATAAAACAAACGTTAGCCATGCTGGCCCTTTGTGCTTTCGGCGCTGTTTCATGCCAGTCGAAACCATCAGATAAAACAATCGCCGCGGCTCCGGCGGCTGCAACGCCGGCTACTGCCAATGCTGCCCCACAGGGTGATGCCGCCGCCATTCTGGCCCGCAAACAGGTACCTATCCTTTGCTATCACCAGATCCGTGACTGGAAACCGACAGATTCAAAAAATGCCAAAGATTATATAGTACAGATTGCCGCTTTTAAAGAACACATCAAAATGCTGGCCGACAGCGGTTACCACACTATACTGCCCGATCAGCTTTATGCATACCTTACCAAAGGTGCGCCATTGCCTAAAAAGCCTATCATGCTTACGTTTGATGATACTGATCTTGATCAGTTCACCATCGCTAACCCTACCCTAAAAAAATATGGTTTTAAAGCGGTTTATTTCGTGATGACCGTATCATTGGGCCGCCCGCATTATATGACCAAAGAGCAGGTGAAACAACTATCTGATGAAGGTAACGTTATCGCAAGCCACACCTGGGACCACCACCGTGTTGACCGTTATTCGCATACCTCTACCCTTAAAATCATTGGTAAAAATGGAAAAATAACCAATCGCCCGGTTGATGACTGGGTTACCCAGATCGAAAAACCAACCAAAACACTGGAAGAGATCACCGGTAAAAAAATGGATTACTTTGCTTATCCGTTTGGTATCTGGAACAAAGCCGCTTTACCTGAGCTCAGGAAACGCGGTTTCAAAATGGCTTTTCAATTAGCTGATAAACGCGATCAAACTGATCCGCTGATGACTGTACGCCGTATTTTAGATAGCGGTTACTGGAGCGCCAAAACTTTAAGCAACAGTATCAGGAATAGCTTTTAGCCCGCCGGCCCCCCTTTTGATTAACATATTGCATTTCAATATAACGATTAACAAAAAATGCCTGGCTCTTTGAGCCAGGCATTTTTTGTTAAACATTCTCCAGACCTCCCCCTTTAGAGGGTTGGGGCAAACTACAAGTTCTCCCCTGCCGGGCCCTGGCCTTTGTTTGACGACGGCATTTTGCTGATATCCTTTTCGTCGGGCTTTAAATGAACTATTTCGGCTATTATGGTATCGTCGCCGGTATTTTCGCCCAACTCGTCATTGTGCAGGTCTGAATAATCATTGTTCATCACTGCTGTTTTATCTATAGTTTCCATAATGGTACGTTTATTTAATTCCAGTTACCCACTTTACGGCTTCATCCAGGTTTTCCAATCTATAGCCTGCAAACTTGCCCGGTAAAATATATTTAAACAAGTGGCTAAACTCGCGCACATCGTCCTGATCGGTTACAACAGCAACCTTATTCCACCGTGTAAAATACTTAAGACCAAGCCTGACGTTGCCGCACCAGGCACCAGCCGAAAAATTTTTAATATTTGTTTCCAGTATCAGTAAAAAGTTTATCCGCCCGGTTTGTTTTACCTGCAGCTCAAGCAAAGGTCGTATGGCCTTCTCATAATCGCCGATGGTAACGTGGCCAACCGCATGTATTCCCAATACATGCGCAGGCAAATATCTTATATGCTCAAGCATGCTATAATTCTCTATTTTTTAATCAGATACAAAAACTGAACCAATAGTAACTTTATAGCAAACCGGAGTAAATAATAATAACGAATAATGTCCATGTGCAAGTATATCCTGGCTACTAAAACCCGCTCGGGTATATTGCTGTATATACACCAATTTCAATTTATACTATCTTTGCATCAATGCAGCAAAACAAGGCCACATATAGTCAACTCATTAAAAGCGAGGCGCAAAAGCTTGGCTTTTTGTTTTGCGGTATAGCCAAAGCAGATTTTTTAGAAGATGAAGCCCCGCGCCTTGAATCCTGGCTCAATAAAAACATGCATGGCGAAATGGCGTACATGGAAAACCATTTCGATAAGCGTCTTGATCCGCGGCTATTAGTTGACGGGGCTAAATCAGTCATATCATTAGGCATTAATTATTATACAGATCAACGGCAGGACGATCCATCGGCCCCTAAAATATCTAAATACGCTTATGGCATTGATTACCACACGGTAATTAAAGATAAGCTGAAACAACTGCTGCAAATCATCAATGAAGAGATAGGTGAAGTAGGCGGCCGTGCGTTTGTTGATTCGGCCCCGGTGCTGGATAAGGCCTGGGCACGTAAAGCAGGCATGGGCTGGATTGGCAAAAACAGCAACCTACTTAATAAAAAGGCCGGTTCATTCTTTTTTTTGGCCGAGCTGATCATCGACCTTGAATTGGAATATGATATAGCCCCCACCATTGATCATTGTGGAACCTGCACCAATTGCATCGACGCCTGCCCTACCGATGCCATTGTTGGCCCCTATGTGGTTGACGGCAGCCGCTGCATTTCATACCTCACCATCGAGCTCAAAAATGAGATTCCACAGGAGTTTAAAGGCAAAATGGATAACTGGATGTTTGGCTGTGATGTTTGCCAGGATGTTTGTCCCTGGAACCGATTTTCGGTACTCAATACGGAACCTGCCTTTACCCCTCACGCCGATCTGTTACATCTAAAAAAAGACGACTGGCAGGATATCACCCAGGATATTTTTCAAAAAGTATTTAAAAACTCGGCCGTTAAGCGCACGAAATTCAGCGGATTGCAACGAAATATCGATTTTTTAAAGGGAGTCTGAACCGTGCCTTTGAACTAAGCGATGTGAAGCTACTGTAGCTCAGTAAAATAGTGTAATAACCGAAAACGTCATTGCGAGGTACGAAGCAATCCCAAACTATACAGAGTGGCTCTGCTAATCGGGGATTGCTTCGTACCTCGCAATGACGCTTTATTTATAATAATTTACCCCTTTTTAAACTTCAATGCCAACTGAGCCAGCATATCATCGTTAACTGGCTGCGCGGGCTCATCCTTCTTTTTAAAAGGTTTGTTTTGATATTGCTGATTTTTGGTATGATCGGGCTTGGTGTATTCCTTTTTTTGATACTCTGGCTTAGGAGCAGCAGGTTGTTGATCTGCCGGCTTTGGCTGGGCTGCTTTGTTAGCCTGGCGCTCAGCTGTTTTTTTGGCATTCCAGCGGGTATAGATCTCTTCGAGCTTACGTTTGGTATACAACGGAAAATCACCCTGCATCATCCATGAGTAGTAGCTTGGCTCGGCGTTTAATACATCCTCTACACGTTTGCCTTTATGCTTGCCAAAGTTTATTAACTCTTCGCCCTGCTCATTGTAAACCATACGGCCTGCAAAATCAACCGGTTTGCTCAGGTTAGTAAACACATGTAAAGCTTCAACATCGCCAACAACCGGAACTAATTTGTTACCTTTTTTGTCCTCCCACTCCACGTTTTCATAACGCTCTATCTGCGCCAGCAAAACCTCCATGGTAGCACGGGTATCAGCCTCGGCCGAATGGGCATTTTCAATTACTTTATTACAATAAAACTGGTAAGCGGCTTTCAAAGTACGCTGCTCCATCTGGTGAAATATATTTTGCACATCCACAAAATGGCGCTCATCTAAAGTAAATGATACACCAGCGCGCAAAAACTCCTCCATGATCATGGGGATATCAAACTTATTTGAGTTATAGCCGGCCAGGTCGCTATCGCCAATAAAATCGGCTATTTCCTGCCCAAGCTCTTTAAATTGTTTTTCGTTTTGTATGTGCTCGTCGTAGATGCCATGCACCAGCGATGACTCAAGCGGAATAGGAATGCCCGGGTGAACACGCCATGTTTTAACGTCCTCACTACCATCGGGATTAAGCTTGATAACAGATATTTCAACTATACGGTCGGCACCGATATTGGTACCTGTTGTTTCAAGATCAAAGAAAGCCAGCGGGCGTTTTAATTTTAATTTCATTTGTTAGTGTTCAGAGATGCAAAGGTCGCAAATGTCCTAAAATTAATCAGCAGAATAAATTTTTTAATTTATTTAATATACCAATTTATTATTTAATTTGATTATCCCTAATTATCACAATTTGTATGAGCAAAATCTCTCTTATTCTTTTGATTTTTATTGGCTTATCACACTTAGCCACAGCCCAGGATTTTGAGGCCGGAGTTACTGATCAAGAGGTTGAAATGACCAAATATGATAAAGATCCGCAGGCCAATGCTGTCTTTTTAAATGAATTTGGCAATACCCGTATAGATGAATATATGGACCATATCAGGCTGATCCATACGTATCACGCCAAAATTAAAATATTTACCAAAGAGGGCTTTGATAACGGCACTATAGCGATACCTATCCATACCGAGAATAACTCGGACGAAGAGGTTAACAATGTTACCGGAACAACTTATTATAAAGATGATAACGGCATAATTCAAAAAGCCGAACTTGACTCTAAAAAAGTGTTTACTGTAAAAGATTACAAATATGGCAGTACAGTAAAATTTGCATTGCCTGCTTTACGCCCGGGTTGTGTTATTGAGTTTAAATATGAACTGATCTCTCCTTACTGGTATCATTTTCGGGGATGGGACTTCCAGACCAGTATCCCGAAAGCATACTCGCAATATGAGGTACATATACCAGGTTTCTGGAATTTTAACGCCTCTCTACGTGGTGCCCTGAAACTAACTAAAACCACTTCTGAAGTTGAGCGGGAGTGTTTTTCATCAGGCGGATCAAAAGCCGATTGTTCACATATTACTTATGCCATTAAAGATATCCCTGCTTTTGTTGAAGAAGATTTTATGACTTCCCGCAAAAACTTCCTTTCGGCTATATTTTTTGAACTGGTTGAATATACCAACCCCTATACCGGCGTTAAAACCGTTGTAACCAAAGAATGGACAGACGTTGACCGCCTGCTGAAAACAAGCGACGATTTTGGTTCACAATTAAGACGTACCAGCTTATTAAAAGAACGCATAGCGCCCGTTATTGCAGGTAAAACAGATGAGCTTGACAAAGCAAAAACTATTTACACCTGGGTTCAAAAACAATTGAAGTGGAACGACTATATAGGTATATACAGCGAAGGGATAAAAAAAGCTCTTGACACCCATACCGGCAGTGTTCCCGATATCAACTTAACCCTTATTACAGCATTAAATGCAGCCGGCCTTAATGCTGAAGCCGTGTTACTTTCAACACGGGAGCATGGAATGGTGAATACGCTTTACCCGGTATTAAACGATTTTAACTACGTTGTTGCAAGGGTAACTATTAACGACAAAACTTATTTACTTGATGCAAGCGATCCGTTGCTTTCATTTGGGCTGCTGCCTCTTAGGTGTATAAACGATAAAGGAAGGGTGATCAGCCTTAATAAACCGTCGTATTGGATTGAACTAACTTCGCAACAAAAAGCCGCAACAACACGCACCCTTGAATTAACTTTGCTCGACAACGGCAAATTAAAGGGCAGCCTTACCACTTACTACAAAGGCTATGACGCTTATGAAAAGCGTAAGGCTATAAAAAAATTCAATTCTGTTGATGAATATGTTGAAGATTTTGATGAAAAGCAGCCTAAATTAAAGGTTATCAAATCAGATATAATGAACCTGGATAGCCTTGACAATCCGTTAAGAGAAACATTTGAGGTTGAGATAGACGCATTTGACAATACTAATCATGACAGGCTTTCGTTTAATCCCTACCTTTGGGAAAAACGCACAACAAACCCTTTTAAACTAACCGAACGTGATTATCCTGTTGACTGGGGCTATGCGTCGGATAAGCGCTTGGTACTGGTGATGCATGTACCCGCGCAATATATCATTGAAACACCGCCGCAAGTAGTGGCCTTTTCTTTACCTAATAAAGGGGGGATGTTCGCTACTTCATTTGAAACGCAGGACAATAGTACCTTCACTTTTTCAAATATCATTCAATTCAATAAATCAGTTTACGATTCGGCCGAGTACCCCTACTTAAAGGAACTTTATAACAAGATCATCCTTACCGAAAAAGCCGACATGATTTTCAAGAAAAAATAATGAAGACATTTTTAACGCTATTTTTTACCGTCATTATTTATACCAATGCCACAGCGCAGGATAATTATGATGTATCCCTTATACCAAAAGAACTTTTACCTTATGCCAGTTCAGTTGTTCGAAATGAAGCAATAACAACAGAGGTTCGTGATCTTGACAATACCCTGCTTCACGTAAAAAGAGCCATTACTGTATTTAATAAAAACGGGGATGACGATGTTGCAATTGGTATTTCGCACAACAAAAACCGCATTATTAAAGATGTTAAAGGAATAGTCTACAATCAATATGGAAAGCCGATCAGTAAGTTTAGTGAAAGTGACTTTGAAGATGACAGCAATCATGACGGATTTTCCTTATTCACTGACGTTAAAATCAAACACTATCGCCCACTGGTAAGCGACTATCCATATACGGTAAGCTATGAGTATGATGTAAAATTGAAACAAACGCTTGAGTTCAGGGATTGGGAACCTAATCCATCAACGGGAGTAGCTGTCGAAAAAAGTTCATACACATTTATTTGTAAGCCCGAATTTAAGATCCGATATAAAGAGGTAAACGTTCCGTCAAAAGTGGTTATTGGCACCAATAAAGACGGATTAAAAACATACACATGGCAGGCAAGCAATTTAAAAGCTGTCAAGTATGAACCATACAGTCCGCTTCGCACTGCAAATTTAAGTTATGTTAAAATAGCGCCCGAAAAATTTAGTTATGGCGGTATAGCCGGCTCGTTTACTAACTGGAAAGAACTTGGTATGTGGCAATATGACAAACTTAATGCCGGCAGACAGGTGCTATCCCCGCAAACTGTAAGCCGCATGAAGGAACTCACTAATGATATGACCGATCCTAAGCAAAAAGCAAGAAAGATCTATGAGTACATGCAAGGTAAAACTCATTACATCAATATATCAATAGGCATTGGCGGATATCAGCCCTTCCCGGCAGCAGATGTTGATCAGCAAAACTACGGTGACTGTAAAGCCCTCGTTAACTATACACAAGCCTTATTTAAAGCAGTTAATATTGATTCATATTATTGTGTAGTTGAGGCGGGAAATGCCAAAGTAAGTATGCTTACTGATTTTGCAAGCATGGACCAGGGTAATCATATCATATTATGCCTGCCCTTCAAAAACGACACAACCTTTTTAGAGTGTACCAATCAAAACATGCCTTTCGGCTACTTGGGCGATTTTACTGACGACCGTACCGTATTGGCCTGCACACCGGAGGGAGGCAAATTGATACATACGCCGAAATATACGGCGCAGGCAAACCTGGAGCAACGCACAGCAGCTTTTACAATTGCCAACGATGGTGCCCTAAAAGGTTCAATTATTACCAACTTTAAGGGAGCGAATTATGAAGACCGTGATCATATCATTTATGAATCGTCAAAAGAGCAGGTAAAAGATCTTAAAAAGATATACCCGATCAACAATCTTGAAATTGAAAGTGCCGATCTGAAACAGTTTAAAACAGGGCAACCATATACAACCGAAAACCTGAAAGTGTCTGCAAGTGATTATGGGTCAGTAGCCGACGGAAAAATTATATTTCTGGCAAACCCGGTTAATCGCATAAGCTCACCGCTCCGTGAGGTACGTAACCGCCGCAATGATGTTTATATTAATCGTGGTTATACCGATGAAGATGAGATCACTTATACCATGCCCGCCGGCTATAAGGTTGATATGCGCCCTAAAAAGGTAAGTATCGAAAAGCTATTCGGAAAATTTGAATCAAGCACAACGGTAAACGGCGATAAGCTAATCTATAACCGCAAATTGCAGATCATCGATGGTACTTACAGTAAAGATACTTACCAGGACCTTGTTGATTTTTATCAATCAATAGCTGATGTTGACAACGATAACGTTACACTGATTAAAAGTAACTAAAGATCACAATACCCAGGATAATGCCAAGTACCATGATCAGATAAAGCATGATCTCGGTACCTGCAAAACGTTTGTATTTGGTCCAAAATGAGTATTCTTCTTTTTTATCGGCCATGATGGCGCAAAATTATTGAAAATTAGGTCACAAATCAGCTCTAATTTTTACGAATTACACGAATGCGACTTAACCTGATATTCATTTAATTCGCACAAATCCTTCTAAAATTCGTGTTAACAGGATTGGGATTATTTTAATTTATACTACTGCTGGTAACACTTTCGATAGAACCTGCCCTGGAGAAGTATTTGTATAGCGAAGGATCACGCAATTTCACAATGATCACCCCGCGGCGCGAGCTGGCATGTACTACATAGCCATTTTGCAGGTAAACCCCCACATGGCTGAACTGCTTTCCGTCGAAATCAAAAAACACCAGATCGCCCTCTTTTAGTTCGTCCTCATATTTTCGTTTGATGATGGTGATCTGCTTACTGGTCATGCGCGGAATGGTGAGGCCATAAACCTGCTGTTCGAGCAAAAAGGTCAGGCCCGAGCAGTCAACACCATCCTTATCCAACCCGCCAAATTTATAGGGTGTTCCCATCCATTGATCGATAAACGCATAAAGGCGACCGTTTTGAATGTCCCCCCTGCCTACCCCCATAATTTCGGAGTATTTTGAGGCGATATCAGGAGAAGGGTTAACTACTTCACCCGGCTGGCCGCGCATAGCGGCCTTGCGCGAATGACATGAGCTTAATATAAAAGGGGAAAGGAAAAACACAAACAAGTAAAAACTACGGCGCAGGTATATGCTCATGAAGTAAAATTAACTTTAAACTTTATTGCAATGATACAGATGTTTTTAACATATCAACATGGGTGAATGTGCAGATATATCTTCATCACATCATTACGAGGTACGAAGCAATCCCGGACTCTACAGGGCGGACCTGCTTATAGGGGATTGCTTCGTACCTCGCAATGACGTGTTTTTTTAGCTCTTCACCACCCTTTGGATCTCATCCAGTTTCATAAGCGCTTCAACCGGGGTTAGGGTATTTACATCAAGGTTATTCAGTGTATCACGGATCTTTACCAATACGGGGTCATCTATCGAAAACATTTGCATCTGCACGGCTTGCTTCTGCACTTTACGGATACTTTCTTTAATATGTTCGCCGCCGGTACGTTCGTTTTCCAGCTTCTTCAGGATCTCATTGGCACGGCTAAGCACTTTGGCAGGCATACCTGCCAGTTTAGCCACGTGGATCCCGAAGCTGTGTTCGCTGCCGCCGGGCACCAGCTTACGTAAAAAGATGATCTGCTGCCCTACTTCCTTAACCGATACATTAAAGTTTTTGACACGGTTAAACGAGTTGCTAAGCTCATTAAGCTCATGATAATGCGTAGCAAACAAGGTTTTAGCCCTTGCAGTTGGGTGGTTATGCAGATATTCGGCAATTGACCAGGCAATGGAAATACCATCATAAGTTGATGTACCACGACCGATCTCATCCAACAGGATCAGGCTCCTATCGCTTAGGTTATTGAGAATGCTTGCTGTTTCGTTCATCTCCACCATGAAGGTCGATTCGCCGGACGAAAGGTTATCCGAAGCCCCTACCCTGGTAAAGATCTTATCAACCAAGCCTATGGTAGCCGCCTTAGCCGGCACAAAACAGCCCATCTGTGCCATAAGTACTATCAAGCCGGTTTGCCTTAACAAAGCCGATTTACCCGCCATGTTGGGACCGGTAATGATGATGATCTGCTGGGTTTCCGAATCAAGAAATACGCTGTTGGTGATATACTCTTCACCTATCGGCAAATTCTTTTCGATAACCGGGTGACGGCCGCCTTTTATATCAAGTACCCTGCTTTCGTTTATCTCGGGCTTAACGTAGTAGTTTTTAATAGAGATGGTAGCGAAGTTAAGCAGCACATCCAAACGGGCTATGAGCTGGGCATTGAGCTGAATAGGTTTGATATACTCGGCCAGCGAATACAGCAGGTCATTATATAGCTGCGTTTCAATTACGAAGATCTTTTCTTCGGCACCTAAAATCTGCTCTTCATACTCTTTAAGCTCAGGCGTAATATAACGCTCGGCATTAACCAGGGTTTGCTTACGGATCCATTCGGTAGGAACTTTATCGCGGTGGCTATGTGTAACCTCCAGGTAGTAACCAAATACGTTATTGAACGATACTTTAAGCGATGGGATCCCCGTTAGCTCGGCCTCACGCTTCTGGATCTCCAACAGGTAGCCTTTACCGCCGAAAGCGATCTTCCTAAGCCTGTCAAGTTCTTCACTGATCCCCTCATTCATCACCGAACCTTTAACCAGCATTACGGGGGGCTCGGGGTTTAGTTCGCGTTCTATCTTTTCACAAATAAGCGCACAGGGGTTTAACTGCTCTCCTATCGCACGCAGGGGGGCACTTTGCGATGATTCGGCAATCCGCTTGATCTGAGCTATAGCGGTCAATGCCTTTTTTAGCTGGCAAACCTCGCGCGGATTAGCTTTTTGCAAGCCAATTTTGGAGATCAGCCTTTCCAGGTCACCTATCTGGCGGAGGTATTGCAGCAGGTCTTCGCGCAGTTCTTCATTGCCTATCAGGTATTCAACCACACCAAGGCGGTCATTAATAGCCTTGATTTGTTTAAGCGGCATCACAATCCAGCGGCGTAGTAAACGTGCGCCCATTGGTGAGCAGGTATGGTCAAGTACATCAACCAGCGTAAGGGCGTTTTCATTAGCCGAACCCACCAGCTCCAGGTTGCGGATACTGAACCTGTCGAGCCAAAGGTACCTGTCTTCCTCAATCCTGCTGATGGCCGAAATATGCCCGAGGTTACGGTGTTCCGTTTCATTAAGGTAATGAATGGCAACACCTGCGGCAATGATGCCCAAATTCAACTTATCAATACCGAAACCCTTGAGCGATTTAACGCCGAAGTGCTTCAGTAGCGTTTCGGTTGCATAATCACCGCTGTAAGGCCATTCGTCAAGGGAATAAGTATAGAAGCGGTCACCATAGGTATCTTTAAAATCGCGAGTGCGGCTTTTGGGATAGATCACCTCGCTTGGCGAAAAAGTTTGCAGCAGCTTATCAATATAATCGCTGTTGCCCTGGGCGGTCATGAACTCGCCTGTTGAGATATCAATAAGCGCTATACCAATGCTGTTTTTTTCAAAATGCAGCGAAGCAAGATAGTTATTGCTTTTTTGATTCAGGATATTATCATTGGTAGCTACACCGGGGGTAACCAGTTCGGTTACGCCTCGCTTAACAATGGTTTTGGTAGTTTTTGGATCTTCCAGCTGATCGCAGATAGCCACACGCTGCCCGGCACGAACCAGCTTAGGCAGGTATGTATCCAGTGAATGGTGCGGAAAACCGGCAAGCTCAATATGTGTAGCGGCGCCATTTGCGCGGCGGGTAAGTACGATGCCTAAAATTCCGGCAGCCTTCACGGCGTCTTCGCCAAATGTTTCATAAAAATCGCCTACCCTAAACAGCAGCAAAGCACCGGGGTACTTTACTTTGATAGCATTATATTGCTGCATTAAGGGGGTTTCTTTGGTAGTATCTTTAGCCAAGCGGTTACTCCTTCTGTTAATCGGGTAAAGTTAATGCATTGGCAGTGGTTTTAGGGCATTGTTGAAAATTCGGGGAGATGTGGATATGTGAACGCCATAACCTGCAAATATTTGTTACTCGATTTTTGTTTAAGCGGTATTCCCCTCACATGGAAAATACCGCCTTTAAACGAGCGTTAACTGGAATTAAACTATTGAAAAGCTAATTACCTCCGGAGCATCCCCATCCGGATCGATGGTAATTGTAAAAACCTGGCTGATCTCCGATAAAATATTCAGGTCACTGGCATAGTGCATTAAAAAACTTCCGATAGTCCGCAAGCTAAACGACTGGCTAAAAACACCGGATATTTTTTTATAGGCATCATTAAAACTTGTATACTGACTATGTTGCTGTACAATATTATTTAAATTTTGAATACCCAAAATAAAATCCTTTAAATCAGATTGCAGCGAGGGATTGGCGCGGATAACACCGGCGTAGGTGTTACCAAAGATCCAATTATCAGGATCGGCTTCAAACTGGGCCAGGTTATCGGGATTGCCCATTTTTTTAATGACACCTTCAGCTGCCGCAGCAAAATCGCTGATGTCGGTATCAGGATCAAAATCATTTAAATAACCAAGCCAAAGGCCACCATAGGTTTGCTGCCGGGTGGCCGGATCACGTCTCAGCTGATAATCAGATATGAAAGTCATGGAAGCTCCCATTGCCATGGCAAGGTATTTAAGGTTTAATCCTCCCCACCCGATACCCCCTATTGTTTGCATTAGCAGTTTAAAAGCAGCCGGAGAGAAAAGCAACTTATGTTCTGTCAAAACCTTTTTATCTTTTACATTAACCTTAGGAAGGTATTTAGCAATAACATTTTCAACATCTGCCGCCTTAATTGCGCCCCAAAGCACAGCAAGGTCAATTAAATCCTTGAAATCATCTTCTTTTAATCTTGTTTCCTCTGATATTTGGTTTACCAGCATGCTAATATCAAACTCGTCAATTGCAGGGATCGCTTGTTTGGAATACCCAGCCATATCGGCGGTGATCAAACCTTTCCATGATCCAGAAGGTTTCCCCAATCCCCACTTGTAACCTAATGTTCTCTCCATTGAAATTTGCTGAGCGGTTTTACCTAAATTAGTTCTTACAACATCTTTTAAATCGGTATAATCCTTACCTAAGAGGCTAAAATCAAATATCTGCAAACCAAAACCCCAGCTTTTGTTAACGGCGAGCGTTTTTTCATTTAAGTACGAATTAACTACTGCGCCAGCTATCTTGTTATCCCGGATATCTTCTAATAACCTGGCAGGTTTAAATTTCAGCAGATCCAAATGATACTTATTATTTGTAATCAAATCTTTAGTTGCCAGTTTAACGGATAATATTTCGTTTTCTTCAGTTAATCTTTTATACTGGTAACTAAAGCTAAAATTCAAACTGGCATTGGCAATGGCTTTTATTTTATCCGGGATTATCTTTTTGATGGCGTCGATCTTATCAATCAGCGCGTTTATCGAATCTGGTACTTTATCCAACTTAAAATAAGTCAATAACTGCGTTACAATTCCCTCCTCGCTTGCAGTAGCAGTATTGTTTTTTATTTTTTGAAGAGCGGCATCAATCTCATCTGCGGTATGACCAAATACCGACTCTATAATTTTTTCATATAATTCGCCAAGTTGCTTTTCAAGCTCACTGGTATTTGATAATCCAATTTGAATAGCTGCGCCAGCACTTACCGCCGTTGAGGTGGCTTTGCCTTTTTTAAATATGACAAGACATTCCTCGTCGGGAAGTTTTTTTACGAAATACCGAAAATCGTCTTTGATGGAAAAATCAACGGCAGCCGTTAAGCTTGGTGTAAGGCTAAGATCAAGGGTTACAGGTACCGGCAACATTCCGGAAAGCAAACTAAGTGATGACGCGAAAATATTTGACCAGCTAACTTTGATGGTGCTTGAGAGGCTTCCGCTAACCAAAAAAGCAAGAGCATCATCTTCTTTAAGAGCCCCAACGTCAGCAGGGTCAAAAATAGTCAGGTATTCACGAGTGTCGTCCAAAAAGGCCGCGTTTATAATATCGGTATTAGTATGCTTTTTATAAAAAACCGATTTCGCATTACCTTCTGAAGTTAAAACCAAATCAAACCCGACACTCGAAATTGGCAAATTCGCATTTAATTTAGCAGTGATTGCGTTTACATATTTTAAATAGGCTTCAGAATCGGAATTAAATGTAATGGGGGCATCTTTTATTCCTGTAAATTCATCTTCATCCTTGTCATCCTCGTCATTAAATAATTGAACACTAACCCCGGCTCCTGCACCGATTGTAAAAGTTACACCTTCAAGATTAATAGATGTTGCCCCATCAGTGCTCAAAACTATAGGCGTTTCATCTGCCATAAGGTCTTTATCCTTTAATGACTTGGTGGTAAGCAACAACTCGCGCACCGGAACAAGAACTTTCGATAAATCAATCATATACAATAGCTTAAGTTTATAATGCAATCTAACATTATACTTTAAACTTAGTACAAAATCTACAAAAAATCTGGCAAAAAAGTTAGTCTGAACTAAACTACGTGGTGGTGCTCCCGGATAGAAATCGGTATATTACCTTAGGTAATGTTTGAGAATTATATAACCCCCATACATAGCTAAACTATTGATCGGGACTTGAAATATTAATGCAAGAAGTTAAGATGCTTCCCTGTTACTTAGCTACCAGCTTCCCGTTTACAATCCTATTTGTATAATCTTGTATTTGCGCCTTACAATCCAGCATTCCTTTTTGCATTTCGGCATTTGGTTGGGCAGTGTTCAGGTTTTTCTCCAATCCTTTATCGGCTACAGCAAAAATGCCGGTGAAGTTTTTCCCATCAAACAGATAGGTATAATTACCCTGCATAAACTGGTAGATATTGCCTGTTGAGTTGATCACTTTGGGCTGCTCATCGGGTAGGTTACTTACCAAACTCCTGCCCCATGATCTAAAGGGTTTGTTATAACCGATCAGATCGACCACGGTTGGATAAATATCCATTTGCGATGCCAGATCAGTACGAACGCCTTTTAGATTATAAGCATTATTGGCACTATAAAACAAAATAGGTACTGCGAAACGGTTAATCTGCTTGCTGTATTCAGGGTAATAGGTTTGACTGGTATGATCGGCCGTGATCACAAAAATGGTGTTACTGAACCAGGGCTGCGTTTTGGCATAATTAAAGAAGATCCGCAGGGAATTATCCGTATACTGAACACATTTATCAATAGCCAGCGGACCGCCCTTAAACCTTTCTTTGTATTTTTCGGGTAGTTGATAAGGGTCGTGAGAGGAAAGCGTAAAAAGCGTAGCCATAAAAGGTTGTTTCTGAGAGCTCAGCGTGCGTCCCATAAACGGGAAAAAATGCTCGTCCCAAATACCCCAGATCCCGTCAAAATCTTTATCATCGTTATATTCGGTACGGCCATAATAGTGCTGATAGCCCAAAATACTGCCAAAACCCTGAAAGCCCATCGACCCGTTTGCCGCCCCGTGAAAGAATGAGGTTTGATAGCCCATACTATCACAAATGGACACTACCGACTGGATTTTTTGCTTGGCATAAGGAGAAGAGGTAAAAGCGTTTTGAAACGAAGGAATCCCTGCTATTACCGACGATACAGCATGAATTGATTGCCGGCCGGTTGCATAGGCATTAGTAAATATAAGACTGCTGTTGGAGAGCGAATCCAAAAACGGCGTATATGATTTAAATCCAGGGATATTAACATTGCGGTTCATGCAGCCCCAATACTCGCGGGCCATACTTTCCAGTATAATGATCACCACATTAGGTTTACTGGCCGGCCTTGTATTATACTGTTTAACGGGTTTGATGTTACTGCTGATGTATGCCTCGTTCACCCAGTGCTGAAGTTTGTAATTATTGGTACCTAATGTCCGGAAAACAGCGAAAGGAGTATTCAGCACAATATCGCCCTGGTTAGGTACAGTGATGTGCTTGTAAGCATCAACCATATTGATTGGCCTGGTACTGTGTGCAAAATCGCCCCGGATTCCTCCGATAACCAGTGTAAGGATGAGCAGAAAAGATACTATGGATGATAGAAAATATATTTTCTTATCCTTTACCACGACAGGCTTCAACTTCACAGCTTTATATAGCCAGATCCAGCAAACTGAGCACAATATAAATATGATGATCACATACCAATAGGCTTCAGAAAAATGAGTGAACAACAGTTTCTTATTATTTTCATCGGCCAATACATCAAGCGTTGCCTTGGTTGAGCGTACCTGGCTAAAGCGATAGTAAATAATATCAACAAAGTTGGTAGCGTAGGCAAGCAAGTTGGTAACAAAGTACAGGATAGCCATACTCTTTTGAAACTTTGGGTGGCTGTTTATAGTCAGCGGCAAAACACTGAGTAAAATGAACAGGCTGTTGATATAAAGTAGCGCCGTAGTGTCAAAAGCCATTCCATAATAGCATAACTTAAGCAGTACCCAAAAGCTATCTACAGCAAACAGGTGTGTATTAAAAGCAAAGAATAACAACCTTGCAATAAAGTAGAACAAATACCCCAAAAACAGCCTGTATAAAAGCACTTTATATTCGGCCAACCTTAATTTACTTTCCATGAAAACACGTTGCTTTTAGTTTCCCCCAAGGTCGGATCAGCAGGAAAAGATCAAACCTGGTTTTCACCGGGAGCTAATAAAAAGCGAAAGTAAAAAAAATAGAATAACAATTATTTAATACTAAATCAACAGCGATTTAATGACATTAGGTTAGCAAATGAGTTGTTAAATATTGAGGAGGGAGAAAGAGAACAGGAGGAGGCAGGGACCACTTTTAAAATCAATAATAAACACGGGGCACCTAACGGAGCCTTAAAGTTTCCATTTTGTTTCCTATAAACACGATACTCCTGCGGAGTGTATCAATTGCTTTAAACTCCGTAGGATTATCGTGTTTATAGACATTTTGTACCCAATATATTGGCTCCGTTAGGTGCCACGTTTTTTTAAAGCGATTTCCCTGAACGCTAAGGCAATTTAAACCCACCCTCTCCTGTAAATTATATAGCTTTTAACTGCCTGTATTGTCGTAAAGTGGCCTGGTTATTTCGTTTGATCCGGTAAGGAAGTTTTTTCAATTTTTCCTGCAATAGCATATAAGACTGAAAATCGGCATTGCCCTGTAATTTTTTAACCAGCTTATCCAACTGATCTTCAAACTTTACAATTTGTTTATAAGCCTCATTATTATCCCTTAAATTAGGTAAAAACTCACGTATGGTACTATAAACCCAAACCTCAAATTTAGGATTTAACCAGCCTGCAAACTTTAGCGCCAGAATCTCACACATCCAAAGGCCATCTGTTTTATTCACAAATATCATTGATTCTAAATCGGCCTGGTTATTAACATGGTTACCCTCAAAATTCGACTCATTAAAGGGCAATGGCAAATTTTTGAGCTCTTCAATAAAATCTTTGGTTTGTTTCAGCTTTAAAAACTCGGTCGGACTTTTTTCAAAGATTTTGCCCATCTCTGTGGCATTTATCATTAAATCTTTATCACTTATATCAAACTCAATAACCTGATTATTGAAATCAAATTCAAAAACTGCATTTACCATACGTCTTCTCTAAAATATGTATTAATTAACATGCAAGTATACCAATAGCTATTTTAAAAACTACAAAAATTAGCATAAAAAATTAAATCTTCATAAAAAACCACAAAAATTAGCAATTAATAATAGCCCGTCTGATCAGGAAAACGCGTCACCACTCAAATAAAACTTTACCACTCCTGTTGCAAAGCTCAAAATATTCCGTTAACTTTGAAATACAAAGTACTTTTAATACAAATGAAATTCAACAGATCATACCTCATTTTAACACTCATCCTCTTCATAACCGAGGTACTTATCGGCGTATATCTGCATGATCGGCTTATCCGCCCTTTCGGAGGCGATCTTTTAGTAGTTATCCTTATTTATTGCCTTATAAAAAGCTTATTCAAAACACCATGGCTAAAAACAGCCTTCGGTACACTGATCTTTTCATATATAGTTGAGATATCGCAGTACTTTAATCTACTTAGCTACCTCAACTTACAAAACTCAAAAGTGGCTGGCATACTGCTTGGGCATTCATTTTCCTGGGGTGATATGCTGTGTTACACCATTGGTATATCTATAGTGATAAGCATCGAACTGCTTTACAGTCAACCCAATAACTTACCAAAAACTAAAATTATATAATATGGACTATTTTGTAGATGAACATTCGATAGTGCGCAAAATTTGGGGTAAGGCAGATACCATCCTGTTCATTTTTGCCGGAGCCGCTGCGGAATTTGCTTTAAATAAGGCTGTCGACTGGCTTTATTTCACAGGCAAGCTCCCGGCCGATCCCCTGACCCGCCTGTTCAGCACCGTTGCTTATTCGCGGCAGATCCTTTTTTCGGAGCGCGAAGCGGCGTTAAAGGCAATTGATAAAATAAACGCTATACATAAAGGCGTTGAAAGCGCCCGCGGCTCCCAAATACCCGACTGGGCTTATCGCGATGTACTCTTCCTCTTGATTGATCTCTCCATCCGCTCACATGAGCTATTGGAAAGGCCTTTGAGCATAGCCGAAAAAACCGAAGTGTTTAATGTGTTTTATAAGGTTGGCAAACAGATGCAGCTAACCAGTCTGCCAAAAGATTATCATCACTATCTGCAAATGCGCAAAGAACACCTTGAATGCAATTTGGTTAACAGCACTTTTACTATTGACCTGTATCATCAATACAGAAAACACCTTGGCTTTCTCCGTTACCAGATCTTGAAGCAGGCACAGTTACTTACCGTCCCTGCGCAGATCGGCCAGCAACTGCCCTTGGGTAAAATAGCCTGGCTTTGGCCTGTATTAAAAGTATACAAGGCAGTAAAAAACATTAAACCCGGAAAGTTTTTAAGGGATGCCCTTTTGCCAGAGCAATACAAAGTTCAGATCCAGGGAATGGACAAGGCATATATTTTAAACTGATCCATGAAAACAATTATCAAACACTTCGGGGCCTTCGTGTTGCAGCAGGCACTCTCCTGCATATTCCCGATTTTGGTATTTACAATGCTGGCACTTTCGCACCTGTTTGCAGGCATTTTGCCCCGGTATGATTTTATGTTGATAGCCTGCCTGCTTATCCAGGCGGCTTTATATTATACCGGGATCGAAACTAAAGATGAAGTGCTGGTGATCTGCATATTTCACCTGCTCGGGTTAATGATGGAGCTTTTTAAGGTTCATTATGGCTCATGGGCTTATCCTGAATTTGCTTATTTGAAAATTGGCGGCGTTCCGCTATACAGCGGCTTTATGTATGCAAGTGTTGCCAGCTACATGTGCCAGGCCTGGCGAAGGCTTAACCTGCAAATACAAAACTGGCCCAACCGGCACATTGCCCGTACTATAGGCGTTTTAATATACCTTAATTTTTTCAGCAATCATTTTATGCCGGATGTCCGTTATGGCATAGGCGTATTGATCCTTTATTTTTTCAGGCGTTCGGTTGTAGTTTTTCACTTACAAGGTCAGGCTTACCGCATGCCCACCATATCGTCATTTTTACTCATCGGCTTTTTCATCTGGCTTGCCGAAAACATAGCTACCCGGCTTGGCGCCTGGCGTTATGCTTACCAGCACCAAGCATGGACAGTGGTCAACTACCAGAAAATAAGCTCATGGGCTTTCCTGGTAATTGTAAGCTTTATCATTGTTGCCGAATTAAAATTCTTAAAAGAGAGCGTGAAGCCATCCCCGGCATTATCGATTTAAACAATGCCTGCTTCATTAATTTCACGCAAAGGCGCTAAGCCGCAAAGGGGACTTCTTTCTTAGCGCCTTCGCGTCTTTACGTGAAACTCCGTCTAATTCGAAATCCGAAATCCGAAATCCGAAATTCTCAAATCAAAGCTCTTTGATCACCCGGCAGGGGTTTCCGACGGCCACTACATTGGCAGGGATATCTTTGGTTACTACACTTCCTGCACCTATGGTAGTATTATCACCTATAGTAACTCCGGGACAAACAATTACACCGCCGCCAAGCCACACATTGTTGCCAATAGTGATAGGCGCAGCATATTCAGGGCCTTTAATTCTCTCGCTGGCAATTACCGGGTGATAGGCGGTATAAAGCTGCACGTTGGGTGCCAGGAAAACATTATCGCCAAAGGTAACGCGCGCACAATCCAGTATAATGCAGTTAAAGTTCAAAAACAGATTATCACCTGCTGTTATATTAAAACCATAATCACAGTAAAAAGGCGATTGAATATCAATATTCCCCTTAAAGTTTCCTAACAGCTGTTTTAACAGCGCAGTTTTGGTTTCCTTATCGTCATAACCGGCAGCATTATATTGGGTAAACAGTTGGCGGGCTTTTGAACGGGCAGCAACAAGTTCGGCATCCCCGGCATTATACAGCTCGCCGGATATCATTTTTTCAAGTTCGGTCATCGGTAGTGTTTACAGGTATTGGTTGCAAATATAGGGCTTACTGGCAATATAACACCGTATTACCAATATGACATTAACCGCTCACCATGCGGTAATCGCTATCCTATTATGTAAATCATTGCTTTTAAAAGCTAACAATTACAGGTTAACAATACAGCTTTTTTAAATTTAAAACTATTAACGCCAATGCAAGTTATACTAATAGTTAATTTTTAATAAATTAAAGAAAAAATGAAGAATTTAAGAATAACAGCCGCAGCTATTGCCCTGTCATTAGCCGGCTCTTTAGCATTAGCAAATGGTCACAAGCCTCAAAATGATGGCGCCACCATAGTAAAGTATACAATGGCGACTGATACCGTACCCGGTAAAAATAAAAAGAAGCCAAAAACACCGGTACCTATACCCAAACCAACCGATCCGGCGCCAAATCCGAATCCAACACCTGCACCAGTACCGACTGATCCAAACCGGGTCCCTATGCCTGTGCCGACGCCGACACCTGCGCCTACCCCAACGCCAACACCAAACCCTTCACCAACACCTAACACCCCTAACCCGGTGCCGCAACCAAACACACCAAATACGCCGAGCCCAACAACGCCAAGCCCGACACCTAATCCGTCGAGCCCAACGATTCCAAGCCCGACTACGCCTAATCCGTCGAACCCAACCAGGCCGTCAAACTTTGGCCCAACCCAGTAATTTCAAGTTCGTTTTAAACAAAAACGCCCCGGGATATTTTAACCCGGGGCGTTCTTGTTATTATTTGTCAATTTCGTTTAGTTACTCGCTTGAGTAAAGGTATAAGGCAAATTAGTAAAAGTACCACCTAATACCTGCGATGTTTCAATGGATGCTATGGAACCATCGTCATTATAATTTACCTTTTTTGTGGTCAAATTATAAGTACCTGTTATTACATTTTTTGTTGGATCTATAGATGTAATTATGATAGTACCTGAGCCCGGTTCAACGGTTCCTACCTGATTATAGGATGTTCCGCTTGTTGATGTAAAATAGGCCATTTTTACTTTATCTGTAGCATCAACTTTATAAGTTGATATCGGAAAAGTATTAACATTAGTGGCATTAGCGTCACTTAATGTAATAGTCCATTTTACCCTTTTCAGATCGGTAGTGCCCACTACATTAAATGTCTTTGTTTTAGCATTAGCATCATAATTTATGGTGGCAGTAACATCATCGGGGATCCATGATGTACCATTGATAGTAGCAGCAAGTATTTGGTCGGAAGTGGTAGAAGCAGAAGTAACAACGTCCTTTTTACAGCCCTGGAATATTATAGCTGACAAAACGAACAGCATTAATAGTTGGATTTTCCTCATATATAAATTTTATGCAAATAACGATGTTTAAGAAGTAATAATCACAACGGAAATTACTTTTTTCACATATTTTAACATTCGCCGATGCGGCGGCTTTCAATAGTTAAGCCCCAATTATAACACAAATCATTTTATTTAACCATATTAGGCCGAAATTTTTAAACATGATCAACGTAAACGAATATTTTGAAGGCGCCGTTAAATCACTGGCATACACTACCCCGCAGGGCCGCTCAACCATTGGCGTTATTGAACCTGGCGAATACGAATTTGGCACATCAAGCCACGAAACCATGACAGTAATTGAAGGCAGTCTTGAGGCCCTGCTTCCCGCAACCGACAAATGGCAAACATTTACAGGCGGACAAACATTTGAAATTGAAGCCAACACATCATTTAAAGTAAAAACAGAAGTGCAGAGTTCATATCTGTGTACTTATAGGTAATGTCTGAATCAGAATTTACAGAATTAGAGAATTTTCAGAATGCATCTTGTTAATTTTAAAATTCTGTAAATTCTGATTCGGACAAAAATTTTGAACCGGGATTTTTTAGGATTAATGGATTCACCGGATTCATTTCCCTGATTAATTAGGTAACCGTTATTAAATTATCCTCTTCGGACTTACGGACTTCTCCAAATTTCTACCATCCACATAGATAAAAGCAGCAAAATTTTATTTGGTTATAGCATAGTTTGCAGCTTTAATAAATGAATTAAGCATAATTACTGCAACTTTATATTGATTCTAAATAATTTTTTTCGTACTTTCATTTTGTACATCATAATATTTATCTCTTTTTGTTGAGATAATGTTAAATAAACATGATTTAAATAATTGATTTTTTAGAAATCTTTAAAAATTACCGTAAATTTTATAATTTATTTGAGTTTTGGTAACTTCGTGGTTACACCCCTTATAAAATTATAAACGGTTTAATTTAAACAATGGATCAAACTGATAGCCACCAGGGTCTTTACAGACCGGAATTTGAACACGATTCGTGCGGAACGGGATTTATAGCCAATATAAACGGTCATAAAGCCAACCAGATCATTGATAACGCGTTAACCATGCTCGAAAACATGGAACACCGTGGTGCGTGCGGATGCGACCCCGAAAGCGGGGACGGTGCGGGTATTTTAATACAATTGCCCCATGAATTTTTAATGGAAGAATGCTCAAACCTTGAGATCAGCCTGCCGGAACCCGGTGAGTATGGTGTAGGTATGATTTTCTTACCAAAGGATTCGGCCCAAAAGAAGGCCTGCCGTAATATTATTAACAACGCTATTGAAAAATTAGGCTTACATAAACTTGGCGAGCGTAAACTCACTGTTGATTCATCAGTTATTGGTGAAACAGCACGCCAGGCCGAACCTGATGTGGAGCAAATTTATATTGCAAGGCCGCATCATATTACCAATGCCGATGATTTTGAGCGTAAACTATTCGTGCTCAGAAGGTATATCAACAAAACCATTACCGAAACTGTAGCCGGTGCTTCTGATAATTTTTATTTTACATCATTAAGCTGTAAAACAATCATTTACAAAGGACAGCTTACTACGTACCAGCTGCGTAAATATTATGCCGACCTTTCTGATCCGCGTATTGCATCGGGCTTTGCCATGATCCACTCGCGTTTCTCAACCAATACTTTCCCTTCATGGAAACTGGCCCAGCCGTTCCGCTTAATTGCGCATAACGGCGAGATCAATACCTTAACAGGTAACCTGAACTGGTTTTATGCAGGCCTGAAATCATATGCTTCGTCATACTTTACTGCCGAAGAAATGGAAATGCTGCTGCCTGTGATAGATAACAACCAGTCGGACTCGGCCTGTTTAGATAATATCATCGAGATCCTGTTGCATTCCGGTCGTTCATTGCCACACGTAATGATGATGCTGGTACCTGAGGCATGGGATGGTAACGAAGCCATGGATCCGCTTAAAAAAGCATTCTACGAGTTTCACGCTACCCTGATGGAGCCATGGGATGGCCCGGCAGCTATTACCTTTACCGATGGTAAACTGGTAGGTGCCCTGCTTGACCGTAACGGCTTGCGTCCATTGCGTTATGTAATAACCAATGATGGCCGCGCTATTGCTGCATCAGAAGCCGGTACTTTAGCTATCGACGAAAGCACGGTTTTACGCAAAGGCCGTTTACAGCCTGGTAAAATGCTGTTGATCGATACTGAAAAAGGCCGTATCATCACCGATGAGGAAATCAAGAAACAAGTTGCATCACAACAGCCTTATGGCCGTTGGTTGGAAAACTATAAAATTAACCTGAGCGAACTTACTGAGCCGCGTTTGGCTTTCGCCAACCTGTCTGAAGCTTCGGTATACCGTTACCAGCAGGTATTTGGTTACAGCCGCGAGGATATCGACACCATTATTAAACCAATGGCGCTTGATGGTAAAGAACCGGTAGGCTCAATGGGTACCGATGTGCCTTTGGCTATCCTTTCCGACAAACCTCAGCACCTGTCAAGTTATTTCAAACAATTCTTCGCACAGGTAACCAACCCACCTATCGACCCGATCCGTGAGCGTTTGGTGATGAGCCTTGCTACCTTCATTGGTAACAATGGCAACCTGCTGGATGAAGATAAAATGCATTGTCATTGCGTAGTATTGAAACACCCGATATTGAAAAACCACCAGTTAGAGAAACTGCGTAGTATCGATACAGGCCTGTTCCACGCTAAAACGCTTCAAACTTACTTTAAGGCTGATGGCCTGCCTGGTTCATTGGAAAAAGGTATTGCAAGGCTTTGCCGTTATGCCGAAGATGCTGTTGATGACGGCTTTGAGGTATTGATCCTTTCGGACCGTGCGGTTGACTCTGAGCACGCCCCTATCCCTACCCTGCTGGCTGTATCTGCCGTACACCACCACCTGATCCGCAAGGGCCGCCGTGGCGCTGTAGGCCTGGTAGTTGAAACCGGTGATGCCTGGGAAGTACACCACTTTGCCTGCTTACTGGCCTTTGGTGCTACTGCCATTAACCCATACCTGGCGCTTTCAACTATCGAAACACTGAAGGACAATGGCAGCCTTGAAACCAGTTATGATATTAAAAAACTGCGAAATAACTACGTTAAATCTATTAACGATGGCTTGTTGAAGATCTTCTCGAAAATGGGGATCTCCACATTACAGTCATACCATGGTGCCCAGGTATTCGAGATCCTTGGTATTAATAAAACTGTTGTTGACAAATACTTCCATGGTGCGGTTACCCGTATAGGCGGTTTAGGCCTTGACGAAATTGCCCGCGAAGCACTTTGCAAACATAAAATGGGCTTTGAGGCCAAAGGTGCCGATAACCTGCTGCCTGAAGGTGGTATTTACCAGTGGAAACGCCGAGGCGAAGCCCACTTGTTTAACCCTACTACCGTTCACTTGTTGCAGCATGCTACCCGCAGCAATAACTACGAGGTTTACAAAAACTACGCTAAAGTGGTTAACGAGCAAACTGAAAAGCATTTCACCATCCGTGGCCTGCTTGATTTTGCCCACCACCGCGAATCTATCAGCATTGATGAGGTTGAACCGGCCGAAAGCATTATGAAACGTTTCGCTACAGGTGCGATGTCATTCGGCTCTATCTCGCACGAGGCGCACAGTACTATGGCCATTGCCATGAACCGAATTGGCGGTAAAAGTAACACTGGCGAAGGCGGTGAGGACGAAATGCGTTACGACAAATTGCCAAACGGCGATTCGTTACGTTCGGCTATCAAACAAGTGGCTTCAGGCCGTTTTGGGGTTACCTCAAACTACCTTACTAATGCCGACGAGTTACAGATAAAAATGGCGCAGGGCGCAAAACCAGGCGAAGGCGGTCAGCTGCCGGGCCACAAGGTTGACGATTGGATCGCTAAAACCCGTCACTCTACGCCGGGTGTAGGTTTGATCTCTCCTCCTCCGCACCATGATATTTACTCTATCGAAGATTTGGCACAGCTCATCTTCGACCTTAAAAATGCCAACCGTGCTGCCCGTATCAACGTTAAATTGGTATCAAAAGCAGGTGTAGGTACTATTGCAGCCGGTGTTGCCAAAGCACACGCCGATGTGATCCTGATTGCCGGCTATGATGGCGGTACAGGTGCATCGCCAATAAGCTCCATCAAACATGCTGGCTTGCCTTGGGAGCTTGGCTTAACTGAAGCCCACCAAACACTGGTACGCAACAAACTGCGCAGCCGTGTGGTATTGCAAACAGATGGCCAGCTGAAAACCGGTAGGGATTTGGCTATCGCAGCCCTGATGGGTGCCGAAGAATGGGGTGTAGCTACTGCTGCCCTTGTTGCTGGCGGCTGTATCATGATGCGTAAATGCCATTTAAATACCTGCCCTGTAGGTGTTGCCACACAAGATCCTGAACTGCGCAAATTATTCTCGGGCAAACCAGAGCACGTTGTTAACCTGTTCCGCTTTATGGCCCAGGAGTTACGCGAGATCATGGCCGAGCTTGGTTTCCGTACCATTCATGAAATGGTTGGCCGCGTACAGTTCCTGAAAGTGAAAGATAACCTGCAAAGCTGGAAAGCCAAAAAGATCGACCTTAGCGGCATCCTGCACCCGGTTACCAACTCCAAAGGCATGACCTTGTACAACAGCGAATCACAGGATCATGGCATGGCCGATATCCTTGACTGGAAACTGTGGGAAACCGCAAAACAGGCCATTGAAGATAAAACCCCGGTATTTGCTTCATTTGATGTGATCAACGTTAACCGTACTATCGGTACCCTGTTATCAAACGAGATCTCGAAAGTATACGGTTCGGCAGGTTTACCTGATAATACCATCAACTACAAGTTCAAAGGCTCGGCAGGTCAAAGCTTCGCTGCTTTTGCTACCAAAGGTATCTCATTTGAATTGGAAGGTGAAGCAAATGATTACGTAGGTAAAGGCCTTTCAGGTGCACAGATAGCGGTTTACCAGGCAGCTAACGCAACTTTCACCCCCGAAGATAACATCATTATCGGTAACGTAGCCCTTTACGGCGCTACATCAGGTGAGCTGTTCATCGGCGGTATGGCCGGCGAACGTTTCGCGGTACGTAACTCAGGTGCTACAACAGTTGTTGAAGGTATTGGCGATCACGGTTGCGAATACATGACAGGTGGCCGTGCACTCATCCTTGGTAAAACAGGCCGCAACTTTGCAGCCGGTATGAGCGGTGGTATAGCTTGGGTTTATAACCCCGAAGGTTCTTTTGCCGAAAACTGCAATACCGAAATGGTTGACCTTGATCCGCTAAGTGTTCAGGATGAAGAGCAGATCCTTACCCTGCTGCGTAAGCACATCACCTTAACAGGCAGCAAGCTTGCACAACAGATCCTGAACAACTGGAACGAAGCTTCGACACAGTTTGTGAAGGTATATCCAAGAGAGTATAAAAAAGTTTTAGAGAAATTACAATATCAAACTATAGGCTAAGAAATGGGAAAACCTACAGGATTTCAGGAGTTTAATCGCGAACTTCCATCAAAAGTTCCGGCTGCTGAACGCGTTAAGAATTATAACGAATTTGTTAATTTATACACCGAAGAGAAGCTTAACCAGCAATCGGCAAGGTGTATGAATTGCGGTATCCCTTTCTGCCATTCGGGATGCCCGCTCGGTAACATCATCCCTGAGTTTAACGATGCGGTGTATCGTAAAAACTGGGAAGAAGCCTACCATATATTATCATCAACTAATAACTTCCCTGAGTTTACAGGCCGGATCTGCCCTGCTCCATGCGAATCGGCATGCGTGTTAGGCATCAACAAACCGCCTGTAGCTATTGAGGAAATTGAGCGCCATATCATCGAGATCGCTTACGAGAAAAACCTGGTAAAACCAACTGCCCCGCTTGTTAAAACAGGCAAAAAGGTAGCAGTTGTAGGTTCAGGCCCTGCAGGTCTTGCCGCAGCAGCCCAACTGGTAAAAGTTGGCCATGCCGTTACCGTTTACGAACGTGACGACCGTGCAGGTGGTTTATTACGCTACGGCATCCCCGACTTTAAATTAGAGAAATGGGTTGTTGAACGCCGTGTGGAAGTAATGGAGAAAGATGGTGTTGTATTTAAATACAACAGCGAGGTTGGTGTAAACGTTGCTGCCGATGAACTGGTACGTAATAACGATGCCGTGATATTGGCAGGCGGTTCAACCATTCCTCGTAACCTGCACATTCCGGGCCGCGAGTTAAAAGGCATCCATTTTGCAATGGACTTCCTGAAACAGCAAAACAAACGCGTAAGCAATATTGAAGTTACCGCTGAAGAAATTATAGCTACCGGTAAAGATGTAGTAGTAATTGGTGGTGGTGATACCGGATCTGACTGTGTGGGCACTTCAAACCGCCAGGGAGCCGCTTCTGTTAAACAATTTGAGGTGATGTTCCAGCCGCCGGCTCAGCGTACACAGCACATGCCATGGCCTACTTACCCAATGGTACTTAAAACTACCAGCTCGCACGAAGAAGGTGCAGACCGTTTCTGGGGTGTTAACACTTTAGAGTTTTTGGGTGATGAGCAAGGTAACCTGCGTGCGCTGAAAGTAGTTGATGTAGAATGGGAACAAGATTTTATGGGCCGCCCGGTAAAATTCCATGTTATTGAAGGTTCGGAACGTGAAATCCCTTGTCAACGTGTATTCCTGGCTATGGGCTTTTTACATCCGCAGCATGAGACATTCATTAGTCAGCTTGGTGTTGATATTGACGAACGTAAGAACGTTAAAGCCAAAGAAGGCATTTACCGCACCAACGTAAGCAAAGTATTTACAGCAGGCGATATGCGCCGCGGACAATCATTGGTTGTTTGGGCTATATCTGAAGGCCGCGAAGCCGCCCGCAAGGTTGATGAGTTTTTAATGGGGCACTCCCTGCTGGAAAGCAAAGATGCTGTTAACCAGTTTGACCAGGTGTTTTAATGTTAGAGATTGGAGGTTAGAGATTGGTTAACATCTTTCGCAGATATCTCCTTATCATATTGTTTTAATTATGAAGCCGGGCAATTGCCCGGCTTTGTTGTTTTACTCCGTAGCAGCTGCCTTAAACTCCATTAGGTTGTGGGTTTGTAGTAATATTTTCAGGACGAAACCATTATCGGCATCTGCTTTGTTAATCACTATCAAAACATTTACACCATGAGCAAACAAAGCAATATCGCCGCACAGCAAAAGTTTGGCGAAGCTGTTAACAGCAGAAATTTTAAAGCATTTTATGATTTGGTGGCTGCCGATTCTATCGATCACGATCCGGCTCCAGGCCAGGTTGCAGGTCCACAGGGATATATTGATTTTTTCACTAAGCTGAGCACCGCTTTTCCAGATATGGAGCTGGCTGTTGAGCAATTAGTTGCCGACGATGAGAACGTATCATTCGCCTATACGTTAACCGGAACGCACAAAGGCGACTTTAATGGCATCCCAGCTACAAATAAAAACATAGAGGCCCGCGGCATGCAAATCTCAAAATTTGAAAACGGTAAAATGATTGAACGTTGGGGAAGCTCGGATGAGCTTGGGATATTGAAACAAATTGGAGCGAGCATTAGCTTGCATTAAATCACCAACGTCAAAAAACAATAAAGCTGGGCGTTTGTCCAACTTTATTGTTTTTAGCTATTTTACTTCAAGGGAGGTCTTCCGCGTCCTCGTGTATGAAAATCAGCCATGTTTTGTCTCCCTACTGCTCACACTTAAAGCTTACATGGGTTTCAACCTTTAAATCTGGCTGCACTTGGATATTAAATACCATTCTATATGCTATCTCCCTCAGCGGCACTACGTCAGTTACTTTACATTGATGGATAAAATCCATTCCATCCATATGCCCTGGAAAATCAAACTCCGCTCCAGCTTCCGGTTTAAAGTCAGCGATGTAATAATACCAGTGTTTCATGCTTTCGTTACCCGTAAATGCCTGTCAAAGGCATGTTCGGATACATTGAAAAGGTGTTTAATAACAAGCGGCGAATTTTCAACTGCTTACGTTCTTGATATTTAAAAACTTACCAAGTCTAAAAGACTTCGTAAGTTTAGTATAGCTGGTCTATTTTTCCAGGTATTGTTTAAGCGAGATCCCGGTAATATGTGTCCAGCCGGCAACAAAATTTTCTTTTTTGAAGGAATCTAATGGTGGGAAGGTTTCCAGGCCGCTATGAGTAAGTACCAGTTTAGTACCCTCCCCTTCAGGGAAAAGCTCCCACGTAACTTCCGATTCACCTTCATAACCGTCATATCGCCAGGTGTAAGCAATAGTTTTGCCCTCGACAACTTTTGTTACCCGGCACAGGTGTAAAAACTCTTGCTTGTCGTCACCACCTGTAAACTCAAATTCAAAGCCTATTTCGGGTTTAAATTCGGCAAGGTCAAAATACCACTCTTTCATTTTTTCTTTAACGGTAATAGCTTCCCATACCTTTTGGATGGGTGCAGCATAAACCCTTTCAATAACAAATGGTTGCGTACTCATAGTTTGTTGTTTTTATGGTTATCTGTGTTTTGTTCATTGGTCAAAAAAGTGTCGAGTGCGTCCAGTTTCTGTGTCCAGAACTTTCGGTATTGCTCAGCCCATTCTGTAACTTGTTTTAACTGCTTCAAATCGGCATGACAAAAGCGCTCCCTCCCCTGCTGTTTAATAACAAGCAAACCGCATTCGGTCAGTATTTTTATGTGTTTGGATACAGCAGGGCGACTTATATCGAAATTATCAGCAACAGCATTAAGGTTCATCTGCCGGTAGGCCAGCAGGTTTATGATCTCTCGTCGGGTAGGATCGGCAATAGCCTGGAAAACGTCTCTTCGCATAATAACCAAACGGTTACATGAAACCGTTCGGTTACAAATATAAATGAAACCTTTTGGTTACACAATGAATTTTTCAATTTTTCCTACGGGCACATTCATGAATGTTTATTATTACCCGGCTTTTCTTCGAGCCTTTCATTATACACTTATTTTCAGACAGATACACATACAAGCATCTTCTGATATTGAAGATCAGAAGATAGAACAGCAGGTAGCAGCACCTGTGCTATAGGTAATTTTACGTAGTGAAAATTGGGTGATTATACCTATTTCGGGGTATTATTTTTTGCCATATTTTTATCGCACCTGAACAATTTAATGCAAGTAATACAATGGCAGTACGTATAGTATGTATAAAAACTGATACCAAACCGCATGAAAACCCCTATGTGGCGATTGACTCATTAGAATGGATCAACGAACGGATCAATGTAAAAGGCCTCACCGAAAGATCAAAACTTTACGACTGGATAAAAAACGAAGACGGCGACGCTTACATCATCGACAATAAGGGGAATAAAACCAGCCTGATCCCGGCCGTTTGCCCCGAGGGTAACAAGTATGTTAAAACCGTTTATGACGAATCGGAGCCGGATTACCTGTTGGGTTTGCCGGAATGTGCATAAAAGCTGCTACCAGCCTTTAAAAGGGTTAACGCTTAAAAAGGAATTGTAATATCGCTTGTCTCCGGTTACCTCGGTTGTTGCCCATGGAGGTAAATCAAATTCTTCATCCTCACTATCGAGCTCGATCTCGGCCATAAGCAGTCCCTGATTATCGCCTAAAAACTCATCAACTTCCCAAAGTTTGCCGGCGTAAGTAATGCGATAACGGTATTTTTCCAATTCGGAGGCTGCAAAACTATCAAGCAGCTGAGTCCCGTCAGCTACTGGAATAGTATATTCAAATTCGCTGCGACTAAAACCTGCTGTACCTCCTTTGATGGTGATATAAGCTTCAGTATCAGTTACTCTGATGCGAATGGTTTTCTTTTCATCACTAAAAATATACCCTTGCCTGAAATGCATTGCATTGGGCTTTGCCAACGGCTGCCATTTTTCGTGATCTACCAAAAACTTACGTTCTATTTCAACTGCCATCAGATTTACCGGATTTATTATAAGTCTGCAATTTTAGCATTATTTAACATTTGAGTGTTTATAATATATCATATATTTATAGTATACCATACTTATATGATAACCACCAAACCTATCACAAACCTAACCTGCATTGTGTTGATCTTGTTTTCCTTCGGCTGTAAACAACGTACTATTGTTAAACACAATGGCGAAAAAGATCTGATTTCCTTTAAACCGATACTGGGTATTAGCTATACCGAAATAGCACGCCGATCGCAGAACGGGCTCTCTTTCAATAGCGTAGGTTATAAATTAGAGCCGCAATGGAAAATGAAATTCGTTTCAAACGATTCAACCAGCATATATAGCCCTATAAAAAAGCAGTTCATCAAT
This sequence comes from Mucilaginibacter sp. P4_A11, assembly GCF_056402535.1. NCBI lineage: Bacteria > Pseudomonadati > Bacteroidota > Sphingobacteriia > Sphingobacteriales > Sphingobacteriaceae > Mucilaginibacter > Mucilaginibacter sp. P4_A11. The sequence goes on from NZ_JBFUHE010000002.1 coordinate 302,837, forward strand.
TTTCCGCTTAGTTGTGGTTACGATTCCATTTTTAATACGGCCCGTACCTGGCTTAAAGTTAAAACAATGACTAAAGACAGTATGATCATCGAATTGCTCAATGCCCATGCAGATTCGGTTGATACCCGCGGTACCAAAATTTATATGGTTTTTTACGCCGATAATTATATAAAAAACGTACTTCATGGCGATGTAAGTAAATGCAAAAGCCCCAGCCGAAAAGATAGCGTATACATACAATCATTAACCGATACTGCCAATAAAGACTTTACTAAAGCATTTGCTGCCCGGCAACCTGTTGAACTCGAAAGCAAAAGCCCGCATGTTACCTTTAGTAAACGCCATACAAAGCCAACTATGCTTAATAATTTCAGCAGCTCTAACGATTATATGGGTCCCGAGTTCGACATCAAAGTCAACAATGCATATAAAAATTTCAACTATTCGTTTTCGATATTTGTTGATCCGGCCGGACAGCTACATTATGGGAAGCCCCTTGTTTTTATATTAGAAAAAGAGCGTATACCAACCTATATCCACCTTTCGAAAGCTGTAATGGACAGTTACCTGAAATACTACCTGAACTTTATTCCCGGCAAAACACTTGGTATTGTGCATACCAGCGAGATAGCTATACATGTTACAGGAAAGCAGGGAGTGTAGATTAAAATTCGCTGCGGTCAACACCTACTGTAGTTCCTTTTTTAGTGATATAATACCATCAAACCTATATGCTAAACGCTAAACCTGTTACAAAACTAACTTTCATTTTATTGACTTTGTTTTGCTTCGCATGCAAACAACGCAACATTGTTAAACATAATGGCGAAAAAGACCTGATCTCGTTTAAACCTGTTTTCGGCATCACATATACCGAAATTGCCCGGCGTGCACAGGATGGACTTTCGTTTAACAACTATGGCTACCAGTTAGAGCCTCAATGGAAAATGAAATTTGTTTCCAATGATTCAACCAGTATTTACAGCCCTACAAAAAAGCAGTTTATTAACTTTCCGCTCAGTCGGGGTTATGATTCTATTTTTAATACGGCACGCACCTGGCTCAAAGTCAAAACCATGACCAGAGACAGTATGATCATCGAGCTGCTCAAAGCATATGGCGACTCGGTTGATACCCGCGGTGCCAAAGTTTATATGGTTTTTTACGCCGATAATTATATAAAAAACGTACTTCATGGCGATGTAAGTAAATGCAAAAGCCCCAACCGAAAAGACTCAGTTTACATACAATGGTTAGCCGATGCCGCAAATAAAAATATTGACAAGGCCTTTGCCGCCCGGCAACCTGTTGAGCTTAAAAGTAAAAGCGCACTGGTTACTATTAGCAAACGACATACAGAGCCAACCATGCTCAATAATTTCGACACATCTGATGATTACATGGGGCCGGAATTTGACATCACTGTCGATAAAGCCTACGCCAATTTTTACTATTCCTTTTCGATATTTGTTGATCCCACAGGCCAGATGCATTATGGAAGGCCACTTACTGTTTTTTTGGAAGAGGACCGCCGCATTACTTATATCCATCTGTCAAAAGCCGTCATGGAAAGCTATCTTAAATATTATTTGAAGTTGACTCCCGGTAAAACGCTTGGCATAACGCATACAAGCGAAATAGCCGTTCATGTTACCGGCAGACCGCGGGTATACAGCTTAACAAAAAACTTACAATGATGTTCTCTACCGCAATTTCGCTGTTTTTTTAACCGTTTATTGAAATATCTATATCTTTAGCGGCAATGCTACTCATCAATCTAAAAACGTTAAAAACGGCAGCATTCGGACTGCTTATCCTATTATCTGCCTGCATTTCAAGCTGCGGCGATAGCCAGTCAGGTAAAAAGAAAAGGGAACTTATTTCTTTTAAGCCCTACAATGGCATAAATTATTCTGAAGTATCAAGACGCCAGCGCAATGGTCTCTCATTTAACGAATACGGCTATCAGCTGGAGCCTCAATGGAAGCTAAAATTTGTTTCTGACGATTCTATAAGCATTTTCAGCCCTACCAAAAACGCATTTATTAACTTTCCGCTCACACGTGGATATGATTCTATTTTTAATGCTGCACGTTCCTGGTTGAAGGTAAGGAAGATCAATAAAGACAGTATCACTATGGAGATCCTGATCCAGAAAGGCGACTCGCTGGATGTTAAAGGCACTAAGGTTTTTATGCGCTTTTATGCCGATAACTACATTAAAAATGTTTTACATACTGATACTTCGATATTAAGGCGTCCCAGCAGTAAGGACACTTCATTTATCCGCTCTCTCTCGGCAAAAGCTAATGCCGATTATACCAAAGCTTTTTCGGCAAGACAACCTGCCATTATCACCAGTAAAAGCCCGCTGGTAACAGTATCGCGCCGCACCACCAAACCAGACATATTAAATAACTTTGATAACTCTGACGATTATCTCGATCCGACATATGATATTGTGATCAAAAACGCCTTTAAAGATTTTTATTATTCCTTTACCATGTATATTGACGATAAGGGTAATTTATACTTCGGTATCCCCCTTGTTGGATTTAACGGAGATCAGGAAAGAGAGGCCGACTATATTCACACGTGCAAAGCTGTAATTGAAAGTTATTTTAAGTTTTACCTAACTGCAAAGCCAGGCACAACACTTGGTATGATCCACTCAAGCACGGTTTCGGTACACGTTGAAGGCAAGGCTAAAACTACAACTAAGTAACAATTGTGCTATTTTGTATAAGCGTATAGCTTTTAGCGTTTAATTTTCGCCAACCGGTCAAAACGGCATTTGTAAAAAAGTGTTAAATAAACGGCTGCTAAAAATGCAATACGGCTAAATGTTTATATTAGCCCCTGTTACTTCTTTAACTTATATTGATGATCATACGTCGATTTTTACTCCTATTATGCCTGTTAACTGCCTTTGGCGCATCTGTTTTTGCCCAGCAGGATAGCATCCCCCTAACAACCATAATTGAAAAAACCAGCAAGTTTAACAGCAGCTTCCCAATTGAAAAAGTTTACCTGCACACAGATAAACCTTACTATGCTGTTGGCGATACCATTTGGTTTAAAGCTTATGTAACTATTGAAAAACACCAGCCATCGGCTTTGAGCCGCATTGTGTATGTAGATCTGATCAACAACCGGGATTCGGTGGTTGAAAGTCAGCGTATTTCGGTTACAAATGGCTTTGCAAGCGGTAATATTGTACTTAATGGCGATACCTACAAGCAGGGAGCTTACCGCCTGCGCAGCTATACCGGCTGGATGCGCAATTTTGATCCTGATTACTTTTACGACCATACCTTTAATGTTGGTAACGCAATTGATAACCAGGTGCGTACCAACATAAGCTATAAAAGCTCAACCAAAAGAACAGGCGTTAAAGTTGACGCTACCATTCTTTACAAAGGATCAGATAATTCTCCCTATGCTAACAAAAAAGTTAGCTGGCAGCTCATGAAAAACGGTGACCCCGTTAATAAAGGCCGGGGCACTACCGACGACAAAGGCGTATTACTTGTTGATATCCCCGAAAGCCAGGCCGATGTAATTACCGGCGGCATCCTGGTGACAGCGATTGATGTAGGCGATCGTAAAACCATCAATAGCAGCTTTTCTATGCGTACTGCGGTTAAAGGATATGACGTGCAATTTTTCCCTGAAGGTGGTCAATTAACCAACGGTATCCGTACCAAAGTTGCTTTTAAGGCCATAGCCTCAAGCGGCCTGGGTGTTGACGTCAAAGGGACTATCGTTGACGATAAAGGGGCCGAAATAGCCCAGATCAACAGCGCGCATTTAGGTATGGGGGTTTTCGCTGTTACACCTGATATCGAAAGATCATACAAAGCAAACATTATATTTCCTGATGGTTCGCAGGCTTCTTATAACCTGCCGCGCGTACAATCAATGGGGATAAACATTGGCGTTTATAATAATGATCCGGTCAATCTTACGGTAAAAATATCAGCTAATGACCTGTTTTTTCAGCGCAAACAAAACAAAAGCTTTTACCTGGTAGCACAAAGCGGCGGCGTTATTTATTATGCCGCGCAAACAGTATTGCAAAGTACAGTGTATTCGGCCAATATCCCTAAAAGTAAATTCCCCACAGGTATTGTGCAGGTAACGCTGTTTTCATCGGGCGGCTATGCTTTATGCGAGCGGATAGTATTTATTCAGCATAACGACCAGATTAACCTGGCCCTGAAAACGGATAAGCCATCATACAGCACCAGAGGCAACGTTAAGATCACGGTATCGGCAAAAAACAATACAGCCCCGGCCGAAGGCAGCTTTTCGGTAGCTATAGTTGATGATGGTACAGTACCATCAAATGAAGACGCGGAGTCAACCATATTGAGCAATATGTTACTTACTTCTGATCTGAAAGGTTATATCGAAAAGCCAAATTACTACTTCAATAAGCCTGATGATGAAAAGCTGGCCAACCTTGACATTCTGATGCTTACACAGGGTTACCGCCGCTTCAATTACGAGGATATACTGGCCGATAAAACCCCGCCACTTTATTTACTTCCGGAACAAGGCATTGATGTAACCGGAACGTTGAGGACCAATACCGGCCTTCCGGTAGCCAAAGGCAGCCTTCGTTTACTGATTCCTGACAAAAACTTTTCGGCAGAAACGATTACCGACATGACAGGCAATTTTAAGTTCTCGAACGTGAATGTGCCGGATACTTCAAAAATTACACTAAGCGCACGTAACAACCCTAACGGGCGCAACCTTGTTATATCCATTAATGGCGAAGCTTATCAAAAACTGAGCAAAAACAATAACATTCCCGATGAGATCCTGAATATCGACAGTACTTTCCGTCCTTATTTACAGAACAGCTATAAGCAGTATCAAAGCTCGCGTACCATAAAAGAGGTTGTTGTAAAGGCTACCAAGATCGTAAAAAAAGCAAGCCATGCCGACTATGGCACCTTCGCTGGTTTATCGATGCAGGCAGATCATGAAATATCGGCCCAGCAGCTGCAAGGTTGCCCCTTGCTGTTAAACTGTTTATCAACCATGGCAATGGGCCTTACTTATATTGATAATAATTTTTATATCACCCGCGATTACAATTCCGGCAGCCGTACGCCGGTACAGGTGTATGTAGGCAGCTTACCCGTTGATGCCAACTTTTTATCAAGCGTGCAATCAAGCGAGGTTGAGTCTGTCGAGATCTTTTTGAATGATGGTGTAAGTGGCATTAACCGCAGCACCCAAACCAAAGGGGTAATGGTGATCAACAAAAAAGTGGTTAAAAAAGAGAAAATAACGCTTGCCCAATTACAGGAACTTATCCCTAAGCAAAACGTGATCACTTTTGCAGTGCAGGGTTATACCAAAGCCAAAGAATTTTATTCGCCTAAATATGATGCTACCAAAGCGGGCACGCTTGGCGGCGATCTGCGCAATACTATCTATTGGAAACCAAACGTGATTACCGATAAAACAACTGGTACTGCAACAATCAGTTTCTTCAACAGTGATCAGCGTGGCTCATATCGTGCTATCATTGAAGGGATCGACGCCGAAGGCAACATAGGCCGTAGCGTGATACATTACAACGTAAAATAGCACAATACAATTCAAACTAAATAGAAAAGCCCTGATTACTTAAATTGTAATCAGGGCTTTTCTATATCTCCCTGCCCTATCTATATCAATTAAAAAGTGAAGGCAAGCCTACTAATTTGTTTCCTATAAAGCTTTAAGCTTTGTGCATTCGGCTTTTAGCTTTTATTAATTATATTAGTACAACCAATTTAATTTAAACATTATCATCATGAATTTTCAACTCATCAACTGGCTGGCCGTTGTGGTTGCAGCATTATCTGCGTTTTTAGTTGGCGGTATCTGGTACTCACCCGCCCTGTTTGCTAATGCCTGGATGGCCGATAATAAACTCAGCAGCGCCGAGCTTCAGGCATCCAGCAAAGGCAGGGCTTTTGGCTTTACAGCTTTCTTCTCCATTATTATGGCGGTAAACCTGGCCATGTTTTTAGCTGATGCCAAAACCGACCTGGCCTGGGGAGCAACAGCAGGGTTCCTTGCCGGTATTTGGACGTTTTGCGCCATTGCTATCCACAGCCTGTTTGAGCTTAAAAGCTGGCGTTTAATATTTATAAACGGCGGTTACAGCGTGGTATCTTTAACCCTGATGGGATTGATATTGGGTGCCTGGAGATAAGATAATTAAACAATAACAGGAAGCGAATTTATGCGAATTACACAAATAGCCATCGGGCTTTAATTCGTGCACATTCTATTAGGGCGATTTAGTGTATCCTACCATGACATAATTAAAACAGGGGTCATGCTGAGCCTGTCGAAGCATGTTGGGCATGGCCTCTGCGCACAAGTCTTCGACAGGCTCAGACTGACCAGCCCTCTTTTATCATTTCGCCTTCGGAGTTCGTTGTATTTTAACACTCAAAATGACATTTGTGTTATACATTCCATGAACAATAGTGACGGTTTTTAGTTGAACTTTACAGTAGTCAAACCAAAATACATTACCATGGCAAGCACAACAAGTTCATTTGAAAAAACGTTCACCATTGGTGGCGACATTACCATTAATCGTTTGGGTTACGGTGCTATGCGCATTACGGGACCAGGTATCTGGGGACCGCCGCAAGACAGAGAAGAAAGCATTCGTGTATTAAAGCGCGCTGTCGAACTGGGTGTTAATTTTATTGATACGGCCGACAGCTATGGGCCGAATGTATCGGAAGAATTAATTGCCGAAGCCCTGCATCCATATCCTGCAGATTTGTTAATTGGTACCAAAGGTGGCCTGCTACGTACCGGTCCTGGTGAGTGGCCGGTAGATTCTTCGCCGGAGCATCTGAATGAAGCCCTTGAAGGCAGCCTGAAACGTCTCCAGGTTGAACGTATTGACCTTTACCAGTTACACCGCATCGACCCTAAAGTACCTGCCGAAAAATCATTTGAGTTTTTGCAAAAAGCGCAGCAGGAAGGCAAGATCAGGCATATCGGTTTATCTGAAGTAAGTGTTGAGGATATCAAACTTGCCCAGCAATATTTTGAAGTAGTATCGGTACAAAACATGTACAGTGTTGATAACCGTAAATGGGAAGCCGAACTGGAATACACCCGCAATCATAATATCGCCTTTATTCCGTGGTTCCCGCTTGGCGGCGGTAATGTACAGGGCGAGGCGATATTAAACCGTATCGCCGCCAAACATGGCGCTACGCTTCACCAGGTGGCCTTAAGCTGGTTACTGCACCATTCGCCAAATATCCTGCTCATTCCGGGAACATCAAGCGTTAAGCATCTGGAAGAAAACATGAAGACTGCCGATATTCAATTATCAGAAGATGATTTGGATGTATTGGATAGTTTAGCTGACGCGTAACAAAAGGAATTGAAAGTTTATGAATATGTCATTGTTGTAGCTCGGCAATCGCATGCTATACAGGGCTGCTAACGTCCCATCAGGGTCTCTCGCAGAGAGAACATGAGGTTTTGATCTATTTTCCAAAAAATTAAAAAGGATGTCAGTAATTTGGCGTCCTTTTCTTGTTTAAGTTGATAGGAAAAATAGTTACCTGAAGATAGTTACGAACATTAACACCAAATGAGAAGTAAAGAAGAAATACTGAATAGTTATAACACCACCGGAAACGATGGGTTACCTGAAATGAGCGCTGGTGATCTGCTCAAAGCTATGGAAACCTATAAACAGGAATGGGCGGAAGCAGCATTTACAGCGGCGAGACAGCAGGATACATTGGGTAATTACACGTTTAATAATTACGCCGATTTTTTAGATAGCATTGAAAAAACGACTAAACCAATTGATGAATTTGGTATTACCCTTGCTGCCGTGGCCGACAGTATTGTCACCAACTTTTTGCCCGATGATAATTCCGTAACCGAGTTTGATTTTAATTTCACTATGCAAGGCAAAGGTTATACAGCCTTTTATACTAAAGATGCCCAGGGCTATTGGAAAATGAGCCGATGGGCAACTCACAATGGTTAAAAATCATGTCATTGCGAGCGTAGTGCGGCAATCGCATGCTATACAGGGCGAATATACTTCCGTGCGATTGCTTCGTCCCTCGCAATAACATTTATGAGTATCTACAAGTCAGCCACTTTAAACGGCTTTACGTCAACACTTTCCCAAACCCGCTGGGTAATATAAGGGTCTGCATTTTTCCAGGCTTCCAATTGCTCGTAAGTTTCAAATTGTACTATCATTGTTGAGCCTATCATTTTACTGTCGTCATTGAGCATAGCGCCGGCCGCAACTAAATTACCATTGGCTTTAAGCGCTTTGGCTCCGTCAACATGATGCGGGCGCGCGGCCATCCGGCGATCAAATGCCTCAGCGTCTGTAAAATCATATGCGGTTACAAGGTATTGTTTCATGGGATATCTTACTGGTTAAACACGTTTTTCAAGCCCGAATATCTGCAAAACTATCTCATTAAAATAAATTAAAAATTAAATTAAATTTATAACTGTAAACTTGACAATTTTTACAATATTTGTTTTCCGAAAAACTAACCTGAATAATGAAGAATAATTTGCACCAGGAATTTATTAAGATCTTTAACAAAGAAGCAGACAACGCGTACTTTTCGCCCGGCCGTGTAAACCTTATTGGCGAACATATTGATTACAACGGTGGTTTGGTTATGCCATGTGCCATCACTTTTGGTACTTATTTATTGACCTCTCCTAATGAGGATGGTATTTTCCGGTTCAGGAGCTTAAATTTCAGCGAGCAAAAAGATACCCCGCTGCAACTTCATTATGAAAAAACAGGCGAAAACTGGTTTAACTTTCCTATCGGTGTAATTGATCGCTTTACCAAAGACGGTCACCAGTTAAAAGGCATTGATATGCTATTTTATGGCGATATTCCAATTGGCTCGGGTCTTTCGTCATCGGCTTCAATTGAGGTGGTTACTTCTTATGCTTTAAATGACCTGTTCAATAGTGGTTATGATAAGCTTGACCTGGTGAAACTGTCAAAAGATGTCGAGAACAATTTCATTGGTGTTAATTGCGGCATTATGGATCAATTTGCGGTAGCTTTTGGCGAAAAAAACAAAGCCCTGATGCTTAATTGCGATACCCTGGATTACCAGGCGGTTGACAGTAATCTTGGCGAATATGTACTTGCCATTATCAATACCAACAAGCCCCGCAAACTGGCCGAATCAAAATACAACGAACGTGTACAGGAGTGCCAGGCAGCACTTGCTGCCCTGCAGCAGCAACTGGATATCAAATATCTTTGCGAGATAGACAGCGCTACTTTTGAACAATACAAACAGCTGATAGTAGACCCGATTGTGCAGAAACGCGCCAAACACGTAATTGAAGAAAACGACCGTGTAAAACTGGCTGCGACAGCTCTTGCCGCTAATGATCTGGCGGAGTTTGGAAAACTGATGTATGCATCGCACGATTCACTGCGCGATTTATACGAAGTAAGCGGTGTTGAATTGGATACCGTTGCCGAATATGGCAAAACCAACCCTGATGTTGCCGGTGCCCGTATGACCGGTGCAGGTTTTGGTGGTTGTGCCATAGCCCTGGTAAAAGGCGATGCTTTTGACAAATTTAGCCAGGAAGTAAGCGAATACTACACGCAAAAAATCGGCTACGCCCCTTCTGTTTATAGCTCGCTCATTGGCGACGGCGTAGGTGTGCTGGCATCAGTACTTAACTAACGGCTTTTTTTAATATTTTTGCGCCCTTATAATGGTTCATTAGTTCATTACGGTAAAGCACCAATGAACTAATGAACCATTTAACTAATAAACTATAGGGATGCGCAAATTAAAGTTAGATGAGCTGAACCGGGCTACGGTTGATGAATTTAAAGCACAGGATAAATTGCCGGTAGCCGTAGTGTTGGATAACGTGCGCAGCATGCACAATATCGGCTCTATTTTCCGTACTTCTGACGGCTTTGCGGTTGAACAGGTTTGCCTTTGTGGCATCACCGCCCAGCCCCCCCACCGCGAAATTGAAAAAACAGCCCTCGGCGCAACCCAATCTGTTAACTGGACTTATTACGAAACCCCGCTGCAGGCCGTTGAACAATTACGTAAAGATGGCTACCAGATCATAGCCATTGAACAGGCCGAAAGCAGTATCATGCTCCACGAATTTAAACCCGCCGAAGATGGCAAATACGCCCTGATTTTTGGCAACGAAGTAAACGGTGTAAGCGATGAAGTAATGCAGGTTATTGATGCCTGTATCGAGATCCCACAGTTTGGCACCAAGCATTCATTTAATATCGTTGTATCCGCAGGTATCGTACTTTGGGACTTTTTTGCTAAGATGGCGATATAGGGTAAAAAATGAAATGACATATCCACGTCGTCATGCTGAACTTGTTTCAGCACCCCACGAGACAGGTAGGCGATTTGCTTAGCATGGTTGCTTAGCGAGTGAGGTGTTGAAACAAGTTCAACATGACCGTGATTTTTATGTAATAAGTAATAATAACACTGCTGACATTTACTTCTTCAACACATAAAATGACATTTCCTTCCTCGTCACAAAACCGAGCTTTTCATACACTTTAATAGCCCTTTCATTTTCGGCTTTTACATGCAGAAAAGGTATTTCAGCAGCTACTTTAATGCGTTTAGCCTGGCTCAACAATAATTTGCCTGCATAACCGCGCCCCAGGTAATCGGGATGGGTACAAACGGCACTGATCTCGGCGTAAGGCGCAGGGTTTAAACGCTGGCCGGCCATGGCAAGCAGTTTATCGCCATCAAAAATACCCTGATAATGCCCAAATTCAATAGTTCGTTCTATAAAAGGGCCTGGGTTGGTCAATTGAGTAAGTTCAAGCATTTGGGGCACATGCTGCTCTGTAAGCGGCACCGGGTCTTCGCCCGAAACATCAGCAGGTATTTCACCCTCAAAAACCATTTGCAGGCATTTTAGGTAATGTACTATTTTCCACTGTTCAGGAATTTCAATATCATGCGGGGCAATAAATATAAAATGGCTCTCGAAGGGAATAGCATCGTAAAGCAGGTTAAAATTTCCGGCCGATATTTCAGCAGTAGCTACAAAAGGTGAAACCTCTTTCGGGAAATATTTTGCTATATCATTACCGCCTGAAAACGCTTTATTGCCAGTAAGAAGCGCGTTCCAGGCCGGATTATCAAGTATATGCTTCATTTAAATTTGGTGATGGTGGTAAGGGCAAAGCTATTAAAAATACCCTGCTGTGGGGATCCCGGCTTGTCATTCAATTTTAATTTAATGCTTACATTAGCTTTATCCATTATAAAATTATTACGATGAACGCCCTTGCAAAAAAACTGCAGATCAAACCAAATTCACGCTGGCTGCTGCAAAATGCCCCTTCCGGTTACACGGATAGCCTGTCGCCCCTGCCTGATAACGCCAACCTGGTTTTTATCACGGAAGGAGAATTTAATGGCATCCAGTTATTTGTAACCAACGGTGCAGAACTGGCATCAGAGCTTAAAGTGATCACCCCTCTGCTTAAAGCAGATACGGTTTTCTGGATCATCTACCCTAAAAAAAATTCGGGCATTCAAACAGATCTGGAAATGATGAGTAGTTGGGACGCCCCTGCCCAATACGGCTTACGGCCGGTAGCATCGGCAGCAGTTAACGAAGTATGGACGGCGCTGCGTTTCCGCCCTATTGAGGCTGTAAAAGTATCTGAAGGCCGTAACGATGCCGTACGCAATAACGAACACAGTGCTTATATTGATATAGACAACAAGATAGTAACCCTGCCGGACTATATAAAGGAAACATTAGTACAACATCCCGGGGTGCTTGACTATTTTCAATCATTGGCTTACAGCCACAAAAAAGAATATGTGCTTTGGATCCTCACTGCCAAGCAGGAGAAAACCCGGCAGGACCGTTTAACTAAAATGGTAGAAATGCTGCAGAACAAAAAGAAAAATCCATCAGAAAAATAGCAACCATCCAAATGGTTAAAAAACAAAATAGCCCTGAATTTTCAGCAAATACAGGGCTATTTTATGTTCAACTATTATTTACCAGCCTGAGCCTTGTTTAGCATTACCATTTTTGATATGCTCTTCGGCAGTAGCTTTACCCATAATGGCAGCCATTTTGTTTCCTTCACTGTCAGTTCCTGTGGCAATGTATCTGCCCGATTTTACGTCGATAACTGGATTGATCATTGGTACATTTTTAGTTTTTGTTTTCACTGAATAAGCGGTAATACCACTTCCTTTTTCTGTTGCCATGATAAGTTTCTTTTGTTTTTTAATGTTAACCCCATTTAAACTGAATTGTTTTCAGCACAGGTATAATTGGTTTCTATGCGTAAACATGCATCATTTTTTTTTAATTAAAAATAGCCAGCATAAATAATTTGTTAACAGATTTAAGTTTGTGTTAATAACGAGTAAACCATGGTGTCTTCAAAGCGGCCGTTATGCAGGTGATATTCCTTAAAATAAGCCTCCTGAACAAAATTATTTTTGAGCAATAATTTAATTGAAGCGAAATTACCCGGACTTACACGGGCCTCTATCGAATGCAATTTGAGCACATTAAAGCCATAATCGATAGCAGCCGTAACGGCTTCCTGCATGATCCCCTGCCCCTGGTACACAGGGTTTAAAAGATACCCGATCTCGGCACGGTGATTATCTTTCTCTATCCGCCAAAAGCCTATACTGCCAATACATTTATGATTGTTTTTCAGGCAGATACACCAGGTGATACCATCATTTTTGCTAAGCAGATCTTCTATCACATCTATCAGCCCAACAGCATCATCAATGGTTTTATTGATTGGCCGGTTAATGTATTGCATCACCGTTTCATTCGATCGCATTTCAAACAGACCGGCAGCGTCATCATAGGTGAAACGCCGCAATACGAGGCGCTCGGTTGTTAAAACGGGGAACGGGGTAAAGTTAGGGCTAAGCATAAATACCAATGTAAGTAACCGGCTACCGGGCACCGGCAAGTCTACCGTTAAATTTAACTATCAGGTTAAAAAGATCGGTGTATTTGTTAAGCGGCAGCGTGGCGCTGATGTCAAAAACATCATGATAAGCCTTAATACCACCCATAGTATAAATAAAAAAAGCAGGGACACCCTGTTCGGTAAAAAAGTAATGATCACTGTTGGCTGCCTTACCGCGGGAGGCCACTTTCACAAAGTAATTATTTTCCTTGTTGATCTGTTGCATAGCAGCAAACTCTTTAGGATAAACAGTGGCATTGACAACGGTTATCCCATCAACACCTGTCCCGTTAAGATCAAGGTTGATCAGGAAACGGATGTTTTTTAGCGGGATGAGCGGGTTTTGCGTAAAATATTTAGAGCCCAGCAAACCGGCTTCCTCTCCCGAAAAACAAATAAAAGCTACGCTGAACGGTAACGGATGTTTGGCATAGTAATGGGCAAGTCCCATGAGCTCGGAAATGCCACTGGCATTATCATTAGCACCCGGAAAATAAGTTTTATCGCCCATGCCGCCCAAATGGTCGTAATGCGCGGTGATCACGATAACAGAATCAGGTTTGGATGTCCCTTTTACAATACTGCAGATATTGGCTGTTTTAAAATCGGTTATCAGTTTATTTTCGATAGCTACGCTAAGCGTTGTAGGAGTTTCTTTAATTGCCTTTTTATCAACCTGGATCACGGTATAATCCAAAACCTGCCCCTCGGCCGACCAGGTGAGTTTATCTTCGAGCGATAAAATGACCCTGTTTTGCTGATCGATAAAATGGGTACTGTCTTTTTTGATCAGTTGTCCTGTACCCGTTACCCCACGGCTATCCGGCGAAACAATAAAATCTTTACCGGGTCTTAACTGCACACCATTTACAGCCACCTCCATCTTACCGGGAAAAGTATTGACCGGGTAACTAAAGTCCTGTAAAAAACTTTTACCGTCCATTGGCTTTACACCGTATAATTTTAGCTTAGCGCTTAAAAACGCGGCGGCTTTATGAACGCCGTCTTTGGTATAACCACGCCCCCAGAAGTAAGGCGACGTAAGCGTATCAACCATTTTACGGGCAAAAAGGGTATCCTGAGCAAAAAGGCTGTTTGAAATAAAAAGGAATAAAAGGATCAGTTTAGGTTTCATTCGGTATCTAAATAAAACTATCGGCCTCGCGGTAAGCTTTGATCAGTGCAAGTTCGCCTTCTTTTCCTGCTCCGGCAGTGCCGTGCTCCATGCCCATCACACCTTTGTAGCCTTTGTTATAAATGTGTTTGAATATGTTTTTATAGTTCACTTCGCCTGTGCCGGGTTCTTTACGGCCGGGGTTATCACCTATCTGGTAGTAGCCAATCTCGTCATAAACCAGGTCGAGCGTTGGGATAATGTTGCCCTGGTTACGCTGTACGTGGTACATATCATACAGGATCTTGCATGACGGGCTTCCTACAGCCTTGCATATAGCATAAGCCTGGTCGGGCGTACGCAGAAACAGGTCGGGATTATCACTTAGCGGTTCCAGTACCATAATAATACCGTGCGGCTCCAGTATGGCAGTCCCCTTTTTTATGGCCTCAATAACATTACCCGTTTGTACACCAATGGGGAGCTTACGCGCAAAATCGCCGGGAACAACAGTAACCAGCTTACTGCCTATGCGTTTGGCTACCTCAACAGCCTCTTTGCAGGAGGCTATAAATTTTTCAACCTGATCGGCATTGCCTGTTGCCAGCATATTGCTATCATTACCCAAGCCCGGCTGTACAAAAACGCCCATGGCCATACCAAGTTTCGCCAGTGTATCCCCTATCTTTTTTTGCTGTTCAACCGGGCGGCCACCCATTCCGTTATCCTCAATAGCCCGGAAACCTTTATCGTACGCAAATTTTATCTGGTCGATAAAATCCTCACCAGCGTGGTTTTTAAACATGCCGTCATGAATGCCATAGTTGAGATTAAAAAGTTTGTCGCCTGCGATTACGGCAGCTTCGCCGGCAGGCTCAGTACAACTGGTAAGTGTGGCGGCTTTTAAAACACCCGTAGTAAATAACGAAGCCCCGGCCAGCACCGAGCTTTGAACAAAGTTTCTGCGTTTCATGATGGTTGTTGATTGGTTTGCGGGCTAAATATAACATCTATGCTCCATTTGAGACATGGCAAAGATTGATTTATCAGGATTTTTTAGACAGTTCGTGACGGTCTGGAGACAGAGAATGATTGAAAATCCGGCTATTTTGTTTATCTTTGTGTATAAACGGCAAAAATTTAAAGCTATTCCAGCTTACAGCGCCCAGCTATTTTGATGCTGATCTGTTTTATTCCCCGCTGATACCGTTGCTGCCCGGAACTTAACTTAAAGATCATTTTTACGCTCACTAAACAGGTATTTATTACCTGGCCCGGCCTTTTTATTGCTAAACGGAATAGCTATTATTTAACTTAATTGATCTTAATTATGGCTAAATCGCAAGCAACATTCATGAAAAAACAACTGGAAAAAAATCGCCAGAAAAAAAAGGAAGATAAAGAACAACGCAAACAGGAACGTAAACAAAACTCAGGCGGCAGCGACCTTGACAGCATGCTGGCTTATGTAAACGAATTTGGCGAAATTGTATCAACACCGCCCGAAAAGAAACAGGCATAGCAGGGTTTAAAGAGTACATCATCGAAGTATTGTAAATATTTAGTGGCTGTAGCCCGAGTAATTGAACCTTTTACTATTTTAATTGTCATAACAAAAAAATCAACCACAGTTATGAAATTTCAATTAGGCTTTGTTTCCCTTATCGCACTCACGATTGCCTCTTGCTCAGGCAATCGTACAACAAATGATGCTGATACGGTAATTAAAAAGGAAGACACCGCCATGGCCAATGCACCCGATGCCCCGGCAGTAAATATGGAGTATTGCTTTTACGCCACCGAGGGTAACGCTAATCAGGACACTACGAAAGTGAACCTGCATATTAACGGCAACAAAGTTACGGGCGACATGGACTGGCTACCCAAAGAAAAAGATGCCCGCAAGGGCTCGTTGATGGGTAATTTGAACGGCAATGTTATTAAAGCATTGTGGACTTACGGGCAGGAAGGTAGCACAGATACCTTAAGCGTTGAGTTTCAGCTCAGGGGCAACCAGCTTGCACAAAAGCCTTACAAGTACGATACAAAAACCGGCAAACAGCAAACCAACAGCACGGCCGATTACGCAGTAATTTACAGCATGAAAAATTGTCGTTAATTTAAACGCTATTTATAAATTAGCTAAAAAATAAAAAGCAAAATGGAAAAGCGTGAAACCAGCATATTGTACCTTGTATTGGGTTTATATACTT
Organism: Mucilaginibacter sp. P4_A11; assembly: GCF_056402535.1. NCBI lineage: Bacteria > Pseudomonadati > Bacteroidota > Sphingobacteriia > Sphingobacteriales > Sphingobacteriaceae > Mucilaginibacter > Mucilaginibacter sp. P4_A11. Next base: position 319,197 of record NZ_JBFUHE010000002.1, read on the forward strand.
TAATGATAAGCTGGTACTACAACCACAGTATAATTTTACTCATCATTCATTACATATTTTGGCCGGTTTATCTCATATATGAATTGCTGATAGGCCACCTTGCTCATGGCATGTGGAAAACCATTCCGCTTTCATACTTCAAATAAGACAAAAACATTTCCAATAAGTATAAAAACAAAAAACCACCCTGAAAATATTTCAGGGTGGTTTTTCTGTTTTTATGGCAATTTAAACTTTTTCAACCACAACCGCAGTACCGTAGGCAAGCACCTCGGTAATGCCCTGCATTACCTCGTTGGCATCATAACGCATGTTAATGATAGCATTTGCGCCAATTGCCTGTGCATGCTGGATCAAAAGCTGGTAAGCTTCCTCACGTGCATTTTCACATAATTCAACATAAATTGAAAGCCTGCCGCCAAACAGAGACTGAAAACCGCCTGCAATATTGCCCAACGCGCTCCTGCTGCGCACAGTAATGCCACGTACAACGCCCAAATGCCTGGTAATCCTGTAGCCATCTAAGGCTGTGCTGGTAGTAATAAGTGATGTATCCATTTTAGTTTATTTATTGTTCACCAATGTTTATCGGTATTTTTTATTTAGATGCAGTATGGGTAACGATATTACGTAATTGAGTGTTTTTATTTTTACGATTAGTTGATACGATCATGCATTGCTTGTGGTTGACGGCTCATAGACTGCTTGGGTGGTGTGAGGATTATATAAATAAGAGGCTAATTACTGAAACTGTATTTGCATTAGGGATCGTAGCGGATACCGGCCCATGTGGCTAAGGCCGGTGCAGTATGAGCGTAGAGCCCGGGCCGGAGGTAATGCCATAATTATTAATAGTATTTAACAGCCAAATCTTTAATACCATAGCTAAATTCAAAAGCAACTAATCTCTTATCTCCAATCACTAATCTCTATATGGGTGTTACCTGCGACCGGGCTATCCACTCATACGCCTGCAGGCATTACGCTCAGGGCCGGTATCCGCTACTATCTAACGCTTTTTCTGAACCAGGATTTATGGGATTAACGGATTCATCAGATTGATTTATTCACTCATCTTTCTACCACCACTACTATAAAGCCATCTCATAAACCATATACACTCCACTACCAATCACCAATCGTTAACCACGATCTGTGAACTATCAACCATGAGCTAAAATTCCGTACCTTCGCCGAAAAATTAAAAATCGATGCCTGATAAAATTAAAGCTGTTTTTTTAGATCGTGACGGAGTGTTAAACCAGGAAATGGGCGATTATGTACGCCGTTTTGAGGATTTCCACGTACTTGATAACTTCGAAGCCCTTAAAACCTTGCAGGATCGTGGCTATATGCTGCTTGTTGCTACCAACCAGGGCGGTTTGGCCAAAGGCTGGTATACCGAAGAAGAGCTGGCAAAAATGCATAATCACCTGAAACAGGTTTACCATGAGCACGGCGTTGAAATTACCGATTTTTTTTACTGCCCGCATCACCCCAATTTTACCGGCGATTGCGATTGCCGCAAACCCAAACCGGGACTGCTGCTGCAAGGCATAGCCAAATACAACATCGACCCGTCAAAATCATACTTTATAGGTGATCGTGAACGTGACGTTGAAGCAGGAACTGCTGCCGGCATAAAAGGCATCCTGATTGATAGCGATCAGCCTATTAGCTCGGTGCTGGATCAGATAGCTTAGTAATACCATAATAACGTCATTGGGAGGTACGAAGCAATCCCCAAAAAGCAGAGCAGCAATGCAAGTCCCTCTGTATAGTTTGGGATTGCTTCGTACCTCGCAATGACGGTTTTAAAAGATGCGTTTTTACTAAAATAAAACCCTTTCCTTAAAACATTTTCTTCTCTCCTGCTTTTTACCAATATTTATATTATCCTATGCAAAAAAGCCGCTACTTAAAAAACCTCGATGCTGTTTTGGCCGCCCTTATCGGCTGGTTTATATTGAGCTTGTTTTTCAGGTATAGCGGTGTTGGCGTTTCGCCGGATAGTATTATGTACACCAGCGCAGCCAGGAGTTTCAGGGGCCATGGCACCTTGTTAACTTTTAACCATGTACCCATTGTTGATTTCCCGGTTTTTTATCCTATTTATCTTGGCATCATATCGATAATCACACAGATAGACCCGGTTAAATTTGGTGCAGTAATGAACGGGATCATGTTTGCTACCCTCATTTTTACCAGCGGGTGGATCATGGAACATTTTGTACCTGCTTCAAGGATCTATAAATGGCTTATGCTGACAGCCATTATCCTGAGCCCTCCGTTGCTGCAGGTTTACTCCTACTTATGGTCGGAGACCTTGTTTATTCTTGAAATTCTGTTCTTCCTGGTTGCCTTCCGCGAATATCTTCTAAAACACACGCTTAAAGCGCTGGTTGTGGCGGCGGTTATTGCTGCTATAAGTTGTATAACACGTTATGCGGCTATCACTATTGTAGGCACCGGTGGTTTACTTTTACTGTTGGACAGGGTTTTGCCGTTAAAAAAGAAGATAGTCCATATTATTGTCTACGGGCTTGTTTGTATCTCTTTATTGGTAAGTAACCTGGTTTACAACGCCTTTATGTCGGGCACCACTACCGGTCCGCGGGAACCATCCATTACTCCTTTTAGCAAAAACCTGTATTATTTTGGTACCGTGATGTGCGATTGGATGGGCCTCACTCCAAATCAATATTGGGCTGCGACACCTTTAGCTATTATTATTTTTCTGGGTTTTATAGGCGCTCTGGCGTTTAATTACTACAGGCGCAAGCTTGATAGCTTTGAAAACCTTGCTATTACCTTCGCCATGGTTTATGGGGCGTTTATTGTTTTATCGTCAACATTTTCAAGATACGAGCGTATTAACCACCGCCTGCTTTCGCCACTATTTATAACCGCTTTATGGGGCTATACCAGCTGGGCTTTATTACTGCTTAAGAAAATAAAAAGCAATGTTACCCGACGTGTTGCAGGCGTTGTAATGATTATACTCATGCTGGGCTTTATTACCAGCGAATTTTTGATTGACAAAGCCCGCTATAACGACCAGGTGGCCGACGAATACGGCAACCCCGGATTCACCGACGAAAGTTGGATCGACTCGGAGTTTGCCATTTACCTTCGTAGCGGCGATCAAAGCCTCTTTAAACCCGGAGTAAAAGTTTATACCGATGCCCATGAGGCTGTTTACTTCTTCTCGGGTATGTCATCCTACCTGGTGCCGCATCGTTTTTTCACTAAGGATATTGATAAATTTTACAAGGTAAAACACTATTACCTCATTTGGTTCAACGTACTCGAAAACCCTGAGCTTATTAACCTGAAGGATATTCAGAAAGTTAAAAGCCTCAAAAAGATCAAGGACTTTGGCGAAGAGGGCGCGATTTATGAGTATGTGTCTGAACCTTGATTTACAGGATTTTAGGATTACCATGAATGAATAAACGCTGCTTCTTTTCGCAGCAAGTTAGCATATATTCATGCTTTTTGGGGGCCTGTCGGGCCGCGTTAGGGATTGCAGTGTAAAGCCCGGAGCGCGTCTTGGGATTGTGCACAGGAAAGGCGAGGACTTGTAACGGAAAGCCCGGAGCGCGTCTTGGGATTGTGCACAGGAAAGGCGAGGACTTGTAACGGAAAGCCCGGGCCGCAGGCAACGCCCATATTATAAAAACATCCCCTGTCGTTGTTGATGTTGTCATGAATTAACAAGGCCATTATGCATGGGGTAAAGTTGTTGGTAACAACGGCAAAAGGTCAATATTTTAACAACATTGGGGGTTAACCTCATTTTTTCATTAATAAATTAATAATCAATTACTTAATGAAAAAATATTCAATTTTGTGTTAACCCTGTTAACCCCCTGTTATTGCAGTCGGCGGTCGGCGCTGTCACCGAAAAAGGCTAAGGCTAACAAAATTAAATTCTAAAAGCTCGCCTGAAAAGCCATGAAACTTCTTGAAAATTTCATGTACCGGCATACTTTTTTACATTAAATTTTGATTTAAAAAACATCTGTCTATATTTGCACCGCTAATCTATAGTTTTACTATATAAAAAATGAACGGTATCGCACTACATCATCTTCATCTGCATCACCACCATGTGGTGATCAGCTAATATGTATGTTTCTACGCGAAATAACAACCTCCGTTTATATTCTTTTTTATCATAGTCTCTTAAATTCAATCTTTTGAAAACACTTAAAATAGCTATCCAAAAATCGGGTAGGCTCAACGAAAAATCTGTTGAATTATTAAAAAATTGCGGCTTAAATTTTGAAAACTACAAAAGCTCGCTGATCTCCCCGGTATCCAATTTCCCTTTAGAAATCCTTTTCCTTCGCGATGACGATATTCCTGAGTATGTGCAGGATGGCATTGCTGATCTGGGTATAGTTGGTGAAAACGTGATCCAGGAAACCGAAGTTGAGGTAAGCTACCTGCAACGCCTTGGCTTTGGTAAATGCTCACTCAAAATCGCAGTACCCAATAATAGTGACATCAATTCCCTGGCCGACCTTGACGGTAAGGCCATAGCTACCACCTACCCTGCCATTTTAGGCAAGTTCTTAAAGGAAAAAAATATTACTTCAGATATCCGCACCATTTCGGGTTCGGTTGAAATTTCACCCGGCTTAGGCCTTAGTGATGCAATCTGCGACCTGGTATCAACAGGCGGCACGCTGAAAAGCAACGGACTGAAACCTTTTGCCGATGTTATGTCGTCAGAAGCAGTGCTGATTGGCAGCAAAGCCATTGCCGAAAGCGACCTGGTATTGGAGCTGATCCAGCGCATCCAATCTGTTTTACGCGCCAAAGAGACTAAATATGTAGTACTTAACGTTGAGAAGAGTAATCTTACCTCGGTAATTGCTTTACTGCCGGGCGTAAAAAGTCCTTCGGTAGTGCCATTGGCTGAAGAAGGCTGGGTGGCAGTACACACCGTGATCCCCGAACGTGATTTCTGGGACCGTATAAGCCAGCTTAAACAAGCCGGGGCGCAAGGCATTGTAGTAATGCCTATTGAGAAGATCATTTTATAGTAGTTGGCAGTGGCAGTTGGCAGTTTGCGCTATGGTAAATTGCTGATTGTTGCGAACTGCAAACTGATAACTGCAAACTGGAATGAAGACATACAATTATTCAGAACTTTCATCTACCGAGATCCAGAAACTGGTTCAGCGCAATGTTGACCCTGCCAACGAGATCAGGACCATTGTTGAAGATGTAATTGCCAACGTGCAGCAGCATGGTGACAGTGCTTTATTTGACTATGCTTTAAAGTTTGATAAGGTGGAGCTGAGCAAGCTTTATCTTGATAAAGCCGAGCTGGAAGAAATAGCTAAAGCCATATCTGCCGATCAGAAAGCGGCATTGGAAACTGCCTACGGCAATATCTATAAATTTCATAAAACGCAGCTAAAAACCGAGGACAAGGTTGAAACGATGCCCGGTGTAACCTGCTGGCGCGAACTACGCCCAATTGAAAAAGTCGGCTTGTATATTCCCGGCGGTTCGGCGGTATTGCCAAGTACGTTTTTGATGCTGGGTATCCCGGCCCGCATTGCAGGCTGCCATGAAATAGTAGTCTGCTCTCCGCCGCAAAAAAACGGTAAGGTAAATGCCTTTATAGCCTACGTGGCACTGATGCTGGGCGTTGATAAGATCTACTTAGCAGGCGGTTCACAGGCTGTAGCAGCCATGGCTTACGGAACGGCAAGCATTCCTAAGGTTGATAAGATTTTTGGCCCGGGCAACCAGTTTGTAACCAAAGCCAAAACCATCATTCAATCAACCACCACAACGGCAATTGATATGCCCGCAGGCCCATCGGAAGTATTGGTTATTGCTGATGAAACTGCTATCCCGGCCTATATCGCAGCCGATTTGCTGGCCCAGGCTGAGCACGGCATCGATAGCCAGGCGGTATTGGTTTGTACCTCTGCCGATGTTGCTCAAAAAGCCATTGCCGAAGTGGAGAAACAATTACCGGTATTGCCCCGTGCCGAGATAGCCAAACTGGCCATCGATAACTCATACGTAGTGATCGCCAACAGCCTGAGCGAGGCCATGACCTTCAGCAATCAATACGCGCCAGAGCACTTAATACTGGCTACTCATAGCTGGGAACAGATCACCAGCAGTATCATCAACGCCGGTTCGGTTTTTTTAGGCAACCTTACCCCCGAAAGCGCAGGCGATTATGCATCAGGCACTAACCACACCCTGCCAACCAGCAGTTATGCAAGAGCTTATTCTGGGGTATCGGTCGATTCGTTTGTGAAGAAGATCACGTTCCAGCATATCACCCGCGAGGGCATTAACAACATTGGCCATACCGTTGAAGTGTTGGCTGAGCTGGAAGGCTTGCACGCGCACAGGAACGCGGTGAGTGTGAGGATGAGCCCCCCAACCCCCTAAAGGGAGAGTTTGGATCCGGCGAAGAAATGCAAAATATAAACCAAACCGTCATTGCGAGGTACGAAGCAATCGCGAACTATACAGGGCGGCCCTGCTTATCGGGGATTGCTTCGTACCTCGCAATGACGGGTGTAAAAAAGATTAAAAAATGTTCGACATAAATAATATCCTTAGAGAAAATATAAAACGACTTGTGCCCTATTCATCGGCACGTGATGAGTACCAGGGCGAAGCAAGCGTTTTCCTTGATGCCAATGAAAATGCCTTTGGCTCCCCTTTAGATCAGCAGTTTAACCGTTACCCTGATCCTTTACAGTACGACTTAAAAAAACGTATCACCGAAATTAAAGGCGTACCGCCACGTAATATTTTTGTGGGTAACGGCAGTGACGAAGCTATCGATATCCTGTTCCGCAGTTTTTGCAATCCAGGTGTTGATAATGTGATCCTGGTGCCGCCAACCTATGGCATGTATGAGGTATCGGCCAACATTAACGATATTGAAGCCCGCAAGGTAAATTTAACCGAAGACTACCAGCTTAATTTAGAAGGTATTGCTGAGGCTATCGACAAAAACACCAAGCTTATCTTTATTTGCTCGCCAAATAACCCAACAGGTAATTCCATCAACCGCGATGATATTCAAACTTTGCTGACCAACTTTAACGGTATTGTAGTGGTTGACGAGGCTTATATCAATTTCAGCAGGCAAAAATCATTTATCCAGGAGCTTACCGAATGCGCCAATCTGGTGGTAATGCAAACCTTATCAAAAGCCTGGGGTTTGGCTGGTTTACGTGTGGGCATGGCCTTTGCCAGCGAAGAGATCATTGAGGTGATGAATAAAGTAAAGCCACCTTATAATGTTAACGGATCATCGCAGCAACTGGCACTGACAGCTTTGGCAAACGTTAGCCAGGTTAATGATTGGATCAAAGAAACCCTTGCGCAACGCGACAGGCTGGTTTTACAACTGAAAGAATTTGATTTTGTGGTCGATATCTATCCATCTGATGCCAACTTCATTCTTGTAAAAACCACTAACGCTAATGGCATTTACGATTTCCTGGTGAAACAGGGTATCATCGTGCGTARCCGTTCAAAAGTTGAACTATGTGAGGGCTGTCTCCGCATAACCGTTGGCACTCCCAACGAAAATACCACCTTACTGCAAACCTTACAGAATTATAAATGAGCAATTTACAGAAAATATTATTTGTAGACCGCGACGGCACGCTGATCAACGAAACACCCGACGAGCAGATAGACTCATTCGCCAAGCTTTCGTTTTATCCTGGCGCGTTAACCTATTTGCCTAAAATAGCCAAAGAACTCGATTTTGAACTGGTGATGGTTACAAACCAGGATGGCTTAGGTACCTCTGTTTATCCTGAAGATACATTTTGGCCTGTACACAATTTCATCCTTCAAACCTTTGAAGGCGAAGGCGTAAAATTTGCCAACCAAATCATCGACCGTACTTTTGCCCGCGACAATGCGCCTACCCGCAAACCAGGCACTGCGTTACTTACGCAATACCAGGATTCGGAGAAATACGACCTGAAAAACTCATTTACCATCGGCGATCGTAAAAACGACGTGTTGCTCGCTAAAAACCTGGGAGCAAAAGCAATTTGGCTTAACAATAACAGCAATTTAGGCGGCAACGAATTTAGCGAAGCTGATCATATTGATGATGTGATCGCTTTGGAAACTACCGACTGGCAAAAGATATATGAGTTTTTAAAACTCGGTCAGCGGGTATTTGAACACCGTCGTGCTACCAAAGAAACCGATATTTATATCAAAATAAATCTTGATGGTAAGGGCGACGCCAAGATCTCAACCGGTCTGCATTTTTTTGATCACATGTTGGATCAAATTGCCCGTCACGGTAGCATCGACCTGGAGATTACCGCCAAAGGGGATCTGCATATCGACGAGCATCACACCATTGAAGATACCGGCATAGCCTTAGGCGAGGTATTTGCAGCTGCTTTAGGCAATAAAATGGGCATTGAGCGTTACGGCTTCTGTCTGCCGATGGATGATTGTCTGGCGCAAGCTGCTATTGATTTTGGCGGCCGTAACTGGATAGTTTGGGACGCCGATTTCAAACGCGAAAAAGTGGGTGATGTACCAACAGAAATGTTCTACCACTTCTTTAAATCGTTCAGCGATGCTTCAAAAAGCAATTTGAACATAAAAGCCGAGGGACAGAACGAACACCACAAAATTGAAGCTATATTTAAAGCCTTTGCCAAGGCAATAAAAGTGGCCGTAAAACGTGATGTAGATAAGATGGTTTTACCAAGCACGAAGGGGCTGCTTTAGGCAGAAGCAAAAGACAAGAAATCAAGAAGCAAGATTTTTTCTTGGCTCTTGACTCCAGATATCTTTAATCTTAGAAAAATGATAGGCATTATACTATACGGAGCTGGAAACATATTTTCCCTTACCGCCGCTTTAGAGCGCTTAGGTATCCCCTATGGCTTTATCAACAGCGAGGAAGATTTTGATAAGTACGACCGCTATATCATCCCTGGTGTTGGCCATGCGGGTGCGGCCATGAATAAGCTTAAGGCTACCGGGCTTGTGCCGGCTATCAAAGCGTTAAAAAAACCTACGCTGGGTATTTGCGTGGGAATGCAGTTGCTTACTTCCTACTCAGAAGAGGGCGATTCTAACTTACTGGATATCATACCGGTTAAAACTTTAAGGTTTAAAGATAGCGCCGACTACAAAGTTCCGCACACTGGCTGGAACAGGGTTTACCCCGAAAAAGAAAACCCGCTATTTGAAAATATACCGTCAGGTTCACACTTTTACTTTGTACATTCATACTTTATTGAGTATGATAAAGCATACACTTTATTGGCCTCCAACTACGGAAATGAATTTTCGGCATCAATTTGGCTTAATAATTTTTATGGCGTACAATTCCACCCCGAAAAATCGGGCGAGTTTGGCGAAACATTGTTAACTAATTTCTCAAAAATATAAAAGGATATGTACATTATTCCTGCCATTGACATTTTGAACAAGAAGGTAGTCCGCCTTCGCGAAGGCGACTACGCACAGGTAACTGAATATGATGTTACCCTTGAAGAAATGATTGAGCGCTACCAAAGCAACGGCACCAACTTCATCCACATTATTGACCTTAACGGTGCAAAAAACGATTTCAGCAATCAGCAATACCTGTTTGATGTGATCCGCAAAACCGACATGAAGGTGCAATACGGCGGTGGTATCCGCAGTATCGAAAAAGTAAAAGAACTGATAGATGCAGGCGTTCACCGCGTAATTGTTGGCACACAAGCCCTTACTAACCCTGATTTTCTGCCAGATTTAAGCAAAGAGATTTGCGGAAAAGACAAATGTTCTGACCAGGTTGTTGTAGCCATCGACGTGCTTGACGAAGTGATCAAATACTCCGGATGGATGGAAAGCTCGCCCATCAAACTGATGGATTATGTTGATAAATGCCTTGCCTTAGGTTTCTTCCGTTTCCTGTGCACTGATATCAACAAAGACGGTAAGCTTGGCGGTGCCGGTATCGAACTATACGAAAAACTGCTTGATCATTCACCTTTTATTAAACTGATAGCTTCGGGCGGTGTAAGCTCTATGGGCGATATCGAAAAACTTAACCGCTTAAAAGTTGAATCGGTAGTGGTTGGTAAAGCAATATACGAGGGTCACATCACTATTGAAGATGTGAAACATTGGAATCTGGACGCGCTGATATCTATATAAAAATGTATTAAAAACGTCATTGCGAGGTACGAAGCAATCCCCTACTGGCAGGTCCGCCCTGTATAGTTCGCGATTGCTTCGTACCTCGCAATGACGGATGTATTAAATAGCCCCATGCTTGCTAAAAGAATTATCCCTTGTTTAGATGTTAAAGACGGGCGTACTGTTAAAGGTGTAAACTTTGTAGACCTTCGCGATGCCGGTGACCCAGTTGAACTGGCCTGGAACTATTCCAACCAGGGAGCCGATGAACTCGTTTTCCTGGATATTACCGCAACCGTTGAACGCCGTAAAACCATGGTTGAACTGGTAAAAGCTGTTGCAAGGCAAATCAATATCCCTTTCACCATTGGCGGCGGGATCAATGAAATTGCTGATGCTGACGCCTTACTAAATGCGGGAGCGGATAAAATTTCCATCAATTCGGCTGCGGTGCGTAACCCTAAGCTGATAGATGAACTGGCTGCCGCTTTCGGTGTTCAGTTTGTGGTGATAGCAGTTGATACCCGCAGTATTGGTGATAAAAATGTGGTACACCTGAACGGCGGCAGACTGCCAACAGAACGTCAAACATTGGAATGGATATTGGAAGCCGAAAGCCGTGGCGCAGGTGAGATCCTGCTTACCTCCATGGATCATGATGGTACCAAAGGAGGCTTTGATAATGGCTTGCTTAAAACTGTTAATGATGCTGTGCACATCCCGGTGATAGCTTCAGGCGGTGCCGGCAAGGTAGCGCACTTTGTTGATGTTTTTGAAAAAACCAATGTAGATGCAGCACTGGCGGCTTCGGTATTTCATTATGGTGAAATATTGATACCGGATTTGAAACGAATATTACAAGATAATAAGATTGAGGTAAGGATCTGAGATAAAAGCGGCGGCTTGTGCAATTCCCTCCCTTGGGAGGGTGTAGGGAGGGGTTTCAGCAACAGGTGTATTATAACAGGTGCATAAATCCCTCGTCGTCGTTGGTGTTATCATCAACAACAAGTTGCTCAACACAGGCGAGCCGTGCCGATAGCTATTGGTGACAAGAGCAAAGATTCGACAATATCCACACAGTTGCCGTGAGGACACGGCAACGAGGAAAATAGGAAAAGAAAAATGAACATAGATTTTGAAAAAACCGGCGGACTTGTCCCCGTAATTATACAGGACGAGCAAACCCTTGAGGTTTTGATGCTCGGTTACATGAACCAGGAAGCTTACGATAAAACCGTACAGGAAAATATCGTTACTTTTTATTCCCGCTCAAAAAACCGCCTGTGGACCAAAGGCGAAACCAGCAGCAACTTTCTGCATGTAAAAAACATCAGCATTGACTGCGATAACGATACCCTGCTTATTAAGGTTAAAGCCGATGGCCCTACCTGTCATACAGGCTCACGCAGCTGCTTCAATACCGAATTTAATCAAAACTTTATACTGGAGCTGGAAAACATCATTGCCGACAGGTATACAAATCCAGTAGAAGGATCGTACGTGAACAAGCTTCGCAATAAAGGCCTCAATAAAATAGCCCAGAAAGTTGGTGAAGAAGGCGTTGAAACGGTAATAGCAGCCCTTGCCGAAACTGAAACCGACCTGATCAATGAATCATCAGACCTTGTTTTCCATTTACTGGTTCTGCTTCGCGAAAAAGGTTTGACATTGGAAACGATTGCTAAAAACTTAGAATCGAGGCATAAGTAATTTTGTTCATGGTTCATAGATCATGGCTATTTTTTTAGTTCCATTCTATTATGAACTATGAACCAAACCCCATGAACTAAAAGCAATCACCGTACAAAAAACAGTCGAGATGTTACGAAGCATTTTTCTGCTACACCTTTTATTCTTCTTATTTGGCATTACCACAAGTAATGCGCAAAGCGGGAAGCTGAGAGCTCAGATAGCTGAAATTGCTAAAGATGCCAAAGGCACCGTTGGAGTTTCGATATTAAACCTTGAAACCCGCGATACATTATCATTGAATGGGCATGCTCATCTGCCTATGCAAAGCGTGATGAAATTCAGCATCGCAATTACCGTTTTGCATGAAATTGATAAAGGTCATTTTAAACTTGATCAGCTCATCCATATAGACAAAAGTGATTATTATGACACTTACAGTCCGCTGAAGGATAAAAACCCTGCGGCTGACGTTGATATTTCCATAAGGGAATTACTAAGCTATATGGTGTCATTAAGTGATAATATCGCCTGTGATGTACTAATAAAGACACTCGGCGGTATCAATAAAGTAAACGACTACATTCATAGCCTGGGAGTAAAAAACATTGCTTTTAAGGCCACCGAATTTCAGATGGCCCAGGCCTGGCCAATTCAATACACTAACTGGGCCCAAGTAACAGATCTTACCCATTTGCTTGATATCTCATTTAAACTAAACTTCCTTTCAGCAGCAAGCCACGCCTACCTTTGGCAGATCATGCAGGAAACATCAACCGGGCCCAGCCAGATCAAAGGACTGCTTCCAGCCGGTACAATTGTTTACCATAAAACCGGGCGATCGGGTACCAATGATGAAGGCATCACTGCCGCCACTAATGACATTGGCATTATAACCTTACCCAATGGCAAACATTTGGCAATAGCTATATTTGTAAGCGATACACCAGTTGATTTACCGATACGTGAATCAGTTATAGCCAGGATCGCTAAAGCGGCATTTGACAGCGCGGTGAAATAACAAACCTGCAACGGGTTAACTTAATTAATAACAAAAATGATCACCGTACAAAAAACCGCCGAACTTACAGGCCATACCAACCCGATCTTCACGCTTGAGCTATCGCAAAAGCCAGGGATCTTGTTTACCGGTGGGAATGATAAGGGCTTGGTTGAGTGGAGCCTGAAGGATTTTTCGTTCATTAAGGTGATGTTTCCGGTTAATGCATCTATTTACGCCATTCATTGTCCGGAGGGATACCCGCTAATGTTTGCCGGCTTACGCAGCGGTGAGGTTCTGGTATTTGATTTCATTCAGCAGAAATTACTTAAACCGTTAAGACATCACCGCAAGGCCATTTTTGACATCAAATCGTCGGTTAAAAAAGATGAATTACTGACCGCTTCTGAAGATGGCACGGTATCGGTATGGAGCCTTAAAACGTTGGAGATGGTACATAGCATAACCGTATCGAAGGATACCGTACGCTGCATCGCTGTTTCGCCCGATCAAAAACAGGTGGCTTTCGGTTGCCGCGATAATCATATCGCCATTTACGACCTGGAAGATTATACCATCATTAAAGCGCTTCACGGCCATACTATGGCTATTTTTTCGCTTGCCTACAGTCTGGATGGAAATTATCTTGCCTCTGGCTCACGCGATGCGCAGGTAAAGATCTGGGATGCGAATACCTATCACGAAACAAAAAATATCCCGGCACACTTGTTTGCGGTAAATCATATTGTGTTTCACCCTACCCTGCCCTATTTTGCTACTGCCAGTATGGATAAAAGCATCAAGATCTGGGGATCTGATGATTTTAAGCTTTACAAAAACATCAGCAGGGAAAAAGGCTACCCAGGCCATGTACTCTCTATCAATAAATTGGCTTGGGGTGCTGCCGATCAACTCCTTTCAGTAAGTGACGATAAAAAGATCATTTCCTGGGAGATCAAATTTAGCTGATAATTGCATTTCCAGGAAATCTACCTTACTTGCCTGTTTAACGGCAACACGCAGTCAAATTATACTCTTCCCCTGTCTGTACCTTTCCATTTCTGTTAAAGCAGTACAGGAGGTTTTATTTGGTAATATCATAAGCTTCTTTCCAAACAAGCGCCCAAAAAAATAATATTAAACGGTGTATTTTTAACACAAAATCCACTGTTTTAATATACTGGCAACTTCAGTCTATTCATTCCTATTTTGTTTATTCATTTTATTCATTGCAAAAAACAAAACAACATTTATAGTCAAATACTCGTAATTACACACTCAATACTCGAGTTCATAAAAGCAACCTAAATTTCAATCATAGCTTTTAAGAATATAAAAAATAGTATGAATAAGTATAGTTATGAGGCCAAAACTTATCATCTTTATTATTACATTCTTATTCACCATAGGCCTGTTAACAAACAGTACCTATGCGGCAACCACTTATGACTGGAAAGGAGGCAGCAGTACAGCCTGGGATACTCCCACAAACTGGAGCCCAAGCAGAACATCCCCTACCTCAACTGACATTCTGCAAATTGGCGTAGTATCATTTACCAATGCGCCAACGATAACCACCAGTACCAGCAGTGCCAGCACGTCATGCGCATCAATTACTTTCGGTACCATAACATCATCGATAACGTTAACAGTAAACGGCACCTTATCAGTAAGCGGAGCGATTTTACAAAACCCTCCTGCGTTATCATTGCTTGGGCTTGGAGGAACAATTACAACAACACTTACCGGTACAGGATCCATAACATGCGGCTCAATGCAGGTTGGCAGTACCACCTTTTTAAGTGTAGGCGCCATTACTGTAAACCAGGTAACAGTGGTGTCAAATGTTAGCTCATTGCAAATAAACGGAGATCTGAGTGTTTATGGAACCTCCAATTCGGTGGTTGTTTTGTTTGTAACTCTTTTGCAAACAAACAATTCCGCATTCTATCTGCGCGGAGGTACAACAACCATTAGCGGGCAAATTTACACCAACACGTCTGCGGCTTCGGGAGGAATATTAAATATTTCGCTGCTTTCATCCTCAACTGCTACGTTCACTGTAGATGTACCTTCAGGTTCAACGCTTACCCCCCGTTTGGTGTTAACTAATGTTACCCCTATTAAATCAACAAGTAATGCGGGATCGATAGACTTTTATAACAACGGAGGCGGGTCGGGAACCTGCACGGTTGAATACGCAGGCAGCAGCCAAACCGTATATACCGAAAGTACCAGCCAGCTCGATATCAGCCCTACCGCCTATCAAAATATAAAATTTTCAGCAACCGGCACAAAAACCATAAACTCAGGCGATCTAACCGTTTACGGTGACTGGAACTCGGCGTCAACATCGGGCAAGGTTGATGCGGTAACCAACAACCCTAACGTTATCTTTAAGGGGGCAGCTCAGTCACTAAGCGATGCCGGATCAGATGCGGGCAACGGTGTATTGTTTAAAAATGTTTTTGTACAAGGCAGCGGAACAAAAACAATGTCAGCTTCAGGCTCAGGGAAATTTGCAGTTTCCTCTGCAGGGATACTTACAATGGGAGGCACAGCTACATTGGCAGCAGGCGGAGTACTTACATTAAACTCGGATGCTACCGGTTCAGCAACTGTTGCAAGTATTCCCAGCGGTACCGCTATTACCGGCAATGTGAACGTGCAACGCTACATTAACGGCGGGGCAACAAAATACAGGGGATACCGTTTGTTAACCTCAACCGTTAATACAGGCACTTCAACTCCGGTTTTCACGTTGGCATATCTTAAAAACAACACATTTGTTACGGGCACAACATTGGCCGCAGGCGGCTTTGATGTTTCGCCGGGGGCTAATAACCCTTCCATTTACTTTTTTAAAGAAAGCCAGGCCGCTAACCAAAGCTCTTTTACATCCGGCTATTACAGGGGGGTTAACAGTTTGACTTCTCCATACTCTTTTGATGGTGAAACCGGCACCCGTTCTATCGGCATAGGCAACGGCTTTTTATTCTTTTTCCGTGGCGAYCGTACCGCGGCAGGTTCTATAAACAACGCCATATTTACTACTTATGTTCCGCAGCCTACAACAATGACCGAAACCGGAACATTAAACCAGGGAAATGTTACCGTGGCAAATTGGTACAACGGCGCATCGACCTTGCAATATTCAAACCCCGCCGTTAACACTCTTCAGGGTTATAACCTGGTAGGCAACCCTTATCCTGCCACTATAAATTTCGAAAAATTTAACCGTAAAGGCACATCCGGCAGCACTGCCGATCAAAAATCGTCTATCTATATTTCAGGGCAAAAGGCTCAAATTTATACAACCACGTCATCAAACGTGCCCCCCTTAACCTTCATATGGGTTTACAATGTAACAACTAAAATTTTGAGAGCTACCAGCAATATGCAGGGCAGATAACTTCTGTTAATGATACCACCATTACCGTTAACCCTGGTGTACAAAGCGTAATTGGCGGCGCGGCAAGTAATATGATTGCAAGCGGTCAGGGATTTTTTGTTATTGCAAATGGCAGCAGCCAGGCTTTAACATTCAGAGAATCGGCCAAGGTAACCAACCAGCCTTCTTCAACTACACTTGCGGGGGTATTCAGCCTGCCGCAAACTAAAACACCTATTGCACAAGCACTGAGCACGGGCAACAAAGCAATCATGAGCAGTGCAAACTCGCCAATTGCGGCCTCTGATATAACCGAGACGGCGGCTCAACCAAGCCCCGTTATGCATCTTTTACTTGAAAAAGACGCAGCAAATTTTGATGGTATCGCACTTGTATTTGACAAATGGGCAACGGCCGCCTTTAGTAAAGATAAAGATGCCGAAGACCTTGGCGGGAACGGCGCTTTGGAAAGTTTTTCGGCCTTAACCAGCGACAGCGTAAAAACAAGTATCCATCACCGTCCCTTACCCGGAAAAAAACAGGAAATAATCCCTCTTTTTGCAGATGCCACAACATCAGGTCAATATAAAATCAAATTAGCCGGTGTTAAAGATCTGCCTGCTATTTATGAAGTATGGCTTAAGGATAATTTCACCAAAGATTCGGTGAATATTAAAGCTTATACTGATTATAACTTTACCATAGATAAAAGTAATACTAACACTTTCGGCACCGGGAGGTTCCAACTTGTGATGCGCCAAAATCAGGCCCTCATGGTACATTTGCTCAACTTCGACGCTAAGAAGGTAACAGACGAAGCTCAAATTACCTGGCTTACCGAAAACGAGGCTAACTATACAACATATGTTGTTGAAAGAAGCACCAACAACGGTAAAACATTTGATCTTATAGGCACGCTTAACTCAAGCGGGGCAAAAAACTATTCGCTTAATGATAAAACACCGGCGCCTGGCCTTAACCAATATCGCTTAAAACAAATTGACTTAAATGGTGATGCCATTTACTCTAAAATTGCACCTGTGATGTTTGCCAATAAACCGCAAAATACTATAAGCAGTATCATAAGCCTGTACCCCAACCCGGCTACTGATATAATTCACGCCGAAATGTTAATAGGCAATAGCAGTACAGTAAAATACAAAATCAATATCACCAACAGCGAGGGTAAGGTTATAGCCACAGCTACATCATCGCAGTCTAACTGGCAAAATAATGTAGCTGCATTTGTTCCGGGTACTTATATCATGCAGGTAGTTAACAGCAAAGACAACACCGTTGTAGGGTTTAAGAAATTTATCAAGCAATAAGGATAATCAAAAAAAGCGCCTGATGCCACATAGATTATGAGTATGCTTTTTTTGTTCAAGCGAGTATATACCATCCTCATTGATGGTATCAATTTTAACTTTACCGGATGCGTGGATGATGTGCTCATTATTGAGCATAATACCCACATGCGTTACCCGGCCTTCGGCATTATCAAAAAAAGCCAGATCGCCCAGCCTGGCATCTCTTATGGAATTAACTTTATTACCTTCTTTTACCTGCATACTGGCATCACGTTTAAGTTTAAGGCCTTTAAGCTTATAAACTATTTGTGTAAAACCGGAGCAATCGATACCAAAATGCGTGCGGCCACCCCACAAATATGGGGAATTGAGGAATGATTTAGCAGTTGCCGCGATATCCTCAGGCTCGCCAACTTTCCCGATTATCTCAAAACGTTCGTTACCAACACGGCATGAAGTTCCTTCTAAAAAAGCAAGCGAACTGCCAGCTGGTAGATAAACAACACTGTTATCACCAATTTTCCAGGCCTGGGTAACGGCGTGGTAGGTAAGCTTAGGTGGATGGTTCTTAATATTTTTATACGCCATATGACCAAGCATAGCAAATTGCAGGCGACCTATCCATCCCACATATCCGTCACTTTCAGCAATGATCTTAACCCAGTTGTTTTGCCACTCGGTAATTTCAAACGCTTCGCCAAATAATAATTGCGACACCTGTTCGCTCCGCTCGTTAGGTTCGGCCCTAAGCGGGATTACGGACAGGTTACATATCCCGTACTCCATAGTTTCTGCAAATGTCAAATAAACAAAAATTCTACGCGTATTTTAAAAAACACACGGTTAGCAATTTAATATGATGTTAATTTATAATTGGTATCTGTAACCCTGGGGATAAAACCTACACGATAATACAAATATTTTTAGACTTTTCAATCAAACCTGAGATACCTTAAACTCAAGAACTTTACTTTGTCGCTACCTCAAATCTATTGCTAAATAAAAAGGGATATGCACCGCATATCCCTTTTTAATATCATTTAAAAATAAGTTTTTATTCGTTCATGTGCAGCCAGTCCTTTTTGGCAAGCAGTTCTTCTTCGCTTTCGCGGATATCTTCGTCATCAACACAACAATCAACCGGGCAAACTGCAGCACACTGAGGCTCATCATGAAAACCTACACATTCGGTACACTTATCAGGCACTATATAATATATATCGTCAGATAATGCAGCTTGTGTTTCTTCAGCATTCAGGGTATTACCATCGCCAAAATCAATTACCCCTTTCAGGCCCGTCCCGTCGCTAAAACGCCAGGCCGCTCCTGCATCATAAATAGCATTATTAGGGCATTCCGGTTCGCAGGCCCCGCAGTTTATGCATTCGTCGGTGATTTTAATCGCCATATTTCTAAATATCTAATAATCTCAATTAACTTTGCCTGCAAATTGCAAGCGCACAAATATAACAAAAAAAGGCTTTAAGGGTTTAATCCCCTACCATATATATGTCAAAAATTAATATAAAAAAATCAATAAATTCATTTTCGGAGCTGGGCAGGCAAATGCTATCGCCCGATGCATCGCTAAGCGCCCTTATCGAAAATGAACAATATCACAATGCCTGGTTCACGCCGGCAAGTGTTTCGGAGGCAGTAACAGCCATAGGTAATATGCTCAACGAAGCCGACCTAAGCACCTGGCTTTTAAAATATGACCTTGAAACAGGCAAGCCTGCAAAAAACGTTGGACTAATCCTGGCCGGCAATATCCCGCTGGTAGGTTTTCACGATGTTCTTTCCGTGATTGCTTCAGGCAACAAAGCACTAATCAAAGCTTCGTCGCAGGATGCCAGGCTTATCAAAGCTGTACTGGAAAAGCTGGTAACTATTGATGCTGATTTTGCCGGCAGCTTTAGCTTTGTTGACAGGCTGCAAGGCTTTGACGCCATCATAGCCACCGGCAGCAACAACAGCTCACGCTATTTTGATTATTACTTTGGCAAGGTGCCCAATATCATCCGTAAAAACCGTAACAGCATTGCTGTTTTAAGCGGCAAGGAAACTGCCGGAGATTTATTCAATTTAGGCCATGATATATTTGATTATTATGGACTTGGTTGCCGTAATGTGTCCAAAGTACTGGTACCGGAAGGTTATGACTTTACTTTCTTTTTTGAATCGATAGAAGATCATAAAGCCATCATCAATCATCACAAATACAATAACAATTACGATTATAATAAGTCCATATACCTCGTTAACCGTGATAAGCATTTAGATAATGGCTTTTTAATGGTTAAGGAAGATGACAGGCTGACATCCCCACTGTCAGCTTTATTCTTTAACTACTACCGCGACATGACAGAAGCTGAAAACATCATCAGTCAGAACGCTGAAAACATCCAGTGTATAGTAAGTACATTGCCCTTACAAGTAAAAAACCAGGTAGTAGGTTTTGGCCAAAGCCAGCAACCAAAATTATGGGATTATGCCGACGGTGTGGATACGATGGAATTTTTGTCAAGTCTTTAAATAAATAATACCTTTGGGAGTGAGCTAAAAGCAGAAGGCTTAAAGCCGAAAGCGCCTGTAAAAATATAAATTGCTTTAAGCTTTTTGCTTTGAGCCTTGAGCTAACAAAATGTATATCATAAAAGTTAAAGGCGTTGCCAAAATACCCGATTATGTACAGCTGCGCGATGATAAGTTTACGCTGCTGGCTTATTTCAGGGTCGACAGGCCGGAGAAATCGCTGGATAAAGTTGGATTAGGTGATAAGGCCGAACACATCATGAATATTATCAAAGACCTTCCTTTTGGGCAGATCTTAAAATTAGAGCTATAAAAACGATGATTGGAAATTCTATAATAAAACTAAACAACGTTGATATTTTTCAACAGGCGCACCTGGTACTTTCAAACGTAAATTTACATGTTGATAAAGGCGATTTTGTGTGGCTTATAGGCCAGACAGGATCAGGCAAAAGTAGCCTGCTAAAAGTAATTTATGGCGATTTAGGAATTAAAGCCGGCACAGGCCATGCCTGCGGCTATGAGTTGAGCAAGCTACCCAGCCGCGACATTCCCTATCTGCGCCGTAAATTGGGTATAGTTTTCCAGGATTTTCAGTTACTTACCGACCGCACCATTGAGCAAAACCTAAATTTTGTGATGCGTGCCACCGGTTGGAACGATAAAAAGCTGATCGCTGACAAAGCGCTTGACGTGCTTGAAAAAGTTGGTCTGCGTTCAAAATTAAAGAAAATGCCGCATGAGCTTTCAGGCGGCGAACAGCAGCGCGTGGTTATTGCACGTGCCCTGCTTAATGACCCTGAAATAATCCTCGCCGATGAGCCTACGGGCAACCTCGATCCCGAAACATCCGAAGAAATTGTTTTGCTCCTTAAACAGATCAGTCAATCGGGCACAGCCGTATTGGTAGCTACTCACGATTATCACATTATCCGTGCTTTCCCATCGCGCATTATCAAATGCGAAAATGGTAAGGTTTTGGAAGATGTGGAGATATAAAAATTATTTTACCGTCATTGCGAGGTACGAAGCAATCGCAAACTGTACAGGGCAACTTGCTTAGCTACTCTGCCTATAGGGGATTGCTTCGTACCTCGCAATGACGCTTTTAAAAGTCCAACCCGCCAAATCAGCGGTGCATTATGTCACCATTTCTTAAAATTGCTTCATGCCACTGACAGCTTGACCGTTTTGCGGCTATGGCAAGATACTTGATTGGCACTACTCGCTATGAAATTTAACGATATGTTGAAGAAAAAGAAGACAGAAAATACGAATAATATAAACGAAGTGAACAACGATCAAACGCATAATGAAGGGCAGGATCAAGCCCCTGTAGCAGAAGATACAGCTACAGAAACCCAGGAAACCGCTGCTCCTACTGCAGAAGAAAAGCTGAAAGACGAACTGGCACAGGCTAATGATAAGTACTTGCGTTTATATGCCGAATTTGATAACTTCAGGAGACGTACTATTAAAGAACGTGAGGAAGCGCGCAAAACTGAAGGTAAAGATGTGATTGTGGCTTTATTACCTGTACTTGATGACTTTGAACGCGCGCAACGTGCTATGGAGAAGGCTACCGAGGTTGCTCCAGTTAAAGAAGGTGTTACCTTGATTCAAAACAAGCTAAAAAATATATTGGGGCAGAAAGGCCTGAAAGAAATGACATCAATCGGCGATGCCTTTGATGCTGACCTGCATGAGGCCATTACCAACATTCCGGCGCCTACAGATAACCTTAAAGGCAAGGTAATGGATGAAATGGAAAAAGGATACACCCTGAACGACAAAGTGGTTCGTTTTGCCAAAGTGGTAGTTGGAGCGTAAATTAATTAGTGAATTATTGAATTAGCGAATTAGTGATTGATGCTTGTTTGCCGAATTCAGTTCTTCTTTTAATGCTTTACTAAATAAATAAAATATCAGAATACGGGTTGGTAATTTTTAAATCACTAACTCACTAATTCAATAATTCAACATTAAACATGGCTAAGAGAGATTATTACGATGTGCTTGGAGTTGCAAAAGGTGCAAGTGCTGATGACATAAAAAAAGCATATCGTAAAATGGCTATTAAATATCACCCTGATAAAAACCAGGGCGATAAAGAAGCTGAAGAAAAATTCAAGGAAGCTGCCGAAGCTTACGAAGT
This sequence comes from Mucilaginibacter sp. P4_A11, assembly GCF_056402535.1. Taxonomy (NCBI): domain Bacteria; kingdom Pseudomonadati; phylum Bacteroidota; class Sphingobacteriia; order Sphingobacteriales; family Sphingobacteriaceae; genus Mucilaginibacter; species Mucilaginibacter sp. P4_A11. The sequence continues at coordinate 341,453 of NZ_JBFUHE010000002.1, forward strand.
ATTGAGCACTCCTGAAAAACGTCAGCGGTATGACCAGTTTGGTCACGCTGCCAACGCGTCATCACCAAATGGCGGCGGTTATGGCGGTGGCGGTGGTATGAATATGGACGACATATTCAGCCAGTTTGGCGATATTTTTGGCGGCGGCAGTCCGTTTGAAGGTTTCTTTGGCGGTGGTCGTCAAGGCGGTGGAGGCGGCAGGCGTGTAGCCCGCGGCAGCAACCTGCGCATTAAAGTGCGTTTAACCCTTGAAGAAATTGCCAACGGTGCCGAAAAGAAAATCAAGGTTAACAAACAGATCATCTGTAAAACCTGCGACGGCAGCGGTGCAAAAGATAAATCATCATTCCAAACCTGTAAAACCTGCGGTGGCTCCGGAGCTGTGCGCAGGGTAACCAATACTATTTTGGGCCAGATGCAAACTACCAGCACCTGCCCTACCTGTAATGGTGAAGGTTCAACCATACTGTCAAAATGTACCGTTTGTCATGGTGATGGCGTTGTTCGCGGTGAAGAACTGATCACTATACAAGTACCTGCCGGCGTTAGTGAAGGTATGCAGTTGAGCATGAGCGGCAAAGGTAACGCGGCCCCACGGGGCGGTGTTCCCGGAGATCTAATCATCCTGATTGAGGAAGTACCTCACGAAACACTTAAACGTGATGGTAACAATGTGATCTACGACCTGCATGTAAACTTTGTTGATGCTACTTTAGGTACATCTGTTGAAGTACCCACTATTGATGGCAAAGCCAAGATAAAAATTGATCCAGGAACACAAGGTGGCAAGATCCTGCGCCTGAAAGCTAAAGGCTTACCAGAAGTAAACTCATATCACCGCGGCGACCAATTGATCCACATTAACATATGGACACCAAAGGCCCTGAGCCGCGAAGAGCGTGAGATCCTGGAAAAACTACAAAGCTCTCCCAACTTTAAACCCAATCCGGGCAAAAACGAGAAAAGTTTCTTTGAACGAATGAAGGAATATTTTGAGTAGTCTTTGAGGTGAAAGCATAAAGCATACAAAAGCCCGGAGTTTTAACAACTTCGGGCTTTTTAGTTTTGCAACAAGTTCAAACACGGACGCTTGAACTTGCATTATATCACCCCGGCTTTTTCCAGTTCCACCTGCATTTGTTGCTGCAAGCTAAGCGCTTCGGCACGGGCAGCATCAGCAAAATCTTCACCGTTACTCGCATATAATATTGAGCGGGATGAGTTTACAATAAGGCCGCAATCTTTAGTGATACCGTACTTACAAACCTCTTCCAGGCTTCCACCTTGTGCACCTACTCCGGGTACCAGTAAGAAATTGTCGGGCGCATATGCGCGGATGTTAGTAAACTCTGTGCTTTTGGTAGCACCTACGACGTACATGATCCTATCGGCACCGGCCCAGGTATTGGCCTTTTTAATTACATTTTCATACAAATAGCCATCACCGGTTTGCAGGTATTGAAAGTCCTTGCTTCCGACAGATGACGTAAGGGCTAAAATGATGACCCATTTACCTTCATAAGCAAGGTAGGGCGTAACGCTGTCGCTACCCATATAAGGTGTAATGGTGATAGCGTCAAAGCTCATTCCGCCCGATTGCTCGTCAAAAAATGCTTTGGCATATTTATCGGATGTATTGCCGATATCGCCGCGTTTTGCATCAATGATACTCAAACAATCTTTAGGCAGGTATTTATAGGTATCAATTAAGCTTTGCAGTCCTTTTATTCCATAAGCCTCGTAAAAAGCGGCATTAGGCTTATAGGCTATACAGAGATCCTGCGTAGCATCAATGATCCGTTTGTTGAATTCAAGTATAGGATCGGGATATGATCTTAAAAATTCGGGGATCTTGTTGATATCGGGATCAAGCCCAACACATAAAAACGATTTCTTTTTTTTGATCTGTTCAATTAACTCCTGGCGAGACATCATCAGCTGCTGAATAATATTTTAATTGTCAAAAAAACTAAAAATTTGGCTTATGTGTTCTGATATAGGTGATATTTATTTAATTAATTTGAAATTAAAGAATAATTGTTTACACTTGCATCGTTTTCCATTGAATTTTTCTTGCACTAAAGAAACAATTTAAATCACCACGCTTTTTATTATCACTTTCATATAATACTTGCATGGGTTTGGATGTTTACTAAAAACAAGGTTTCAGGATCAATTTCTTTCAATTATAGCCGCATATGTTTTTACATGTGCTCAAAGCTTTACACTTGCATAGAAATTTTTACCGTTTGAAAACACATTACAATTAAAAAATCCCATTGAACTATAATTCATATCATGTCTGATAAAATTGAATTGACCGACAAACTCGTTTCTGAGTTGCGCGAAATTGCCAGAAATTTAGGTATTGCTGAGGCCGACGAACTACGTAAAGCTCAGCTTGTTGCCCGCATTATTGAACAACAACAACTTATTGAGGCCGCCAGGGCCCAACAAAATCTTGTTGAATCAAACTATACCCCCACCCCCGCTCCAGGTGAAGAACCTGCCGAAACCGCGGAAAAACCCCGCAAAAGGGCCCGCGTTATAAAAACTAAAGATTCGTCAAAGCCGCGTGTTGAAGTTCCGTTAGACGATACCAATCTGTTTGATGCACAGGATGATGAGCCATCACAGGAAGACCCGGAAACTGAAGCTCCTGCTGTAACTGCAGAAACAGAAGCTCCGCAGGCAGGCGAAACAGTGACACGTACAGAAGAAGTTGTTCCGGAAGCCCGCCCGCAAAAATTTGAGCGTAGGGTTAACAGCAACCAAAATCAGCAAAAAGCTCAGGAGATCCCAATCAATCTCGACTTTGATAATGTAATTGTAAATGAAGGTGTTTTGGAAATTATGCCTGATGGTTATGGTTTCCTTCGTTCATCTGATTATAACTACCTTACTTCTCCCGACGATATTTACGTATCACAATCACAAATAAAATTATTCGGTCTTAAAACAGGTGATACTGTTAGAGGCAGCATCCGTCCTCCAAAAGAAGGCGAAAAATACTTTCCGCTGGTGCGCGTAGAGGCTATTAACGGCCGTATCCCTGCCGAAGTGCGTGACCGTGTACCTTTTGATCACTTAACACCGCTGTTCCCTTCTGAGAAATTGAGCCTGTTCACCGATCCGAACAATTATTCAACCCGCATCATGGACCTGTTTTCGCCAATTGGTAAAGGTCAGCGTGGTTTGATCGTGGCGCAACCAAAAACAGGTAAAACCATGTTATTGAAGGATGTAGCTAATGCAATAGCAAAAAACCATCCCGAAGTATACCTTATTATATTACTAATTGACGAGCGTCCTGAGGAGGTTACCGATATGGCCCGCAGCGTACGTGCCGAAGTTGTTTCATCAACCTTTGATGAGCCAGCTGAGCGCCACGTAAAAATTGCCAACATTGTGCTTGAAAAAGCAAAACGTATGGTTGAGTGCGGTCATGACGTAGTGATCCTGTTGGATTCAATCACCCGTTTAGCCCGTGCTTATAACACTGTTGCCCCTGCATCAGGTAAAATATTATCAGGTGGTGTTGATGCAAACGCGCTTCACAAACCTAAACGCTTCTTTGGTGCAGCCCGTAACATTGAGGATGGTGGTTCATTAACCATCATTGCTACCGCGCTTACCGAAACCGGTTCAAAAATGGACGAAGTTATTTTTGAAGAATTTAAAGGTACAGGTAACATGGAGCTGCAACTGGATCGTAAATTATCAAACAAACGCATCTTCCCGGCTATTGATATCACAGCTTCAAGTACCCGTCGTGACGACTTACTGCTTGACCGTGATACACTTCAGCGTATCTGGATCCTTCGTAACCACCTTGCTGATATGAATTCGCAGGAATCAATGGAGTTTTTACAAGGTCAGATCAGGGGTACAAAAACTAACGAAGAATTTCTGATTTCGATGAATTCGTAATATTTTAGCGATAATGAAGTTATAGGTAAGTAGAATATTATTTGTAACTTCATTATTACTTAATAAATTCCTGATAACTTCATGGCGAAATGAAGAGACGCGTAAAAAAACACCTTCCTAATGCTATTACCTGTGCCAACCTGTTTAGCGGTTGTATAGGGATTGTTTTCGCCTTCCAGGGTAATCTGGTAGTGGCAGCCTATGCCATTTTTCTCAGCTCGATATTTGACTTTTTCGACGGCCTTGCTTCAAGGGTATTAAATTCTTACTCGTTTATAGGTAAAGATCTTGACTCATTGGCCGATATGGTAAGCTTTGGCGTACTGCCTTCGGTTATTATGTACGAGCTGTTTTTACAGGCACCCCAAATAAATAATGTTAGCTGGATATTAAACTTTGTAGCGTTCCTGCTGCCTGTATTCTCGGCATTGAGGCTTGCTAAATTCAATAATGACACCCGACAATCGGATAGTTTTATAGGTTTGCCTACACCCGCAAACGCCATACTGATAGCATCGTTACCTTTAATAGTACAACAGTACGATGCTTTGGCCCATTATATACTAAACCCGTACTTCCTTACTGTTTTGGTATTGATAATGTGCTCGCTGCTTGTATCCGAGATACCGCTCATGTCGCTTAAGTTCAAGAACCGCGACTTTAACAAAAACATTTTCCGCTATTTACTGCTCTTGTTTTCGGCAATACTCATACTATTTTTTAAATTTGTGGCCGTTCCGGTGGTTATATTTATTTATATCACCTTGTCTCTAATTCAAACAAAACTCACAAATGACAAAGTTCCAGGCTGAAATCGACGTAATGCCAAAAAGAGAAATACTTGACCCGCAAGGAAAAGCAGTGACCGGTAGCATGAAAAACCTTGGCTTAGCCGAAATTCATAACGTGCGCATTGGCAAACACATTACGCTTGAAATAGAAGCCGAAAATGCGGAATCCGCCGGCGCCAAAGTTGACCAGGCCTGCAAAAACCTATTGGCTAACCTCATCATGGAAAGCTATACTTTTAAAATAGAAGAAGTAGCTTAAAGCTCAAGGCTTAAAGCCAAAAGCTTATAAAGCAAAAACATCAAGATAAAAAGAAGGCAACCTTTTGGGTTGCCTTTCTTATTTATATCCTCCAAACAGAAAGGAAAGCTTTCTGCTTTCAGCCTTCGGCTTTAAGCTTACAAATTCGCTTCTTTCTCGGCCTTAATTTCTTTTAAGGTGATCAGGTTTGCTGATACCATGCTGTTTACCTGGTTAAATTTTTCAAATATTTCGGTTGGATTTTCGCCACCTGCTTTGCAGGCTAGTTCAACTTCCTGTATAGTAGCCTGGCTTATGGGCATACCAAAAAAGCCAAGGTTGGGTTTTAATTTATGAGCAGCCTGTGCGGCCAATGCCCAGTCCTGGTTATTTAACGCGCTGCTGATAGTATTAAGTAATTCGGGCGATTGCTCAAGGAACATCCCTATCGAGTCGACAATAAAATCGTCGCTCCCATCAGCAATCTCGTATAAAAAAGAAAGATCAAGATCCTGATCTGGTGAAATATCTGCCATTATAAAAGCTTTGTGTTTATTCAAAAATATGCTTTTTTACGATTAAGTTGTCCTTTAGTTCATCCTTTAGCTGCAAAATATTTTTTTTAAATACCGGATGAATAAGGTCAGGCGCTATCTCGGCCAAAGGGATCAGCGTAAAACTGCGTTTATATAATTCGGGGTGAGGTACTACCAGGTTAAAATCATGGATCACTGCATCGCCATAAAACAAAATATCAATATCAATAATGCGCGAGCCCCATTTAATCTCCCGCTTACGCCCCATTTGCAGTTCAATACCCAATATTTTCTCCAGAACATCCTGCGCCGAAAGATCCGTTTGCAGCATCAGTACCTGGTTTAAATAGTCGGGTTCATCGGTTTTTCCCCACGATTGGGTTTCATAAACCGATGACGTAAGCTTAACCGGGGCAATTTGGGCCGAAATAGATTCAATTGCCTGTTGCAGAAACAATTCGCGGGTACCGAGGTTACCCCCAAGTAATAAAAAAACATCAATCATGTTGTAACAAATATAATGGAAACCGCTCTTAGCATTATACGGCACCTTATTACTAAGTTTGCATAGTTAAAAAGATTTATAACATTAATGAAACAATTCTTCAAATTCGTTCTGGCCACTATTGTAGGGGTAATAATTTCGGGGGTAATAATAGGTGTTGTAGGAGCCGTTCTCGTTATCGGCCTTATTGCATCAGCCGGCAGTGACAAAACGGTAGATGTTAACCCAAACTCTATTTTATACATGTCGCTTAAAAATCAAATAACAGAGCGCAGCCCCAATAACCCACTTGCCGGTCTGGATTTTTTAGGATTGAGTGAAGATAAATCAATCGGGTTGAATGATATCCTCGCCGATATTAAAAAGGCCAAAACCGACGATAATATTAAAGGCATCTATCTTGACGAAAGTTATATGAGCGCCGGCCAGGCCACTACCGAAGAGATCCGCAATGCACTTATCGACTTTAAAAAATCAGGCAAATTTATCATAGCTTACGCAGAAGTTTATACTCAGGGATTTTATTACCTGGCTTCAGTTGCCGATAAGGTTTATATTAACCCTAAAGGCATTTTTGAGTTTCACGGCTTCAGTTCGCAAACCACTTTCCTGAAAGGTGCGCTGGATAAATTAGGTATTGAAGCACAGATCATTAAAGTTGGGACCTTTAAAAGCGCGGTTGAGCCTTTGTTCCTTACTAAAATGAGCGATGCCAATAAACTACAGGTAACCTCCTATTTGGGTTCATTATATGATCATTTTTTAACCGGCATCAGCAAAAGCCGCGGTGTTAATAAAGACTCATTATTTACATATGCCGATAATATGCGCGTCCAGTTCCCGGAAGATGCCTATAAATTAAAGCTTGTTGATGGTTTAAAATATAAAGACGAGATCCTGGACGATTTGAAAAGACGTACCGGTACCGATTTAAAAGACGATCTGAAAAGCGTTGATCTAAGGGATTACGCCAAAAGTAAAAGTGATGATTCGGATGATAAAGGCGACGAGTCATCATCAAAAAACCGCATTGCCATTGTTTACGCATCGGGGGATATTACCGGCGGCGATGGCGATGACAACAACATTGGCTCAGAAACTATCTCAAAAGCATTACGCAAAGCCCGTTTAGACGATAAAGTTAAAGCCGTGGTATTGCGTGTAAATTCTCCGGGAGGTAGTTCGCTGGCTTCAGATGTGATCTGGCGCGAGGTAAAGCTCATTCATGCAAAGAAACCGATCATTGTTTCAATGGGCGATTATGCTGCATCTGGCGGTTATTATATTTCCTGCGCTGCAGATTCTATCATTGCGCAACCCAATACCATTACCGGCTCTATCGGTATCTTTGCCGTATTGCCTAATATGCAAAAATTGTTTAACGATAAGCTGGGTGTAACTTTTGACGGTGTCAAAACCGGCAAATATGCTGATCTGGGCGATATCAGCCGTCCGCTGAGCCCGGAGGAACGCCTGATATTACAAAACAGCGTAAATCGTGGCTACGATGAGTTTACCAAAGCCGTAGCCGAAGGCCGCGGTAAAACACAAGCCTATATTAACAGCATTGGCCAGGGCCGCGTGTGGACTGGTGAACAAGCCCTGAAAATTGGCCTGGTTGACCGTTTAGGAAATATAAATGATGCCATTACTTCAGCGGCTAAAAAAGCCAAGATCAAAACTTATAGCATTGTAAACTACCCTGAGCAAAAAAGCTTTTTCAACAAAGTGGGCAGCGGCTTAAGTGCCGAAGTGCAAACCCGCATTGTGAAAAATGAGCTTGGTGAAAATTACCGTGTTTATCAGCAGATAAAAGGCATTACCCAAATGATGCGTACCCCACAGGCCCGTTTGCCTTATGACCTGGTGATCAAATAAAATTTCATTAATACATTAATTTTGATTGTGAAAAGCTGCCCGAATGGGTGGCTTTTTTTATTAAAGAAAGATCTTTCCGCTTTTTAAAACAAATAAAAAAGCGTCATTTCGAGGTACGAAGCAATCACCTATTGGCAGATCCACCTGTATAGTTCGCGATTGCTTCGTACCTCGCAATGACGGTAGCTGGTAAACATCTTTTAAATACAATGCCCCTACCCCCTCTTCAAATAAGCATTCGGCACATTCTTCGGTACATAGTCAATTCCGTAAGCATGTTTTATAAGCAGGCTTACCACATCCATAATTGTTTGCTCTTTACGATGAAATTGTGGCAATGAGCCCATCATGGCATAACTTATCGGGTTTACAGCAGGTACAAAAGTTTCCCATTCATATCCCTTGCCCCAGATCAATCCATTAACCGTAATATACAGATCGGCGCCGTTTTGTAATAGAAAATGAAGCATATCAACAGAGCTATTTCCGTTTTGGTTCACCGTATGAAAAATAGGCGTATGCCCGCCGAAACCATTTTCATCATACGCTGCCGGAGCATTTACATCAGCTCCACGTTCCAAAAGTAATTTGGCACAGGCAAGGCTGTTATATTCGGCACAAAAATGCATTAATGTACCGCCGGTTAAGGGTGTATAGGTGTTATTATATAAGGAATAAGTTTTTTTAACAACGGAAGGATCTGCAACTATTGCTTCCTTTAATTTCTCTTCGTCATGTGCTAAAACAGCCAGTAGTGCCTTATCTTCGTACTCAAGTCCCGTATCAATAAATGACTGCACACAATCTTTAAACCGGGGGCCGCGGGCATACATTTCAACCATCATGGTAAAAACCGGCATCCCGTCATGAACTTCGTTCGGGCTACCCCCTTTTTTAAAATACGCTTTGATCTCATCAACAGCATGAGTTTCGGCTGCGTAAAGGATGTCAGTGTAATTTGGCATGACTTTAAATTAAATTACTTATTCTCTATCTTGATCTCGTTAAAATCAATAGCACCTTCTATATCTATCACAATTTCCTTACTTAAATATGCAGGGGCATCGCTTAAATAGCCAACTGCATAATATTTGCTGTGCTCCTTTATTATTTTAAGTACCCCGCCTTTCTGTTTTGAAACAATTGCAGGAAGGGGATCATTCATTCTTTTACTGTTACAAACAAAAACAAATGATTTATCTGGCTTCGTGCCGTAAAGCAGTTGTATCTTTTGCATAGGATATATTTTTATGTTTTTATAAACAAGGGTATCATTCTTATAAACGGCGTCTTGCGCGAATGCTACACCTATCTGTAAAATTGCAAAGCCCAATAAAATGATTACTTTTTTCATGAAGTGTGAATAGATGTTTGGTTTATCGAATATACTAATACTTTAAATCTCATTAGAAAGCTTCTTATAAAAACAAACCCACCGTATAAGCTGTCATTACAATGGCTTTTTGTATTTTTACCGCCTCATTGTATTTATGGAAAATAAACCCATAGCCCGTACGCTTCGTTTACTCTCGCAACTCATGGAACTCCATGAGGTTAATCCGTTCAAGATCAAATCGGTAGCTAATGCAGCTTTTAAGGTTGACAAGCTCCCCTTCCCTATCGCCGGTAAAAAACTGGATGAACTGGAAAAGATTGATGGTATAGGCAAAAGCATAGCCGGCAAAGTTGCCGAACTACTTGAAACCGGTACCATAGCCGAACTGCAGGAAATCCTGGATAAAACCCCCGCCGGTGTGGTTGAAATGATGGGCATTAAAGGCATCGGTCCTAAAAAGGTGGCTATTATCTGGAAAGAGCTGGGCATTGAAAATACCGGTGAGCTTTTTTATGCCTGCAATGAAAACCGCCTGATCGAGGCCAAAGGCTTTGGCCTTAAAACACAGGAGGAAATCCGCAAAGCTATCGAGTTTAGGATGGCGAGCAATGGTAAATTACTTTTCGCCCAGGTTGAAAAGGAAGCCAATGAGCTGATGGATGAGGTGAAAGCTATTTTCCCCGATGCGTTAAAACATTTTGCGGGCGAATTCAGGCGTTTGAACGAGATCATTACCGAAATTGTGATCGTGGTAGGCAGCCTTAACCAGGATGTTGCTTATAACGCATTGGCAAATTCCAAAATACTCAGCAACGTAATTAAAAATAAAAACCATATCCAGGGCGAGCTGCAAAATGGCTTGCTGGTTGATATTGTTTGCGTTGATAAAGCCGATTATTACAGAGAACTATTCATTAATACAGGTACCGACGACCATGTACAGGCCGTTTTCGACAGAATCAACGTACCTATCGAACAACCGGAAAGTGAGGAATTAATTTATACCAAAGCAGGTTTGGCCTGGATGCAGCCCGAATTGCGTGAAGGCACCTTATTTATTGAAAAAGCCGAAAAGAACGAGTTGCCAATCCTGATCAACTGGCACGACCTAAAGGGCACGCTCCATAACCACAGCACCTGGAGTGATGGGGTAAACAGCATTGAGGAGATGGCATTATACTGCCGCGATATCCTAAAACTGGAATACCTTGGCATGTGCGACCATAGCAAGAGCGCATTTTATGCCAAAGGGCTGAGCATTGAGCGGGTATTGCAACAACATGAAGAAATTGACGCCCTGAATAAAAAACTTGACGGCTTCCAGATCTTTAAAGGTATTGAATCGGATATTTTGTATGATGGCTCCCTTGATTACCCGGAAGAAATTCTGCAAAAATTTGATTTCATTGTAGCTTCTGTGCACTCTATCCTTAAAATGGACGAGGAGAAAGCAACTTCAAGGCTCATTACCGCCATCGAAAACCCATATACAACTATATTGGGGCACCCTACCGGCAGGCTTTTGCTTAGCCGCAGCGGTTATCCTATTAACTGTAAAAAAGTGATAGATGCCTGCGCAGCCAACAACGTGGTTATCGAAATCAACGCCAACCCTTTACGGCTCGACCTTGACTGGCGCTGGCACCAATATGCTTTGGACAAAGGCGTGATGCTTTCCATAAACCCAGATGCGCACCGCATTGAAGGCTTTACAGATATGCACTACGGCATCCTTGCAGCCCGTAAAGGCGGCCTATATAAAGAAATGTGCATGAATACCATGTCGTTGGCAGAAATCACGAAGACGTTTGCTAAAAAGAGAGGTTAGGAGAAAGAGATTAGAGGATGGAGATCAGAGATTAGGTAGAACAATCTGCTGCTGCCACTAATGAACAAATGAACTATTGAACCAATGAACCACTTAAGAGATAAAGTACAATCCATACAGGCAGCGGCTCATAAACCGGCAATACTGGTTATTGGTGACCTGATGGTTGACCATTATATATGGGGTAGCGCTACCCGCCTTTCGCCCGAGGCACCTGTGCCTATTGTAAATGTAAAAAACGAAACCACTACATTGGGTGGTGCAGGTAACGTGGTTCAAAACCTGGTATCGTTAGGGGCAAAAGTTATTGTTGCCGGTGTAATTGGTAACGACCAGGCGGCAGGTGAGCTAATTAAGATCCTGGCCGATGAAGGCGTTGAAACAGACACCATTATTAAGGACAGTAACCGCCCTACTACCGTTAAAACCCGTGTTGTGGTAGGCAGTCATCAACTGGTACGGGTTGACCGCGAGGTTACCGACGAAGTATCAGAAGCTATTGCCACTGAGCTGATCAGCAAACTAAGCAGCCATATCGATGGTGTGGATATGGTACTTTTGTCTGATTATAACAAAGGCTTGTTTTCGCCGTTTCTAACACAAGGCATTATCAGGGCGGCAAATGCTAAAAGCAAAAAAGTAATTATCGACCCCAAAGGGCTTAATTACGAAAAATACAAAGGAGCTTTTATCATCAAACCCAACCGTAAGGAGTTGTCAGAAGCTGCTAAAACGGAGAAGATCAACTCGATAGAAAGCTTGCAACAGGCCGGAAAGGTAATTTTTGAACAAACAGGGACGCAATATATAGTAGTTACCTTATCTGAAGAAGGCATGGTGATATTGAGCGAACAGGATTATCAAAGCTTACCAGTAAAGGCTACTGAAGTGTTTGATGTAACCGGTGCCGGCGATACCGTGCTGGCAACCATGGCCTACTTTATGGCGGGAGGGTTAAGCATTGAGGATTCATGCGAACTGGCCAACCATGCCGCCGCTATAGTGATCCGCCGCGTGGGCAGTGCAACAACTACTTTAGATGAGATTGTTGAAGATATATTAAGGGACGAAAAATAAGGCGAAAGGTAAAAGGTTAAAGGCGAAAGGTTGGAAGAATGTATATTTCATCGCCCAAACTAATGAACCAGTGAACAAATGAACTAATGAACCAACTTCAAAAAATATTAAACGAACTTAAAGATCACCAGGATACCCTGCAAAAGGTGATTGACACGCTTGGCGGCGATATCGAAGTTGCCTGCGAAATGATCACCTCAACCATAAAAAACGGTAATAAAGTATTGCTGGCCGGCAATGGCGGTAGTGCTGCCGATGCCCAGCATATTGCGGCCGAACTTACCGGGCGTTATGTAAAAGATCGTAAACCTTTACCGGGCATCGCCTTAACGGTTGATACTTCGGCACTTACATCCATTGCTAACGACTATGGTTACGAGCATGTATTTTCACGCCAATTAGAAGCCTTTGCCAGGCCGGGCGATCTGTTCATCGGTATTTCGACAAGTGGTAACAGTCCGGGGATACTGGCAGCTTTTGAGTCGGCTAAAAAGCTGGAGGTTAAAACATTAGGCCTTTCGGGCAGGGATGGCGGTAAAATGAACGGGCTTTGTGAGCTGAATATCATTGTGCCATCAAACATTACCGCGCGCATCCAGGAAATGCATATCCTTATCGGGCATATCTTGTGTACTGCTGTCGATGATCTTTTTGATTAATTAATTACCATAGAGATGCATCACATGCGTCTTTTCTAATGATACAGAGACGCGTGTGATGCGTCTCTACAGAAAAAAATAAATGAGGACAGGCGTCGAAAAAATACTTCTTGATAAAATAACTGATCTGCCATCGTTGCAGGCACAGATCAAAAACTGGCAGGCCGAAGGTAAAAAGGTGGTGTTTACCAATGGTGTTTTTGACCTGTTGCATATCGGGCACCTCACCTATCTGGCTAAAGCAGCCGAACTTGGCGACAAGCTGGTGATTGGTCTTAATGCTGATAGTTCGGTAAGGAGAATTAAAGGCCCAACCCGCCCGGTGAACGATCAAAACAGCCGTGCAGCCTTATTAGCAGCGCTGTTTTTTGTAGATGCTATTGTTGTTTTTGAAGAAGATACCCCGCTCAACCTGATCAGTTCCCTCCTTCCGGATATCCTGGTAAAGGGTGCTGATTATGCAGTTGAAAACATTGTAGGCGCTAAAGAAGTGATAGCCAACGGGGGCGAGGTTAAAACAATTAATTTTGTTGAAGGATACTCATCCACCTCAATAATTGAAAAAATCAGGAACCAGATTTCCTGAGTACTAATAACGGCATGAAGATACTGGTGATCCGCTTTAGTTCGATGGGTGATATAATTTATACCACGCCTGTTGTACGCTGTCTCAAAAAGCAGGTCCCCAATGCCGAAGTTCACTTTTTAACCAAACCGGCCTTTAAATATATTTACGATAATAACCCTTACGTTGATAAACTGCTGTTACTCAAACCCTCATTTACAGACACTATCAACGAGATCAAGGCCGAAAAGTACGATCAGATCATTGATCTGCACAATAACATTCGTACAAGTATCATCAAGCTGCGCACAGGTATCAAGGCATCGACCTACAAAAAACAGCCAATCCTGAAATGGCTTAGTTTAAAGTTGAAACGGAACCTGGTAAGTAAGGAGCATTTGGTTGACAGGTATTTAAAAGCTACTAAGTTTTTAGGCGTTGTTAATGACGATAATCCGATTGACTATTATATCAAAGCCGAGCATGATATAACCAAATTGCTCCCTGCCAGTCACCAAAATGGCTATGTCGCTTTTGTAATAGGTGCTACCCATTTTACCAAGCGCATGCCTAATTACAAGATCATCAGCATTTGCAGGCAGCTTAATTTACCTGTTTTACTATTAGGAGGCAATGATGTAAAGGCAAATGGTGATGAAATAGCTGCGGCAGTTGGCACTTCGGTTTATAATGCCTGCGGAGTAACATCGCTTGATGAGTCGGTTTTCCTGGTATCAAAAGCGCAAAGTCTTATCGGTTTTGATACTGGTCTAACCCATATTGCCGAAGCATTTAACGTGCCGATAGCCTCGGTTTGGGGTGGTACAACGCCCGACTTGCTGGGTGTTTGGCCTTATAAAGTAAAAGAAACGCTGATTGCCGGCATTGAATTATCTTGCCGCCCCTGCTCCAAATTTGGGCTTGAAAAATGTCCGCTCGGGCACTTTAAGTGTATGAATGATATGCCGGAGGCTGATATCGTAAATTTTTCCAATCGCTAATCGCGATCATAAAATATTGCGTAAGTTATACTTACAAACACACTACTGTTAATATTTCACAAAAAAACATCAGATAGCTTTTAATGTTAGTGTATTTGTATAATTTTGTACATTAACTTAAATCCCTTACACGATGAAAAAAACCTTACTCAGCCTGTGCCTTTTAATGGCATCTTTCGCAGCATTTGCTCAATTACCAACTATTGGTTTTAAAGGAGGCGTAAACTTCGCAACGTTAAATGCTTCGGCAAGCGGTACCAATCTCTCTGTTACATCAGGTACTTTAACTACTTTTAATGTCGGCGCTTTTGTTGATTTTAAATTTGGAAATGTTTCATTACAACCAGCCCTTAACTATACTGGTAAAGGCGGAAAATTTAGTGTTTCTACTGAAGATTTTGATGGTTCAGCTCAAATTAAATTATACTATCTCCAGGTACCAGTAAATGTTGTTTACCATGTACCTGCAGTTGTTGGTGATTTTTACTTCGGAGCCGGCCCATATGTAGGCGTAGGTATATCAGGTAAAACTAAAGACAGTGACGGAAGCACGGCAGATGTGAAATTTGGCAGCGACGGTGATGTCAAAAGAACTGATATTGGCGCAAATGCCATTGTCGGATTTAAATTTAAAACTGGTTTCCTGATCAATGCTAACTATGATTTGGGCTTATCAAACATTGCTAACGACAATACAGGTAAACTTAAAAACCGAGTTTTCGGTATTTCAGTTGGTTACGCGTTTTAATTAACCGATGGAAAAAAATAAGAGATCTTTTAATCATCTTAAAAAAGGAGGAGCTGTTGCTTCTCCTTTTTTATTTAGTATTATTGGAAACTTATTGAAAATGTTTCACGTTATATTAACAAAGCCATAATATCATAAACCGATCGCTAACCTGTTTAAAATCATGAAAAAATTATTATTAATACGCCATGCAAAAGCTACCCATGAAAGCGGTTATGTTGATTTTGACAGGCCTTTAAAGCAATCGGGCATGCAGGATTCGGTTTTAATGGCTACCCTTTTAAAAGGACAATTACAAATCCCCCAAACTATAATAACCAGCCCGGCGCTTCGTACCAAAACCACTGCCGAGATCTTTGCCAATCACTTTAAATTACCTGCTCCGGGTGAGGATAAAAGGATTTACGAAGCCAGTGAAAATACATGGGTTAAAGTAATTAATAGCTTGCCCGATGAATATGATTTCATTGGCATAGTTGGCCACAACCCGGGCATAAGCCAAATATTATACTATCTCACAAGCCAGCTAAAAGAGATGCCCACCTGCGCAGTGGCCGTCATTACGTTTGAAAATGATACCTGGCAATCTATCAGTGAAGAAGATGGAAAATTGGTGCATTTTGATTCGCCGAAGGGATAGCGTTGAGTCCGAAAGTCTGGAAAGTCGGCAAGTCCGGAAGAGGCCAATTTTAGATAATTCGCTTTTGGACACTTGAGCGCCCACTGACTTTCTGCGCTTTCCGGCTAATCACTAAAATGTCTTTCGGACTTTCGGGCCGCGGACTTGCGGACTAACAATCAATTCACCCGATAAGTTTTCCCCGGCAGCGAGCTGATATATCCCTGCATTTCCATATTAAGCAGGTTCATTGCCAGCTGGCTCATAGGCATGTTGGCCCTTAACGTCAGATCGTCAATGGCAACCGGTGTACTGTTTTGCCGCAGAATCTCCATGATCAGCAGTTCATCATCCGACAGATCAAACGGCAGCATAAATTGTTCAACAGGTTTACTTACATCGTTCTTTTCCCAGCCCAGGCTAAAAGCCAGATCGGCAACACAGGTCAGCAGGCTTGCTTTATTATTACGGATCAGGAAGTTACAACCTTCAGAAAATTCATCACCCAACCTCCCAGGAAAAGCGAATACATCCCGATTATAGGAATTAGCTATTTCGGCCGTAATGAGTGCCCCTCCTTTAATGCTGGCTTCAATCACCACGGTTGCATCGGCAATGCCGGCAACTATACGGTTACGCTGCGGAAAGTTTTCCCTGTCGGGATTGGTGCCTGAAGGATATTCGGATAATAAACCACCATTTTGGAGCATTTTATCGGCAGTAGCACGATTTTGGGCAGGATAAAGCCTGTCTAGCCCATGACCAAGTACGCCTACGGTTGGCAGGTTTAATTTCACGCATTCTTTATGTGCTGCCACATCAATACCATGCGCCAGTCCGCTTACTATCAATACATTATATTGCTGTAATTCCTCAACTAACTGATGGCACAACTGCTTACCATAGTCGGTAGCGTTGCGGGTGCCCACAATACTAATTACATGGGGCGGGTTAAGTTCCATTTTCCCCTTCGCGTACATCAGCACCGGCGAATCATGACAGTTTTTTAAACGTTTAGGGTAGCAGGAGTCGGTATAAAAAATAACTTCTATTCCATTTTGTTCTATAAACTTCAGTTCCTTTTCGGCCTGCTTCAAAGCATCGTCAAAGTCCCATTTTATAGCGCGCTTCTCTCCTATTCCCGGGATCCTGATCATCTTTTCGGGCGAAGCTTTAAACACTTCCTCCTCGCTACCCAAGTATGCGATCAGGGATTTGGCCGCTACCGGCCCAAGGTTTTTAACAAAAGATAAAGCTACTTTATGGAGTAATGACATTGGGTTTAGATGTGCAGATTATAGATTACAGCCCCGCAAATTATAAATATTCGGCCGATTTTCAAGTAGGATCGGACGGTATTTGTATGTAATATAATCGGACTGAATGTTCTACTTAGCCTTAAAATACATGCTTTCCTTACATAATTTGCATCTGCACATCCATAATCTGCACATCCACCAAAAAACTACAAAAATAGTTTGTAAACTATAAAAATAGTTATACCTTTATATAACTATAAAAATAGTTTACTATGCACATTAAAGAACTAACCAAGGCCGAAGAGCAGATAATGCAGATCCTTTGGCAGCTGAAGGAAGCCATTGTTAAAGATATTATTGAAGAGATGTCTGAGCCTAAACCTGCTTACAACACCGTATCGACTGTAGTAAGGGTACTGGAAGGCAAGGGCTTTATCGACCATAAAGCTTACGGCAACTCGCATGTTTATTTTCCCCTTATCAGCGACGCGGAATACAAAAAATTCACTTTTGATAAGATGATGAAAAACTATTTCAGCAACTCCTATCAAAGTTTGGTATCGTTTATTGTTGACGAAAAGAACATCAGCGTAAAGGAACTGGACGAGCTAACATCATTAATTGATCAACTCAAAAGCAAAAAACAATGAACTGGCTGCATTACCTCCTCGAGGCAAATTTGTACTTGTGTGTATTTTATGCCGGGTATTGCCTGTTTTTAAATAAAGAGACCCACTACACCTTAAACCGTGTATACCTGCTGCTAAGTTGTGTAGTTTCATTTGTTTTGCCGATAATGCAAGTTGGCTGGTTAAAGCCGATGGAGGCTGCAGCAAAAACGGTTGTTATTATTCCACAAACGGGTTACCAAACAACGGTACAAAAGCTTGCCGTACAACCAACTTTAACCTTTCATGATGTTTTAATTTATGCCTATCTACTTGGTATAATAGTACTTACCACCGTACTCTTTATCAGGCTTTATCAACTGGCAAAACTGACAAAGACTACCAAAACTTTGGTAGATGACAAGTATAAACTCATCAATATAGAAGGATCGAATACTGCCTTTTCCTTCTTTAACTACCTTTTTATCGGCACAAAAACTGAGGCAAACAATATCATTATCAGGCACGAACTGGTACACATCCGTCAAAAACATTCGGCCGATATTGTTTTCCTGGAGCTGATCAAGATCATCAATTGGTTTAACCCGCTTATTTATCTATTACAGATTAGCCTGAAAACCATACACGAATATATAGCCGATGAGCAAACAGCCGCGCAGGAAAGTGATGCCCTCAGCTATTCGTCATTTTTGGTGAGTAACGCTTACGGATTAAACGGTTCGCCCCTGGCGCATTCATTTTTCAATTATAACTTATTAAAAAAGAGGATAATCATGTTAAACCAAAAACGTTCGGGGAAATTAGCCAGGCTAAAATACCTCGTGGCCGTACCCATAAGCGCCGGACTGCTTTGCGCGTCGACCTTAGTATTCAGTAAAAGCTATGGATTTATTGATCTGATGCCAGGCCGCAAAACTACATCTTTCACTGCTGCTGCCATCCATAATCCAGTTGTCGACACCTCACAAATCAACAAAGTATCGACCACCGCCAAAGGTTATAAGTATGAAGAAACCGGTTATCTTATTAATAAAAAAACCGATTTCCGGGTGATCATTACCGAAAAGAACGGCGAGCAAAAAGAGTACTATAAAAGCAAAGCAACACCAGAGGAGTTGGCCACGCTGAAGAGTAAATATGGCTATACGTTCCCTAAAATGTTAATTTATCCAAAACTTCCGCCGCCACCACCTGCTCCGCCTGCTCCGACGGCAAAAGGTAAAACACCTAAAGTTGCTGATGTAAAACTTCCTCCACCGCCGCCACCTGCCAGCCCCGTAAAAGCAAAAAGGGCCCCTAAAGTAGTAGAAGTAACACCAGCCGCTCCGGTAGAAGCCCCTTCACCTGCTGAACCCGGCTCACCACAACCGCCGCCACCGCCGCCGGCCAACCCTTTTGACGCTCTTTACAAATACGTTGCTAAACATGTAAGATATCCCGCGAAAGCACGTCAAAATAATATATGGGGAAGAGAAATTGTGAGCATTCATATTGCAGACAATAAAATCAGCCAGTCTAAAATAGTGAAGAGTCTCGACCCGCAAATTGATGCAGAGGTATTAAGGGTGGTAAATAACTACGATGGGCAAATTGGAATAAAACAAGGAACTTATAACGTTGATATTGCAATGGTGATTGTAACTGAAGACAACGGCAAAACTGCTTTTGAACTTCAAAGTAAAATCACAGATCCTAATGCATCAGGCTATGAAGGCACTGCATTAAGCCAGGTGGTGATTGCGTGTTACCCCGCCAAAAAGTAGAAACATCTCCATTAGTAACTGAACGTTACTTCTAATTGCCGACCGGCTCAAACCGTCCCGGCAATTTTCTGCGTTACATCCACTCCTCTTCCTTAAATCTCCTCTTTCACAAATAGTTAAATAATTTCATTTGATATCCAAAAGTTTGTAACTTAGTGTATATCCTATAAAATTTCAATCAAACAAGGCAAACCTATCAAAATACGCTTTGTTTAACAAGTACCAATTATACTTTCTGAACCTTACCGCTACGCTGATTTTGTTCATTTTTAAACTTTATATTATGAAAAAGTTCGGTATTATTTTAGCAATTGTGGGCATTGTGATGCTTATTGCAGGTAATTTTTTCTATAAGCATACTATAAACGCTGTGGATAGCTCAGGCAGTTCAATTATTACTACCGGCTTAAATGGCGGATGGACATTTAAACTACCTGTTTTTGCCGGTGGTGCCTTATTTTTCCTTGGTTTTGTTTTCTGGGCAGCATCACGCACTGACAATCAGCACCATGATCACTTGATATAGAAAGTTCACACCGCATTTTATAAATTATTTCTCGCAAAGACGCGAAGACGCAAAGTAATTCCCTTGGCACCTTCGAGTCTTTGTGTGCATATCTATAAACGCAAAGTGAAGTTAAAGCGGGACTATCCCTTCACATATATCACCTGTTTCGTTTCAAAAAACTCTTCTTTAAAATAGTCTTTCAGGTGATATTGGGCAACCTTTAAACCCGATTCTTTGATCTCCTGATCAAGGTCACCGCCCTTTAAATACAGAATACCATTGGGAAGTTTATTGCTTGATTGCTTGCTGAATTTACCTTTCACCCATGGATAAAAATCCTTTAACTGAGTAACGGCACGCGATACAACGAAGTCAAATTTATCTGCTATTTGCTCGGCCCGCGCGTGCGATGCCTTTACATTTTTAAGGCCTAAAGCAGCAGCAACTTCGGTTACAACCTTAATCTTTTTCCCTATTGAATCAACTAAATGAAACTGTGTTTCGGGAAATAAAATAGCAAGCGGAATGCCCGGAAAACCGCCGCCGGTGCCCACGTCAAGTACATTTTCGCCGGGCGAAAAAGCCATAACTTTAGCAATTCCGAGCGAGTGAAGCACATGTCGTTCGTACAAAAGATCAATATCTTTGCGGGAGATTACGTTGATCTGGCTGTTCCAATGTTCATATAAAGCCGGCAATTTTTCAAATTGCGCAAGCTGTTCAGCACTTAAATCGGGGAAATATTGTAGAATTATTTCAGATGTCATCCCTGTTAAAACGATTAATAATATTGCCAAGAAGGTACCTCGCCCTAAATAATTGAGCCTTTACAGTCCCCAAAGGAAGATCCAGCTGCTGGGCTATTTCTTCGTAGGAAAGCTCATCAAAATAACGCAAAGTAATGAGATTTCTGTAGCGGGTAGGCAGGCTTTCTATCAGCAATTTCAGCTCCTGAGTTTGTTGTTTTTTGATAGATGTTTCTTCAGGATTGAGAATATCAGCCTTAATTTGCAGCGGTTTTTCATCACCTTCATCATCCATCATACCATGGATAGACATGGTACTTAATTTCTTTTTGCGGATAAAATCAATGCAATTATTAGTCGCGACCCTGAAAAGCCATGTACTAAAAGCAAAATCAGGCTGGTATTTTTCAAGCTTTTCAAATGCTTTGGCAAACGTTTCAACCGTTAAATCCATAGCATCTTCCTTGTTATTTACCATCTTCAGCACCATAAAATAAATCGAATCCTTATAACGGTGCATCAGATCAGCGTAAGCTTTTTGATCTCCCTGCCTGGCCTTCACTACCAGGTGAAAATCATTCTTTGCATTTTCGGTAAAGTTGGCGTTTATTTCCATTGAGTAGTTTTTAAAAAGGTACCGATCAATCCAAAAACGTTTAAATACATATAGTAAAATATGTCAAAAAAGGGGAGATACCACAAAAGGTCTTTGCCACTAAGTTTTTTAAATATACGATTATAAATGGCCATTTGTAATATCAACCGAAAAACGCACAAACCTAATGCCAGTAACGGCTCATATCTTAAAATAAGGAATAATATTAACAAAATATAGAATATAAAGCCACTAACTGCATCAAAACTAAGCATCCGCCTGTGCTGGTTTTTATATAGCTTACCTACCCCCATATGGCGTTTTTTTTGCTTAAACCACGATTTAAAAGTGGTTTTGGCCTCAGTAAACATAAACGATTCCGGGTTTAATTCCACAACCGTATTATCGGCAGTAGCGTGCTGATTAACAAACAGGTCGTCATCGCCCGATATTACATGCATGTGTGATGCAAAGCCTTTTGCACTAAAAAACAACGATTTTGTATAGGCCAGGTTACGGCCAATACCCATATAAGGATCGCCGGTTAACGCGCTCGACAGGTAATTTGTTGCCGTTTTTATCGTTTCAAAGCGGGTAAAAGTATTAATAAAGCCGCCGGTTTTATAGTAAGGAGAGTAGCCTAAAACAATCTGCACCCCACTGGTAAAATTAGCGGCCATACGGCTAATCCAATTTTCGGATGCCGGCTTACAATCTGCATCGGTAAATAAAAGGTACTCATTTTTTGAGGCTTTGATTCCCAGTGTAAGTGCAAATTTTTTCCCGGTTTTAAAGCGGTCATGTTCAGTAATGGTAACAACTTTCAGGCGGGCGTACTGCTTTTGCAACGTTTCCAATACTTCGTCAGATGTGTCGTATGAACAATCGTTAATAACAATAACCTCAAAATCGGGATAGTTTTGCTCCAATATGGATGGCAGGTTTTCCTGTAAATTACGAGCCTCATTACGGGCGCTGATAATAACGGAAACGGGGATCATCACCTGGGGCGGAGGCCCTTCGGTGGGTTTAAAGCCTGCAAGACGGGTATGCCTGCTTACCAGGTAATATAGCTGAACTATAAAACAAAGCTGAAAAAGAATAAAAAGTGCGTCGTGTAAGTACGTTTCCAAACAAAAAAAATAATGAGGCAAATTTGTTAAAAATCAATGAAATTAAGGCTCAATATCAGCGTTAATTTGAAGTTTAATATACTCTTATTTAATCCCCCTCAAAATAAAAGTACTTTAATTAACATGGTTTTAATATTCAGCACGTTTATAAATAGCTTTTATCCTGCCGTTGGCTCTGAAAGGGCGGCCATGAGGCTTTTTTTTGCTAATTTTGCAACCCTAAAATGAAATTTAACTTAACAGCACAAGATCCGCTTTCAAAGGCCCGCGCCGGCGAGATCACTACCGATCACGGTACTATACAAACCCCTATATTTATGCCCGTTGGTACTGCAGGTACTGTAAAAGCAGTGCACCAGCATGAGCTTAAACAGGATATTTCTGCACAAATTATACTGGGCAACACTTATCACCTCTATCTGCGCCCCGGGTTAAACACCTTGGAAAGTGCCGGAGGCTTGCATAAATTTAACGGCTGGGACGGCCCTATCTTAACCGATAGCGGCGGCTACCAGGTGTATTCATTAACCGAAGTACGCAAAATTAAGGAGGAAGGTGTTACCTTCCGCTCGCATATTGACGGATCAAAACACCTCTTTACCCCCGAAAACGTAATGGATATTCAGCGCATAATTGGCGCTGATATCATCATGGCTTTTGACGAGTGTACCCCCTACCCATGCGATTATAACTACGCGAAACGATCAATAGAAATGACCCATCGCTGGCTAAAACGCTGCTGCGACAGGTTCGACAGCACCCTACCAAAATACGGTTACAGTCAAACACTTTTCCCAATTGTGCAGGGTTCGGTATATAAAGATCTGCGTGTACGTTCGGCCGAAGTGATAGCTTCCTACGAGCGTGAGGGTAATGCCATAGGCGGCCTTTCGGTAGGTGAACCTGCCGAAGAAATGTATGCCATGACCGAAATTGTATGCAATATATTACCGGAGCAAAAACCGCGTTACTTAATGGGCGTAGGTACGCCTGTAAACATCCTGGAAAATATAGCACTCGGTATTGATATGTTTGATTGCGTTATGCCAACCCGCAACGCGCGCAACGGCATGTTATTCACTAAAAACGGCATCATCAATATCAAAAATGAGAAGTGGAAAAACGACTTTTCGGCTATTGAAGATGACAGCGATCTGTTTGCCGACAGGGATTACAGTAAGGCTTATTTACGTCATTTGATCCATTCAGGCGAGATGCTGGGAGCTCAAATCGCGACCCTTCACAACCTGCATTTTTACCTTTGGCTGGTTAAAGAAGCAAGGAAAAAAATCATTGCAGGCGAATTTTACGACTGGAAAAACACAATGGTAAAGCGCCTCGGTCAGCGTTTATAACCATGCAACAATTAAAAGAATTACCAAAGCAAAACATGGGCATTAATAATCAAATAACCGACAGATGAAAGCTTTTTTTCATAAACATTTAAAGATCATCGATAGGTTTATTATTGGCAAATACCTGGGCACTTTTATATTCACTATGGGTATTTTCATGGTGATATCTGTAGTGTTCGACGTGTCAGAAAAGCTGGATAATTTCCTGAATAAACATGCCAGCTTTCACGATATCGTATTCAGATATTACGCTGGTTTTATTCCATTTTATCTCAATATGCTATCGCCGCTGATCAACTTTCTGGCGGTAATTTTCTTCACCGCCAAGATGGCAAACCAAACAGAAATTGTTCCTATCTTAAGTGGAAGAGCAAGCTTCAATCGTTTTCTGAGGCCTTATGTAATTTCATCTTCTATCATATTTGTGGTATCATTTTTTGCGAATGTTTACCTTATTCCGTTCACAAACCGCTTAAAAATCGACTTTGAAAATGCGAACGGGATGATGGATAATGACCCGACCAAGGTGGAGGTACATATGCAGATTGACAAGCACACCTTTGTTTATCTCGCCAATTACGACCCTACAACGCACCTTGGTTATAATTTCATCATGGAAAAATTTAATGGTGATACCTTGCGCGAGAAACTAATTGCCGACCAAATTCAATACGATTCTTTAAAACGGATCTGGTCTCTGAAGCAATACAGCGTTAAATATGTGAATGGAATGAAGGAGCAATTCATTAAAAGTTTTGCGCCAAAAGATACTGTTTTAGATATGCACCCAAGCGATTTCATTGTGTATGACAACGTATATCAAGCCATGTCATTAAGTGACCTGAACAAGAATATCGACAAGGAAAAGCTCCGTAGGCCCGAGTATTTAAAAGCCATTTATTTTGAAAAATATCATCGCTTTGTATACCCGCTATCGGCCTTTGTGCTCACGCTTATTGGTGTTTCCATATCATCAAGAAAGGTGCGCGGCGGGGTTGGTTTACCATTGGGGATAGGCATTTTATTATGCTTTGCATATATTATATTAGAGAAGTTTGCCCTGGTCTTTTCGGTAAAAGGGGGCATGTCACCATTAGTAGCGGTGTTCATTCCTAACATCATTTTCGGCATTTTAGGTTACTACCTGCTATTAAAAGCTCCAAAATAATGGCACAAAACCACCCATCCACCCTAAATAAGAACCTAATTATCCTCCATTTTACCGTTTTTGTGTGGGGATTTACCGGAATTTTGGGCGCTCTGATCACCATTTCGGCCGTGCAATTGGTGTGGTATAGGGTACTTATTGCCTTTGTTTCGCTGTTTTTGTATTTCAAATTCAATAAAACTGATTTTAAGGTCGACACCAAAACGCTGATTAAACTGGTGTGCACGGGAGCAATTGTAGGCGGTCACTGGATCCTTTTCTTCGCCGCCATCAAGCTTTCAACTGTCGCAGTTACGCTGGTTTGCCTCTCTTCCATTACGCTTTTTACCGCGATTTTTGAGCCGATCATCAATAAGAAAAGCATTTCGAAACTTGAAATTTTCGCCGGCCTTTTAATTATCTCAGGCATTGTTTTAATTTTCAAGTTTGAAGGAAGATACACTAAGGGTATCATAGCCGGGCTCGTAAGCGCCGTTTGCGCAAGCCTTTTTTCAATCATTAACTCACGCCAGGTTCAAAAACTACAGGCTCCCGTCATTGCATTTTATGAACTTTCAGGAGCGTTTGTATGGATCTCGATATACCTTTTTATTACCTCCGGCTATACCCGGGCCATGCTGCTGAAGCCTGCTGATATCGGCTACCTGGTACTGCTTGGCACGGTGTGCACATCGCTTGCTTATGTTGCCGGTGTATCCGTAATGCGCGAGCTTTCGGCGTTCAGGGTTGCGCTCATCACTAATCTTGAACCGGTATACGGTATCATTATGTCGTTTATTTTTTTTGGAGATATTAATAAAATGACGCTGGGATTCTGGGGCGGAGCACTCCTTATTTTGTCTACAATTTTCTTGTACCCCGTTGCTCAAAAGCAAATTGCCAGGCGCAAAAACAGGGCCTGATTTCCGCATTTCCGTATCCTTACTTAACACCTGGAGTTTATAAAAGCTATTCTATTGCCGACCATTTAATAGTCGTGTAGAAGCCTGAACTCATGCTCATTTTTCTCTTATCATCACCTTGGTAGGGGTAAAATACCCACGCCCGTTTAACCCATTTTTAGCCCCTCTGAGCGATTCTATCTTTTTGAGGCATTCCAGGCTCATTCAACACTTCGGACCGAAACAGGGGCAAAATCCATTTTCAACTTAGTGTATCAAAGTAAAATTTAAAATCCCATCAGGAAATTGAGCTATTTGCTTTTCAATCCATTTTTATCATAATAAAAATTTGAATAATTGATTTATATAACAAATATATAAAACTAAAAATCAAATACTTATAAATATTACATAAACAACAAGTTTAATAAAAAAAGCGTAAGTAAAATCACAAAAAACTAAAAAAAATAGCATCATTGTTTTTTACATCTAAAAAGTGTTATATAAATTTAATAATCAAATAATTGAACGTATTTATTTAGCGTAAAACTTTCGAATCAAACAAGAGAGAAGCAATCATTTCAAAGTGTAGTGAAGTAATTATTCAGGAATCGAAAAAAATCGCAGCATCTCTCCCATGTGTATACAGAAATCATTTTCACGATAAATTTCCAATGCTCTCACACGATTTGGAGAAGCAAAATCTGAGAGGAAAAATTAATGTCGCGTCGAATTAGGAAGGACTCCGATAGCCCCAGTTTTTGCAAATGAAAAACGCCGGGGAAATTTCACCATGTTTAAGATCCTCCCTTTTTGAGCAAAAGAATTTTCAGTTGAGCAAACACAAAACATCAGGAGAAAAACCAACACCTAACATTTGTTCCGGCGACGAAGATTTGAATGCACATACATCGGCTCTCAGCTCGTCACAAGCTTCCCGATCTTATAACAATGATTTAACGGAGATCAATTTTTATTAAACATTTAAAAAGCGGATATTGTATTAACTCTAAAATCAACATTCACCATGAGCATTAAAACAATAGTCATTGTAGTCGTCGCTGTTTTGCTTACCATCGTCCTGATGCAAAATACCGATGAGGTTTACTTCAAATTTTTGTTCGCCACTTTCAGGGTATCCAAACTAATGATGATGCTGGTGGTGGCAATAACGGGTTTTATCCTGGGCCTGATCGTGGCCTGGCCTAAAAAACAAAAATTTGATATTGAAGGCTATCATGACGCCATCCACAAAAAAGACGACACCGATACACTAAGTGACGAAGACAGAGAATACATCAGCTAATTATGAAAACAAAAATTGGATTTATCGGCCTTGGCCACATGGGTCTCAATATGGCCAAAAATCTTATTGCCACAGGGTACCACCTGCAGGTTTACAACCGTACACTTTCTAAGATTGACGAGCTCGGCGAAGACAGCGTAACCAAATGCATGAACCCTGCAGAAGCAGCGGCAAATGTGCCATTTTTGATCACCATGGTGTCGGATGATGAAGTGCTGCGAGAATCGACTGTAGGCGACGGCGGAATTTTAAAAACGCTACAGCCAAATGCTGTGCACATATCCATGAGCACAATTTCGCCCGATACTTCTGATGAATTGGCCAAATTACACCAGCAGGCCGGTAGCCGTTACCTCGCCGCTCCGGTGTTTGGCAGGCCTGAAGCGGCGGCGGCGCGCAAGCTCTGGATCTGTGTTTCGGGCGATGAGCATACTAAGACCGATGCCCGCCCGATCCTTGATTTGCTTGGCCAGGGAGTAATAGATTTTGGCCCATCGGTGGGTGGCGCAAATGTGGTGAAAATAGCAGGCAATTTCATGATCATGGCATCAATGGAAATGATGGCCGAAGCGTTTACCCTTGCAGAAAAAAACGGGTTAAGCCGGACACAGGTTTCCGAGTTTTTTGGCTCGACACTTTTCAATGCACCTATCTTCCAAAATTACGGCAAGCTCATCGCCGGCAAGCAATATGTCCCGGTAGGCTTCAAATCAAAATTAGGCTATAAGGACGCGCGCCTCGCATTCAAATTATCGCAGACAAGTGA
The DNA here is from genome assembly GCF_056402535.1 of Mucilaginibacter sp. P4_A11. Classification (NCBI taxonomy): domain Bacteria; kingdom Pseudomonadati; phylum Bacteroidota; class Sphingobacteriia; order Sphingobacteriales; family Sphingobacteriaceae; genus Mucilaginibacter; species Mucilaginibacter sp. P4_A11. The sequence goes on from NZ_JBFUHE010000002.1 coordinate 369,273, forward strand.
GATGCCCATGCCTATTGCAAATGCCGTACACGGTCGCTTGTTAACGGCCGTAGCCAGGGGCTGGGGCGAGAGCGATTGGGTAGAAGGAATAGGACGCGGCGTAAGCGAAGATGCAGGAATTTGATTTGCAATTTCGAATGTTTGATTTCGGATTTGTTCAAAAGTAAAAAATCGTCATTGCGAGGCACGAAGCAATCCCCTATTAGCAAAGCAGCTATGCAAGTTTCTCTGTACAGAATGGGATTGCTTCGTGCCTCGCAATGACGCTTTAATATTTATTCATTTGCCAAAATTCTAAATTTCCTTGGCCAACGCAAGTGCCCTCGCTTGTAGCCCGCGTTCAATTATAATGCCCCCCTTTGTGTTGGCAAAGTTCCCATAAGCTGGGACGCTTGCAGTAGCGGTAGATTTCGGACGTTCGATTTCGGAATTTGTCAGTGATGATTTTGAGATTAGGTATCCCCTCAAAACAAGATTCCAGATGGCATTTTTTCCGTCCGAAGAGATCATTCGACGGAACCCATAAATTCTTTATAACAACACGTCATTATAAGGCACGAAGCAATCCCCTATTAGCAGAGCAACTATGCAAGTTTCTCTGTACAGTTTGGGATTGCTTCGTGCCTTATAATGACGCTTTTTTACTTTTAAAAATTCCAGCTAAATCCGAAATCGAAAATCAGAATTCCAATATTACAAATAGAAAACTTCGTTCTCCGCTTCCAGAAATTTCAGATCGGGAGTATCGGCAAAAATACCGAACACGGATGCACCGGTTCCGCTCATGCTAGAGTAGATAGCGCCGACGTCATAAAGAGCAGCTTTGATACCGCGGATCTCCACGTGATTTTTAAACACGGTTTGTTCAAAATCATTTTTGATCAGCTTCTTCCAGTTAGCTATGGGCTCGTTGATCAGATCGAACAGAGAGTCTTTTACAGGAGTTGGTTTTATACCGCGGAAAGCCTCGCCAGTAGACACGTGAACAGGCGGCATCACCAACGCTATTTTGTAAGCCGACAGGTCGAGTTTGATGCTCTCAAATTCGTCGCCACGCTCAAAGGCGAACACTGGCTTGCTCTCAATAAAAAAGGCGCAGTCGGCACCAAGGCGACGGGCATAACCGGTCATCTCTTCAATGGATAATCCGAGCTTAAATTCGTCGTTCATCAGCCTGATAAAAAACGCTGCATCAGATGAGCCGCCACCAAGCCCTGCGCCTATCGGGATATGCTTATGCAGGTGCATACTCACCGGCGGCAGATCATGATCCAGCTTAAGCATATGGTAGCCCTTAACGCAAAGATTATCCTCCACCAGGCCGGGAATGTCCAGGCCTGTTGAGGTAAAACTGAGCTTATCGCTCTTCACTACTTCAAGGGCGTCTTTAATGTCGATAGGGTAAAAAATGGTTTCGAGATTATGATAACCATCCGGTCGGCGTTCGGTAATATTGAGGCCAATGTTTATTTTTGCATTCGGAAATAAAATCATACAAAGTAATTAACACGTGATGTATTTGCTAACATCAGTAGGAAACCAAAGGTAGATTATTTTTCTTTGCCCTTTAAAATTGTTCATTAGTTCATTGGTTCATTAGTTCATTGGTATCTTATCCAATCAACCTGTATAACCACTCACCTAATCAACTACTCACCTAATCAACTAATACAAAATGAAACAGTATCTCGACCTGATGAGACATGTGATGGAAACCGGCGCGCAGAAGCATGACAGAACCGGCACCGGTACGGTAAGTGTGTTTGGCTACCAGATGCGTTTCAACCTTAATGATGGTTTCCCGATGGTGACCACCAAAAAACTCCACCTCAAATCAATTATCCACGAGCTCATTTGGTTTTTGAGCGGCGACAGCAATATCCGCTACCTGAAAGAAAACGGTGTGCGAATCTGGGACGAATGGGCCGACGAGAACGGCGACCTTGGCCCGGTGTATGGCAAACAGTGGCGCTCGTGGCCTACGCCCGATGGCGGCCATATTGACCAGATCCAGCAGGTGCTGAACCAGCTTAAAAACAACCCCGATTCGCGCCGCATAATTGTATCGGCCTGGAACGTTGCCGAGGTTAACCAGATGGCCCTGCCACCATGCCATAGTTTGTTCCAATTTTATGTAGCGCCCCCCGACACCGCAAAGGGAGAATTGAAGGGCAAGTTATCGTGCCAGTTATATCAAAGAAGTGCGGATATCTTTTTAGGGGTTCCGTTTAACATTGCTTCGTACGCGTTGCTCACCATGATGATGGCACAAGTATGTGACCTTGACCTCGGCGACTTTGTACACACCTTTGGTGATGCCCACCTGTACAACAACCACATGGAGCAGGCCCGCCTGCAACTAAGCCGCGACCCTCGTCCGCTGCCAACCATGAAGATCAATCCGGAGGTTAAAGATATCTTCTCATTTAAGTTTGAAGATTTCACTTTGGAAAACTATGATCCGTGGCCGCATATTAAAGCTGAAGTTGCGGTATAGTCATTTGTTCACTGGTTCATTAGTTCATTGGTATAAGGTTTAGATTGAGTTTAAGATTTCAACAGAATTTTGTTATCCTTACAGAATTAAAAAACTACCCGTCATTGCGAGGTACGAAGCAATCCCAAACTATACAGAGTGGCTCTGCTAATCGGGGATTGCTTCGTACCTCGCAATGACGTATTGAAAAATAAAGGTTCATTTGCTCAGCACCAATGAACCAGCGAACCAATGAACTAATGACACTATCTATAATCGTAGCCATAGCCAAAAACCACGCTATTGGTAAAGACAATAAATTACTCTGGTACCTGCCTAATGATCTGAAGCATTTTAAAGATGTTACTACCGGTCATACTGTGATCATGGGCCGCAAAACTTTTGATTCGGTTGGTAAGCCGCTTCCTAAGCGCCGCAACATTGTTATTACCCGGCAGAATATCAGCATTGAGGGCTGCGAGGTGGTGCCATCTATTGAAGCCGCTATTGAGCTTTGCAAGGCTGAGGACGAAGTTTTTGTTGTTGGCGGGGCCGAGATCTACAGGCAGTCAATTCCGCTTACAGACCGCATATATCTCACTATTGTTGACCAGGATTTCGAGGGGGATACATTCTTCCCCGAGTTAAATCCCGATGAGTGGCAGGAAAAAAATCGTGAAGATTTTGAGCCCGACGAAAAAAACAAGTATAAATATTCATTTATCACACTTGTACGTCGCTAACATTTTTTGTCATGATTTTGTTTTAATTTAAAATTTTGTGCTTACGAAATTTTATTAGATTTGCTCCCTTATTAAAAAAAGCTTATAAACTAATTAATTACATATTACAAATTCGATGCAAGGCAAAGGGGTTATTAAATTTTTCGCCATACTACTGGCAGTTGTGTGCTTGTACCAGCTATCATTTACGTGGGTGGCACACAAAGTTGAGAGTGATGCCAAAGTATATTCAAAGGGAGATTCGACCAAAGAAAAAACTTATTTGGATTCAATTTCCAACCAACCGGTTTATCCGCTATTTAAACATGATTACGCTTATGTAAAGCAAAGAGAAATTGCATTGGGACTCGACCTTAAAGGAGGTATGAACGTTACCATGCAGATCCAGCTGGATGAAGTAATACGTAAAATTGCGAACGACAATCCCGATGCTACTTTTAATCAGGCTTTGGCAAATGCCAATAAATTACAGGCTAACGCGCAAACCAGTCAAAAGGATTACGTTGCGTTATTTGTAAGCGAATACGAAAAGTTAAGCCCTAACGGTAAGCTTGCCGCTATTTTTTCAACAAAAGACAACCAGGACCACCTGAAGTTTAACGCTTCAAACAGTGAGGTTAAAACTTATCTTGAAGACTTGGCTTCAACAGCGGTTAAACAATCATTCACCGTATTGAACACCCGTATTAACCAGTTTGGTGTAACCCAGCCTAATATCCAGTTGCAACAAGGTTCAAACAGGATTTTGGTTGAGCTGCCAGGCGTTAAAGAACCGGAGCGTGTTCGTAAATTGCTTTCTGGTACTGCTAAACTTGAATTCTACGAAACTTTTGATAATGCAGAGGCTTACCAATACCTGATCAACGTTGACAACCTGCTTGCTGCAAAAAGCAAAACAGTTAAAGCCGATACCGGTAAATCAGCAAAAGCTGATACTACTGCTAACATTGCTGCTGCAAAAGCCGATACTGCCAAAGGTGGTTCACTGTTAAGCAAGGTTCAAAAGAACGCCGCTAAAAACGATACTTCAGCAGCTTCATTAAGCAAAACAAAATTAGCTTCTCAGCACCCGCTGTTTGCAGTAATGTCATTAAACGTTGGCCAGGGCGCAAACGGTCAGCAGCAATTAGGCCAGGGCCCGGTTGTTGGTTATGCTCCTTTACAGGATACAGCCAAGGTTAACTCATACCTGCACAGTGCCGATGTTTTAGCGGTTATTCCACGCAACATTAAATTTTTGTGGGAAGTAAAACCTATTAAAAACACTAAAACTTTTGCATTATACGCTATCAAGCTTACAGGCGCCGAAAACGGCCCGGTACTGTCAGGCTCTGTAATTAACGACGCCCGTGCTGATAACGATCAAAAAGGCAGCCCTGAGGTTGTGATGATCATGAACTCGGAAGGTGCTCAAAAATGGCGTGCTGTTACTGCCGAAGCATCATCAGGCACCAACAAAAAAGCTATCGCCATTGTTTTGGACGATAACGTATACTCTGCACCTACCGTTCAGAACGAAATTTCAGGTGGTGTATCATCAATCTCTGGTAACTTCACTATTGATGACACTCATGACTTAGCCAACGTATTAAAAGCAGGCCGTTTACCGGCTCCTGCCCACATCGTATCTGAATCAATTGTAGGGCCATCATTAGGCCAGGAAGCTATCTCTGCAGGTATCACTTCAAGTATCTTAGGTTTAGTTGTGGTATTGATCTTCATGATCGCTTACTACAACCGTGCGGGTACTGTAGCGGTAGTTGCGGTGATCATTAACATCTTCTTCCTGATGGGCGTATTAACCAGCTTAGGCGCGGTATTAACCGTACCGGGTGTTGCAGGTATCGTATTAACCTTAGGTATTGCGGTAGATGCCAACGTACTGGTTTATGAACGTGTACGTGAAGAGCTTGGCCTTGGCAAATCATTAAGACTTGCTGTAGCCGACGGTTTCAAACACGCATTGCCTTCAATCCTCGATTCACAGATCAGTACATTCCTTACCGGTTTGATCCTGTTTGTATTCGGTTCAGGTCCTATCCAGGGTTTTGCAACTACATTGATGATCGGTATCGCTACTTCACTGTTCTGTTCATTGCTGATCTCGAGGGTTATATTTGAGTGGATGCTTGATAAGAACATGGATATCAAATTCTCAAATCCATGGAGCTCACATACCTTTAAAAATGCAAACTTCGCGTTCGTAAAAAACCGTGGTAAGTTTTACATTTTCTCGGCTGTGTTCATTACTGCAGGTTTGATCTCTATCTTCACCCGTGGCTTTACCTACGGTGTTGACTTTGAAGGCGGCCGTAACTACATTGTTAGCTTCCCTAACAAAACAGTTACTACAGAGCAGATCCATGACGCTATCGACGCTACTTTAGGTCGCAGTACCGAGGTTAAAACCATGGGTACCGATAAATTCAGCATCACTACCAACTACCTGTTCAACGATAACTCAACAGCTGCTGATGTTAAAGTAAGGGCTACCCTTGTTAGCAAACTGGCCAGCAAACCTGAAACAAAAATCACCGACAGCAACATTTTAGGTGGTTCAAAAGTAAGTGCTACTATTGCCGATGAGTTAAAAACATCAGCTATCTATACGGTATTGTTCGCCATATTTGTGATCTCGGCTTATATCCTGATCCGTTTCCGCAAATGGCAGTTCAGCTTAGGCGCGATGATCGCTACCGCTCACGATGCTTTATTGGTATTATCGTTTTTCTCATTATTCAATGGTTTCCTTCCGTTCTCACTGGATATTGACCAGGCGTTTATCGCGGCGATATTAACGGTTATCGGTTATTCAATTAACGATACCGTGGTAGTGTTTGACAGGATCCGCGAGTTCCTTGATCACTCTACCAAGAACGAAAAACCTGAAGAGGTTATTAACAAGGCCATCAACAGCACATTAAGCCGTACCATTATCACAGCATTAACCGTGATCTTTGTATTGGTGGTATTGTTCATCTTTGGTGGTGACGTTATCAAAGGCTTCTCATTCGCATTATTGATAGGTGTAATTTTCGGTACATATTCGTCGATCTGTGTGGCAACACCGGTGATCGTTGACTTTGGAAAGAAAGACCTCAAATAATATAAAAGAATAAGTTATTGAAAAGGCTCCAAAGTAATTTGGGGCCTTTTTTTGTTGATACGCTACGCCATAACACTCAGTAAAAAACTGTGCCATCACCGACAGATGGTGTTGCATATCTCGTACAATGAGGTATACTTGCACCGTATAATCGTACAGAAATAATCGACGGCACGGAGATTGCGCTACACGCCCAAAACGCACACGCTGCCTTTAAAAAGTTTTTAAACAGATAACCTGCACAAATGAACACATCAAATAATTCGAAATTTCCTCTTGTAGTGATCGTAGGCGGCGGCTTTGGCGGCCTGCAGGTAGCAAAACAACTAAAGGACAAACCTGTAGACGTTTTGATGCTTGATAAACACAACTACCATACTTTTCAACCCCTTTTATACCAGGTTGCCATGGGCAGCCTCGAATCTGAGTCTATTGCGTTCTCCCTGCGGAAAAATTTTGCCAGTCAAAAAAATTTTCGCTTCAGGATAGCTGAAGTAACCAAAGTGGATGCAGAAACCAACACGCTTGAAACCACCATAGGCAATATAGCTTATGATTACCTGGTGATAGCTACAGGCTCGACTACCAATTTTTTCGGCAATAAGGATATTGAGCATTATGCTATGCCTATGAAGTCGATCCCCGAGGCGCTTAACCTCCGGTATTCCATTTTGCAAAATATTGAAGAAGCCCTGCTCAAAGTGGGCAAGGCAGAGCGTGACCCCTATCTTACTTTTGTACTGGTAGGTGCCGGCCCAACCGGTGTTGAGCTTGCGGGCTCATTAGCCGAACTCCGCAATCACGTTTTAACCAAGGACTATCCTGAGCTTAAAAAGGAGGATATGAAGGTTTACCTGGTAGACTTTTTGCCGAAAGTTTTAGGGCCATTTTCCGACCAGGCATCCAACGCGGCACGTACCTTCCTGACCAATATGGGTGTAGAGGTATTAACAGGTGTAAAGGTTGAAAGCTACGATGGCGAAGAAATCAAATTTGAAGGCGGTAAAACCATCCGCACCAAAAATGTGATCTGGAGCGCCGGGGTTATGGGCGTTGTGCCCGAAGGTTTTGATAAAGACGTTATTGAACGTGGAAATAAAATAAAGGTGGATAGTATTGGCCGGGTTACCGGAAGCAGCAACATCTTTGCTATTGGCGACGTTGCAGCCATGATCACCGATGAAACACCTAAAGGTCATCCAGGTGTGGCGCAGGTGGCTATACAAATGGGCCAGCATGTAGCCAAAAACATTATCCATATCATTAATGGCGAGCAAACCTCACCTTTCAAATACAACGATAAAGGTTCATTGGCCACCATTGGCCGTAATAAAGCTGTAGCCGATTTGGGCAAATTGAAGTTCCAGGGATTTTTTGCATGGCTGGTATGGATGTTTGTGCACCTGATTTCGCTTTTAGGAGGCCGTAATAAGGTTATCGTATTTATCAACTGGGTATCAAGCTATGTAACTTATAATGGTGGCACACGGCTTATAATCCGCAAATTTGAGCGTGAAGGTTTAACTGAAGACCAGCATTTACCCAATACGGTTGATTGAGATTGGAAAGTCAAGTGAATAATTTTTACTTTAGATTTAAAACCTAAAGTAAAAAAGCGTCATTGCGAGGTACGAAGCAATCGCGAACTATGGAGAGCAGACCTACAAATCGGGGATTGCTTCGTACCTCCCAATGACGGCTGTTATTATTCCATTGGAGTTAACTCTTAAAAAATGAATATCAAAATAACCGAATGTCCCCGCGATGCCATGCAGGGTATTCATGATTTTATTCCTACCGATATTAAGGCGGCATATATCAATCTGCTTTTGCAGGTGGGATTTGATACAATAGATTTTGGCAGCTTTGTATCGCCGAAGGCCATCCCCCAACTACAGGATACTGCCGAAGTGCTGAAAAAGCTTGATCTGAGCAATACAAGATCAAAACTACTGGCTATTATTGCCAACTATCGCGGAGCCGAAGATGCGGTAAAATATGAAGAGATCAACTATTTGGGGTACCCGTTCTCTATATCCGAAACTTTTCAGCTTCGAAATACAAACTCAACCATTGAACAGGCCTTTGAAACTGTACAGCTAATAAATGAACTGTGTAATAAAAACGGCAAGCAATTATTGGTTTATCTTTCGATGGGCTTTGGTAACCCTTACGGTGACGAATGGAATACCGGCATCATTGAGCACTGGGCAGAAAAACTGATTGGCGAAGGAATAAAGAACATTGCCATTGCCGATACTATTGGAATTGCAAATGCCGATCAGATCAGCAGTATCTATCCAAATCTTTGCCGTTTATTTCCCGATACCGAGTTCGGTATCCACCTGCATTCAACCCCGGATACCTGGCAACCCAAGATAGCTGCTGCTTACCAAAGCGGATGCAAACGTTTCGACACAGCATTAAAAGGCTACGGGGGCTGCCCCATGGCTAAAGACGACCTCACAGGCAATATCGCTACCGAAAACCTGATAAGTCACCTTAAAACACAAAACGAACCCACAGGGCTTAATATGAATAAATTTGAGGAAGCTATGGATTACTCGGGGAAGGTTTTTGGGTAAAACCCAAAAAAATATGTCATTGCCTACGAAGCAATCGCACGGAAGCAAAGCCGCTCTGTAGAGTATGCGATTGCTTCGTACCTCGCAATGACGCGCGATGAGTGTTTTTATCTTTACGCCGCCGCGCTCTTAGCCGCTTTAGCAGTTTTTGTTTTAACCACCCTGTCAAAATTTTCCATTACTAACACAGCTGCGCCAATCAATTCGGCGTCAAAGCCTAATTCAGACACAAGCAATTCAGTGCCGCCGGCTAAACGGGGGATACAGTATTTATGAAGGGCTTGTTGTATCGGAGCCATCAGGATCTTGGCAACTTTGGCACCACGGCCGCTTAATACGATGATTGCCGGGTTCATGATGTGGATAAGAATGGCAAGGGCTTTTCCTATTTTATAACCTGCGTCTGATAACAGCTCAATGGCAAACTGGTCGCCGTTATTGGCAGCTTCTATCAGGGCATCACCCATTAGTTTGGAGTGATCATCCTCGTTGTATTTTAAACTTGTTACACGGCCTTTTTTGATACCTGCGATAGCTTTTTGGGCTACCACCAATAGCGATGCTTCGGCTTCGAGACAGCCGCGTTTACCGCATTCGCAAAGGGAGCCATCCTCTGATAGCGGGATATGGCTCAACTCACCGGCAAAACCATTGTGGCCCCGGAACAGCTTACCATTTACGATCATGCCCAGACCGATACCCCAGCCAAGGTTTATTACCATAACTTCCTGCTGTGATTTGGCTATACCGAATTTTTGTTCGGCAAGCGCTATAAGGCTCGAGTCGTTATCAATATAAGTGGCAATACCGGTTTTTGCAGTAAGATAGGCCGTTAAACTTTGGCCGCCGGCATCAAGATAAGTGTAATTGATACCTTCGGTGATATTGATGAATCCGGGCATACCGATACCGATACCGGCAATCCTGTCCTTAGGGATCCCACTGTTTACAATATAATTATTGATCTCTTCAACCAGTTTAGGCAAAGCCTCCGGATTATTTAGTAGTTTAAGCTCAAAAGTGAGCATATCGGCAACGGGATTATTCAGCAGATCAAACATTTGGATGCGGGCCGTAAGCTGATCGAGCGCGATAGCCAAAATATGCATGGCGCTCGATTTTACCGAATACATTAACGGGCGACGGCCGCCGCTTGAAGGTGCATAGCCTTGCTCAACAACAAAACCCTCATGCATTAATTCGTTTATAGCTTTGGCTATGGAAGGGATACTTTTATCAAATAACTCACTTAATCCTGCGCAGGACATGGCCTTATTAAAATAAAGCCTTTTAATGATCATGTTTTTTAACTGGCTGCCCTTTACCCCTTTATTCGTAAGTTCCATTAACAATTTTTATAGTTTGGTTTATAACAGGCAACACCTTAGTGTTCTGAATTTATAAAATTAAAAATAAAGTAATTAAGTACAACTGTATTTATTACAGTATTAAACCTGTTGTAAGTACATGGACATTATTAACGTACCATTTGCCTACAAAGCACAAAAATATCTATAATATCCGTGTACGATATAAAATAAGCGAAAGTTTTGATTAAAATTTAGCCTGGAGGAATGTTTGAACCCGATATTCAACTACGGCAGCAGCCAAAACCGCCAGCCACCCCAATATTTGTCATATTGTGATCTAAAGTTTTGTAACTGGAGTGATAAAGGTAAGCCATATGAAAAAGCAAAAGCATCATACATTTGCCCTTCGCTGAAATTGATAACGCCTTTAGTTTTTAAATTGTAAACTTTGTATCCCGAATCAACTGCCATACTTAAATTATCCCCTTTCAAGGCATAAACCTTTACATGAACTTGTTCACTTTTGCCTTTGGGTTCAAAATAGGCGGACTGGTTGCTTTCCAACATCGCTTCGCCATGTCCTAATGGAATCCGGGACTCATCGCCGAGTCCTTTATTGCCATAATAGGTAAATGAGAACACTAACAACAGGATGCTTACGACTTTATAAACTGCAAATATCTTCGACCACTTAAAGCCGGTGTACTTTTTCCGTGCTTTTAAAACCAACACCCATAAAAACCAGATTAAAGGCGTATAAATCAGTCCAAGGATAGATGATTTAATTACAACAAACAGCAGGTGCAATAATGTAGTCATAGAATAGTTTTATCTTTTTCAATTTGCATGAACATCCAGCGCTGACCTTCCAGGTCGGCAGCACGGTAGCGCGTGCCAGGGAAACCATATTCAAGTTCGCTTAGGATAGTAGCTCCTTTATGTTTCGCGGTGGTGTAATGCCGCTCTACATCATCTACATAAACCAAAACTCCGTTAATAACATAGGGTACTGTGCTCCATTTAGCAGCAATATCACAATTTTGGGCGTGATGTGCCGGACTTTGATAATGGGGAGTCGGTTCGGCCAGCATTACCAAGCTATTGCCCATTTTAAGCTCACCATGAGTAAGCCGACCGGCATCATTCGTCATCCGCATATTTTCAGTAAAGCCGAATACATCGCACAACCAATCTATAGCCGCAATACCGTCTTCATAGGCAAGCATAGGGATTATTTGTTGATTGATACTACTCATCGAATTATCTTTAATACAAAGCGCATTGTAGATACAACTATAACATCAACCACAAAAATAATCATTAATGCATACCCAAACTCCCGCAAAAACTGCCTGAAGCGTATATTAAAACGGATAATTAAAAATGTGACTAAGGAAATAATGCAAAATATAAGCAGAGGGATCTCCCTAACAAAAAGAGTAACATAAACAAATTTACGGGCATCTATCGGATGTGGCCGGTTAGCCATCAGTTCATTATAATATTCCTGTAAATAAGGGTGTATTGCTAACAATACTATCTTATCAACAATATAAGTCGCCACTAAAAGCATTAAAATAAATGCACCTATTACATCAAACCGGATACGTTTTTTTAATACTATTAACATTGTGCAATAAGTTTAGCAGCACTAAAGGTAAACTATTGCAGTCTATTTATCAAAGCAGCTTATTTTTCCTCCAATTGCTTTTTAAGCTTAGCAACTTCATACTCCAATTTTAGTACATATTCGTTTTGCGGGGCGAAGGCTTCTTTAATTTCATCAACAGTGTACCGCGGAGTGATATGCTGCGGACAATTCCAGTCGAAGGCTTTTATGTCAAAGATGAGCATGCGTTCGGCGGTATGTTTATACTCAGACGGATCTATCAGGTCAAATAGTTCGGGATTGTCGGCAAGTTCAACAATCCGGGCATCAGCATATATTTTGAGCCTTGTTTTGCGGGGATAATCCATCAAAAACAACGACACCTGAGGATGTGCCATCACATTACCTACCGAAATATACTGTTTATTGCCCCTAAAATCAACCACACCAATGGTATGACTGTCTATTACCTTGATGAAGCCGGCAGGCCCTCCCCTGTGCTGAATATATGGATAGCCGTTTTCTCCTATACTGGCCATATAAAAGCTATCCCGGCTTTCTATAAATGCCTGTTCAGATTCGGCCATGCCGTCTTTATCGGCCATGAGGTTTTCCATGCGGGCATAACCATCCCGGCTACCATGTTTTTCCTGTAGTTTTTTAACACCATCGGTAAAGGCAAAGCGTGCAAAGTTCATGATATAAGTAATTTAAGAAGTAAATACTTATGCCCGCCTTGCAGTGCAAGGCGGGCATAAGCGTGTAAACAAATTATAAATCGAATATATTATTTAACCAATTCGGGAATAGTCGGCCAGTCAACCGGTACCTGGGTTAAGGCGTATACGTAATTGGTGATGGTTTTATCACCAACAGCTACCACTACGTCAATCAGGTTAGCTTGTGTATAACCGGCAGCGTAAAAGTTTTCTACCACCTGGTGATCGGCATGGCCTTTATTTTCGGTGATTGATTTAGCTACTTTAACCAAAGCATCAATTTTTGCATCAAATGAGGCAGAACCACCACGAATCTCAACGATCTGGTCATCAGTAAAGCCGTTCATTTTAGCAATGGCTGTGTGGGCGGCAGAACAGTAAGCACAATCATTCACCTGGCTTACTATAAGGTTTACGGCTTCTTTTTCTTTAGCGCGTAATGATGTTTTACCGTTTGAAAGTGATATATAATTAGCCAATGCATGATCTGAAGTTGCAAAAACTGCAAACAGGTTTGGCACGCGGCCTATCACTTTGGTTAATGTATCAAATATGCCCTGGTTTTCTGGTGTTACTTGTTCTCTTGTTGGAATTGCGAAAGTTTTCATTTTTGTAATGTTAATTTTTGTTGTTTTGAATTAACAATACAAAGATGGCGAGTTTAGCAGCCCTGCAGAATAGACAAACTTCCCGGGTTCTTGTAATTATTTCCCTTTGGCTACCAAAACCTTATTATTTCTGAAATCGGTAGGTGAAAAAGAGGTGTGTTTTTTGAAAAAATTGCTAAAATAAGCCGCATCCTCAAAACCAAGTTCATAAGTTATTTCCTTAGCCGATTTATCGGTATAGTACAATAACCGCTTGGCCTCAATAATAAGCCGCTCCTGGATTACCTGCAAAGGAGGCTTGTGGTTATATATCGCAAAAAGATTGGATAACGTTTTGGGCGATTTATTTAATTGCTGTGCATAATAAGCTACTGTATGCTGTTCGCGGTAATTATTCTCAACCATTAAGTTGAACTTGCGGACAGTGCCAAATTTCTCATCGGCTATAGCCTCTTTATGACCGCTGTGAGCCTTTGCCAGGCGGGTTACAATAATGATGAGCCGCTTCAACAGCATCCGGAGCATATCTATCTGGATATTATCTGCAGTTTCAAACTCTTCAATAAAAATATCAAGCAGGCGCTGCAATTTAAACTGCATGGTTTCATCAAGCGTAACAAATACCTGCCCGGCGCTGCCATAAAACAGGAAGCCCACACAGCTTACTTCTTCATCATGGTCAACAATGCAATAAAAATCTCGGTTAAACTGCCAGGCTATAATATCGTCAGGCCGTTCAAAACAGAACGACTGGTTAACCATTAAGGGTAGGATCGTATTGGGCAGAAAATCGTACTCCACCTCATCAATGGTCACAGTTTGCTTTTCGCTCTTGTTCCAGGCTATTGTGAGGTATTTATGCTGACGATCTCGCGTAAAAAACAGCCTGTCGAAATGTTTTTCATTGATAAGCAGCAGCAAATCGCCGCCTGTAGATTGTTCTGTAACCGATAGTTTCATTTTCGCTTGGCGCAAAGGTATTTAAAAGTAGTAATTAAGCACTAAGCACCATCGGTTTATCACCGCCAGATGACCAATCGTGCTGAACGTTAGTCATGAGCAAAGCGTTATCAAACTTTACAGAACCTTTGGGGAATATGGTTTCATCTTCAAAAAAGCTCGATTTAACAGCGCTTACTTCAAGCGCTTGAACTTTCCAGTTATCGGTATGTAATACCAGGCCTTCATACTTATTGCCATTAGGCGAATATCCCGTCGATCCGGCCTTAAAGAAATCAGAAGCTACATCAAGCGTTCTGAATATCGAATCCGGATTGAGTTGATCAGCAACTTTGGCATCCACACTGATCACTGTTCCGTCCGAACTGGTGAAAGCCACGTGATATTGGTTGTCGTGTTCATCAACTTCAAATTTGGCCTGGTAATGCCTGCCGGGAAATACCCTGCCGCCGGCAACCGTATTAAAAAAAGATGATGTATCCCTCCTTGGAATATAAACTCCTTCTTTTAATTCTCCGTTTTCATGCCATTCAACAGCAATGCGATGTGCACCGTTCTCAGATCCAACTCCTAAAAAAGCAGGCATGCCTTTAGGTCGTACCTGTTTAAGTCTGATCAAACAGATACCGGCAATAGCCCTACCATTAAAAAGCTGGGGGCTAAAGGGCGGTGGTACCATTTTACGTGCTATATCCGCATCTACCGTAAAGTTTACCAATATACGCCTGTCAATTATTCCGGTAATTTTTGGAATTTTCATGAGTTAAATTTATGCTGATTTTTTTTGTGGTGAAATAGCCGAACGCAAATTATTTAGGGTCAACTAATCACATGATCTTAACGACCTCTTAACATACTTCATCAAATATTCATGCTTAAAAAAGGCCAAACATCTATCTTGGCGCTCAATTACTTTTAAGAATATTTAAAAGTAATAACCCCTTTTAATTTAAGAATGACTATTACCCAATTTCTTGACCAGCATCAGGATACTGTGCAGGTTGCTTTATATGCTTTTATTATATGCTCATTATGGCTGATGGAAGTTTTCGTTGCTTCTGGTATAATTTCGGTAAAAAAGCGCTGGCAACATAATAAAACTAACCTTATGTTCATTTTTACCGCCCTCCCTATCCAGCTATTGCTTACAACCATTGTTTTGATCGTACTCGGCTGGACCAACGCACATCATTGGGGGCTGATCAATTACATACCCGGTCATCACAATAAATGGATTTATTATATCAGTCTTTTCATGTTGCTTGACCTTTGCGAATATGTTTATCACGTAGTAATGCATAAGATAGACCCGCTTTGGAAATTTCACCTCGTACATCACAGCGATCTTCATGTTGATGTTTCAACCACAGTACGCGAACATCCCGGCGAAACCTGTGTACGTACCTGTTGTTTAATGCTTTGGGTATTTATTTGCGGCCCTGCAATTGGGGTATTAGTATTGAGGCAAACATTCCAGTCACTGTTTAACATCCTGGCCCATACTGAGTTCAGATTACCTCAGCACGTTAATAAAATTGTGGGTTTGGTTTTTATAACCCCAAACCTGCACCACGTACACCACCACTACCAATTGCCGCATACCGATCGCAATTACGGCGACGTACTAAGCATCTGGGACAGGCTTTTTGGCACTTTTGGCGAACTTGAACAGGAAAACACCCAATTTGGCATTGATACCCATATGGATAAAAACGTTAACGGCAAGTTTGCAAATATTCTTAAGATACCTTTTCAAAAGCTGGAGCGGCCTCAAAAATAAAAGGCACTTAACATCCTGTTACAATATGCAGTCCCATAACTTTTAGCAAATTTCCGTTTGTGGCCGGTTTAGACAAATATAAAGTTGGCTGTTCTACATTATAATCGGTTGTAGTGTCAAGGATCAAATCAGGCACTTTATCACCGTCAATATCACCAACAAAAAGTATTTGCGTTAGGGCATCATCAAAACTGGGTGCAGAAGCAAGCATTTGATCAAATAGCTTTCCATTAATTACAGCTTTTATAAATAACCTGTAATTGGTTATCACATAATCTTTGGCTACAATGTCGTATTTGCGGTTACCCGTGGCATACAAAGTGTAAGTGATATTACCATTTGTGAACCGGGTAGATCGCCCCGGAAATAACTCAGTTGCTTTAACATTAATCTGTTCAACCGGCCGGTTAGTTATACCCGTAATCCCGGAAAATAACAATAAGGCACTGTCCTTAACCGATTTCGTTATCTCTACACCCGTAGCCTGTCCTTCATTATCAAACATATCGTCATGGGCCTTCTTAATTACCAGGCTTGTACTTGCTATATAATGTCCGCCGGCCGACTTAAACAAACCTTTCCAGTGATATTTACCCCAATCAAGAGCAACTTCTCCGCCATGAAACAAATCATATCCAGATAAGATCCTTGCCGGATACGAAACAGAATCAGAAGGATAATACACTACCTAATCTTCAATTGGCGCAACCAGGCTCACAGTATGGTGTGTCCGGGAAACAAAGCGCTTATTTGCGGTAGGTTCTTTTTGCCTGCAACTAAAAAAAATGCATATCGCGGGCAAAAAAAAGAGGGAATAACGTTTGGTCATGAAATGAAATGCATTGATACAAGTAAAAGTTATTTTTAAGATGGGCTACCGGCCTTGCCTATACCCCGTCCTCTCCAAAATCTTCCATTACACCAAAATATTCTTCCCATTCCGGGTCTTCGATAACGGTGATATTAATGGGGAGTTCATCAAATTCGGATAAGGCATCGTTTAACCTGTCGCCTGCTTCCTCAATATCTGTGGTATACCAGGCCCACCACCGTTCATTTTCGCCAGTGAATACAAAGGCCAGTATGCTTTGATGATCATCTTCAAGCAGGTCCACCAAGGCATCTTCTACCTGTTCCATCAACAGCATTTCATCTGCCGGGGGCAGCAATGAGGGATCAAACGTTTCATAACTCCAGGTTACGTCCATCCGCTGCAGGTAAACACCACTCTCAAAAAAGTTCAATAAATTAGGCCGGTAACGGACCAGCAGGGGGATATCATCATCGGATACGGCTTCTACCGATACCCAGGTATCGTCTAAGATCATAGGTTTTATTTTACGCTGAAGTTATAAAAAATAGGGGAGAAAATTGTCTCCTAATGCCTGCAATTATTATCAAGATCTGTTATACACCAGGCTCACCATCTATCACCTTAGCCAATAACGACAAAAGCAAATATAGTTTGATGATCTTCTTCAAATATCCTGATCAAAACATCCATTACCGCAGTTGCATCGCTACAAACTCCAATTACACTCCAGTTTTTTGAATTATGTTATGCTTTGAAATTAATCGATCAAAAACCCGATTTTTGTTATAAAATCATTCGCTTTCCGGGCATTGCGTTATTGCCTTGTTTTAGTAAAACACCCAGGTATTAAAAATAGTTGCAGTACGTATACAAAATAAACTGTAATTTTATACATAATCTAAATCTGATGAAAAATAAAATATTACTGTGCAGTATCTGCGCGTTATTTTTTTTCTCCTGTAAAAAAGAAAAAAAGACTACACCGTCAGAAAAACTGTATCCTATCACATTTAATTTAACAGGATTTACGCAAACACAAATACCTATTGGAAAAGCAAAACCCGCATCACTCGCTACCCAGGCTGTTGATCCAATACCCGTAGCCCAGTTAAACTATATATTATATGACGAAACAGGTGCCAATATTATTAGCGCTAATCATAGGCACACCGGAGATACGGACTTCGGAACATTTACGGATCAGGTTGCGCCGGGGAAATATAACGCTGTGTTTTATGGAGGTTCTGATTTACTGCAAATGGGACATCTGTTGTATACAATATACGATGTTATTGCCTATAACAACCGCCCGGGAGCATCCAACGTTTTATCCCCATGGGATGATACCTTCTATAAAAAGGTCCCATTAACAGTTGGTAATTCCGGAGCCATTAACCAAACCGTTACGCTTGACAGAATAACAGCGAGATTAGACATCGTTATTAAAGATGCTATCCCTGCAGGGTCCACTAAATTTTATGTGTCATTCAAAGACACGTGTGCGGTAAAATTATTTGACGGCCAGGGTATTTACACAGGCGACGACGGCCTTCAAATAAATGTTACCACCCGAACGCTTAGCACGGCTGATATTGGCAAATTAAACTACACTATAACGATGTACACCCTTAATAACGCCCCGTTTGATTTAACCATAAAATATTTCGGCAGTAGTGCAACCGATCCTATTTTAATTAAAACAATAAAAAATGTTGTATGTAAAAGAAATTATAGAACTATACTATCCGGAACCTTATTTGATCCGGGTAATACTTCATTTGGCATTACGGTAGATCCCGTTTGGAACACTCCGGTAAACGGCAATTTTTAACAATTAACCTATTCCTATGAAAAAAATATTTATTTACTGTGCCCTGTTAAGCATCATTTTATCGGCCTGTAAAAAAGATAAAAAATCGCAGCCCGAAAGTGCAGACAAGCTTTATCCTGTTAGTTTTGATATTAGCAACTTCAACCAGGACATTGAACCTATAACACAAAACAACCTCAAAACAAATGACGTTGTAACTCCAGAGCAGGCCGGCGTTGTAAAGTTGATGTATAAACTATATGATTCAAACAACACGCTAAAGAAAACCAAAGTATTAAGAAAAGGCAACCCTTTATTTCCATCCATAAAAGACAGCCTAGCGGCAGGTAATTACACCGGTGTTTTTATTGGGATAAAAGATACTCTTGACTTTAAAGACATGGGAACGTATTTTCGGTACTATGAAATTTACCAACATCCAGGAAACGATACGCCAGGACAATATGTGTTTACTGAAACGTTTTACAAAAAAATAAATTTCACCGTTAGCTCAACCGGTATTCAACAGGATGTAACACTTGGACGTTTGAATGCCGAACTTCAAATTATTTTTAAAGACGCCATCCCTATCGGCACGACATATGCTAGTGTATCGATAACAGATTACACTGGTTTTTTATATTTTGACGGCACACCGGTAGGTGCCCAAATTAGTCATTCTGCTACTATATCGATACCTGCGAATAAAATCGGAACAACAAACTTTGCAACAAAACCGATAAGTTATATCTACAATACACTCAATCCTGTAACCGTCACCATAGAATCATCTTGGGGGGGTGGTATTTTGCAAAAAACCATTTCAGGGGTACAATTACAACGTAACACACGGACAATTTTAACCGGTAATGTATTTACAAGCAGCGTTAACAATGCTGGTTTTAACGTTACTTATCAGCCTTTAAATCCTAATGATCTCATTCAAGGCTTTTAATTAATATGTTTGTAATAACGCAAAATTCATTTACAGTAAAAGGTATTATGCGTTATTACAATACATTTTTTGACAACAGTGTTATAAAATTTATTCTACCTCAAACTCCTTTTTAAGTTTGATATCAACCGATGAACTACCTATCATCACTTGAAACTTACCGGGCTCTACAGTCCAGTTCATGTTTTTATCCAGCAGGGCCAGATCATCAGGGTGCAGGGTAAATTGTACTGTTTTCTTCTCTCCGGGATTTAGCGTAACGCGATCAAAGCCACGCAGGTCGTACTCGTAAGTGGTAACGCTGCTTACTTCATCTTTAAGGTAAAGCTGTACCACATCATCGCCTTTGCGCTGGCCGGTATTGGTTACATCAACACTTACCTGAACCAGGCCCTGGGAGTTTCCTTTTTGTGGCGATACCTGCAGGTTGCTGTATTCAAACGTAGTGTAGCTTAGCCCGTAGCCATAAGGGTACAAGGCGCCTTTAACACTCGTTTTGCCCCAGCTGTTTTGCCCACCCTGCTCGGCTTGAGATGAGGGTTTGAAAGGGAAGTTATATTCCAGTTGTCCTGTTGTTTTTGGGAACGTGATCGGCAGTCTGCCGCCCGGGTTGTTATCGCCAAACAAAGTTTCGGCAATTACCTGCCCGCTTTGTACACTCGGGAACCAGGCCTCTAATATGGCCGGCACATATTTATTTTCCCAGTTAATGGTTAGAGGCTGTCCATTGATCATCACCATTACTACAGGTTTCCCGGTAGCCTGTAAAGCCTGGATCAGCTTCAATTGCCTGCCCGGCAGGTTCAGGCCCGTACGCGATAAGCTTTCGCCTACGCGGTCAACATCCTCACCTACTACGGCAATTACAATATCCGACTGTTTAGCCTGCGCCACAGCCGAATCTATACCGGCCTGCTCCTGCGCAGTTAGTGGTGTTTCGATAATCTCGCTCTCCGGCCAGGTGGCATCAATCATATCGCAGCCTTTTGCATAGCTAACTTTGGCATCGCCGCCAACATAATTTTTAATGCCATCAAACACGGTAGTAACCGGGTTGTGCGATGGACCGTACCTGCTCACAGCATAGTTGGTTTCCTTAGCCAGCGGACCGGTTACCAGGATATTTGGATATTTCTTTTTATCCAGCGGTAACAGATTATTGGCATTTTTAAGCAGCACCATCGATTCGCGGTTCATTTTCAGGCTCATCGTCTTATCTGCATCGGTATGTACTATTTTATCTGCAGCTTTAGGATCTTTAACGTACGGACTGTCAAATAAACCCAGTCTGAATTTAACTTTCAATACTTCGCCAACACGGGTATTAATGATCTTCATTGAAATGCGGTTTTCTTTGATCAGCTCGCGCAATGGCATAATAAAAGTTTGCGGCATCGTAAAGTTAGTGCGCACGTTTAGACCTGCTTCAACAGCCTGCCTTACCGCTTCCTTATAATCGGCCGCTACGTGGTGTTTAGAATATAGAAATTCAACGGCCTCGCTATCACTCACTACATAGCCATCAAAGCCAAACTGCTGGCGTAAAAGCTGGGTTAAAAAGTAATAACTGCCTGTAATCGGCACGCCATCCCAATCATTATAGCTACTCATTACGCCCATAGGATGTGCCTCCTGAATCACCCTGCGAAACGGGTACAAATACACCTGGTACATCTCCCGCGGCGCTACATGCGGATCGGTACGCGCACTGCCGTCGCGGCCCCCTTTAGGCACACTATAAACAGCAAAGTGTTTAAGGGTTGAGGCTACACCTTCTTCCTGAATGCCCAGCACCATTTGCTTGCCCATTTCGGCAATATGGAAAGGATCTTCGCCATAACATTCAACTACACGGCCCCAGCGCTGATCGCGGGCAGGATCGAGTATCGGGGCATAAACGTTAGTATATCCCAAAGCTTTAGCTTCGCGGCCAACCGTTTTACCTGCCTCATAAACCAGTTCTTTATTAAAGGTACTGCCTATAGATATTGGCGCAGGCAATGGTGTAGCTCGGTCATGGTTAAGGCCGTGGATACCCTCATTGGTAAAATCAACGGGAATGCCCATACGTGTTTCCTCAACAAACCACTTTTGGATGGTATTAATAGCCGAGGCATGCTTGCTGAACGGATATGAATACTGCGTTGGCGCATCATCTGTATGGGAGGTAAGGTTATTCAGCTCCTCATCAATATTGGCTATCCCGTCTTTCCACACTTCGTTTTTCCAGTTAGGTACGGGCATTTCATCTTTTAACACACGTTTATATCCGTAAAGCGTAGCCATCTGGCAGGTCTTCTCTTCCACGGTCATCTGGCTCACCAAATCGGCCACTCGTTTATCAATAGTTTGCGATGGATCTTCAAACACATCCATTTTGCCGTTTTTATTAAAATCTATCCAGCCTTTATGGTAGATGTTCTTTTCCTGAGCCGATGCAGCCAGGCTGAAGCTAAGGGATAAAGCAGACGCCACAAATACCTGCGGCAGGTAGTACTTATTTCTCATGAAGTTTGTATTGGGGTTGGTATTTCAAATATATAGCTTTAGGCTTTACGTGTATGGTTGTTGCCGTGCCCGGGGCCGTATATTTTAACTATATCGTTTGAGTAGGTGCTGTTACACATGAAACGCGGTATCCACTCACCCCGACATCGCTTCGTTTGTCACTCCCCCTTTGCCGCGCAAAGAGGGGGCTTCATTTTTTTAACCTCTTTGCGCAGCAGAGAAGGGCACCGTGCGCAGCACCGGTGGTGTGAGTCAGCTCTGCGCCTCGCTTTTTTCTCAGCCGATCCACTTGCATTATTCACAAACTTTATACTACTTTTAAGCTTCCAATGAGTTTAAAGCAACCTGTCACCCTAATTTCACACGCACTTATCCAGGCAGGGATCTGCGTACCTTTCCTGATAATCACACTTATTATTTACGGCATTACCCGTGAGGGCAGCGAGATCGAAGCGGCAATCATGTATGGTTTATTTGCTATTCCGGGCTATGTAATTGCCTTTTGCAGTTACCTTATTTACAACATCATTGAAATTAGGCTAAAAAATACATGGAGCATACTCAAATATGCCGTTCCACTGTTTTTGCTGCCCGTTGGCTTGTTAACTATCGCAAGTTATAAAGAAAGTGACCGGCAGATATTTTTAATTATCATAGCCACCATTTTATTCATTGAGCCTGTTAAGATCATTTATCAGCAGGTATTGAAAACACTGTAGTGTATCCAGTTTGGTCGGTTAATACTTCAACTCCGTCCTGAAAAACTTAACAGCCAAACTATCCACCTGTAAATGAACGGCATGCCTGTTAACTGA
This sequence comes from Mucilaginibacter sp. P4_A11, assembly GCF_056402535.1. Taxonomy (NCBI): domain Bacteria; kingdom Pseudomonadati; phylum Bacteroidota; class Sphingobacteriia; order Sphingobacteriales; family Sphingobacteriaceae; genus Mucilaginibacter; species Mucilaginibacter sp. P4_A11. Next base: position 392,071 of record NZ_JBFUHE010000002.1, read on the forward strand.
CGGATCATCGGTAAAATATATCGGCGCTTCTTTTTTAACGGCATCAATAGCTTCGCCAAGCATAACGTAATGGCCTACTTTGCCGGGTAGTTCTGTGTACTTCGATTTAGTAATCAACTGATGATAATGCCTTGCATTGGTTTTAACCGGGGCTATACTATCGCTTTGCGAACCTACAATGTATAAAGCACCTTTAATATCTGCTATCTGCTGCTTGCGGGTAAAACCGAAACCTAAGGCAGGTGATATAGAAAAGAATGCTTTGATGCGATTATCCTTTAAAGGCGGCACGTGTTTGGAACCGGCAATCAGTGTGCTATCATCCAATAATTTTACCAAACCCGGAAACTCGGGAATCTCCAGTTCTTTACGGCCCGTGGTTTTATAATAATTGCGGGCCTGCTCAAAATCAAGCTTTGCTCCGGAAAGAGCAATCATGGTGTAGCCGCCAAATGAAAAACCGGTTGCCCCTATCTTTTGCTGATCGATAAGCGGACCAACTTCCGGGTTATTTAGTAATGCAGTAAGGGCGAAGCTGATATCTAGCGGGCGCTCCCATGGCTTAATAAATTCAAGGGGGATCTTATACTCGTATGTATTGCCGTAATGATCAACCGCGGCTACTATACAACCGCTGTTTGCAAGGGCCTGGGCAAGCCACTCCAGGGTTAACCTGCCACCACCTGTACCATGCGAAAGCAGGATAAGCGGCAACTTATTTACCGGGAGTTTACCGTTGCGCACGGTTGGCTGCCTTAAAAAAGGCGAAAAGTGTTTATCAGATGCTTTTAATGTATCGGTGGTAGGATACCAGATTTCAGTAACCACCGGGCGGTTATTGCGGCTTTCATCCTTAAAATTGAAAGTGCGCTCGCCTAAGTCCTGGGCCAAAGTTGCCCCACCTGCCAGTAGTAATATAATAGCGATAAGTATTTGTTTGCACATGATATTTAGCGTTTATATCACAAAACAAGGCATTTAGCATTTCAAAAAGATTGACAATAGTCAATAAATCATTTTTTTGATTTGAGGCGGCTCAGGGTTTCCTGCGAAATGCCGAGATAGTCGGCAACTATTTTATTAGGTAAGCGTTTGATGATCTCGGGCTGGGTCTGCATCAGGATATTGTAGCGGGATTTTGAATCCATGGTGATAAGGCTTTCAATCCGCTGAATAGACGCGATATAATCAAGTTCGAGCCCGGTGCGGTACATGGTTTCAAAGCCTGGGATCTCCTTTAACAGCAAGTCGCGATCTGCATAGCTTAATACCAATAGTTCTGACGCTTCAGGGCTTTGAATAGACGCCACAGAAGGTTCTTTCAATATAAAACTCGGGAACGCCGTACCCATACGCCCTTCAAATATCAGGAACCGGGTCGACTCGTTGCCATTGTCGTCGGTCAGGAACACGCGCAGGCACCCTTTTACTACAAAATACAAATGCTTTGCAATACTGCCTTTTTCAACCAGTATCTCGTTGCGTTTGGTGAAGCGGGGCTTAAAACAACTATCTATTAATTGCTCATGCACTGGCGAGAGGATCAATTTCCCTTCAAGATGTTGTTTTAAAGCGGGGTGCATACATGCTTTTTTGCTTTTAGAAATATAGCTGCACCATTTTACGCCAGTAACGGGCCCGGTGTGCCTCTTCATGCCAAATATACAAGCTATTTTGGATGCCTTTGCTGGCCAGCACCGTGCTTAGATATTTATTATCCTCTAAAAAAGCATCTTCTTCGCCTACGGCCAGGATAATTTGAAGGCGCTTGATCTGGGCAATAATTTCGGGGCTGTGCAGGTCGTTTAAAAATTGGTTAGGCATGTTGAAGTATACATTTTCATCGCGGTAGCCATCAAGCAGGTCACGAAAATTCCCCATGGCCTGAGTAATATCATAGCGCCCGCTCATACCTACCACTTTAACAAATACCGATGGATGTTTAAACCCAATATTAACCGCGTGGTAAGCCCCCATACTACAGCCTGCCGAAATAATTGAGCCGGCGGCATTAAGTGTTTTCATCAACGGCACTACCTCCTGCAAAATGTATTGCTCATAATGCAGGTGCCTTTCCATACGGTGATAAGGATGGCTGTACTCGTTATAAAAGCTTTCGAGATCAATACTGTCAACACAATAAATTTGCAGGTGCCCGGCTTCAATTTTACTGCGCAAAGCTTCAATTACTTTCCAGTCTTCATAATCATAAAATCGGGCTGTTCGGGTGGGAAAAAATAAAACAGAGGCGCCCGCATGGCCAAAAACCAGCAATTCCATATTGCGCTGAAGCGACGGACTGAACCACTTATGGTACTCTCTTTTCATCTTTAAAACCGCTGAAAGATGACAAATGCGTGTAAACCCTATATTAAGCTAATTTGATACTTTGAAGCATTCGCTGTAAAACCGCATTTTTCCACAAAGTGTAACCGGAGCTGCTCAAATGCAAACCATCTTTATCATAATATTCTCGTATTGGTTTACCGGAAGCATCTATCATCTGATTAAATATATTGATGAACTGCCAGTTTTTATGGCGGTGAATTATTTCGTTTTCAATTAAGCTGTTAGTGTACCTGTATTTTTCAACAATAGGCCAGCGGGCAAGGCTTGGTTTAAGCGATATAAAATAACAGGGGATATCACCAAAAAGCCGCTCAACCTCAACAGTTAGCTGCTTAAAAAATATAAAAACCTCTTCGGGATTGCGGCCATCGCCAAGATCATTATCGCCCGCATAAACCACTATGGATTCGGGGTTATAAGAATGAAGAATGCGCTCAAAAAACCACACACAGGCAGCAAGTGTTGAGCCACCAAAGCCGAGGTTAACAGGCTGCATGTCATCAAAATCAGCATCAAGCGTATTCCATAAACGAATGGATGAGCTTCCATAAAAAATTACCCGCGGCACATAATTAAGCTTTGTTCGCTTAATCTCCAACTGCTTCACATCCTCTTCGTACCAGATCATATTCTATTTTATAGGGCCGTATTAATTTAAGCGCTAAAGATAATACAATAGCCCTAACTTAATGTAAAATGATAAAACAATGGTATTAAAATTGTAAAAATGGTTATTCTTCTGCAGCTTCCTCACCTTTGGTGCCCAGTTCAACAATATCGCCTTTTTTAAAAAGGATAGCTTGCAGGGTAGTACGCCAAACAGGTTTTTTGCGCAGTAAAAACTCAAGATCCATTCCAAAATGTTTAAACTCCTCCTGCTGGGCGTTTTGCATAATGGCTTTTGCCTGTTTATCTTTTTCAACCGAAATACGCTGCTCGTACCAGTTTATAGCCTCGGCTTCTTCGGTTAACGAAACTATCATCCGGGCAAAAGTGCGGGTTTCGTCTGATAATTCATTGGCCGGTTCGTGATATTGATCAAATGACATAATACTTTTTAAGGAGATAAGTATTATATAAATGCTTTTGTTTTAGTGCACAAGTATTTAGAATTGTTATTAAGCCACATGTTTCCTGATCTTGATAACAACCAGTTTTGATGTGGGTGTATTGCTTTGTTCAGCAACACTGTTAATAGGGATCAGCACATTGGCTTCGGGATAATAAGTAGCCGTATTCCCTTCAGGGATATTATAAGGCACAACCACAAACAGTCTTGCCGCCCGCTCTATATTTTCGTCATAATTAAACAGATCAACCTTTTCCTGCGCCTTAAAACCAGCTTTTTGCATGTCACTTTCGTTCATCAAAATTATCCGGCGCTCGTTGTGAATGCCCCGGTAGCGGTCGTTAAGGCCATATATGGTTGTATTGAACTGATCATGACTGCGGATGGTGGTCATATGGTATTCATCGTCTGCCAGTTCATGCTTAGGCAGCGGTGCGATATTGAAAGGCACTATACCGCCATTGGTTTCAGTGGTAAATTTACCCTCGCGGGCAGCGTTGGGCAAATAGAAACCACCGGGCAAACGGACCTTTTGATTATAGTCTTCAAAGCCCGGAATAACTTTGGCTATTACATCGCGCACGGCATCATAGCTTTTGGCGTATTTATCCCAATCAATCACCGAACGACTGCCTAAAGTAGCTTTTGCAAGATTACAGACAATTTGGTTCTCGTTCATAAAATGCTCAGACACCGGCTTCAGGATCCCTTTAGACATTTGGATAACCCCCATGGAATTTTCACAGCTAATGAACTGCTCTTCGCCATTTACAACGTCTTTATCGCTTCGGGATAGTGTTGGGAGTATCAAAGCCTCTTCACCATGAACCAAATGGCTGCGGTTTAATTTGGTGGATACATGAACCGACAGCTTAAGCTTGCGCATGGCCTGCGCGGTAAAAAGCGTATCCGGCGTAGCCGAAAGGAAATTACCGCCCATGGCAAAAAACACTTTAAGCTTGCCCTCGTCCATAGCTTTGATAGATTCAACAACATCATACCCATGGCCGCGTGGTGGCTCAAAACCGAAAACTTCTTTCAATTTATCCAGTTGCTTAGGTTTCGGTTTATCCCACACGATCATCGTGCGGTTGCCTTGCACATTGCTATGCCCGCGTACCGGGCATAAACCTGCCCCCGGCTTGCCGATAGCACCTTTGAGCATTGCCAGGTTCACAATTTCTTTCACGGCAGCTACCCCATTTTTGTGTTGAGTGATACCCATAGCCCAGCAAATGATAATGCGGCTTTTATGTTTAAGTAAATCTACAGCCTGCTCAATTTCATTTACTGTTAAACCGGCAGCTTGAGCCAGATCATCAACTTCATATTGTTTCAGGTTATCTAAAAAAGCGACATAACCCGAGGTATTCTTTTTGATAAATTCATGATCAAAAACACTACCCGGGTTTTCCAGCTCTGCTTTGTATAATAACTTTTCCATGGCTTTGAGCAATGCCATATCGCCATTTATTTTCACCTGCAGATACAGATCGGCCAGTTGGGTTTTGATGCCTAAAATGCCTTTCACTGTTTGCGGGTTTTTAAAACCCATCAACCCAGCCTCATGCAGTGGATTAACCGCGATAATCTTTGAGCCTTTCGCTTTGGCCTTTTCAAGCGCACTAAGCATGCGCGGATGATTGGTACCAGGGTTTTGCCCCATGATGATAATCACATCGGTATCGTAAAAATCCTCGAGTGTAACCGTGCCCTTGCCAATGCCAATAGCATCTGCAAGACCAACGCTGGTACTTTCATGGCACATATTTGAGCAATCGGGCATATTATTGGTGCCAAACTCACGCACAAATAGCTGGTACATAAATGAAGCCTCATTACTGGTACGGCCCGATGTATAAAATGCTGCCTCATCCGGCGACGCCAAAGCATTAAGCTCGTCAGCTATTTTTTCAAACGCGAAGTCCCAGCTTACAGGGGTATAATGTGTCGCCCCTTTGGCAAGATAAACCGGCTGAGCTATGCGTCCCTTCTTTCCTATTTCGTAATCATTAAGCCTGGCTAATTCAGCTACCGGATTTTCACCAAAGAACTCCCCGGTTAGTTTTTTAGTAGTGGCTTCCTCAGCAAGGGCCTTAGCACCATTCTCACAATATTCGGCAATGGGTGATCGGTCGTCATCAGGATCTGGCCAGGCACAGCCAGAACAATCAAAACCACCTTTCTTGTTCATTTTAAACAAGCCCTCCATCCCCCTTATCACACCGGTTTCCTTTAATATATCGGCCATAGCAACCGTAACGGCGGGAATGCCCGCTGCCCAGTCTTTCGGATGCGTTATTTTCAGGTCGAGCAGTTCTTGAGGGTTTTCGGCCGCCGGTTCCTGTCCTGGTTGCTTGCTCATATCTTTTTAGTAACTAAAGGATTGGGATAATTATCGCTCTGATCTTCGGCAACTTCGTCTAAACAGGTAAAGTCCTTTTCAACTAACAAATGCAAATTGCCGTGATTACCTTCGTAACCTACCTTGTCTTCATCGGCAAAGCCGGCTATCATTGTTTTGGGTGCATACAACGTTATAGCATTTTCTTTGTAAGTTGCTGAAAGCTGCTCATCATCCACCAGTTTCAAAGCATAGATAAGCTGCTGGCTGCCAAAATCAACCGTTTCCTGTACATAACCTTCTTCGGCCAGTTTTGCTACGTCGGTTTTAGTAAGCCTGTACCTTAATGAACTACCTTTTATCCTTATTTTCATTATATCAGATCAGTTTATGCTGATGGTGCAGTTGACACGGCCTCATCAGCAGGAATCATTACCCGGTGCGCTCCAGTATAAATATTAAAACGCTCATCCCGTAAAAACCCTATCAGTGTAATATTAAATTCGTTTGCCAGCTCTACAGCCAGGCTTGAAGGTGCACCTACCGCAGCTATCATACTGATGCCTGCCATAGCAGCTTTTTGAACAAGCTCAAAACTGGCCCGCCCACTCAGTACCAATACCGTTTGCTGCAATGGCAGCCAATTATACATCATGGCTGCACCTATCAGTTTATCTAAAGCGTTGTGCCTGCCTACATCTTCCCGCAGTAATAACAGCTCACCCAAGGGGGTAAACAACGCCGACGCATGCAGCCCTCCTGTATCATCAAATACACGCTGATGCCTGCGCAATATTTTTGGTAGTTGGTTAAGTACAATGCTGTGGATCATGTTGCCATCATCCAGGCCCGCAAAACTGCTTACTGTACGGATGGCGCTGATTGATCCCTTGCCACATACACCACAACTGCTGGTGGTATAAAAATTACGCTCAGTATTTTGAAGATGCGGTACAATATTCGGTTCGAGTATTACTAATATAGTATTCTCTTTGTTTTCGGCACAGGCTATAAAACTGTGTTCGGCCGATTTTATTTCATCTGCATTTTTGATAATGCCTTCGGTAAAAAGAAAACCGGTTGCCAGTTCGGCATCATGGCCGGGTGTGCGCATGGTTACTGAAATATTACGAACCTCTCTGTGATCAGCAAGGCTATATTCCAGCTTAATTTCCAGGGGTTCTTCAATAGCAATACTATCCTCTTCCCTTGCGCTTTGGTTAGCGTTAACTTTTACAATCGGGATGTGAATAACTGATGATGCAGACATACTCAAATATACAATTATGGCATGGGTTTGTTTATGCGAGTTCCCAAAGCCGACTATAGTTTACATTACTATCATAAACCTATGCAAATTTAAGCGTCTACGCTTGAACTTGCGGAAGAACTTGAACTTGCTAAGTTTCCGATTTGTTAAATTTAATCCTTTAATCGTTTTGTAAGCTAAATTGAATATTTTTGAGATATGAAGATCAATATACTGGCTTTTGGAGTGGCGAAGGAAATATTTGGAAGCAGCGAAGTTAGCCTGGAAATGACCAACGATGCTACTATCTCCAATTTGAAATACCTGCTTGAACAGCAATATCCGCGTTTAAAGCAGCTTTCATCATACATGCTGGCTGTTAACAATGAATACGCCCTGCCCGGTGATACCATTCACGAACGTGATGAGATAGCGATCATTCCGCCTGTAAGCGGGGGATAGATCAGTAGCGGTAAATCAGTTTGCAGTTTTTAGTGGGCAGTTGCAGTAGTCTTAATGTGACGTAAACCAATTTCCAATTTCATCAATATAAATAATCAACCTGACAAAATAATGGCTATCAGAAGCGCTACGGTTGCCGATCATACTGAGATATCAAACTTGCTTACACAATTGGGCTATCCCGGTACGGAGGATTTTTTACCGAAAAACCTTGAAAAGATGCTTGGACTGTCCTCATCGCAGGTTTTGGTTTATGAAGATGAAGGCGAGGTTGCCGGATTTATCGCTATAGATTTTTTAACTCAACTGGTAGTTAAGGGCGATTTTATCCGCATCAGCTGTTTTTCTGTTGATGAAAACACGCGTGGCAAAGGTATTGGTAAAGCCTTGGAGGATTATGTTACCGAACTTGGCAAAGAGCGCAATGCCGACCGGATAGAAGTGCATTGCCATACGCGCCGGGTTGACGCGCATCGTTTTTATTACAGACAAGGCTATTCCGAATCGCCTAAATACCTCATGAAATCATTATTGGATTAACATTGCTATGAACACTCAGATCCTCTTATCGGCCCAAACACTGGATATCCAATCGTGCATCGACTGGATCATGTCGCCCGAATCAGGGGGAATAGATGTGTTTATTGGCACCGTACGTAATGCTACCAAAGGCAAAAAAGTTTTAAGGCTCGATTTTGAGGCTTATGAGCCCATGGCCATCAACGAAATGAATAAAATTGCTGCGCAGGCCTTTGAACGCTGGCCGGTTCAAAAGATACTGATCCATCACCGCACAGGTTTGCTGCAAGTTGGTGAGGTACCTGTTGTTATCGCCGTATCTGCCGCTCACCGGGATGCTGCCTTTGATGCCTGCCGGTATATTATCGATACGCTTAAACAAACCGTTCCTATCTGGAAAAAAGAAAGTTTTGAAGATGGCGATGTTTGGGTAGCAGCACATCCTTAGGAAATGTTTAAAAACGAATAAGAAAAGCGTCATTGCGAGGTACGAAGCAATCCCCGATGAGCAGAGTCGCTCTGTATAGTTGGGGATTGCTTCGTACCTCGCAATGACGCTATTAAATATATCGTCTATTGACATTGTTTCACCAAGATCAACCTATCCAACCTTATATTCCTCTAATCCTCCTTCCAATGAAAACACATCGGCTTCCGGGATCATTTTGAGGATAAGTTTTACGGCTTCGTCGCTTCGCTTGCCTGACGAACAGTAAAGTACTTTGGTATTGGGACTGGTGAAGTAGGCCAGGTATTCTTCTACTTCATCCAACGGGATATGGGTACCTCCAATATCGTAAGCGTCTCGTTCCTGGAGAGTACGTACGTCAATAAGTTCGACAGTATCGTCCAAAAGGATCCGTTTTTTTAGCTCATCGGCATTGATGGTAGGAATTGTAATAGTTGTCTTTAACCGGCGGATGTGCGTTTTAGTAACAGGACCAATTTTAAAGATGCGGCTTTGCATGCTTTGTGCGTCAAAGATCAGTACTTTCCCGGCCAGCAACTCCCCTGTTTTGGTGATGTACTTAATTACTTCGTTGGCCTGCATGCAGCCGATGATACCCGCCAGTGTAGGGATCACCCCGCCCTCGGTACAGTTAGGGATCTGAGTGGCATCTACTTCAGGGAACAGATCACGGTAATTGGGTGAGTTAACTCCTTTTGCATTACTTACATTCCAAACTGCAACCTGCCCTTCAAACTGGTAAATAGCACCGTAAACGATTGGTTTACCGGTCAATACACAGGCATCATTAAGCAGGTAACGGGTTTCAAAATTATCTGTACCATCCAGTATAATATCGTAATTACTGAGAACATCCATCACGTTATCAGACGTTACTTTAGAGGTATGCGGCACAAGCTTAATCCCGGGGTTTTGTGACTGTAAACGCGCACAGGCCACCTCGGCTTTATTCTTGCCCTCATCAGCAGGTGTATATAATACCTGCCTATGGAGGTTACTTATCGATACCAGGTCAAAATCGGCAATGCCCAAAATGCCTACACCTGTTGATGTAAGGTATTGCGCGGCAGGACAACCCAATCCTCCGGCCCCTACTATCAGCACACGGGCTTGCCTCAGCAATTGCTGGGCTTCCTCGCCAAAACCAGGCAGTGCTATCTGGCAGTTATATCTTTGCAAATCCTCATTCATTAGTAGCAACTATTTTATGGTGGATCATTGATTTTACTTTCTCCAATTCTTCGGGCGTATTCACATTAGTCAGCGCCTCCTGCTGAGGGGCATTCAACAGTGTGATATCGCTATTGATCAAAACCTTGCGCGGGCATGAATACCCCTGCGCCAGGAACGATAACAGCACCGGATAACTTTTGGGTTCCCATATGGCTATCAAAGGCTCCGGAAAATCGGTTACCGGGCTGTGATAAGCCGTAGCTACCGATGAACTGTTTCTCCATGCCACTAAATTACGAAGTGTACTTTCATCCATCAAAGGCAAATCACAGGCAATTATCAGCCATGCTGCATCCGGCTGTTCCCGAAATGCCGAAAGAATAGCGCCGTAAGGGCCTAAACCGATAAATGTGTCTTCAATAACGGGATAACTCGAATCAATTTCCTGTTGCTGTCCAGGCCTACCGGAGATGTAAACCTCCCGGCAAAAGTTTTTAAGCAGATCGGCCATATAATAGCGCTGCTGCTTGCCATGCCAGTCAGCTGCTCCTTTATCAAACCCCATTCGGGTGCTTTTACCGCCGGCCAGTACCAATCCGTTTAAAACAGGTTTGGCCTGCTTTAAGGCAGCCTCAAAAAAAGCGACGATCTTTTCACGTTCATCTATCTTTAAAACAGGAATTTGTTGCCAGTGAGGGATCACCTCCTGTATAAAATCGGGGATCTCACTTGCATTATCGGCCAGCAGGAAAAGCTGAACATTATTAAGCTGATCTGTTCTTTTTTGCAGCGACGCTTTTTTGTTAACATCGATGATTACTACCTGCGCTTTGGCTTGCTGATGGTTACCATTAACCAATACCAGGTCGGCAGAGGAAAATTGCTGCAGGAGCTGGTAGGGATATACCGGGTTTTGATAGTTAAACTGCTGGTAGTTTACCTGATCGGTATATTCAAGCGATGCACCGCTTGGCAGCCTTCCGGGCAGCAAAGTAATATCATCATTATGCGATGTATCCACATAAGCACATTTATAAACCGGCGAAAGCGCCCTGATCACATCATCAGCTAATAATTTGATCACCGTACAGGGGCCACCTAAAATTGCCCATTCATTGCGACCAAAATTGCCTGTTGAAGGCCTTGTCAATTTAGCGTGTTTTTTATGCTTGCCTGATGGCTGGTTATGATCTTTTAAAGTCACGTTTACCTCCTGTTTTTGAGATCAGTTTGGTTTCTTTTATCACTATATCATGGCTCATGGCCTTGCACATATCATAAATAGTAAGCGCCGCTATCGAAGCCCCCACCAATGCTTCCATTTCCACACCTGTTTTCGCGGTAATGCTTGCGGTACAATCAACCTCTACCTCCTGCTGTTCATTTATGCGGATGGTAACATTACAGTTATCCAAACCCAGCGGGTGGCAAAGCGGGATCAGGTCGCCCGTTTTTTTAGCGGCCATGATACCGGCAATAATAGCCGTTTGAAAAACCGGGCCTTTTTTGCTTTGCAATTCATTCCCAGCTAAAAGTTCAAATACTTCTGCAGGCAAAGCAACCACGCTACGCGCGATAGCGGTACGGTGTGTAACCTGTTTTTCAGTTACATCAACCATATTCGGATCGCCTTGTTTGTTTATGTGGGTTAACATTTTGAACCTTGATTTACTTGATTGAAGGATTTAAGGATATTTGCTTGCACATTTATTTTTTATCAGGCTAATTCTATCAGGGCAATCCCGAAATCCTACAAATCATGGTTAAATTTCCAAACCTTAAACACCTCTCCCACTTTAAAATTATTCCTTTCGAGCGGGAGTTCTAAAAAGGCTTCGGTATCTGCTAAGTTAGCAAAATCGCCCGAACCATTTCCTTCAACAGGCATAGCTATTAATTGGCCTTGCTCATTACTTATCAGCTTTACTTGCAGGTAATATTGCAATGCGGGCTGAAATATAAAATCTTTTCCCAATATCGCGTATGTCGGCATTTTTGAGGGCAAACCAAGCGTCGTGTTAAGCCAGGTTAAAAAGTACCTATGCAGGCACATGAATGTTGCTACCGGGTTACCCGGAAAGGCAAACACCAATGCACCATTGTTATGCATGCCAAACCAAAAAGGCTTGCCGGGGCGCTGGGCCACTTTATGAAACAGCTTTTCCACCTTTAAATCCTCCAATGCCTGTGGAATATAATCAAACTTCCCCATTGATATACCACCACTTAGCAGCAGCACATCATAATTTTGAAGGCAGTATTGGATCTTTTCTTTGGTGACTGTTGGTTCATCAGGAATGTGCAAAATATCAGCATCAATACCGTGTAGCTTTAAAACGGCCTTAACCATGTAACTGTTTGATTTGCGGATCTGGTACGGCAAAGGTGTTTCGTACACATCAACCAGTTCATCGCCGGATGAAATTACAACAACCCGGGGCATTTTTTTAACCAGCAGATGGGTTTTACCCACCGATGCCGCAACACTGATGATAGCCGGGCTCACCAATTGCCCCGACGTGGCAATAACATCATTTTGTTTTTTATCAACGCCCTGCAAATGCAGGTTCTGTCCCTTTTTAATTTCCCTGGTGTGCAAGCTCGCCGAACCGGAAATGATCTCCACATCCTCATAACGGATCACTGTATCAACCGAAGCGGGCAGTACAGCACCCGTCATGATCTCGATGCATTGATCTGCTTCGTTGATCTGAACCGGCTCATCACCCGCTGCCTGGGTAGCTTTGATGCGGAAAAGATGAATGCCGTTTTCAATAGCATCGTATTTTACCGCTATGCCATCCATGGTTACCCGGTTAAAGGGCGGCAGGTCACGGTCGGCTTTCAGGTCTTCAGCCAAAACATAGCCTAAGGCTTGTTCAAACGGAAGGCTTTGGGTACCATAATTCCGGGTTTGCGCAAGCACCAGATTTTCAGCTTCTTTAACGGTTGTCATCTTTCTTGATCTTTAAACTATCCGCCAATTGTGGCCATTGATTCATGAATACCGGTTTTAGCCACACGACTCCGCTCGGCTTCCCATCCATCTGCCGGACGGTGATTAAAAGCAGTCAGCAGGGCATCCTGCAATGCCTCATCAGAAGCTCCCCTACGCATTAAATCTTTTAAATTAAGCACACCATCGTCATATAAACAGGTTTTCAATTCGCCTTGCGGCGTAATGCGGATCCGGTTGCAGCTACCGCAAAATGTGCGCGAATAGGCCGCTATGATTCCAACACTGCCTTTATGGCCGGGTACCTGATAATTGTACGAAGTAGAATAAGCCGGGTCATCCAGCTTTTTTATTTGCGGGTATTTACTTTTTATTTCATCTAAAATACGAAGGTAATTCCAGTGCAAGCCATCATAAACATGGCCATCGCCGTTAAAGGGCATTTCCTCAATAAACCTCACGCTTACCGGCAGTTCTTTGGCCAGTTCAACCAGCGGGATAATGTCCTGTATATTTTTACCATCCATTACCACGGCATTGATCTTTACCTCCATATCATGGCTCAGCATGGCATCCAAAGCAGCCATCACACTGGCAAATTCGTCCCGGCGGGTAATGGTAAAAAAGCGGTTGGCATCCAACGTATCCAAGCTCAGGTTTACCGACCGTACGCCTATCTTTTTCAGTTCGGGTACATAAGGCGCGGTCAGCACGCCATTTGTGGTCAGGCTTAGCTCTTTTAACCCATCCAGTCTGGATATACCTGTAAGCAAAGCCATAATATCTTTGCGTACAAAGGGCTCTCCCCCGGTAATACGGACTTTTTCGATACCCATTTTTACCAGCAAACGGCAACTGTGCAGCATTTCTTCATAACTCATGAGCTCAGCGCGCGATAGCCAGTTCAGGCCATCCTCGGGCATGCAATAAAAACAGCGCAGGTTGCACCTGTCTGTCACCGCGAGGCGCATATAACTGATTTTCCGGCCGTGATTATCTCTTAACAAAATATAGCTCCTTAATCTTGTAAATTTAATTAATTAACAGCCATTACACCTTTAAGTTCATGCATAGCGATTGTAAAAATAAGCATTACTATACGCAGGGATGTTTACAAAATGTATTTTTTGTTCTGTTATTGGTGGTATGCCTAAGTGAAATTAACTAAAAGAAAATACAGTGATCTGTATTCTGTCCGCAATAAACACATAAACTACAAAAAATCAAATTGTTATAAATGAATAGATATAACTAAAACTTTAATTAAACCATTACCGTATTAAGGCAAGCATCCGCCTTAACGCTTTATAAAAAAGGGAGCCCCCTGAACCCGAATAAACATAATCACGCAGGAAAGGAAGCTATATAAATTGTAATACATGGTTAATAGCCCGGCTTTACAATTCGTAGTTATACTAATACCTAATGTTAACAGTTTATAAAAAATGACAGGGATCATTATTCTGGCAGCAGGCGCATCAAGCCGTTTTGGCTCACCCAAGCAAAATCTTATTTACCAGGGTAAAACCCTTTTACAACGTGCTATCCAAACCGCACTTACCTGCCTGCATTGCGAAAAAGTTATTGTGGTGCTGGGAGCCAATGAAGGACTGATCCGATCTAATATAGATGATCAGCTTGTAGATGTTACTTACAATCCCCGCTGGCAGGAAGGCATGGGTTCATCAATAAAATTTGGTGTAGCAGAAATGCTCAGGCTTGAACCCCACATAACTTCAATTATACTGATGCTTTGCGACCAGCCATTTGTTGATTCATTCCTGATATCGCAATTGATGGAAAAAAAAGAAGCTCACGATTGCGGCATCATTGCCTGCGGCTATCGTGATGTTTTGGGTGCCCCGGCTTTGTTTGATATAAAATATTTCCCGGGATTGCTTAGCCTGGAGGGCCCCGAGGGCGCAAAAAAAATCATCGAAGCAAATGCAGATGATGTTTTTATACTTCCTTTCCCTCTGGGAGCTATTGATATTGATACCACGGCTGATTTAGAACGGCTTAACCAGGCGGGATAGAAAAATAATTAGGCCGAAGCAACCAGTTTATTTACGCTACGGTATACAAACTCATTGAAAATATGCCTGCGGGCAAACCTGCCGGGCGAATCGGCATTGATCAGCTTGGTATAAATTGCTTTGGGTACGCCAAAATATTCATATGTATTACCATCAAGGAAAGTAACCTTTAATACCTGTTGCTTGTACTCAAAATCGGCTATGTTTGATAATGTGGTGGTAGCTGTATAATCTGGCAAGGTTTGCGCACGGGTTTCGGGCGCTATACTTACTAAAAAATGGTAGGCTTCTATTATGGTTTTACTTTTCTCTTCGGCTTCTATCCTGCTCTCGTCCTGGAACCTGTCCGGATGCCAGGTTTTCATCATGCTTTTATAAACCGTACGTAATTCAGTTAGCTCTGCATTTTCGGTTACGTTCAGGAGTTTCCTGTAGTCGACAATTTTTTTCATTGTATATTTAATTCTTTTTTATTGTCGATGAAGGAATTACAGGTAAAACCATGCTTAACACCTCCATGAAAATAACGGCGCGAAGGTACACTTTTTTAACGAAGAAAAATAGCGAGTTTTATTTATTGAATAATGATGATATTAAGTAAAACTTCTGTTAACATTATACTGGTTCTGCTATGATAATTTAGCTGTAGTGTATAAAAAGTAAAGCGAGATAAAAAGGCAATCAAGTAAACCTAACTCAATATTTTATATGAACGTACAAGAACAAATAGAAGAGTATATTACCAGTCAGCCCGAACCTAAACGGAATGACATGCAAGAGTTGCACTATGTGATACTTCAGGTGCTACCAGGGTGTAAATTATGGTTTTTGGATGGTAGGAACAGCGAAAATAAAATTGTTAGTAACCCTAATATAGGCTATGGATCTTACACCATAAAATATACCGATGGAACAACAAGAGAGTTTTATCAAATTGGTATGAGCGCAAACACAACCGGAATTTCCATCTATGTTCTTGGTATCGATGATAAAACATACTTATCGCAAACCTATGGGAAAACAATAGGCAAGGCCAGCGTAACCGGATATTGCATCAAGTTCAAAGCCCTGAAAGATATAAACATTGAGATACTTGAGGCTGCCATACGGTACGGGGTTAAGGCTACAAGTGAAAATCAAATTTCGAACAGTGCTACCGCCAATAAAATACAGTGATAGCTGTTTTAAATTATAAACCGTATTTTTGCGGGCTATGAAGTTTCCAAAATTCGCCGACCTGATACTGTTTGAGAACGATGACGTAATTGTTGTGAACAAGCCGCCTTTTATAAGCTCGCTTGATGAACGCGGTGAAGGTAGCAGCGAGATCAGCATGTTAAGGCTGGCTAAGGCTTACTGGGACGATGCGCAGATCTGCCATCGTCTGGACAAGGAAACATCCGGCGCTCTTATTTTTGCTAAAAATCCAGAGGCTTACCGGTCAGTATCCATGCAGTTTGAAAAACGGAAGGTTAAAAAAGTATACCATGCTATTATTGATGGCACACATACTTTTGATAACCTGCTTGTTGATCTGCCGATATTGAACGTTGGCAAAGGCAGCGTAACCATCAGCAGGCAAGAGGGTAAACGTGCCGAAACCTGGTTCCAATCTTTAAAGTATTATAAACACTACACTTTAGTTGAATGCCGCCCGGTTACGGGCCGTATGCACCAGATCAGGATCCACCTGGCAACACAAAGGGCATCCATAGCCGGAGATGAAATGTACAAAGGCGAGCCCGTTTTCCTTTCAAAAATTAAGCGTAAATACCATTTAGGTAAGGATCAGGAAGAACTGCCCATCATGAAACGCTTTGCCCTGCATGCTTATGAAGTAACGTTTCGGATCAGTCCTGAAACTGAAGTTACCATTCACGCCCCCTACCCGAAGGACTTTGAAACACTTTTAAAGCTGCTTGACAAGTTTGACCTTTAAAATTAAATGGTAGAAATTATTTGATATTTACATATGCCAACGTATTTTTATGCCTAATGGCTTCTCTCTTTAAAAAGTTCTCTCTCTTTATTTTACTGGTGGCGTTTAGTGTAAGCATTTCAGAAGCCTCGCCGTATATTTATCTTTTTGAGGATAGCCTTGTTAATTTTATCAAAATAAAAGACAGGAACCTGCAGGACAAGAAAATAGTTGATTATATCAAGCTCCGTTTTCAACAAGGGCCGCAAAATACTATCCCCGAAGGCAAGGTAGAAGTTTACGAGAAACTGGATAAATACCAGGTTGATGATCGTGAAGCTTTAAAATACTTTATTGAAAGTACTGTACAAAAACGCCTATCCAAACTGCCCGAAGCAGAAACTGCCATGGTCAAGGCCATTGACCAGGCCTCAAAAAATAAAGCCGACTTTTTAATTTACTCATTCATTAGCCATCTTGCGTTTATTCAAACAGACAGAGGCAACCCAATAGGCGCTATTTACAGTTACGGACTGGCTCAAAAGCAAGCGTTAAAACTTAACGAACCATTATTACAGGTATATCTCAATATTAATATATCCGATCTGTATTACAAGCTCAACCTGTATAGCCAGTCATTATATTACCTCAACCTTGCATTTCATATCAAAAAAGAAAACAAGATTAAGGACGACAGGTTTTATACTATAATAAGCTATAACAAAGCTGAAAATTTTTTCAGGAGAAGAAACCTCGACTCACTGCAACGATGCCATGATGAGTTGATGGGACCTAACAACAAAAGCTATAAATTATTTACTTACCAAAACCGTACAGCTTACTACATATCTATATTGCAACATAAGTATAGTGATGCCATAGTGCAGATCAAGGAGTTGCAATCCAATAAAAAATACGTTCACAACGACCTTGAGAGGCAAAACCTGGCCGATGCTTTTTACCTGAACGGACAGCCCGATTCGGCAAGCGCGATAGCTAACCAACTTCTTGCCCTACCCTATTCTACCAATCATCCCGAAATAAAGCATCATCTTTATGAATTGCTGGGTGAAATAGCCCGTGACAGGGGTGATTATAAACTTGCAGCCGAAAATTTTGACCTTGCGCTCAAACAATCAGAAGCAAGCCTGAATAATACTACACAGGTAGGTAACGTATCGGCTCAAATAAAAATAGACAAAATCGAAAATACTTTTACAGATACTGCGGAAAAATACAGGCGCGAACGTCTTATTTTGATCCTGATCAGTATTACCACAGTTTTTATGTTTGCGGTTATAGCCCTGTTATACCGAAGTGCCAGGCAAAAACGCCATTACGAAAAATTATTATACGATACCAAAAAGCGCGAGCTTGCCTTTATCAACTCGCACGAAGTACGTAAGCACCTCACCAATATATTAGGTTTGGTTGAGCTGATGAGCGAAAGCAAAGACAAAAAACAAGAGTTTTTACAGGTTGAGAAGCACCTTTATGACTCTGCTACCAGGCTTGACGAGGCCATTAAGAATATCTCCGAAAAATTAAGTGACTAAATTTCTGCAATAGTAAGCTTTGCCTTACCTTCATCAGCCGAAAAGGGTTAATTGTTCACGTAATGAGTGCCCGGGCTTGCCTGTACCAGGGTATTTTACGTTATTGATAAAAAACACACCCGATTCATTTCTAAAAATACAAAATTGTTAAAAACGCAGTTTTACAGATTCTTTTTTACGGGTTTACAGCTATAATTAACATGTTATTGAAAAAAAATACAAAATTTCTTAACATTTGTAACGAATTTTGTAAAAAAAATTTAAATTCGCCTTAATAATTATTGAGATTAATACAAAAACTATAATTAGAACCCCAACTTTACAAATTAATTAAAAAATGGCAACAAAACTCGAGTACATTTGGCTTGATGGCTATAAACCAACACAAAGCCTGCGCAGCAAAACAAAAATCGTTAAAGAATTTAGCGGTAAAGTAGAAGATTTAGATAACTGGAGCTTTGATGGTTCTTCAACTGAGCAGGCACCAGGTGGTTCATCTGATTGTATCTTAAAGCCAGTTTTTGTTGTTCCTGATCCACAAAGAAAAACCGCTTTCTTAGTAATGTGCGAAGTATTAAGCGCTGACGGCAAACCACACGAATCAAACGGTCGTGCTACTATTGCTGATGACGATAATGATTTCTGGTTCGGTTTTGAGCAGGAGTACTTCCTGTGGGATCCATCAACCAGCAAACCGCTTGGTTTCCCGGCTGCTGGCTACCCAGCTCCACAAGGTCCTTACTACTGTTCAGTAGGTGCTAAAAACGCTTTCGGTCGCGAAATTGTTGAAGAGCACTTAGATGCATGTTTAGAAGCAGGCTTAAACGTTGAAGGTATCAACGCTGAGGTTGCTGCTGGCCAGTGGGAATTCCAGATCTTCGCTAAAGGCGCTAAAGAGGCTGGTGACCAAATCTGGGTTGCACGTTATTTATTAGAAAGAATTGGTGAAAAATACGGAGTTGCTATTAACTGGCATTGCAAACCGCTTGGTCAATTAGACTGGAACGGTTCTGGTATGCACGCTAACTTCTCAAATACTACTTTACGTACTGCAAACAGCAAAGAAATTTTCACAGCTATCTGCGAGTCTTTCCGCCCTGCAGTTGCTGAGTGTATTGCAGTTTACGGTGCTGATAACGATCAGCGTTTAACTGGTAAACACGAAACTGCTTCTATCCATGATTTTAGCTATGGTGTATCTGACCGTGGTGCTTCTATCCGTATCCCTCTTTATGCTGTTGATCACAACTGGAGCGGTTACCTGGAAGATCGTCGCCCTAACTCAGCTGCTGATCCATACAAAGTTGCTGCAGTTATCATCAAAACTGTAAAAACAGCAAAACTTTAATGCCCTGAATAAATAGTTATTGTTTAATCCCCCGGTTTTATAAAACCGGGGGATTTTTTTTGCTTGAAGTAACGAGAATAAAACCCGGCAGATATTGAAGTGAAAATGGCATTCTCAACTGCGTCATTGCGAGGCACGAAGCAATCGCATGCTATACAGAGTGAACCTGCAAATCGGGGATTTCTTCGTACCCCGTATGACGTTTTTGGATAGTTTGCTATATAAAAATCATTCCTTTCAAACAACAACAACCAAACGCCGCCCATTATCCACTTCCAACTCCCAGAGTTCGGCAATATCCGCTAATTTCACTTTAATAGTTTCTACTTTCAGCTTGCCAGCCGCCGCAAGTGCAAACATTTCGGGCAAAATCTCACTAAAAAGTTCATCCACCTGCGCTTTTGACCACGCGCCAAGCCCTGATCCGGTTAATTGAAGATCAACACTCCTGAGATTGGCTGCGGATAACTGTATCAGATCTCCCGACATGCCCCCAACCGATACATACCTAATTTTATTGGTAAATGAACCGTCGCCTTTTATGCAGGCCAATATCATTTCGGCAGTATGGCCCCACAGGTAATCAACAATAATATCAATAGGAGTTTCTGAATGTATTGCG
Organism: Mucilaginibacter sp. P4_A11; assembly: GCF_056402535.1. Taxonomy (NCBI): domain Bacteria; kingdom Pseudomonadati; phylum Bacteroidota; class Sphingobacteriia; order Sphingobacteriales; family Sphingobacteriaceae; genus Mucilaginibacter; species Mucilaginibacter sp. P4_A11. The sequence continues at coordinate 412,141 of NZ_JBFUHE010000002.1, forward strand.
GCGATCTGCTTTTTAAAACTTTCATCATCCTGCAGTACTGAAATTGTTTCATCGGCACCAAGGGATAGCAACTCATTCAATGATTGCTGGTTTCGGCCCGTTGCTATTACCTTCTTTGCGCCATAAATTTTGGCAATTTGAATGGCAATCCGCCCTGTAAAGCCTGTAGCACCATTAATCAGCACCACATCGCCCTGCTGAATATCGGCTTTGAATTTAAGACCCATAGCCGCACCTACTACGGCATTTGGCAAGGCGGCCGCCGTAACATCATCCAAGTCATCAGGCAATTTTACTATCCTGCTTTTGTAAATAGTCGCTTTTTCAGCAAGCGTACCGCTTATACCCATGCCATATACCCTTGTGCCATCTTCCAGCAAGCAAATACCATCGCCACCAATCACGCGACCGTTTTCACTCGGCGCTTCGCTCGAATAGTGCCTGCCAGACGCCCTGCTTTTGTCGAGATGTTTAATGGCTACAGCTTTTACACTAACCAATACCTCATCAGGGTTTTGAACAACCGGTTCAGGAAAATCTGTATATTGAGGTAACCCTCCATTTTGATACATTACTGCTGCTTTCATGTTATTTTCTAGTTTTATAACACAAAATTACCCCGGCGTGCAGCACAGGGACGATAACATATGTTATCAAGTTCAGAAATGCAACCTGCCTTTTGCCAGTTTACTTTTTATACGGCTCAGGTGCACCTTGCTTACCCCGAGATATGAGGCTATATAATGTTGGGGCACCCGCTGTATGATGTGAGGTCTTTCATTTAACAGATGCAGATAGCGTTGTTCGGGCGAGTCCCGGATAATGGAAACAAATTCATTTATATAATGCATTTGCCTCCGGGCAGTCATTTGCAATATCATTTGAGCAAAATCAGGTTCATGACTCAACTCGTCTATTAACCGGAGAACGTATTGCTTAGGCAACAAATAAATTACCGATGGCTCGATAGTTTCGATAGTGAACAAACTTGGCACATTGTTTATAAAGCTATCAAAAGAACTCAGGCCTTCATTCTCAAAGAAAAACTGCACCGTTTTATCGTCACCATTTTTATTAAAAAATGTCCGTACACAGCCTTTTTCAATAAAAATATAATGCTGAGATATTTTCCCCTCCTGGAGCAGTACGGTTTTAGCCGGGGCTTCTATCCGCTTCTGAAATTGCAGGTACCTGTCCCAGTAAGCATTTAACTGCGGAAATCTATCTTTAAAATGGAAAAACATCGTTAACTAAATGGTTATTTGATGCCATTGTTTTGGGCAGATCTATCTTTTAAATATTGGATGTAATCTCCCGCGGGAATCTGGTTGTAAGTATCCACAGGTAAATTATAAATATACATCCAGCAACTCATGATACCGTTATCGGTAAGGATATCAACCTGCTCCCTGATATATTCCTGCGGATGGCTGTACAACTCGCCAATGCCTTCATAATCTTCAATTACTTTTAATATGGCAACAGGGTCATCCATTCTGAATATATTGCCATAAATATAAATCCTTTCGCTGCTATCAATCAAAGCGCCTGGATATTCACCAATATCATAAAGCCGGCCCTTTATTTTACCTGTGCTTATAAATTTACAATGTTGATTAAGATATTCCGCAAACTCATTACCAGGTTGTAGCAGTGTGCCGTAAACAAATAAAAACTGGTTGATTTTTTCCATATAAATAGTTCAAACAAAGGTAAACGCTATTGCGTATTAAACACGCACAGGCTAATTTTTTATAGTTTAAGCCATAATAGCTATCTTGCCATACCTTAACCGGCCATACTTTTTATACCATGAACGAAGAACAGATCAAAGCATATATTGAACAGAATAACATCCAGAAAATCAAATTCGCCTTTGCCGATATTGATGGCGTTTTGCGTGGCAAAGTGATCAACCCTAAAAAATTTATTGATGGGTTACAGAGCGGTTATGGTTTTTGCGATGTGGTTTTTGGCTGGGACAGCAACGATGTTTGTTATGATAATGTACAGTTAACGGGCTGGCAAAGCGGTTATCCCGATAAGCTTTGCCGTATTGACCTCGCAACCCTTCGTAATGTGCCCTGGCAGGATGATATTCCTTTCTTTTTGGCCGATTTCAGCAACCCCGATGGTAATGACCTGCCCGCTTGTCCGCGAAGCCTGCTTAAACATATCAAGGCGCAATGTAATGACATGGGCTATCATGCCGAGTTTGCACAGGAATTTGAATGGTTCAATTTTAAAGAAACGCCGCAAACCCTCGCCGATAAAAAGTTCACCAATATTGAACCGCTTACACCGGGCATGTTTGGCTATTCTATATTACGCACTTCAGAAAACAGCGACTTTTATTACGACCTGTTTAACCTGCTTACCAAATTCAATATCCCCATTGAGGGACTGCATACCGAAACTGGTCCGGGGGTTTACGAAGCTGCCATATTGCATGATGAGGTTTTAGCTGCCGCTGATAAAGCAACGCTGTTTAAAACCGCCGTTAAAGAGATAGCTTATAAACACGGCATCATGGCGTCGTTCATGGCTAAATGGACAGAAACCCTGCCCGGCTGCAGCGGCCACATCCACCAAAGCCTGTGGAATAAAGACCAATCTAAAAACCTGTTTTATGACGCTAACGATGTAAACAAAATGAGCGAAATACATAAGCAATACCTTGCCGGTCAGCTGTATTGCATGCCTCATTTGCTGCCTATGTATGCGCCAACCATCAACAGCTACAAACGCCTGGTTGAAGGCGCCTGGGCACCAACCACCATTACCTGGGGCGTTGAAAACCGCACAACTGCCCTCCGTATCATCAATACTACCGAAAACTATACCCGCCTGGAAACCCGTATCCCGGGCTCTGATACTAATCCGTACCTGGCCATGGCGGCTGCGCTGGCATCTGGCTTATACGGTATTAAAAACAAGCTTGAACTAAACATTGAACCAACTGTAGGTAATGGTTACCAGGATAAACGCAATGGCGTGCTATGGCCCAACCTGCATGCCGCTGCCACAGCCATGCAAACCTCTGATATTGCCAAAGAGCTTTTCGGCGAAGGCTTTGTTGATCACTTTACACAAACCCGCCTGTGGGAATATCGCCAGTTTGCCAAAAGTGTAACTGATTGGGAGTTGAAGAGGTATTTTGAGATTATCTGAACCGGGATTTGGGGGGATTTTTGGAATTTATAGGATTTTGATTTGCATAAGGAGAGTTTTTGATTACTTGCTTATTTTATTACTCGATTATCTTTAAAAATGGATCAACTTAAACATACCGATATAACTGGCAAAATAATTGGCTGCGCCATGCAAGTGCATTCTACCTTGGGTAATGGCTTTCAGGAAGTTATTTACCAAAAGGCTTTGGAAATAGAGATGGCATTAAATGGCCTCGTGTTCGAGCGGGAAAAAGAAATGCCAATCTTTTACAGAGATTTACAAATCGGAACACGCAGGGTTGATTTTTTGTAGGCGGCATGATCATGGTTGAACTTAAAGCAATTACCCAGCTTGAAGATGTACATTTAGCGCAAGCTTTAAATTATCTGGAAGCTTACAATGTTGAAATCGGGTTATTGTTAAATTTCGGCAGTAAATCATTAACCGTAAAGCGCCTTTTAAACAAGAAGTATAAACCATGAAGTCAAAATCCCATACATCCAAAAAATCTCCCCAAATCCAGATTCAGACAAAACGCAAGTAAAATCCTATAAATCCCAAAAATCCCCCCAAATCCCGGTTCAGATAAATATTATATATTTGTACCCTTAATTATAAACCGAATGCTGCCATTGGTGTAACTTTGCCGGCAGATATATACAAATGGACTATTCTTTTATTATCCGCAAGGCCTGGGAGGGGTATGACGCGTCAAAAACTATTCGCGATATTGAAGATATCAGCGCCATGGTTTCAACCAATCATGTGTACCGTATTACGTTCGACGACGACGATATAATCATAGCTAAGCTTTCGTACTTTGGCAAATTTGAGCACTTTAAGGAGGATCACCGCATTATTCAAACGCTGGCAATTAACCTGCTTTACCCGTTTGAGAATTTCCTGGCGCGTTCTCTCCAAAAAAACAACCGTGTTTATATTTATCATCATAAACATGGCAAAACCGATGCCTGGGTAGTATTTTATAACCCAACCCGTATTTTACAGCGCCTGCCGCGCCGGTTGGACGACAATCACATCAAAAAGCTTGGTCAGCAGGTTGGTAAGTTCCACAAGGCCTGTTCAAGGGTAAAAAATGTGCTGCCAAAATCGTCAAAAACTTTACGTACTGATATTTCTGCGCTATTGCTGCAAATCGAAACAGATCCCAAGCAATTTGGCTCTGGCATGCAGGCCGATTTTTTGAAATACCACTGCGAAACCTTCTTAAAGAACCGCTCAAAATACAACATGAGCTCGTTCGAGATCATCCCGGTATTTATCGACTGGAACATCGGCAATTTTTCGGTAACCCCAAATCTTGATCTTTACTCGCGCTGGGATTATGACTGGTTCAGGATGAGTTATCGTCTGCTTGATTTTTACTTCTTCAGTCGTGTGGTATCTGACATTGGCGACCGTACCGTGTTCAGCTACGTGATCAATACCATGATGGAAGACCGTTTTATTCTCTTTTTAAAAGAATATCACAAGGTAAACCCGTTAACTGCCGATGAGATCCGCTTTTTGAAAGAAGCCTACCGCTTTTTTATCCTGAACTATGTAATTAAAGATGGCAAGCACTTTTTTAATGAGCAATACGCCAAAAAACTCCAGGCAGAGGCATTTGATATTTATTTACCATCTGTCGACAGGGATTTTGATGCCGAAAAGATCATTGAAGCTTTAAAATTAAAATAGGTTAACTATCTTTCGGGCTCAGATTACAACAAAGCCCTAAAAACAGATAAGTATGACCCGAATCGACAACTTTAAATCCATAATTGATAAATACGAAGTTGTTTTTTTTGATGCGTTTGGGGTATTAAAAAATTATGGAGGCTTGCTTCCGGGTATCGAAAACACTTTTTCTTACCTGGAAGAACAGGGTAAGGAGTACTATATTGTAACCAATGATGCTTCACGGAGCCCGGTGCAACTGGCCGAATCTTATACTAAAAAAGGCTTAATGGCTATCACGCCCGACAGGATCATATCATCGGGCATGCTTACCAAAGAATACCTCGACTTAAAAGTAAATGACGGCATTGTAGCTTATTTAGGTACGCCAGATTCGGCCCATTACATCGACAGCTCAGGTCTGCACACACTGCCCATAAGCGAGGTAAACGAAAGCAACATTGACCGGGTTAATGCACTTGTGTTTTTGGACGATGAAGGCTTTGACTGGGGCCGGGATCTGAATAAATCAGTTAACCTGATGCGTAAGCGCACCATTCCAGCCATCGTAGCCAATACCGATCATGCATATCCCCTAACCAAGCTTGATGTATCCATAGCTATAGGAGGTTTGGCCAGCATGATTGAGACTATTGTAGGCAAAGCGTTTATCCGCTTCGGCAAGCCTGATTCGCAGATGTTCATGTTTGCTTATGACCTGCTTCGCGAACGCCGGCCGATCAGCAAAAGAGATATTGTAATGGTTGGCGATACCCTGCAAACAGACATCCTTGGAGGCAATAAATTTGGTTTGGATACTGTACTGGTACTATCCGGCAACACACAGGCCAAAGATGCCGAAAACCGCATCACCGCCACCGGCATTGTACCAACTTACATCTGCGACTCGGCAGTGGTTGAGTTGGGTGGATTGGGGTTTTAGACTAATAAACTAAACCATGTCATTTGCGAGAAGCGAAAGAGGAATGAGCGTGGGGGCGACGTGGCAATCGCATGCCATACAGAGCGGCTTTGCTTCCGTTCGATTGCTTCGTACCTTATAATAATATAGTTGTAAGTTATTGATTATTAAGTTATTTTTTATCAACTTACAATATGGGCGTTGCCTGCGGCCCGTGCTATCCGCTCATACTGCACCGGCCTTAGCCACAAGGCCGGTATCCGCTACTATCACTAACGCGCCCTGCGCACCATCACTAAAATATATTTTACACATCATCACTATTTTTTCAAGGGACGCCCCCAATGACATGAAAATCAATCTTCCGCCCCTCCATTTCTACAAATCCTATCAATCTTTCTACGATAACTATTTATTCAGAAAAAACTATTTTAAATGTATGGTTTACATTTATTTTTACCAACTTTGAAATCGCTAAGGTATAACTGTCTACCTTACATGTATTAAGCCAATTATTACCTGATTTTAAACTAATGGAAACTAATTTTGATCTGAAAGAGCATCCTCACAGTAGGTTAAACATTTTAACGGGCGACTGGATCCTGGTATCGCCGCATCGTACAAAACGCCCATGGCAAGGCAAAGTTGAGGCTACCCAGGCCGACGACCGCCCTCAGTATGATCCGGCCTGTTACCTGTGCCCTACAAACAAACGTGCCGATGGCAGCGAAAACCCCGATTATAAAGGAAGCTTTGTTTTCACCAATGATTATTCATCGCTATTGTTAAATACACCAGATGGTGGCTTAAATGAAGATGAACTACTGGTGGCTAACAGCCAGAAAGGCATTTGCCGGGTGATCAGCTTTTCACTAAGGCATGACCTTACCCTGCCACAGATGACTACCAAAGAGATAAGCAAAGTAGTTGATATATGGCAGTCGGAATTTGAAGACCTTGCCTCATATCCATGGATCAAGCATATCCAAATCTTTGAAAACAAGGGCGATATCATGGGTTGCAGTAACCCGCACCCTCACGGGCAGATTTGGGCACAAAACAGCCTACCGGTTGAGGTAGCTAAAGAAACCCAACAACAAAAGCTTCATTTTGAGCAAAAAGGTACAAGCCTGTTAGCAGATTACCTTGCGCTTGAATTGAAAAAGCAGGACCGCATAGTTTTTGAAAACGAACATTTTGCTGTGCTTGTACCGTTTTGGGCGGTTTGGCCGTACGAAACTATGATCATCAGCAAAAGGCATGTAACCAGCATCCTTTATTTTACCGATGAAGAAAAACATGCCCTTGCCGATGCCATCAGAAGACTGACCATCAGGTATGATAATATGTTTGAAACCTCGTTCCCTTATTCGGCAGGTATGCACCAGTCGCCGGTTAACTCGGGCGAGCATCCTTACTGGCACTGGCATATGCACTTTTATCCGCCGCTGTTACGTTCGGCCACGGTGAAAAAATTCATGGTGGGCTACGAAATGCTGGCCAATCCGCAGCGCGATATTACCGCGGAATTTGCGGCTGACAAGCTAAGGGGCTTAAGCGAGATCCATTATAAAGAGAGGGGATAATGAAAAAAAGCTATTTTTAAACCAAACTATAATAAATCTATTTATGAGAAACTTAATTAAAGGTATTTCTTTAACAATTTTACCTGCTTGCAGCCTATATTTGGCTGCTTGTAATCAAAATTCAACCTCACAGAAAAACACTACTATGGCGGATAGCACTCAAACAACTGCATCAGCATTCGAAAAAACAATCGATGGAAAACAAACCCATTTATTTACCCTTAAAAACAAGAACGGTGCTATCGCTACTATTACCAACTATGGTGGCCGCGTAGTAAGCCTGTTAGTGCCCGATAAAACAGGCAAATTAACTGATGTTGTTTTGGGCTTTGATGATGTGGAAGGTTTTGAAAAATCAACCGAGCGCTATTATGGTGCTACTATTGGCCGCTACGGTAACCGTATTGCCAAAGGTCATTTCAAAATTGATGGCAAAGACTATCAGTCGTCAATAAATAATACGCCTAATACACTGCATGGCGGTAAACACGGCTTCCAGGAAGTAGTATGGGACGGCAAATTGCTTGATTCATCAACTGTGGAGCTTACTTATCTTTCAAAAGATCTGGAAGAAGGCTTCCCGGGCAACCTTAATGTTAAGGTTACTTACAGCCTTACTGATGATAACTCATTTAAATGCCAGTATGAGGCTACTACAGATAAAAAAACTGTTGTTAACCTTACTAACCACGCGTTCTTTAACCTGAACGGCGAAGGCAGCGGAACCATCCTTGATCATTTGGTTCAGATAGATGCTGATAACTATTTACCGGTTGATGCAGGCTTGATCCCAACCGGCAAACTTGAAAAAGTGGCAGGCACCCCGTTTGATTTCACCAAGCCTGAAACCATTGGCAAACGTATTAATGAAGACAACGTACAGTTAAAAGACGGTAAAGGTTACGACCACAACTTTGTACTGAACAAACATGACCTGAATACTCCTATCGCTACAGTTATCGGCGATAAGAGTGGTATTAAAATGGAAGTATTTACCGAAGAACCAGGCTTACAGTTTTACAGCGGTAACTTTATGCAGGCTAAAAACGTGATGAAACGCGGAATAAAAGATGAGTACCGTACATCTTTCGCGATGGAAACACAGCATTTCCCTGATTCACCAAACCAACCGCAATTCCCTTCAACCGAGTTGAAACCGGGCGATACTTATAAAACTCAGTCTATTTATAAGTTCTCGGTAGTTAAATAATCGAATACCTTTTTTATACAAAAGTCCTGCCCAACGGCGGGACTTTTTGGTTTATATCCATTATGATGTGTTTGTTACGCAGATTTAAAACAAACCTAAACTTTTTGAGGTTAAAAGGTTAATTAATAACAATCTGTTTACCTATCTATAAAAAAACATCATGAGTGATCAGTCAACCCAACCTGAAGAAAAAGGATTTTTCGAGAAGGTTAAAGAAACAATTGAAAGCCTTTGGGAAGGCACAAAAGACACAGCCGAAGACGTAAAAGAAGTAGCCGAAGAAAAATTTGAAGATATAAAGGAAAAAGTAACCGCTAAAAAAGCAACTGCCACAAAAAAAGCGGCAACTACCAAAAAAGCTGTTATTAAGAAAGCCGATGAAGTAACCGCAAAAGCTAAAACAGCAGCAGCTGATGTTAAAGCTAAGGCCGAAACCAAGGCTAAAGCCATTACCGCCAAAGTGAAGAACGAAGCTGTTGCTGCAAAGAAAGAAGTTGCAGATGTTAAAGCCAAGGCAGCTACCAAGGCAAAAGTCATCACAGCTAAAGCAAAAACGGAGGCTACAGAAACCAAAAAGGCCGTAGCTGCGAAAACCGTTAAAGCAGCCACCGCAGTTAAGAAGAAAGCTACTGCCGCCTCAAAGTAATGCAAAATATTTTGACAAAAAAAGCGATTGGTAACCCAATCGCTTTTTTAATATCATATAAGTTCCCCCTTTAGGGGGTTAGGGGGCGACTTAAGCTTCAAACTTATAACCTACCCCTTTTACCGTAGCAACGCAATCGTCGCCCAATTTTTCGCGCAGTTTGCGGATGTGTACATCAATGGTACGGTTGGTAACTACTACCGAATCTTCCCAGATGTTTTTAAGGATCACTTCACGAGTGTAAACCTTGCCTGGTTTTGAAGCCAGCAGGTACAGCAGTTCAAATTCCTTTTTGGCCAAAACCACTTTAACACCTTTTTGGTAAACCAGGTAAGCTTCGCGGTCAATAACCAAATCGCCTATTTCAAGTTTATTATCAACCACATCTTCAGATGGGGCGTTACGGCGTAGGATAGCGTTTATGCGGCTAACCAGTGCGCGGGGTTTTATAGGCTTTGCAATGTAATCATCGGCACCTACGTTAAAACCGGCAATTTCTGAATACTCCTCGCTGCGGGCTGTCAAAAACACCATAAAAGTGTTTTTAAACTCGGGCATAGTGCGCATAATGCGACATGCTTCTATCCCATCCATTTTAGGCATCATGATATCCAGTACAATCAGATCTGGGAGTGATTTCTTTGCTTCGGCAACAGCTTCCTGGCCGTTACGTGCTAAAAACACCTGGTAACCCTCCTTTTTGAGGTTATACTCAATCAGTTCTAAAATATCCGGTTCATCATCAACAATAAGTATTTTCTGTTTTGCGGTGCTGCTCATGTTGCGTTAATTTTTTTGTATAAAAGTATACGCTTTACAACAGCTAATGGTTAAGCTGATATTAACAAATTGTTAAACGTTACCTAATATTAACCGTAAGTTGAGGCTATTTAAATGTTTTATTTAAAAAAGCTTCAAGATCGGCTCCCGTAATATTCTTGGCAACTATATTTCCCTGAGGATCAATGATAAAGTTTGACGGGATAGCTTCAATATGGTAAAGAGCCTCTGTAGGGCCTTCAAAGCCGTTTAAATCAGAACCATGTGCCCAGGTAAGCTTATCATCGTTAATAGCTTTTTGCCATTCCGGTTTACCTTTATCTAACGATATACCTAAAATATTAAAGCCTTTACCTTTAAAGGTATTGTATTGCTTTACTACGTTAGGGTTTTCCTGGCGGCAAGGCTGGCACCATGAAGCCCAGAAATCAATCATCACATATTTGCCTTTGTAATCAGATAATTTGATTGGATTCCCGTCAATACCGTTAACGGTAAATTCCGGTGCTTTATGACCTATCGATATCGGCTTAACCTTGTCCATTTGTTTAATGAACTTTTGTACAGTAGGGTTATCTTTGAAATCGCCCCGGATGTCATCGGCAAATTTGATCAGCTGCCCTTCGTATTTGGTAGGATCAAGTGTGGTAGCCGCATAAAAACCTGCAAGCGATTTCTTGTTATCGTTCACAAATTTTAAAACTGCCTCGCCACTTTCGCTCACGTTTTTCAAAAATATAGGCATGTATATTTTTAGCAGCGAATCATTACGTTCGCCGTGAGATTTTTCCTGGTACTCTGCAAAAAGCTTGGCGTTTTTATCACCATAAATATTGCTGATGCGGTTAAACTCTTTTATTTTATCCGAGTCATCTGAGCCCTTAATGGTGTACTCATGATTTTTATTGTTATTGTCCGTTTCAAACTCGATATCGTCGCCATTTTTAGCAATGAAATCGAAAAGGTTTTCGCCCTGCATTTCGCTTCCCTGTGGACCGGTATTGCCTACACGAAGTTTAAACAGGTTTGGATAAAGCGCCACATGCTTAAACTCAAACTTGCCGCCCTCGCCCAATGAAGTAGAGTCGACAACTTTTAAGCCCGAGCTATCAGCCTCAATCAAATAAACAGCCTTAAGATTACCCGGATTTTTAATAGTTCCTGAAACGCTGAACTGCGATTTATTTTTACAAGAGTACATGCCTGCGCTAAGCAATAACAGCGCGCCGACAGCCATATTTTTAACTTTCATTTATTTAGCTTCTAATTCCTTTATCAATAGCTGGTTAGTTTTCTGCGGATCGATCTTGCCTTTTGAGTTTTTCATGATCTCGCCCATAAACAGGCCTAAAACGCCCTTTTTCCCCTTTTGGTATTCCTTAACCTTATCAGGGAATTTGGCGATGGCGTCCTTTATAAAACGGGTTACATCATCACCATCAGCACTGATCAACAGGTTAAGTTCTTTAGCCAGATCCTCCGGTTTTTTACCCGGTTCCCTGACCATAGCAGGGAATAACTTGTGCGAAGCTACAGAATTATTTATCACCCCGGTGTCAATTAGTTTGATGAGGGCGGCAAGGTTTTGCGGCGTAACAGCAAAGTTACCAATGGTTTGGTTATGATCATTCAGGTACGAACGCACCGCACCCATCAGCCAGTTGGCAGCAGCTTTATAATGATCCGTATGTTTTATTAGTGATTCAAAATAGACGGCCGTATCCCTGTCGGCTGTAATTACTGAAGCGTCATAAGCCGTTAACCCTAATTGCTCGGTATACTTATGATATAACTGTGCGGGTAGCGCCGGGAGGCTTTTGCGGATGTTCTCGACATACTCGTTGGTAAGTTTCAGCGGCGGCAGGTCCGGCTCAGGGAAATAGCGGTAGTCATTTGCCATTTCTTTTGAGCGGAGTACTGATGTTTCGCCTGTATCTGCATTAAAATTCAGCGTATTTTGGTCGATGTGCCCCCCAGCCTCAATAATATTTATCTGGCGAACAAACTCATGCTCAATAGCACGCTGCACGTTTCGAATGGAGTTAAGGTTTTTCACTTCGCAGCGGTTACCATATGCGGTAGCGCCTTTAAGTCTTACCGAGATATTGGCATCGCAGCGCATACTGCCTTCTTCCATATTTCCATCGCAAATATCAAGGTAGCGAAGCAGCTTACGCGTTTCTGTCAAGAACTGACCAGCCTCTTCTGCACTGCGCATATCTGGTTCAGATACGATCTCAACCAAGGGCACACCGGCGCGGTTCAGGTCGATCAGTGAATCGGCATGGTGCTGGTCGTGCATACTTTTGCCTGCGTCCTCTTCCATGTGGATGTGATGCAGTGCGATATTCTTTTCAGTGCCATCTGCAAGCTTTACAGGTACGTGACCTTTAAGACAGATGGGCGCGTGATCCTGGCTGATCTGATAACCTTTAGGCAAATCGGCATAAAAATAATTTTTACGTGCGAAGCTATTATTAAGGTTGATAGTGCAATTACAGGCCAGGCCCATTTTAACAGCATATTCAACCGCTTTTTTATTAATAAAGGGCAAAGTGCCGGGATGCCCCAGCGATACCGCACTAACATGGCGGTTAGGTTCGGCACCAAAAGCAGCCGAATCTGCCGAGAATACCTTACTTGATGTAGATAGCTGTGCGTGTACTTCGAGGCCTATTACCAACTCGTACTTTTCGGCTACCCCGTCTGCGAGAACTGTCATAAAAATAAAAATTCAGCTATGATTTTACTGATGTATAAAAGTCAAATATATAAAGATTAATACAGTAAAAGCACCATTTTGCTTTTAAAACAACGCTAAAAGTACAATTATATAGTAGCAAGGTAGGGGTTATAGAGATTGATGGCTATCGATTGCCGATCAGGCCCTGAAAATATCCAATCCAAATATGTCCGCCATCATCCCATTAAACTTTCGGTAATTACTGCCGTCTATTTATAAAAGGCACAATAATTGAATATTGCCGCATATTTAGACAGACACCATGAAAAAATTAATTTTAGGAATGCTTGCGGGATGTTTTGTACTTGCAGCTTCGGTTACAAAAGCAAATGCACAGGTAAACGTAAATGTAAACGTTGGTTTATGGAACCCGCCCGCCGAATACGCCGGTGTTAACTATTATTACCTGCCCGATGTAGAGAGTTACTATTATGTACCAACCCATCAATATGTTTATTTAGAAGGCGGTACATGGGTTAGAAGGGCTGCTTTGCCTCCTCGCTATAGAAGCTACAACATTGCCACCGGTTACAAGGTAGCGGTAAACCGCCCAAGGCCATACACCTATTTTGCGCACGACCGTGACACCTATGCCCGTTATCGCGGCACAAGGAACGTTATTGTGCGTGATCATTACCATACCAGGGTGGTGAACCGTACACATGTAGTGAACCGCACCAGGGTTGTAAACCATAACCCAAGGCCGCATACAAGGGTGGTAAAACGTACCCGCGTAGTTGATCACCGTGTACACAATAATGGTCATCATCATTAATATTTATTGAGATTTTATATATAAACAAAACGACCGCCTCTGTTGAGACGGTCGTTTTTGTTTAAAAGTCTATTAAACCTCACGTCATTGCGAGGCACGAAGCAATCCCTAACTATACAGGGTGACTTGCTTAGCCGCTCTGCTAATTGGGGATTGCTTCGTGCCTCGCAATGACGCCCCCTTTATTTATTTGGTGTTACCCTACAAAGCTTTTCGCTTTTACCAGCACATTATCCAACCCACTTACATCACTACCACCGGCAGTAGCGAAAAACGGCTGACCGCCGCCGCCGCCTTTAACCTCTTTAGCCAGCTCTTTTACGATATTACCGGCATGCAGGCCTTTTTCCTTCACCAGATTTTCGGCAATCATTACGGTAATGCTTGGCTTGCCGTCGAAGTCAGCTACCAGCACCAGGAACAGGTTTGATACGATGTCCTTTAACTGGTAAGCCAGGTTTTTAACCGCATCTGCATTTGGCAGGGCTACTTTTTGGGCGATAAAATTGATATCACCAATAGCCTCAGCTTTTTGAGCCAACTCGGTTTTTAAGCCTGACGATTTTTCGAGGATCGATTTCTCGATCTCTTTTTTCAGTTTGGCATTTTCATCCAGCAACCCTTCAATGCTTTTTGAAATATCTTTTGGATTTTTAAGCAGCTCTTTTAACTGGTTAACCAAAGCATTTTGGGTAACGATATATTTTTCGGCAGCAACACCGGTAATAGCCTCAATACGGCGAACACCGGCAGCTACGGCACTTTCGGTTATAATTTTGAAGAAACCAATTTGCCCGGTAGCTTTCACATGTGTACCACCGCAAAGCTCCTTGCTGAAGTTATCATCAAAAGTAATTACGCGCACATATTCACCATATTTTTCGCCAAACAGGGCTGTTACACCGCTGGTGATGGCTTCAGCATACAATACGCTGCGTTCTTCTTTAATCGGAATGTTTTCGCGCACCTTTTGGTTTACAATAGCCTCAATCTGCGCCAGTTCCTCATCGGTAACTTTGGCAAAATGCGAAAAGTCGAACCTCAGGTAATCAGCATTTACCAACGAACCTTTTTGGTTTACGTGGCTGCCCAATACCTGTTTCATGGCAGCATGCAGCAAGTGCGTAGCCGAGTGATTGCTGTTGGTTTGGCTGCGTAAAGCCGGATCAACAATGGCGGTTAAGGCATCGTCAATATCCTGCGGTAGTTTATCGGTAAAATGAACTATCAGGCCGTTCTCTTTTTTGGTATCGGTAACCAGGATGATCTCTCCATCCGGAAAAACCAGTTCGCCCTTGTCCCCTACCTGACCGCCACTTTCAGCATAGAAAGGCGTTTTATCCAATACCAGTTGATATTGTTCTTTACCTTTAGCAGTTACCTTACGGTATTTTACTATGTGGGCTATGCTTTCAGTTTCATCATAACCGGTAAACTCTACCGATTCATCATCTTTTAATACGATCCAGTCGCCGGTATCAATGGCTGTGGCAGCACGGGAACGAGTTTTTTGCAGTTGAAGCTCCTCTTCAAAGCCCTCTAAATCTACAACCCATCCATTTTCTCTCGCAATTAATTGAATTAAATCTAATGGAAAACCATAAGTATCATATATTTCAAAAGCAACTTTCCCATTAATCAAATATGGCTGATTTAGCAAATCGGTTAAATCATGTTTGTTCTGATCGACTTTTCCAATCAAATTAAATCTCTGTGCAGCCCTCTCAAGTTCATTTATGTTCAATCTCTGAAGACCTTTATCCAAGGTTCTTAAGAATGATACCTCTTCTTCCAAAATTACCTTTTGCACAAAGTCTTTTTGCTCAAATAGATTATTGAATACTCCCTTAAACTGCTCAGCTAATAACGGTACCAGCTGATTAAAGAAAGGCTCTTTGAAACCTAAAGTTTGATAGCTATAACGCACTGCCCTACGTAAAATCCTACGGATTACATAACCTGCTTTATTACTTGCAGGCAGCTGCCCATCAGATATTGCAAAGCTGATAGCACGAACGTGGTCAGCCAATACGCGCATAGCTACAGCATCATTCCAATCAGCATCGCCCGGTTTGGCGGCGCTGTTATATTTTTTGCCCGATTTTTCAGCGATGAACTGGATCATCGGCTGGAAAACATCCGTATCATAGTTAGATGTTTTGCCTTGCAGTACACGTACCAAACGCTCAAAGCCCATTCCGGTATCTACATGCTTATTAGGCAGTGGTTGCAATACGCCACCTTTAAGGCGGTTAAACTGCATAAATACGTCATTCCAGATCTCGATAACCTGGTCATGATCTGCATTTACCAATGTAGCCCCGCTTACTTCGGCACGCTCATTATCCGGGCGGCTGTCAAAATGGATCTCCGAGCAGGGACCGCATGGACCTGTTTCGCCCATTTCCCAAAAGTTATCTTTTTTATTGCCGCGCAGGATGTTAGCTTCATCCACATACTGTTTCCACAGTTCGTAGGTTTCGGTATCGGCTTTAAGGCCTTCTTTTTCGTCGCCTTCAAAATAGGTAACGTACAGGCGGTCTTTAGGCAGCTTGTACACTTCGGTAAGCAGCTCCCAGCTCCAGGCAATGGCTTCTTTTTTAAAGTAGTCGCCAAAGCTCCAGTTACCCAGCATCTCAAACATAGTGTGGTGATAGGTATCAATACCGACCTCTTCCAAATCGTTATGCTTGCCGGATACACGCAAACAACGCTGCGTATCAGCCACGCGGGAGGCCTTGGGGGCCGCCTCGCCTAAAAATATATCTTTAAACTGGTTCATCCCCGCGTTGGTGAACATCAGCGTTGGATCGTTTTTAATCACAATTGGTGCCGAAGGAACGATGGTATGTCCCTTTGAAACAAAAAAATCAAGAAAAGCCTGTCGTATTTCAGTAGCAGTCATAGGGAGCAAAGGTAAATAATAGTCCGGAAGTCAGAAAGTCCGGAAGTCGGAAAGTGATTTGTTATTTAAAATACCTGATGCTCAACTTTATAGTTAAAAGTTTAACGTACCGTTAAACTTTTAACTTACGACGATGTCAGAATAAATATATTTATAACTATCGACTATTACATATTAACCTATTTTTGCAATCTATYACAAATTATTATGAAATTTTCCTACAAACCCATCCTTCTATTATTTACTATTACCAGTATCACGGGTCTATCCTGCAAAAAAGACAACCAAACCAGCAATTCAACAAACACTTTCCCAAAAACATTTCAATACCAGGGAGTAACGCTATCGACCGAAAGGGTATTCACCTACCAGGGCGAAGTCACCGACCCTGCTATTAAAGCCAAAGCTATTACATCAACAAGCCTTAACCTTATATCACATCCCACCTCAACAAAGCAAAATGACATTACATTTACATCACCAAAAACAATTCAAATTGCAGCCGATCATTATCATTCGATATCATCAGCTGGTGGTAAACAAGCTTTTTTTAACGATATAGATTCGGAGATTTCATTAGATAATGGAGATGATGTCAGAGCCAAATTTTCGCCTTTTTATAAATATGTGAACATAGTGAATGACAATAATAAATATTCATACCGTAGTTCACTGATTGTCTCGACTGATAATTCGGAAACTAAGATTAACGGACTTGATATTTGCTTTTTGCACAGAGACCCTGTAAGCAACAAATTTATTAAGAGGTATATGATGTCATCCTCAAATGAATTTAACCTGCCTGGAATAAATATGGCGCTCGACAAAAATGACACCATTGCCATAAGGGAGTTTACCAGTAATTACGCGATAAAAAAGTAAACAACCTATTTCCCTGTCCCTTCAAGGCCTCTCGCGGGGCGCCTGAGGGGACAGCAATTTTCTATTTCGGATTTATTTATTAATTGAAGTCTATTTAACCCTCATTCGTCGATACATATTAATACAATTCCCCTTATTTGGTTTAAATTTGTATATGGAAACTTTAAGAGTAGACATTCAAAACGAACAGGAGAAACGAGTACTCCTGGCTTTTCTTGATAGTTTGGATTATAACTACCGCATAGATAATGAAAGCGATGCTGTGCTCGAGCAGCAAGCTAAAGACCTGGCCAGCCGTAAAGCTGATTTTTTAGCGGGCAAAGCCTCTTCCCTACCGTGGAGCGAAAGCAAATAGCTGTATAAAGCACATCCCGGTATCGCCAAGAATACGTCAGCAGCGCCCTATTAATCTGAATGAGACAGAAAATAAAAAGTCCGGGTTTAGTTTCCGGACTTTTTATTTTTCAATTATTTAGCTTTTTTTCTCCAGCAATATTTTCTGCCCATTGAAGCCCGACGAGGCGTCAATCATCTCGGTAAGGAGCGGCCAGTTTTCTGCTTTTTCAAAATTGTTATTGTAAACACGTGTTACCACAATGGTTACTATGTTACCGTTCACACTAGCTTCTGATGAGAACGAACCTGTTTTGTTGGTTTTCTTTGTCGCTAACTCTTCCAAACCTTTGGCAACATACCCTTGTGGCACAACAATACTAATAGTATATTTAAAACTGCGGGAACATGGCATATACACGTCAAATGTGCGTTTACGCTCTTTATCCTCCAATTTATAAAACGAACCTGCAAGTTTACCTGCATCAATAATATAGTTATTGCCTGCTTTTTTTACCAGGTTATCCAACACAAACGATTCGGAGTACTGAAAAACAGGGTTGCTGTTATCAAGACCAGCATTTATAATTTTACAATCGACCACCTGAGTTGGTTCCTGCTCATACTGGGCTTTTATTTCAGCCGTGAATTTTTTAACTGATTTAGATTGATCATCTGAAAAAGCGTAGCTAAAGTCGTCACGCAGTTTTTTTGTTTCAGGATTTTCTGCCAGTCTTTTTTCCAGTTTGTCACTTTTTGACAATTCCATAAGGGCATTATCAATATCAATTACCGGCAACAAACCTAATTGATCATTATGTCTCATAGAACCTGTTTGCTTAACCAGCCTTTGTATCTTCAGCTTTTGCATGCTGGCCGGTAAAAGGGATACTTTAATTTCCTCGTTAATAGTATTGACCGAAGCTGCCATTACCGGCAAAACTGCTGTTCCCTCCGTAAATGAGTATTTGGTGGCGCTTTCCCTCTTGGGGGCAAGTACAATCACTTTTTCGCCCTGGAAGCGCTGGGGAACCTCATTAAAATGAGTTGCAGCATCATCAAAGAACATATATAGTGGCTTTGTATCGTTTATACGGATACATGCATCAAAATCACTATAATTAAAAATATTATCGAGCGTGTTAGCATTGCGCGAACTAACCAATAATACATCGTAATCGATTTTCAGATCATTTAAAACCATACTCATAATAATGGCATTAAACTTTGTAGCCATGTGGCGATAGTTGATCTCATCAACTTTGCCAATATCATCTTTCGAATAGCTTCCAAAAACCATTCCTTTTCTAATATTGTAAAGCACTTTCATTACGCTATCAAGCGGTGCGGCTTTAATATTCTTTTTACCGTCGAAATATTTTTTCAGGCGATCAGCAACCTCACTGAAATAAGGAAGCTCCCGTTCTGTAAAAGCAGCCTCAAAAATTGATTTATTAGCCTGTAACCTATCAGCAGCGCTTTCGCCGGCTTTACCGCCTGAAACAAACTTTACGAAACCCATAGTATGTGAACTGCTGATTTCGATATAAGGAAACTGGCGAAATTTGGAAATCCAAAACTCGCTTGGGTACTTGGCCTGGTCCCTGACCTTAAGGCTGTAGATCTGGTCGCCCGCGCTATTGGTACTGATATCAAACTGGGGTGCGCCATTTGCACAGATATGCTTTACAATATCTTTTTTGGCATACTGAAAATCATAGCTGCTGTATAAAACCGGGTATTCGCCAGCCAACACAAAAACAAGGTCGTTGTCGGCAAAGTTGTCTGTGCTTGCTTTTTCGCTCACGTCAACGGTGCTTACATAATAATCAAGTATATCGCCAACCTGCAAATCAGATATGGCCAGTTTGCTCACCTGGTCTTTCTTTTCATTTTTGATCAGCACCTCTTCGCTGGTATTTACAATAACTTCCTTGCCTGTTGGCTTAATGATCTTGGCGCCAATATAGGTATCATGGGTCATGGAAAATTTAGCGCTCAAAATATGAACGCTTTCGTCAAGACGCTTTTGGTAAGATATGGTTGAAAAATCTTCAAGTGCCGATTTATCATTTATTTTAACCCGCTCATGAAAAGTGATAAGCTTCAGCGTACGCGTGGTTGACGACGCTGTAATGATCATAAATTTAAATTTGTTGGTCTGTGACCTTTGCATACTGTATGATTTTGCAAAAACCACAGCACTTTCATTGCTTAAATTAGTCGGAACCTTTGTGGCGGCAAACTCAGGCACAGTTGTTCCCCACACGTCCTTTCGAATTTCGGCCGCCTTTTCAGCGTAGGTCTGGTTATTGTTTTGTGCACTTGCAGACCCAGTTAATAGTAAAAAGAAAAATAATAAACGTAGAGATTTTTTCATTGTGATACAGGTTTTATAACTAAGTTTTCGTTGTAAGCTTTGTTTAACAGTTCAATATCCTGGTTCCATTGTGCAAAATTTGATTTTGCAAGCAGTGTGTTTTTTATAAGCAATGTTTTTTTGTAAGTTAGTTTCCCCAGCAAGCTAACATAGCTGATATGAAACTCATATCCAGGTTTTGATATGTTCAGATCGGGCGGGATGCTTGAAGCTTTGTAATTTTGCGGCAGTATAAGTTCAACTTCGGTAATAATATGTTCTTTACCTGAAAACCAGTAATCATTTTTCCGATTATCGATAGCAATGGCCGCGTCTGAAAATTCCTTGCGGTTATCCATATCTATGTAATACTCTTTACCAAAGGCTGATATACCGCTTTTACGCTCAACATCGTATACAGCTGTTAAATCCTTGTCAGGATTACTTGTACTGCTTAAAACAAGGTTACTAATGACATAATCGGCGCTGCCGGCGGCGAGATAACGCTTAGTAACATCTTCGATATTTTCGTGTTTAATGCTATTTAGCCCTGCCAAAACCCCTTCCTTATCCTCGCCTTTCCAAACATTGCTCACCTTACCAGCCAGGCTTGCACCAATAATATGAAGCTTGCTTGTTTCACTGCTTAAATTTTGCCCCTGCGGCGCATATGGTATTTTACCAAGAATATATTTATCACCATCCTCCATTAAAACCTGCCGGCCTTGTACCCGCTCGGCGTATTCGTTAAAGCCTAAATAGGTTTCGGTAGCATCAAGATAATAGGTTTTGCCCTTGTAATTTAAAGCACATATCATGTGATTATCAACCGCCATTGAAGGTGTCTGGTAATCATAGGCTATATGTTTTGTGCCAAGCCAGCAAAGCCGGGCGTCATAACCAGCAGCTTCAAGCAAGGCCTTTGTGAGGTTAGCCATGCCCTTACAATCACCATATTTTTTTCGGAGAACCTCGTCGGCTTTTTCAGGCTTAAAACCTGCTATGCCATCTTCAAAAGCTATGTACCTGATATTGTCCTGTACATAATAAAATATTGCTTTTATTTTATCAATATCGTTGGTTAATCCCGCGGTAAGTTCTTTAGTTTTTGCGCTCAGCAGGGATGGGTTGCCGGCTATATCCTTCACCAACTCGCGGTACCAGGAATACTGATCGGCAAGGGTATTAAAATATGTAATTTGTTTACCACCTGCTGTGGCAGATTTGCACATGATGAGCAAATGAGGATATATATAAGTTGGACCCGGGCTATGCGGCTCTTTTTTCATTGCCGGGATATTACTAAAGATATAAGTTATAATATCGGCATCGCTGCTGCTATTGTATGCGGTGCTCTTTTTTATATTAAAACCATTGAAGTTAAATTCTTTAATATCCAGCTTCATCCAGCGCGGAATTTCGATGGTAACTTCACCTTGTTGTACTGGCAATTCATCAGCAAAATAAATATTGGTAAAGTAGCGCGGATCGTTAAGCGTTTCTTCAAAAGTAACGCTCCCCGTACTTCCTTTTTTTGCCAGCTCGAGCGGAAAATAACACACCCGCTCATCCGAATAAAAAATATCGTCACTGCCGTAATAGGTGTATTCGGGCTTAAACCCCCGGGGCGTGCGACCGTCAACCTTGCAGGTGATATCATCAATGGAGATATTGTTGTTGTAGAATTCGGATACCGTGTAATTTACCTGATAAGCATTGCTGGTGTAGATACTATTGAGTTTCTGTTTTATCTCTACACGATTATTTTTGCTGTTCCAATTAAACCGGAATTCATTTTTTAAGGAAGTTACAGTTACAGCCGAATCAGCTTCAACAGCACTTAACTGCATAGCGCTCAACATACATAGGGTGTATGTTATCAATAGT
This sequence comes from Mucilaginibacter sp. P4_A11, assembly GCF_056402535.1. NCBI lineage: Bacteria > Pseudomonadati > Bacteroidota > Sphingobacteriia > Sphingobacteriales > Sphingobacteriaceae > Mucilaginibacter > Mucilaginibacter sp. P4_A11. The sequence continues at coordinate 434,023 of NZ_JBFUHE010000002.1, forward strand.
TTAATAGTCATAAGGTTATTAGTCAATAAATATATTACTATTTTTTGATTTTATAAACAACCTATCAACCGCAGAGAAAAAATGCATTTTGAGAAACCAGGCCGGTTATGATTATTATACACATCAGGCCTCACAGAAAATTCCGATTTCGAAATCAAATAGATACATTTGTATTATGCCTTATAAAGAACGTGAAATAAGCAAGATGTACTACACCATGGGCGAGGTATCGGCCATGTTTGATGTTAATCAGTCGCTTATACGTTTTTACGAAAAGGAATTTGATGTATTGCAGCCAAAGAAAAACAAAAAGGGCAACCGCTATTTTACCCCCGAAGACATCGAAAATTTCAAGATCATCTTCCACCTCATCCGCGATAAAGGCTACACATTAAACGGCGCAAAAGAGCATCTTAAAAGCAACATGGGCGATACCAAGGATAACCAGCGCGTTATCGATTCGCTCGAAAACCTTAAAAAATTCCTGCTTGAGGTGCGCGATCAGTTGTAATCTTCCGCATAAAAACTATCTTTATTTTTTAAAAAATTATCAGGTTAACCTATAACCATGTCGCCACCTGCAATAACAATTCCGGAACTAAGATATGATCGCTAACCATAAGGGCGAGATCCCGGTTGTTATTTTATTACTCCCTTTTTTATTGGGCATAAGTATTGGTATCAATTTCAGTTCGGGAATATACTTAATGCCTTTGGCCGTTGGTTTTACAATCCTGCTGACCCTGTTCCTCCTGCTTAATTTTTATTATACGCGCTTTAAAATTTATAAAAAACGGTGGTTGGGCGGTATAATCATTCACCTGTTATTATTACTTGCGGGCTGGATAGCCATCGTCAATAATAACGAACTCAATAATACCAGTCATTTCTCCAAACTCCCTGCACAAAGACTACTAGTACGCATTAATAGTGAACCTCAGCTTAAAAACGGGCTCATCCGTTTTACGGCAAACGTTGTTGCAAACATCAATCAAAAACAGCCAGCCATATCCACAGGAACACTGATGATCGCCATAAAAGATAGCAGCGCATTGCAACTCGCTTATGGCGATGAACTGCTCATCCCCGGCAGGTACGCCCCCATTGATCCGCCGTTTAACCCTGCCGAGTTTAACTATAAAAAATACCTGGCTCATCAAAACATATACTACCAGGAGTTTTTATACCCGGGGCAATACCGGTTGGTGCAATCAAACACGGGTAACCCATTCATAGCAAATGCACTGGCTTTAAGGCGGCAAATGGTTCAAAAATTCAAACAGCAACTCCATGATCCAAACGCTATTGCGGTAGCTTCCACCTTGATATTAGGCTACAAAGCTGATTTAAGCGAAGATGTGCTGCAGGCCTATTCCAAAACGGGCACCATCCATGTGCTCTCAGTTTCGGGTGCACATGTGGCTATCATTTGGGCTTTACTGGCATTTTTGCTGCGTTTCCTGAACAGGTTTAAACATGGCAGGCTAATCAAAGCCATCATCATTATTCCCATCATCTGGTATTATGCCATGCTCACCGGGTTTTCGCCTGCGGTTTGCCGGGCGGCTGTGATGATCAGCACGGTTATCATTGGCAAAACGTACAACAGGTATATCAACAATTTAAATATCCTGGCAATATCCGCCTTTATATTATTGCTTTATAGCCCTTTGCTGATAACCGATGTAGGCTTTCAGCTTTCCTATCTCGCGGTTGCCGGGCTCGTTGTTTTACAGCCTGTGGTTTATGCATGGTTTACGTTTGATAATAAATGGGTTCGCAAACTCTGGGCCTTATGTTCAGTGTCGATAGCCGCACAGGTTATTACCTTTCCGCTGAGTGCCTTTTATTTTCACCAGTTCCCAGTTTATTTTCTCTTCAGCAATCTGTTCATTGTTATTCCTACCGCTGTTATTATGTATAGCGGGATTTTCTATCTTTTGCTGCCAAAAATCCCCTATATATCCACTGCCCTTGCCTGGATCCTTGAAAAATCGATCCTGTTCATGAACTATGTACTGGCCCGGGTTGAGCATTTGCCCTTTGCAAGCATTAGTAAAATATGGCTAACCACAACCGAGTACCTGCTGCTTTACGCCATCATTATATGTGCGTTTTACTTTTTGTACGATAGAAAAGTATGGCTGCTAAGGGCTTCGATAGTCTTGATATTTTTATTAGCTATAAGCATCAGCATAAAAAAGTACCGATCGTACACTACAAACAGCATCGCCTTTTTAAACCTGCGTAAAAATATGGGCATCGTATTTAAAAACGGCAACCAGGGTATTGTATTAAGCAACCTTGCCGATACAGACAAAAACTACAATTATTCTATCAGACCGTACCTGGATAGTTGCAAGATAAATGATGTTGTTTTGTATAAACCAAACCAGGAGATCCGGTCGGGATTTTTAAGAAAACAAGGTGGTTTTATCCAATTCCGCAATCAATTCATTACTATCATCAGTAAAAATTACGAGGATACCACATCAGCAGTAAAACAAAAAACAGATTACCTATATATCACCGGGAGTCCTAAAATTCCGCTTGCAATTATTAATAAAAATCACGAATATCATACTATAATTATTGATGCAACAAATACCCCTAAAACTGTGCAGCTTATTGCAGACCAGGCCCATGCCCTGCATGCTAATTATGTGGTTTTAAAACGTAACAAATCGTTCATAGCGACATCTAATTGAAAAAACACATTAAACTACTTATCTAAAAATTTGTCTTTTAATTATTAAAAATTAATTTGGCATTAAATCAAACTCAAAACATGAACATTAAAATTTTCAACGTTGCCTTAGGCCTCGCCCTTACCGCAACAGCTATCAGCGCAAATGCACAAAAAGCTTACAAAGAGGGTGTAGTAACTATTTCTACGGCTATGCAGGGGCAACAGGTTGAAGCTAAAAGTTATTTCCGTGCCGATTCTGCAGCTATGCAATTTACTACCGGTCCGGCTACTATTAAAATATTAACCGATGCCGATGGCAAATCATTAGCTGTTTTGGTTGATGTGCCTGTTGCTTCTATCAAGAAAGCAGCGATAGCTACTCCTGATGAGGTTGATCAGGCTATGGCTACCTTGCCTACCCTTACTTTTGCTCCGGGTACCGAAACCAAAGTAATTTCTGGTTTCAACTGCAAAAAAGTGGTAGCTACAGATACAAAAACCAGCAAAACCTATGATGTATGGGTAACTAACGACGTTACTTTACCTGTGACTGGTATTGCCAAATACTACCGCGCTGTGGGTGGTTTCCCGATCCAATACACATCATTTTCACAGGGCCAAAGCACTGAGGTTACTGTTAGAAGCATAACTGAGCAAAAAAACCCTGCCGGTACATTCGGGATTCCTGCTGATTTTGAAAAGATCACTCTGGATGACCTGAAAGCTATGAGTGGTGGCAGGTAATCGAAAAATATTTCATTAACAATTCATTAAAGGTTTCTTAACATTGTAGCAAAATATTATTTCTGTTACCCCATGTTAAGGAACCTTTATAGCTTTATCAGATTTTTTTTCTTCTGGCTCATTTTCTTCGCTATAACGAGGGCCACGTTTGAGATCTATTTTCTGCATAAGCTCGATAATGCCAGCATCGGCGAGATCCTGCAAACATTTTTCTGGGGCTTAAGGCTTGATGCATCGGCAACAGCTTATATCTGTATCATCCCCATTGTTGTATTTGGTGTTAACTGGTTCATTCCAAAAGTTCAGATAAAACCTATTTGGCTAAAAGCATATGTTTGGTTTTGCCTGTTCTGCATCTCCTTAAACACCGTACTCAATTTCAATATTTTTAGGGAATGGGGCACCAAAGTTAGCTTCAGGGTGTTTACGTCCTTTTACCATGCCCCTTCGGAGGCTATTGCTTCAAGCGGTTCGTCGCCGGTTGGCAAATGTATTTTTATCGGGATTGCATTATTGGCAACAGGCGTAGTGCTATCACACCTTATTATCAATTACCAGTTTAAAAAGCCTGATGCCCGGCCAACCCTAAAAGTTTCGCTTACTACACTGCTGATTTTTTTAAACTTTGTGCTGATGCGCGGTGGCCTGCAAGCTAAACCAATCAGCCAAAACTCCGCCTATTTTTCCGAAAAGCAGATCCTGAACCAAAGCGCCCTCAACACCGAGTGGAACCTGTTCAACAACGTATTTGAAAACCTGCGGCCGCTTTATAACCCTTATTTGTATGACCATCCGGATGAAGCCACGAAAACCGTTGATGAACTATACGATGTCAGGAATAACTTAACTACTCAGATCCTTACCACCACCAGGCCTAATGTGGTGATCATTCAAATGGAAAGCTATACAGCCGACGTGATCGAATCATTAGGCGGGGATAAAGGCGTAGCGCCAAACTTTGAAAAGTTCATTAAAAACGGATTGTTCTTTGAAAACGTTTATGCCTCCGGCGATCGTACCGATAAAGGCATTGTAGCCCTTATGAGCGGCTTCCCTTCGCAAGCTATCCGTACCATCATCAGCGATACCATTAAACATAAAAAGCTTCCGGCTATATCATCGTCATTTAAAAATGCAGGATATGAAACCGCCTATTTTTATGGCGGCAAAAGCAATTATATGAATTTCGATAAGTTCATGACTTCGCACAATGTTGATCATATTATTGACGAAGCCGGCTTTGATAATACCCATACCAAAACACAGTGGGGTGTTTATGACGATGACCTGCTTACCAAGAACCTGCAATACTCGGCCAGGCAAAAGCAGCCATTCTTCAATTATGTACAAACATCAAGCAATCACGAACCCTTCACTTTGCCGGTAAAACACCATTTTGATGACGATGGCAATGGTGATCCCGCCAATAAATTCAGGAGCACAGCCTACTTCACCGATTCATGCCTGAATGCTTATTTCGAGCGGGCTAAAAAGCAAAACTGGTATAAAAACACACTGTTTATTTTAGTGGCAGATCATGGACATCGCCTACCCCGCAATACCGCCGAAGCTTATGATCCTGCTAAATACCACATCCCGCTCTTGTTTTTTGGCGATGTGATCAAACCCGAATACCGCGGCAAAAAGATTAGCAAACTGGGCGGGCAAACAGATGTCGCAGCTACTCTGCTGACCCAATTAGGTATGCCGCATAACCAGTTTAAATGGTCGAAAGATTTATTGAACCCCGCCACTAAAGATTTTGCTTTTTTTGACTGGGATAACGGTTTCGGCTTTATGCAACCAGGACAGGCTGTATCATATGATAACTCCGGCCGGACAATGATCTACAACAGCAAACCAAATGCTGATAAAAAAAATACCGAAGCTGCGCTTGCCTATGGTAAGGCTTATTTGCAGCAGGTGTTTACGGAGTATATGGGATATTGAGATGTTTTATTTTTATGTCATTGCGAGGAGGAACGACGAAGCAATCGCATGCTATACAGGGCGGATTTGCTTCCGTGAGATTGCCACGCTACGCTCGCAATGACATGGTTTTTATTGTTTATAAAGTTATTTCTTTACCCAATTGCTCAACCCACTGATTAAACAGTTTGGTTTCAAATTCAACAGCTTTTTGAGCGTGTAGTTCCCATTGCGGCGAGAAATGCTGCAACTGGTTGATCATCTCTTCCAGATGGCCTTCTTCTTCCAGGATAATTGATTTCACATTCACTTTGCTGCCAGCCTCGTCAAGGGCATCCTGGTATATAGGATAAAGCTCATCGGCACGAACCTCAATGGCATAGGTAACCAGCAGGTAGGCTGCAAAACGCAACTCTGCCCCTTTCAGGTTTAGTTCCGTTTTTAAATAGCGGCAAACATCAACATCCAACTGGTTTAAATAATATTTGCTTGAACCGGGAGCCAGCAGGTATTCGGCGGCGTAAGTTGGTAGCGTTACCCCTGTTTTTTCCAATTGCTTTTTTAGGTAGAAGGCATGGCGGTGCTCTTCGGCAGCATGCTTCAATATAATGTAAGTAACGGTAAGCGGATCTTCGCTGGCCGAAATCTTGCGCGCCCCGGTGTTTTCCATTAATGATAATGTATTTAACCAGCGTGAGTGCAGCTCGTTATCGGCAATTATGGTAGGTAGTATTTTGTTCAACATAATTTATAGTTTTTCAAGAGCTTGCTCAATTTTGCTGTAAACATAATTGAGTTGCTCATTAGTAATGCAATATGGCGGTAAAATATATATAACGTTGCCTAATGGCCGTAATATGACGCCCGCGGCCAAAAAGTAATTGTATAACTTATCTCTGAGCGAACTGAAGTACGATGTATTATCACCCGTTTCCCACTCCATAGCAAAGATAGTACCGGTTTGCCTTACTGTTTTTATTTTAGGATGATTACGGATCTTATCAGCAAACGCTGCATGAGCAGCTTTGATCCTCGTGATATTCTCTGCCGTTTCAGGCTGTTGAAACAGGTCAAGACTTGCCAGTGCCGATGCACAAGCTATCGGATTAGCCGTAAACGAATGTCCGTGAAAAAGAGTTTTCAGTTTATCATCCGATAAAAAAGCGTCATAGATCTCCTGCGTGCAGGTAGTTAATCCTAAAGCCATGGTACCGCCTGTAAGCCCTTTGGAGAAACACATGATATCCGGCTCTATATGCACGTGATTTGTAGCGAAAGGCTTACCTGTACGCCCGAAACCGGTAAATACCTCATCGGCAATCAGCAACACCTGCTCCTGGCGGCAATGCGCCATTAATTCATTCAGATATTTGGCCTCATACATGATCATCCCTGCCGAGCCCTGAACCAACGGCTCAAAAATAAAACATGCTGTCTGAGAACTGAGATCTGAGATTTGAGATTTGAGACTTTCGATATTTTCTGCGTTGGGAATATCGATAAACTCAACTTCAAACAATAAACTATCAAAAGCCTTGGTAAATGCGCTGCGGCTGCTTACGGCCATGGCACCAAAAGTATCACCGTGATAAGCATTATTAAAAGCGATGATCTTAGTACGCTGATCGCCTTTGTTGAGCCAGTATTGCAGGCACATTTTTATGGCTACCTCAATAGCGGTTGAACCGTTATCTGAGTAAAAGGCCTTTTGCTGATTTGCCGGTAAAATGGCCAGCAAGCGTTCGGCCAGCTCAACGGCACCTTCGTGGGTAAAGCCTGCAAATATCACATGCTCCAACTTGTATAGCTGCTCTGACACTTTTTTAGCGATGTAAGGATGCGCATGCCCGTGGATATTCACCCACCATGATGATACAGCATCAATGTATTGTTTTCCTTCTTCATCAAATAACAGCGCGCCCTCTCCGCGTACAATGCCTACAGGCGGTTGCGCGGTTTTCATTTGAGTATAAGGATGCCATATTACTTGCAAATCCCTTTCGGTAAGGTTCATAGTTCGTTTTGTAAAAGTTCAACCACACGTTTATCTGTCGGAAATTCAAAATCGGCTACACTTAGCGCAGTAAGCGGTACCCACCTGAAAGCCTGCAGCACTTCTCCTTCGCCATCAAAATCAAAGGCTACGGTTTTTATACTCAAATTAACAGGAGTGATAGCCCTCACCATATAATATACACTGATGATCTGCGAATTATTGAAAGCCGATTTTACCGCAAAATCGGTAGTATAAAAATGGCTGACCACCTCTATCTCCAAATTACATTCTTCCATAAACTCACGTTTAAGGCCATCAATCAGACCCTCACCAAGTTCAAGGCCTCCACCCGGAAATTTTGAAAAACGTATGCCATACTCCTGTTCATCGCTTATCAGCAGTTCATCGTCGTCATTCAACAGCAGACCGTAAACCCTTACATTAAAGTATTCCATTATTCAAAGTGTTTTTTATTGCGTACAACCTTTTCCAGTGTCCAGGCTATGGTTTCGGTTTGTGCTTCCGACCGGATAGGACAATTGGGCATGCTGCAATAATGACAGCAATCGGGCAAACAAGGATCAGCATGGATAAAAAGCTCTGTTTTGATGCCCATATCCTTATTGATCATCTTATCAACCAACGAGATCTCGGTATGCACGGTGTTCAGGTCAAAATAGCTTGGCAGGGTCATATGGCAGTCGATATGCAACTCATGGCCATATTTCTGCGCACGCAGGTTATGCACGTCAATCCAGGCTTCGCGGCGCTTTTCGCTTAAAACATGCACAATATCGGTTACCACCTGAAAATCGGCCTCATCCATCAATCCCCCTACCGATTTACGCACTAATTTGTAACTGCTGTATACTATATAAAGGCCAACCAGTATGGACAACACACTATCCAGCCATAAAATCCTGGTAAATTCAATCAGCAATAAACCAACTACCAAACCACCGCTGGTAACGGTATCGGCCAGTAAATGCCGTCCATCGGCATCAAGTGTAATTGAACGAAGTTCTTTGCCCTTACTAATCATATAATAGCCAAGCGCGCCGTTAATAGCACCTGTAATACCTATAATAATAGCACCGGTGAAAAGGTCATGGATAATATTCGGATAAAAAAGGCTGTAAACCGATTTAACGATGATGACGCATCCTGCAATACCGATCAATGAACCTTCAATAAAAACGGAGAAAAACTCAACCTTCCCATGTCCGTAAGGGTGGTTTTCATCGCGCGGTAAAGCTGAAAGGTAGATACTGTAAAAAGCGAATGAGCTTGCTATAACGTTTACAATGCTTTCGGCGGCATCGGTTAGTACAAAGTTGGAGGCTGTTAAAAAGTAGGCGCCAAATTTCGCCAGCATCAGCACTATCCCCGTTATCAGCGAAATTAATATGATCCTTTTTTGTTGATTCAAAGCAAGGTGTTATTAGGCCGCAAATTTAAAAAATAACAACCGTAAGTAGCAGTAAAGTTATTTTCTATATTTGCCGCGATAACATAATTTATATGAGCGCATTAAGTACCCGGATACAAAACCTGTCCGAATCTGCAACAATTAAAATGGCCAAATTGGGCCGTGAACTTGCCGCTAAAGGTGTCGACGTGATCAGCCTTAGCTTTGGCGAACCTGATTTTCATACCCCTGAGCACATCAAGGAAGCTGCCAAGCAGGCCATGGATAAGAACTTCACCTACTACACACCCGTAGCAGGCTACCCTGAACTTCGTAAAGCCGTAGTTGCCAAGCTGAAGAATGAGAACAATCTTGATTATGATTTCAGCGAGATCGTGGTTTCAACAGGTGCCAAGCAGGCTATCGCCAACGCGGTATTATGTTTGGTTAATCCGGGCGAAGAAGTGATCATCCCTACCCCTTACTGGGTTTCATACAGTGAGGTAGTTAAATTGGCCGAAGGTAAAAGCGTTTTCATCAACACTACTGTTGATACCAACTTTAAAATTACTCCGGAGCAATTAGAGGCTGCTATTACGCCTAATACCAAGCTGTTCATGTTTTCATCGCCATGTAACCCTACAGGCAGTGTTTACAGCAAAGACGAGCTGGAAGGTTTGGCCAAAGTTTTTGAAAAACACCCGCATGTTTATATCCTGAGCGATGAGATCTATGAGCATATCAACTTTGTTGACAAGCATGAATCTATCGCACAGTTTGATTATATTAAAGATCGCGTTGTAATAATCAATGGCTGGTCCAAAGCATTTGCCATGACCGGTTGGAGGATTGGTTATACTGCAAGTACTAAAGAGCTGGCGTCTGCCTTTGACAAAATGCAGGGCCAGGTAACTTCAGGTACCTGTTCAATTACCCAGCGTGCCGGTGTTGCAGCTTATGAAGGTGGCTTGGAAAGCGTGCTTGAAATGCGTGCTGCATTCAAAAAACGCCGTGATATTGTTTATAAATTATTGAGCGAGATAGAAGGCATTAATGTAAACCTGCCAGATGGCGCGTTCTACTTTTTCCCTAATGTTACTTCATTCTTTGGCAAAAGCTATGAAGGCCGTGTGATCAATGACTCAGACGACTTAAGCTTATATCTGCTTGAAGAAGGGCATGTAGCCACTGTAGGCGGTGATTCGTTTGGTGATCCGTCTTCTATCCGTTTATCATATGCTGCCGCTGAAGATACGCTGATAGAGGCTATGAGAAGATTGAAAGAAGCGTTGGCTAAACTGGCGTAATTGTCTGAACCGGGAATTTGTCTGAACCCCAATTTATAGAATTAAAGAATTAACAGAATGCTAAGCAATTCAAAAAAATCTTTTATTCGTTTAATTCGAGTTCAGACAACAAATTCGGTAAATCTCCTCCAATCCCGGTTCAGAAATAAAAAAATCCCCTTGCTTTTGGCAAGGGGATTTTTTGTTGTAGTTTATCCGATTCGAGATCAGCCTGATTTTCAAAAATCAGGCTGATCTCGAATCCTAAAAATCATGGTTCAGATGATTTACAATCCAAATCCATAAGCTATCCTCAAGCCAATCAAACCGTAGCTATTGCCCTGACCAAAAAAACCTTCATAACGCAATCCCAAATCAATTACTTTGGTAGCATAGCCAATAGTTGGCGAAAGGATCAGCTTGGTACTTTTGCTGCCATCAGCATAAAGAGAGGTAGTTTCAAAACCCGCACCTGCTTCGGCTCCGAAATACAGCCTGTGAGCAAGGAAAGATTTTATACCAAGTTTAACCGGGATTATACCAAGATCTTTTCCATCAACCGTAGTTTCTATAACTCCATTAGGTGTTACAAAACGTTGGGTATAGGATTTACCGAACATATTGTAATAGCCAGAGGTTAACGTTAAGGCAGTTTTATTACTTAAACCATACTGCAACCTTGCTGTACCGCCTAACTCAAAGTTTGAGATATCGTGGGCGTTTCCAATAGGCCTGCCTACTTCAAGTCCAACTCCTAAACGCCATTTATCAGCAGGTGTAGTTTGAGCATTAACATTTGTAGTAGTAAATAAAGCCAGGGCAACAGATATGCCGGCTATAATTTTTGTAATTCCATTTTTCATATAGCTGTAATTTAAACTCCCGTTAACTTTTTATTAACAGGGCGGCAAATGTATAAAAAAATAAAAGCTCCCTGTTATACATAACAGGGAGCTTTTGTAACGCTTTTTATTATTGGTTACAAACCAAATCCGTAAGCTAAACGCACGCCAACTAAGCCATAGTTATTGCTCTGTCCCGAAAAATTCTCGTAACGTACACCAATATCCCATGATTTAGTTGCATAACCTAAACCCGGAGCGAGGATAAGTTTGGTGTTCTTCTCAGCTCCGGCAACTGGTTCGTGAACCTCAAAGCCGGCACCAACTTCACCTGCAAAATAAAAGCCGTCACCAACAAAAGCCTTGATACCGGCTTTTACAGGGATTATGCCTAACGATCTGCCTTTCACTGTAACTGTAGTAGTTGAGGTAGAATTAGAAAATGACGATGTATAGGTTTTACCAAAAAAATTGTAGTAACCAGAAGTAAGTGTTAATGCTAAATCATTACTTACACCGTATTGCAAACGGGCAGTACCACCCAGCTCAAATTTTGAAATGTCATGAGCGTTGCCTGTTGGAATACCTGCTTCCAAACCAATACCAAAACGCAGCGCGTTTGCCGGCGTAGTTTGAGCTTTCACATTTGTTCCGATAAAAATAGCTGCCGCAGTAAATGCCGAAGCTATCATTTTAGTCATTGTTTTCATAGTTGTGTTTTTTTAGTCAAATTCTACAATGTTCATTTTTAATTTTTCATTGTATTAACTCCTCCTTAACAAATACTTTGCCATTGTTGGCATTACTTGCTACTGCAGATATTATTTTAACTACTAAAAGAAATGCGATTAGTCCAATCTTCGACAGCTTAATAATTGAAAATCAGCACTGTTTTAACTAATAAAAACCGGTACATACATCTTCACATTTACAGAGTTGTATTATTAAAAATCTGTAAAAAACTGCCCTGCTTACACTTCAAAAGTGTACACAAACGCGAAATTTCGAGGCCATAAATAGTTAAATTACGAAACGTAGATGCGTACCAAAACCCTCATAAATCGTAAAAAGAGGAGCTTACGCTCCTCTTTTTACGATTTAAACAATAATTACTAAACCTCAGGCTCGTGCCCTTTTTCAGGTTTATAATTTTTTTCGAGCTCGGCAAGCTTTTCTTTACCATAAGCCATTTTAGTGATCAGGTAAAATAATACCGGTACTATGAATATAGCTAACGAGGTAGCAGTGAGCATCCCTCCAAATACTGTCCATCCTATGGTTTTACGAGCTTCGGCACCGGCGCCAGATGCTATCATCAACGGTACAACACCTAATATAAAGGCCATGGATGTCATGATGATCGGCCTTAAACGCAGGCGAACGGCCTCGAGTGTAGCCTTCTCCAGTTCCATCCCGGCATCCACACGCTCCTTGGCAAACTCAACTATCAGGATGGCATTTTTTGCAGCCAAACCTATTAGCGTTATCAAACCGATCTGCGCGTAAACGTTATTAGTCAAATCGGGCCAGAAAGTAAGGAACAGGATAGCCCCAAATGCGCCCAAAGGTACCGACAACAGCACTGAGAAAGGTACCGACCAGCTCTCATACAAAGCTGCCAGGAACAGGAATACGAACCCAATGGAAAGCGCGAAAATGTAAACCGTTTTTGAACCGGATAATAACTCTTCACGGCTCAGACCCGAAAACTCGTAGCCATAACCTTGCGGCAACACCTGCGCGGCTGTTTCTTTCAGGGCAGTAATAGCGTCACCGCTACTGTAGCCTGGCTTGGTACTACCATTGATCTCCGCCGAACGGAACAGGTTGTAATGTGAGATCAGCGGTGAGTTCTCTATTACTTTGTATGATGTTAACGTACTTAACGGCACCATCGCTCCGGCAGAGTTACGTACAAAATACTGCCCTATGTTTTGCACATTGGTACGGTAGCTGGTATCGGCCTGCGCTACTACCCTGAAGTTACGTCCATAAATAGTAAAATCGTTAATATACGTACTACCTAAATAAGTTTGCAGCGCGTTGTTCACATCAGATATCGCTACCCCCAGCTTTTTGGACTTCTCCCTGTCTATCGTTAACTGGTAAGCAGGTGTACTGGCGGTAAAGAACGAAAACGCCCTTGCAATTTCTTTCCGTTGATTGATTGCACCGAGGAAAGTCTTCAATGTTTTTTCAAATACCTTGATATCTCCACCAGCCTGTTTCTCTTCCAGTATGAACGAGAAACCACCGGTACTACCCAAACCAGGGATAGCAGGCGGTTGAATCACCACTACGTTAGCTTCTTTATATTTAGCAAGTTTTTGATTTAAGCGGCCAACAAGAGCGGTTATTTGCTGTGATTTCTCTTTACGCTCATCCCAGGGTTTAAGCTGCACAAATATGGTAGCGCTGTTTGATTTACTTGCAAAACTAATGGCATTCAAACCACCCAATGCTGCGTAGTGGGCTATTTCGGGCACGCTGTCAAGCGTTTTCATCATGCTCGTCAAAACGTCAACCGTACGGCCTGTTGATGAGGCCTCAGGCAGATCATAAGTAATATAAACACGACCGTCATCTTCCAACGGGATAAAGCCCGATGGCTTGCTTCTGAATAAAAGTATCGTGCCTATAATGATACACACCAGCAAAATGATAATGTACTTTGAATTTTTAATGCTCTTATCAACTGTATTACGGTACCTGCCCGTTACGCGTGTAAACCAGGTGTTAAATTTAAAAAAGAATTTGTCCAACCCTTTTGATTTTTCATCGATCTTATGAGGGCGTAGCAGCAAGGTACACAATGCCGGCGTTAATGAAAGCGCAACAAAAGCCGAGATCAAAACCGAAATAGCAATAGTAATGGCAAACTGCTGATACAATCTACCTACTATTCCCGGCACAAAGCCTACCGGCACAAACACAGCCGCCAGGATCAACGCGATGGCTATTACCGGGGCCGAGATATCAGCCATGGCGTGTTGGGTAGCCTCTTTAGGCGTCATGCCCTCTTCATCCATGTAATGCTGTACAGCCTCAACAACCACAATAGCATCATCCACCACAATACCGATAGCGAGTACGAAACCGAATAGCGTTAACGTATTGATGGTAAAGTTGAGCGGGATAAAGAAGATGAAGGCGCCAATAATGGATACCGGGATAGCCAATACCGGTATCAGCGTTGTACGCCAGCTTTGTAAAAACAGGAATACTACCAGAATAACCAGCACCAGCGCTATAACCAGTGTTTCAATCACCTCACTTACTGATACTTTTACTACGGTGATAGCTTCAAAAGGAACTACATAATCAATATCTTTAGGGAAGCTCTTTTTAAGCTCGTCCATAGTGGCGTAAACATTGTCGGCAGTTTCAAGCGAGTTACTGTTTGGCGCCTGGTAAACCAGCAGGTAAGAGGCACGTTTACCATCCACAAATGAATTACCTGAATAGTTGAATTTACCCAGATCAATCCTGGCAACATCTTTAAGGTGCACTATACCGCCATTGTTAGGCTGGGTTTTAACAACCACATTACCAAATTCTTCCGGCTTCTCTAAACGCCCCTTTACAATTACCGAATACTCAAATGTTTGTCCTTTTAATTGTGGTGTAGCGCCTACTGTACCAGCGGCAACCTGCGCATTTTGCTCCTGCAGGGCATTGGTTACGTCGGCAGCACTCATACCAAGGGCAGCAAGTTTATCCGGGTTAAGCCAGATGCGCATACTAAAGTCATCGGCACGTGTAACAACGTCGCCCACGCCCTTGGTTCGCAAAATAGCATCCTTTATAAACACGTTGGTATAGTTATCAGTAAAAGTAACATCATGGGTGCCTTTGGGGCTAAACATAGCCACAAGCATCAGGATACTTGGGTTACGCTTACGTACCACCATACCCAAACGCTGTACTTCCTGCGGTAAGGTTGGCAAAGCAATACCTACACGGTTCTGCACGTCGAGCGCCGCGATATTAATATCAGTACCAACATCAAAGTTAACGGTCATGCTCATTTGCCCGTTACTGCTGCTGTTACTTTGCAGGTAGGTCATGCCCGGTACGCCGTTTACCTGCACTTCGACTGGCGTGGCTACGGTTTGCTCAACCGTTAGCGCGTCGGCACCAACGTAGTTACCGCTAACAGATACGGTTGGCGGGGTAATATCTGGGTACTGGCCAATTGGGAGGCTGGAGATTGACAGGATCCCCACTATTAATATCACCAGGGATATTACAATGGCGGTAACCGGTCGTTTTATAAAAGTATCTGCGATCATTCTTTCTCTATGTTAAGTTTTCCAGGGTAGATGTGCCCCTTGTTCGGCTTAAAATTTTTCCTGTTGATATTTATTTTTTAGGCGCTGCCCCTGCCGGCGCTGCTTTTCCTGTGGTTACCCTGCCACCGTCGCGTAAGCGCTGGAAACCATCGGTAATCACTTTATCGCCTTGTTTTATACCTTCCATTATCACTACATCGCTGTTAATGCGTGGGCCTAATTTCACCTTCACCTGTTTGGCAATTGTATCGCGCCTGTCTTTAACTGTTTTATCAGCTGCTGTATCTTTAACAACAGTATCCCTGGTGGCAAAAACAAAAAACTCGCCCATTTGCTCGGTTACCGCTTTATACGGAATCTGAACCCTATTGCCGGATTGGCTGTTCAATACCTGCAAAACACAGCTCATCCCATCCTTCAGTACATCATCTTCATTCGGGAACTGGATCCTCACCTTGATACTACCTGTTTGGTTGCTTACGCCCCTGTCAATTGCCAGTACTTTACCCGCTTTACTGTATTTACTTCCATCGGGCAGTACCAGTTTAAAGGTGCTATCGGTGCTTGACTTTTGCAGACCATAAAAGCGGTTGATATCCTGCTCGTTGATCACTACGTCAACACCAATAGGATGCTCGGCCGATATGGTGTTCATCAATGTAGTTCCTGCAACTACCTGCGTCCCCAACCTAACCTGTGAGATACCGATACGCCCGGTAAAAGGGGCGGTAATAGTGGCATAGGATAAATCGGTACGGGCCGACTCAAGCGCAGCCTTTGCTACGGCAACCTGGCTTTTATTGGTTTCATAGGCCGCCTGTGCCTGATCTACCGTTTGGCGGGCAATCGCATCGCTTTTCAGCAGCATGTTATACCTGTCAATGTCTTTTTGCGCTTTAACCAAATTGGCTTCGGCGCTTAACACATTGGCTTTGGCCTGGTCAAAAGCTGCCTGGTATTTACGTTTATCTATTTCATACAATATTTTGCCTTTTTGCACAACATCGCCCTCTTTAAAAAATATGCCCGTTACAAAACCCGGCACCTGGCTGCGTAGTTCGACAGTATTTACCGAAACCACAATACCCTGATATTTATCATAATATACTGCTTCGGCTGTTTTAGCGTCGGCAAGATATACAGGAGTTGGGGGCATGGCGGCCGGCCCGCCCTTTTGAGGTTTACCGCATGATGCCCATGTTAAAAGTGCTGCAGGGGCTAACCAATATATAAATGTATGTTTCATGTAGAATAGGTTGTTCGTGTGTTGCTGTAGTTTTTTGTTTTTATGGCGATATTTTTACGGTTACTGAACAGGCAGGATCCCCAGGGCCCGCTGCAAATCAATTTTACTGCTCAGCAAATTAAACAGGGCATTATAATAGCTCAATTCGGCAGTACGCAGATCGGCTTGCGATACAATTACATCAAGGTAGGTTTTTACCCCCTCGCGGTATTGCAGGCTTACTACCTTATATACATCCTTTGCAAGGTTCACATTTTCACGAATGAGCTGGTAGCTGGTATAATTGCTTTTATACGCGGCCAACGCCTGGGTATACTCGGTATATATGCTATTTTTTGTATTGATCAGGTCCAGATCGGTACGCTCGACCTGTAGTTTAGCTTTAGCAAGGTTTTGCAGGCGCTTAGTCCCCTGAAAAATAGGTACGGCCAGTGTTAAGCCAACATACCCTGTCGGGAACGAACTGTTATACAGATCGCCAAAATCATGGCTGAAGTATGCATGCTGATAGCTCCCAACTGCCGATAGCGAAGGCAAAAATCCAAAGCGGTAATAGTTTACGTTAAGGCTATTAAGCGCCTTTGTTGTTTCCAGCAAGCGATATTCGATGCGGTTATTGGGGTTAAACAACTGCAGGGTATCAATACTTGCTTCCTGCTCATACCGGGTTGAATCATAAGCCAGGTTTATTGGCGTAGCCGCTCCCACGCCCATGATCTGCTTCAGCAAAGCGGTTTTACTTTTAATGGCTTCTTCTGTTTGCTTACGGGTAGCCACTGAATTATTAAGGGCGATTGTAGCCTGTTTATAATCGGTAGGATCAGACACACCTGCAGTATACCTGCTTTTGGCATCCTTAAGGCTTCTTTGTAGCCTGATGATATCCTCTTTAGTTATATCCAATTGTTTTTCGGACAGTAAAACGTCGAAAAAAGCTTTGCTTACATCGCTTACCACATCGATCTGACTGCTTAGGGTGTTCTGTTTATAGTACTCCCGTGAGTATCTTTTGGCCCTTGAAGCCAAAAACACATCGTTATTATACAAAACCTGTGAGGCGGTAACACCTAAAGTTGAAAGGTTACGGATAGTACCCGCATTGCTTGGGATATTAGCACCGGATGCTCCTGCCTGCGGACTGCCTTTATAGTAATAATTATAAAGACCCGATCCGTTTACCTGGGGTAACCATGCTGATAGACCAATTTTTATATCACGCTCATTGATTTGTTCATCAATTGAAGCTTGCCTTACTGTTGGCTGGTTGCGCAAAGCAAAGTCGATAGCTTGTTTCAGCGAAACAGGGCCGCTTATACTATCGGCAGCATTTTGGGCATAACTATTGCTATGTAAATTAAATGTTAAATTAAGTACAAGAAGCGCAAAAAAGTACTTGTGTTTTTTCATACGGTGGCTATAGGTAACAATGTATATCAAGCAAAATCATAAAGAAAAGTTTTATGATCGATGCAGATTTATACGGGAGAATGCGAATATGTAATTAATAATACTAAATTAAACTGTGGAACAAGAATTTTACGCAAAAAATTACAAAAACGCGGGATAGTGTAAGCTTTTTGGGCTTTTTACAAAAAAATGAAAATAATAGGCTCGATATAAATAAAAAAATTAATTAATTTGCCCTGTAAGAATTTGTGTGCTTCTTAAGTAGTATTGATACGTTAATAGGCATTATTTAAAAAAAATTTACACACACCGTATAAGTTATATGCTTATTCATGGTATTTTTACACAAAATTTAAGCAGAGTTAATATACATGGTTAAAAAACTACATGGGAAGATCGCTCAGTTTCAAGTAGCAAATATGCTGCGTGAACGGGGGTTATATCCTTATTTCAGGCCTATTGAGTCTGCACAAGACACTGAGGTAATTATTGACAACAAGCGGGTATTAATGTTCGGTTCTAACTCATACTTAGGCCTTACCAATCATCCAAAAATCAAAGAAGCTTCAAAAAAAGCAATTGACAAATATGGAACAGGCTGTGCCGGTTCACGTTTTTTGAACGGTACACTTGATATCCACATTGAGCTTGAAAACAGGCTGGCCAGCTATGTAGGCAAAGAAGCCACTGTTTTATTTAGCACAGGTTACCAGGTAAACCTTGGTGTACTTTCGTGCGTTACCGGCAGGAATGACTATATCATACTTGATGAGTATGATCATGCCTGTATCATTGATGGCAGCCGACTGTCGTTTTCAAAAGTGATCAAGTACGCCCATAATGACATGGCCGATCTGGAGCGCAAATTAAGCATACTTCCTGAAGATGCCGTGAAGATTATTGCCGTTGACGGTATTTTCAGCATGGAAGGCGATATCGTTAAATTGCCTAAAATTGTTGAGCTTGCCGATACTTATGGTGCTAATATCATGGTTGATGATGCACACAGCCTTGGTGTAATTGGTGATAAAGGTGCAGGTACCGCCTCACACTTTAACCTTACTAACGAGGTTGACCTCATCATGGGTACCTTCAGTAAATCATTAGCCTCATTAGGTGGTTTCATTGCCAGTGATCAGGATACTATTGATTATATCAAACACCGCGCACGTTCATTAATGTTCAGCGCAAGTATGCCTCCAGGCTCTGTAGCCAGCGTAATTGCAGCATTGGATATCATTGAAACCGAGCCTGAAAGGATTGAAAAACTGTGGGATAATACCAATTATGCCATGAAGCTTTTACTGGAAGAAGGTTTTGACCTTGGCCCTACCGAAAGCCCTATTTTGCCAATCTACGTTCGCGATAACGAAAAAACTTTCGCGGTTACCAAGCACTTGCAAGCTTCAGGTGTATTTGTTAATCCGGTTGTATCCCCTGCCGTTCCTTCCGATTCGTCGCTGCTTCGTTTCTCATTAATGGCTACCCATACTTTTGAGCAAATTGATGAAGCTGTTGAAAAACTTGCAAAAGCCTTTAAAGAAGTTGGTGTAAACGCTTCTGTTAAAGAAAAAATATAATGAATAATCCTATTGTGCATTTAGCTGCTTTTTTATTAAAGTAAGCTAAATGCACATTTTTATTTAAAGCAATACCAATTTGCTTTATCAATCATTTACCACACATGATTACAATAGTAACGGTTAAATCGAAAAAAGAACTGGCTTCGTTTATTGATTTTCCGCATGACCTGTATAAGGACGATCCTTACTATGTTCCGGAACTGTTCATAGCTCAAAGAGATCTCTTAACCAAACATCCTTTCCATAAGCACAATACCGTACAACCATTTTTAGCTTATGATGGAGATAAGATAGTTGGCCGGATAGCCGCCATCCTTAACAACGGTCATAACGAATACAGCCATGTTAACGATGGCTTTTTTGGTTTTTTTGATTGTATAAATGACACCATGGTTTCTGACCTCCTTTTTGAAACCGTTACCAAATGGCTTAAAGAAAAAGGCGTTACAGGCAAATTATTGGGCCCTACCAACTTTTCAACCAACGAGCCCTGCGGCTTATTGATAGAAGGTTTTGACAGTTCACCATTCCTGATGAACACCTATAATTTTGCTTATTACGCCAACCTGGTTGATCATTTTGGTTTTGCTAAAGATGTAGACCTGATAGGATGGCATTGGGAAGGGCAAGCCTATGATGATAAATCGGTACGTTTATTAAACGCGCTTGAAGATCGGTTAAAGCGCAACGATATCGTTATCCGTAAGATCAATCTTAAAAATTTCAAGGAAGAGGCCGTCAAGCTACGCGAAGTGTACAATTCGGCCTGGGATAAAAACACAGGTTTTGTACCCCTAACCAATGAGGAATATGATTACCTGGCCAAAGATCTTAAGCTGATCCTTGACCCTGATTTTGCCATCGTTGCCGAGCAGCACGGTAAGATAGTTGCGTTTGGCTTAGCTCTCCCTGATTATAATGACATTTTCAAGAAAATAAAACGCGGCAGGTTATTACCTACCGGTATTTTCAAATTGCTGTTTGGCAAAAAAAGCATCACCGGTATTCGCATTTATGCATTAGGTGTTATTGAAGAGTATCGTAAAATGGGCATCGAAGCCTGCTTATATGGCACCATTATCAAGGAATATAAAGCTAAAGGCTACAAGCACGCTGAAGCCGGCTGGACGCTTGAAAACAACGAGATGATGAACCGCGCCATTGAGGCAATCAAAGGCGATCCTTATAAAAAATACAGATTATATCAAAAAGCAATATGAGGGAGCGGGTTTTAATAACCGGTGCAAGTGGTTTTGTTGGATATCATTTAATTAAGGAGGCTTTACAAAACAATCTGGAGGTTTTTATAGCCGTCAGAAAAAGTAGTAAAATAAGTCACTTAAACGATTTAGATATTCAATATATTTACCCCGAGTTTAACAATAAGGAAACATTAAGTAAACAACTGGCGGAAATTAAGCCTGATTATATCATACACGCTGCAGGTGTAACCAGCGCCCGCTCCGAAGCCGAATATAACCGCATAAACGCTACGTATACTTATAACCTCGCTTCGGCAGCTTATGAAAGCTGTCCTGATTTAAAAAAGTTTGTACTTATTGGCAGCCTTGCTTCTGTTGGGCCGCTTAATTCGTTAACCGGTACTATAACCGAAGCCACCCCTCCGCATCCTGTCACGGCCTACGGCAGGAGCAAATTGCTTGCGGAAGAAAAGCTAAAAACGGTAACCGGCCTAAATTATACCATACTAAGGCCCACCGCGGTTTATGGACCAAGGGATACAGGCATATTTATATTTTTTAAACAGGTGGTGAGGGGCATTGAACCTTATATAGGTAATGCGCAGCAAAAGCTCAGCTTTATATATGTTAAAGACCTGGCCAAAGCAAGTATTAAAGCTTTGTATGGTGGTAATAATAAGACATTTAATTTAAGCGATGGTAATTTTTATGACCGTTATGAGTTAGGTAATATCACCAAAGATGTGCTAAAGCTTAAAACGCTCAAGTTTCATCTGCCTGTAAATTTTGTAAAAATCATTGCAGCTGTGTCTGAAAAAATAAGTTCTTTGAGCAACAAGGCTGCGATACTGAATATTGAAAAGCTTAATGAATTAACCGCCATTAACTGGAATTGTGATATTGAAGCAGCTAAATCCGACCTGGGTTTTTATCCTTTATACAATCTGCAAAACGGTATGGCCGAAACGCTAAAATGGTATAAAGCCAACAAATGGCTTTAGCCAGTTAATTTTAAATAAATAATAGTTACATAAATGAAAATCAACATTACACCTGCCAAAGGTAAGCTTGGTATCCTGATCCCAGGGTTAGGCGCCGTGGCAACTACCCTGATTGCCGGCGTTGAAGCCGTTAAAAAAGGCATCTCGCAGCCAATTGGCTCCCTTACTCAAATGGGCCACATACGCTTAGGAAAAAGGACCGAAAACCGTAATCCTAAAATTAATGAGTTTGTTCCGCTCGCTAACTTAAACGATTTAGTTTTTGGTGGCTGGGACGTTTATGAAGATAACGTATTTGAATCTGCATCAAACGCACAGGTGCTTGAACCAGGTCTGTTACAAGCAGTTAAAGCCGAATTGGAAGCTATAAAACCAATGAAAGCTGCGTTTGATAAAAACTATGCTAAGAACCTTGATGGTACCCACGTTAAAACCGGAACCAGGCTTGAGCTTGCCGAGCAGGTTATGGCAGATATCAAAAACTTTAAAGAGGCTAACGGTCTTGACAGGGTTGTTTTGGTATGGTGCGGTTCAACCGAGATCTATTATGAAGCATCGGCTGTACACCAGTCATTAGCTGCTTTTGAAGAAGGTTTGAAAAACGATGATAAACTGATCGCTCCAAGCATGATCTATGCTTATGCAGCTTTAAAATTAGGTGTACCTTTTTCAAATGGCGCTCCTAACTTAACGGTTGATATCCCGGCATTGATCGAGTTAGCTAAATTAACTAAAACCCCAATTGCAGGCAAAGACTTCAAAACTGGTCAAACCTTGATGAAAACTGTGTTGGCCCCAGGCCTGGCAGCACGTTCATTAGGTGTACATGGCTGGTTTTCGACCAACATTTTGGGTAACCGCGATGGCTGGGTGCTTGACGATCCGGATAACTTTAAAACTAAAGAGGTATCAAAACTGGGTGTGTTGGAAGATATCTTCAAACCTGAAGATAACCAGGAGCTTTATGGTAACATTTACCACAAGATCCGCATCAACTACTACCCTCCGCATGGCGATAACAAAGAGAGCTGGGATAACATAGACATTTTTGGCTGGTTAGGCTACAAAATGCAGATCAAGATCAACTTCCTTTGCCGCGACTCGATCCTTGCTGCCCCCATCGCACTTGACCTTGCTATCTTCAGTGACCTTGCAAAACGTGCGGGCATGAGCGGTATCCAGGAGTGGTTATCTTTCTACCTGAAATCGCCTCAAACAGCAGCTGGTTTACACCCTGAAAATGATATATTCAAACAACTGATCAAATTGGAGAATACGCTTCGTTACTTAATGGGCGAAGACCTGATCACCCACCTTGGTTTGGATTATTATGACGATATGTTCGCTACTGAATAATCGTTAAATTACTAAATACCGTCAAAACAGCCGTAAGCACTTGAATCCTGCTTCACGGCTGTTTTGTTTTTGTGAAGTAAAAAAATCACGACCGGGTAACATTATTTAGAAGCAATAGTCCTAACAGCACTAAATATTAAACTGTTAAATAATGTTATTTGTGTAACCTGCAAAGCCTTTGATCGATGATGAAAACCACAAAAAACAGCTAACTATCAGTATATTACGAAAATAATATCATTGTAAGCTCAAACAGCCGGCATACTAACTGCCAGTTAAAGCCGTTGTTTGGATTTACTTATAGTTACAAATTATGGTGTCATAAATAGCTGTAAACAATATTTGACTTTTTGACCACATTAGTCTGTTCTGATTTTTTTTACCTTTGGCTTGTTAATTGCAACCTCCGTAACAACCATCTGCCGGGAGTGTACAAAGTAGGGTAAGCGGGGAGAGATTCGGCAAACAGGGCAACAAAAAACATACAGGGGCGGGCATAATTAATCTGCCAAAAATATTTGAATAATTAATACATACCTCTTTATCCAATATAACAGTATTTAATTGAAAGGAAGTTTGTATTTGCACAATGCACAAAATACATGGATTGTAAAAAAATTTATAAAAGCTTATTTTTCTTAATACTGTTCTTTTCTGCTTCGGTATTATATGCACAGCAAACGGTTTTAACCGGTACTGTTATTGATGCCGGTAACAAGCAAACCTTGCCTTCTGTTAGTATTTCATTTACAGGTACTACAACCGGTACCACTACTGACCTTAATGGTAAATACCGCCTGGTAACAAGTAATCAGCAATACAAACAAATCAAAATTTCATTTTTAGGTTATAAAGATGCGTTTTTAGCTATTGTTCCCGGCAAAGAACAAGTTGTAAACGTAAAGTTATTCCCTGAATCCCAGCAGCTTAACGAAGTTGTGGTAAAATCGGGCAAAAAACCTAAATACCGTAATAAGGATAACCCGGCCGTTGAGTTGATTCGCCTGGTGATAGAAAACAAAGAAAAAAACCGTCCTGAAGCATACAACTATGTTGAATACAAGGAGTATGATAAAATGATGTTTGCCTTGAGCAACGTATCTGCTCAGTTTTCGGACAGGAAGTTTTTTCGCAAGTATAAATTCATTTTAGATAACCGCGACAGTACATTAATCCCGGGTAAATCACTCCTTCCTATTTACCTTGATGAAAAATTGCAGCAGGTTTATTATCGTAAAAACCCCGAAAAAACAAGGGAAAATATAACAGGGCAAAAAAGTGTGAACTTTGGCCCGGGTATTGACAATGAAGGCCTTACCCAATACTTTAAGCACTTATACAACAAGGTTGATATCTACACCAACAATGTATTTTTAATAACCAGCCAGTTTCTGAGCCCTATCTCTGATAACTCGCCTAATTACTATAAATACTTTATTGCAGATACAGTTCTTGATGAGCACAACAATAAGCTTGTAAAGCTTGATTTTACGCCACGTAATACAACAGATGTACTTTTTGAAGGAAGTATCTATATTACACTTGATGGTAATTACGCCGTACAGAAATGCGACCTAACCATCAATAAACATATCAATATCAACTTCATCAGGTCGATGACGGTGAACCTGGAGTTTCAGCAAAACCCCGATGGCCGCTATCATCTGAGCAAGAGCACCACCATTGCCGATTTTGGCGCATCAAAAAAAGACGCAAAGAGTGGTTTGTTTGGTATAAGGGCCATAACCTACAGTAATTATGTTGTTAATAAAGCACACCCTGATACAACCTACCAGGGATCGGAATACGCTGAATTAAGTGATGAAGTGAAGCACCGCCCCGAATCGTTTTGGCAGGAAAACAGGCCCGATACCTTAAGAACCGCCGAATCAAAAGTATACAAGAATATTGACAGCCTGCGTAACATGCCTTCGTTTAAGCGTACGGTTGATATAGCAACCCTCCTGCTTGCGGGTTACAAAGGCTTTGGTAAGTTTGAGTTAGGTCCGGCCAATACGTTTTACAGCTTTAACCCGGTTGAGGGTTTCCGTTTGCGTGTAGGCGGCAGAACTACGCCAGACTTGAGCAAGCGCTACTATTTTGAAACTTATGCGGCCTATGGTTTTAAAGATGAGCGCTGGAAGTACTTTTTAAGTGCAACCTACTCGCTTAACGATAAATCCATCTATCGCTTCCCGCAAAACTATATCAGGGCAAGTTTTCAGCGTGATACCAAGATCCCCGGCGCTAACCTGCAGTTTGTACAGGAGGATAACTTCCTGCTATCATTTAAGCGTGGTGTAAACGATAAGTTTCTGTATAACGACTTTTACAGGTTTGATTATGTACATGAATTGGAAAGCCATTTTTCTTACGCCGCAGGCTTTAAAAAGTGGACACAAGAACCGGCCGGATCATTGTATTTTGACAATATCATCAATGATCTGCCAAACTCTATCCATCATTTAACCACTACCGAGCTTACTGCAAGCGTACGCTGGGCACCGCATGAACAGTTTTACCAGGGCAAAATCTACAGGATCCCTATCCCTAATAAATACCCTGCTTTTGAGCTCGATTACGCTGCTGGTATTAAAGGCTTATTTGCCGGCGAGTATAATTATCAAAAGCTTGATTTCCGTGCCGATAAACGTTTCTACTTTTCGCAGTTAGGTTATGCGGATATCAATGTTTCGGCAGGTAAAATTTTCGGTTCGGTACCATACCCATTGTTAACCATACACCGTGCCAACCAAACTTATGCATATGACATCGACTCATACAACTTAATGAACTTTTTGGAGTTTGTGAGTGATAAATATGCAAGCTTCAGGATCGACCAGCACTTTAGCGGTTTCTTCTTCAATAAAATACCATTGTTAAAGAAGCTGAAATGGCGCGAAACAGCATCCGTAAAAGTATTATACGGAGGTTTATCTGATCAGAATAATCCGTCAATACATCCGTCATTATACCAATTACCTGTTGGCACCGATGGCGTGCCGATCACTTATACATTAGGTAAAACACCTTATGTTGAAGGTAGTGTTGGTATTGAAAATATATTTAAATTTATACGCGTAGATTTTGTAAGACGCTTTAACTACCTTGACCAGCCAAACGTTGCCCAATGGGGATTGCGGACAAGGCTTAAATTTGACTTCTAAACATCATACCTAAATAGCAGAGAGAAAAATGGAACAGCAAACAACCACACTTAGAAGATCGTTCAGAACCAACCTACAGTTAGGTATTTATAAGGTTATTGATCCGTTTGTGAAGATCCTTATAAAAATAGGCTTAACCCCCAATGCCGTTACTACTATAGGCTTCGTGC
The DNA here is from genome assembly GCF_056402535.1 of Mucilaginibacter sp. P4_A11. Classification (NCBI taxonomy): domain Bacteria; kingdom Pseudomonadati; phylum Bacteroidota; class Sphingobacteriia; order Sphingobacteriales; family Sphingobacteriaceae; genus Mucilaginibacter; species Mucilaginibacter sp. P4_A11. The sequence goes on from NZ_JBFUHE010000002.1 coordinate 460,341, forward strand.
TTAACGTAGGCGTGGCAGGCATATTTATTTTAGGCGCTGAAGAAGGCAACCGCGGCGACCTGAGCTATGTTGGCTGGGCAGGCGGTTTGATCCTTTTTGCAGGTTTATTTGATATGCTTGACGGACAGGTAGCCCGCTTAGGTAACATGAAATCAACCTTTGGTGCTTTGTATGACTCGGTACTTGACCGCTACAGCGAGCTGATCATGTTCCTGGGAATCTGCTATTACCTGGTGGCCCACCATTACTTCCTGAGCTCGATAGCTGCCTTTATTGCGCTTATCGGTTCAATGATGGTTAGTTACGTACGTGCCCGTGCCGAAGGTTTAGGCGTTGAAATTAAAGGCGGTTTAATGCAAAGACCAGAGCGTGTAGTCACTATCGGTTTATGTGCCGCACTTTCAGGTATACTGGCCCAATATATTGGTGGTAACTATAAATTATTTATCCCTGGCATCAAATTTCATGTATTTGAAACCATATCGATATTTACAATTCCGCTGGTAATACTTGCAGTTTTAACCAACATCACCGCATTTAACAGGTTAAGAGACGCTAAAAAAGCTTTAACGAAACTGGAAGAAGGCGAGGAATAGTTTTCAGTTGGCAGTGGCAGTTTGCAGCTTCAAGGTCGACAATATAAGCTTAAATTCTTGACGTAAAACTTTCGGCTCAAGACTTAGAACTTCTAACTTACAACTACCGGCAAAATATCATATCTTCGTAACAATAAAATAAAGGCATTTACACTTAGCAATATCTTTGCTAAAATTGCCTTTTGTTGGTTAAAGGCCAGCCATCTTTAATAAATTAAAAATACACCATAACAGGCAGAGAGATCCTAAAAACATTTTAACCCCTGATTATAACAATGAAAAAGAAATATATATCCAACTCGCAGGAGTCTGTGCGAATGTTCAAAAGCGATTTTTTTGAAGGCTTATCAAAGGTACACTACACCGTACCCTTGTATATTTTTGTGCCCGTTATTGGATATTGCAGCTATAAATTCTTTGATTTAGGGTTAGACGTATTAACCTATTTCGGCTTGTTCATCTTCGGCTTGTTCATCTGGACCATCACCGAATATATTATGCATCGCTTTATTTTCCATTACCAGCCAAGCGAAAAGCTGGAATGGGCACAGCGCCTGCATTTTATTATGCACGGTGTACACCATGATTACCCGAGCGACGCCAAACGTTTGGTATTGCCACCCTCATTAAGCATTCCGCTGGCTACAGGCTTTTTCTTTTTGTTTAAATGGATGTTACCTGTAAACTATATTTGGGGCTTTTTCCCGGGTTTTATTTTAGGCTACTTGTTTTATGACATATCTCACTATGCCATGCATCACTTTAATTTTAAAAGCGGGTTGTTCAAAAAAATAAAACAACACCATATGCTGCACCACTACCAGGATCCTGAAAAGGGTTACGGTGTAAGCTCACCTTTCTGGGATAAAATTTTCCGTTCAGATTTCTTAAAAAAATAGCATGACCGATGCCAACAATGGTGTCACGATAAATATCCGCTCGATAATTATTGTTTCGCTGCTTTCTATTGCTTACCTGGCGTTTTCAACCTTTTTAATAGGTTATAAACCCGATGAGCTAACATTGGTGGTCATTTTCAACATCTTGTTTTATGCCTCGGCGATAACCCGCAAGTTTATATTAGGCTTCACTATTTTCATAGTTTACTGGATCATTTTTGATTACATGAAGGCCTTCCCCAATTACAACTACAACCCGGTACATATTGCCGAACTTTATAATGCCGAAAAACACCTGTTCGGCATCCATTTTAACGGCAAACTGCTTACACCCAACGAATACTGGCTGGCTAACAGTAACACCTTTATTGATGTGGTATCGGGCCTGTTTTATTTGTGCTGGATCCCCGTACCGCTGGGCTTTGCCGCTTACCTGTTCTTTAAAAACAAAAAGCAGTTTCTCAATTTCTCTTTAACCTTTGTTTTGGTGAATATACTGGGCTTTATAGTTTATTACACCTACCCTGCTGCACCACCATGGTTTGTTCAGTATCATGGCTTTCATTTTATTCCATTAACCATGGGTAACACTGCAGGGCTTGCCAGGTTTGACGCCTATTTTCATGCAGGCATTTTTAAAAATATTTACACCAAAGGTTCAAACGTTTTTGCAGCTATGCCATCCCTGCATTCCTCCTACCCGGTTATAGTGCTTTACTACGGCTTAAAAAACAGGCTGGGGCTTGCTAATATCTTTTTTGCTATTGTAACTGTTGGCATCTGGTTTACGGCTGTATATGCAAGCCATCACTACGTGCTTGATGTGCTGGCCGGAATCACCTGTGCCGCATTAGGAATCACATTGTATAACGTGTTGTTAAAGAAATTCGCCGGATTACGATCTGCTTTAAACAATTACGAACGCGTGATTTCCTAAGCACCACAATTCGGCATAATCTTCTTTTATATACACATTTAACTGTTTAAGTTGTTGCTGTGGAAAACAACCGAACAATTGTTAATTAATATTTCCAGGCCTATCTTCCTGAAAAACAGCCAATACAGCTCAAAAACAAACAAAAAGCCACAACGCTTCGATGAACACACATTAAAGCAAACTTAAACAGGCACGCTATTTGCCTAATTATAAGCAGATTATTGTATTTTCGAGTAATCTGTTATATGAAGAGACTTATTACCTTACTTTTTATTCTGACAGCCACCCTTAAATTATCTGCACACGCAAGTGATCTGGATAGTCTTAAGCAAAAATTACAGCTTACCGGCGACTCCTTAAAAGGCCCTATCTATACCCAGATAGCCGCATATTATTTGAACTACGACACCGTATCAACCCGGCGGATGAAATACTATTTTCAAACCGAGGCGCTTAATTACACCATGCTTGCCCTGCATAATTACTCTAATTATAATGACACTTTAGGCTTGCGTACAAGCTTTAACGCGCTGGCGAAGGTTTACCGTTCGCAGCGTAAATTTAGCCAGGCTAAATGGTTCATATTGCAATCGAACACCATATCAAGGCAAATAAAGGATACGCTTAACATCATCAATTCGCTTATTGAGTTGGCAGGCATTAAAAGCGATATAAAGGATTATAAGCTGAGCAAGAAAGATCTGAACGATGCCCTCGCTCTATCACTCAAAACCCACGACCCTAAAAAGGAATCGGTAGTACAGGTAGGCTATGCCGAACTATACAGGAAAATGAACGATTACGATAAAGCTGCCGAGGCCATAAAACGTCATGAGTTTCTGGACGACAGCCTAAACCAGGTTACTGTCGACAGTATTGCTAAAGTAGTTGCTGCAGATTCGATCAAGATCAAAAAGCAGGATTCGGCTATAGCGAAAAAAAAAGTATATACCAGCAATTCCAGGCGCAGGCCAATGCTAAGATACGCAAGGCACATAACGTCATTGTCGTTCTCATCGTCATCACTCTTATTCTCGTCGTTATAACCATCGTTATCATTTACAGGCGAAAGAAATCTGGCCACTGGCGTTCAGTTATCAGGCGACCTAAACAATAATTTAAACCACAAGCGTTTAAAACTGTCAAAGCATTACGATGAAGAAGTTGATAGTATTTTTTGCTGGGTTGATGTGTCTTGGTAACGCCTATAGCCAAAGCAGCAGAAATTTCAGGACAGAGTTTTTAAACAGCATTAATGCCAACCGCCAAAAAGGCTGCAATTGCGGCAGCAAATACTTTCCGCCGGCCCCTCCCCTTACCTGGAACAATGACCTGGAAGATGCCGCTGCAGGCCACGCCAAAGATATGTCCCGTCAAAACTATTTCAGTCATGATAGTAAAGACGGCCGCAGTATGGAAGACCGGATTGTTTACGCCGGATATAAGTTTAAAGGCTTCAAGAGTTTCGCTATAGGCGAAAACATTGCACAAGGCCAGCAAAGTATTGCAGAAGTAATGGCCGGCTGGTTTAAAAGCGAAGGCCACTGCCGCAACCTCATGAACCCCGATTTTAAAGAAGTTGGTGTAGCCGAATATAAAACCTACTGGGTACAGGATTTTGGTGGCCGTACCTCATTTTCGGCACAACAACAAAGGTTGATTAAATCAGGTAGATACAGGCTAATTCAGGAAAAACCTGTAGAAGGTCATTGATGTTGTCTGAACTCGAATTAAACGAATTAAAGGAATTTATTGAAGTTGCTAAGCATTCTGTCCATTACTTTAATTCAATAAATTCCGGTTCAGACAATTATTTCCCTTCTTCAGTCTTCGGTTTTGGCTCCCTTGGGCCGCGTTTGTAAATGATAAGGCCGTTAAGGAAATTACGCAGGATCTGGTCACCGCAAGGTTTAAAGTTGGGGTGATCATCGGCACGAAATATAGCACCTATCTCGGCTTTGGTGATCCTGAAGTTGACAAGCTCTAAAACTTTGATGATATCATCATCAGTAAATTTCATAGCCACCCGCAGCTTTTTCATGATATCGTTATTGCTCATTGTATCTATCTTTTTAACAAAATTACCTCGAAATTTCCATCTTCACCTTTTTGCCTTTAATTTTTTCGGCTTTTACCTGTTTTACTACACCTTCTATTTTGTCGCGTTTGATGGCAGCATATGATGAGTAGTCAAGCACTTCTATCAGGCCGAGGTCGTCCTTTGCCAAACCGCCTTTTTTGAGCAGTAGGCCTACTATATCTACTTTGTTAACCTTATCCTTTTTCCCGGCGGCTATGTACAAAGTAACCCACGGCGACGCCGGCGGATAGATCAGCTTTTCGGGCAGTTGCTCTACCTCAGGCAATTCTTTTAAGTAAGGTAGTTTTTCGTCAGGCGTGAGCATCAGGTATGATGTCCCTTTAGCGTTCATTCGCGCTGTGCGGCCATTGCGATGTAAAAATGCTTCCTCATTGTGCGGCAACTGGTAATGCACTACATATTCTATCTCTGGGATATCCAGGCCGCGTGAAGCAAGATCGGTAGTGATCAGCAAACGGTGACTGCCATTCCTGAATTTTAACAGGGCACGTTCACGATCGTCCTGTTCCATACCGCCGTGAAAAACATCGTGCTCCAGTCCCTTATACCAAAGCAGCTCGCTGATCCGGTCGACCGCCTCTCTGTGGTTACAAAATACCAGGGTTGCTTTATTCCCGATTTTACAGATGAGGGCAAACAAAGCGTCCAGCTTATCGGCGGCTTCGGATATCACAGCTTTCTGTTTTATATCTGGCGCGGAAGTTACATTACTTAAAAAATTCACTTCAACAGGCTTGGTGATACCGGTAAATTCCGGGATCTCGTTCATTTTAGTTGCCGAAGTAAGGATCCGCTTTTTAACGGCAGTCAACTGCCTGATGATATAAGCCATATCTTCCTGGAAACCAAACTCAAGCGCCTTATCAAACTCATCCAGGATGAGGGTACGCACAGTATCGGTACTGAAATTCTCTCCGCGCAGGTGAAAGGCAATCCGGCCCGGTGTACCAACCAAAACTGCAGGCGGATGTGAAAGGTTATTACGCTCAATTTTTACGGCATGACCGCCATAACAGCAGTTGATCTTAAAGCCGGTTCCCATAGATTTCCAAACCTGTTCAATTTGCAAAGCAAGCTCTCGCGATGGTACCAGGATCATTACCTGTACCGTAGTAACTCCCGCATCAAGCAGGTTAAGCAGCGGCAATAAAAAACCAAGTGTTTTTCCCGAACCTGTAGGTGATAAAAGGATCACATCACCCTTTTTGGCGGCACTAAGCGCGGCAAGCTGCATGGGGTTAAGGGCAGTTATGCCGAGATTACTCAATGCCTTATCAATCATGATTTGTTTTGTTGAGGCGCAAAGATACGGTAAATATTATTGGCACTATTAAGTAGTATTGCCCGTGCAAGCTTGCGCAGGTTTAAGCGTCCACGCCATAACCGTTAACTTAAGGCAAAAAAGCGCGGGCTTGTGCGATTCCCCTCTTGAGAGGGGTGGAGGGGTGTGTTTCTGCTTTAATAAGCTTGTAGCAGGAACACACACCCGCTACCGCTCATTCCTCCGCGCCCCCTCTCAAGAGGGGAGTTTTTCTTAGTTACCTAACACTCCTACTCCGCTACCTCGGCGCTAAAATTATGTTTGATAAACCTTGCTACCTTCTTTGCTTCCCGATGGCTTAAATCGCCCATACAGGTATATTCCCACTCGTGCATATCATCGTCAAAAACAATATCTCCAAGATCTGTTTCGCCCTCACTTAACCTGAACACACCCATTGCATACACTTGTGTGCCGGGTATCAGCTGGTGTACCGCTTCAATGCTGATCTGGCGAATACCATCCTCGGTATCCAGATCATAAATCACCGACTTTTCCATGTATCAACTACAATTTCAAAGCGGTTTTGTTTAAATATTTGCCTTAAGATTAATATGCTTACCAGCTCATGATCTCGATAACACGGGCAAATTCTGGTTGAAGTGCGGCTTCTATTTTCACGTCCTCGCTGGTTACCGGATGTTTAAAGGCCAGCTGCGAGGCATGCAGCAACATGGTGGTCATTTCCCATTGTTCTAAAAACAATTTATTTTGTTTATTACAGCCGTGGGTACGGTCGCCTATAATGGGGTGAAAAATATGGCTCAGGTGCTTGCGCAGTTGGTGCATCCGCCCGGTAGTGGGAACAGCCTCAACCAATGAGTAGCGGGAAGTAGTATGTTTGCCAAAGGCGATATTAAGTTCGGCACGTTTGAGGGTAGTGTAACTGGTAAATGCGTCCTGTAGGGTGCCGTTTTCTTTGCGCAACGGATAATCTATATCCTCTGCGTCGGGTGTATGGCCCCGTACTATGGCCAGGTATCTTTTGCTCACCTGGTTTTCCATAAAAGCCTTTTGCATGGCAATTTCCACTTCTTTATTAAAGGCAAAAAGCAGGATACCCCCGGTTTTACGGTCGATACGATGTACGGGATTAACTTTCATACCAATCTGATCGCGGAGCAATTGCAGGGCAAATTCTGAAGCATCGGCCGCTATGGATGAACGGTGTACCAGTAAGCCGTGCGGTTTATTGATGGCAATCAGGTGCTCATCGCGGTATATGATCTCTAACATTGACATAGTTACAAGGCTGCGAATTTACGGCAGCATTTTGGTTTTATTTTGGAAACCTTTTAAAATCTCAACGTAGAGACGCATAATTGCGTCTCCCGCATCCAAATTGCGGTGGGTTAACGCTGTGCAAAACGGTGTTTCCTACGGGAGACGCAATTATGCGTCTCTACAATGAAATCTTTTTAAACCTCTTTTAAAAGTTCACAGATGTAAAAAAATAATTTTAAATAGTATGGCTTTTACTATCTTTAGTTCATACCTAAAATACAATTAAACTAATGGCTACCACAGCAAACCAGGCAAGCGCCAAACAGGCCGACGATATAAACGCGGCCCCTACCCGCTTATTTTCATTGGATGCCCTTCGGGGTTTCGATATGTTTTGGATCATGGGCGGCGAAGAGATCTTTCACGGTATGGCCAAAGCTACCGGCGCACCTTTCTGGGGCGCAATTGCTAACCAGTTTACCCATCCCGATTGGAACGGTTTTCACCTGTATGATCTTATTTTTCCGCTATTCCTGTTTATGGCCGGTGTATCAACCCCGTTTTCTGTTGGGCGCGAACTGGAGAAAGGAAAAACCCGCCAGCAGTTACTACTACGGGTTATAAAACGGGCATTTATTTTAGTGCTGCTTGGCCTTGTAGTAAATAACGGAATAAAAATTATGCCGATTTCGGAGATCCGGTTCCCGAGCGTACTCGGCCGTATCGGTGTTGCTTATATGTTTGCCAACATCATTTACCTGTACAGTAAAGAGCGCTGGCAGATGTTTTGGTTTGCCTTTTTCATCATCGGCTATTGGCTGCTGCTTAAGTTTACCTCTGCTCCGGGCTTCCCTATTGGCGACCTTACCATGAAAGGCAACTTCGCCTCATACGTTGATCGCAGCATTTTACCGGGCCGCTTGTATTTAGGCATCCACGACCCCGAAGGACTTTTCTCAACCATCCCGGCAATCAGCACCGGCATATTGGGAATACTTACCGGTATCCTGCTTAAAAAAGGCGGGATTACGCAAATGCGCAAAGTAGCCACCATGGCTGTGGTTGGTGTGATCTTTCTGATTCTCGCCCAGATCTGGAACCTTGATTTCCCGATCAACAAAAACCTGTGGACAAGCTCATTTGTGCTGCATGTAGGCGGTTTAAGCTTATTGCTGATGGCATTGTTTTACTATATCATTGATGTAAAAGGATATAAGAAATGGGCATTTTATTTCAGGGTGATAGGTATGAACTCCATTCTCATTTATATCTCCGGTCACTTCATTAAATGGGATTATACCAACGAAGGTTTCTTTGGATGGATAGGTCAGTTAGTAGGCGATCCATTTAACATTGTGGTAATGGCAATTTGCTATGTGATGGTAAAATGGATCTTCCTATATTATTTATATACCAAGAAGACATTTTTGAGGGTGTAATCTGAACCATGATTTATGGGATTAGAGGATTACATGATACAGGCATATCGTGAAAATCTTTCAATCCCATAAATCATGGTTCAAAAATAAAGGTATGGGGCAATCCTTTAATCCCATAAATCATGGTTTAGATATCAGGAACGTCCTAAAATCCTACTAATCATGGTTCTGTTTGTTTACCCCACGCCTGCTGTTCCTCAGGAGTCAAAAATGTCCAGGCCATGATACGGCTTGCTTTTTGGCCTTGCGACATATTGATGGTTTGCACATCTTTTACGCCTTCATTTTGAAGGGCATTGTATAAGATGCGGAGATTTTCTTTTTTTGATACCAGCGTGGTAAACCACAAAACCTGTTTTTCAAAAGTCTTGCTTTGCGCAGCCATCAGCTTCAGGAAAGCGGCCTCACCGCCGGGATACCAAAGCTCGGTATTTTGGCCTCCGAAATTAAGTATAGGTTGTTTATCCTTTCTTAAACCCAAATTATCCCATTTACGGGCCGAACCGGCAGCCGCTTCTTTAGCCGAAGCATGGAACGGTGGATTGCAGATAGTAAGATCAAATAATTCGCCGGGCTTGATGATCCCTTTAAAGATATCTGCCTTTTTACTTTGCTGCCTTAACTCCACGGCAACCTTCAAATGGCTGTTTTGCTCAATAATGCCTTGTGCCGATGCCATAGCCTCCAGTTCGAGCTCGGAACCAACAAAGTTCCAGCCGTACTCTTTGAAACCTACTATAGGGTAAACAAGGTTAGCACCCGTTCCGATATCAAGCACACGCACTTTCCGGCCTTTACGCACAACACCCGCATTAACAGACGCAAGCAGATCTGCCGCATAGTGAATATAATCTGCACGACCTGGTATAGGCGGGCACAAAAAGCCTTCGGGGATATCCCAATGATTTACACTGTAATAATGCTGCAACAACGCCTTGTTAAGCATTTTTACCGCCTCCGGATTGGCAAAATTGATAGTAAAATTATCGTATTCATTAGTACGCACAAATTGCCTTAAGGCTGGCGTAGTTTTTATTAATGCCTTAAAATCATACCCCTCGCGGTGTTTGTTGCGTGGGTGCATATTGGTTTTAGCCTCAGGCTGATTGGGTTCTTGTGCTGACAATGGAATAGTGTTTTGATATATAATTAACCTACGATCCCTTTCAGATCGGCAGGTGAATAATTAATAGATTTTAATGTTTTATGATCAGATGTACGGTACACCAGGTAAAGACCGTCTATTTCTTTATAATACGCATCTGTATTGGCCGTGTTTTTATAATGCTCGATGGTTTTCTCGGCCTCTTCAATTGTTTTGCAGGCTTTGCTCATGTTTGAGCGGTGCACCTCATCAAACAGTTCCTTGAATTTTGAACCAAGACCAAACTCCAATACAGCTCCCGACAATACATATTGCAAATCGCAAAGGGCATCGGCTACTTCAACCATGTTATTATCATCAACGGCCTGTTGCAACTCTTTTAATTCTTCGGCTATAAGCTCAATACGCAGATCGCTGCGTCCTTTTGAGGGTATTGCAGGCTTTTCAACTATAGGGTGCTTAAAAGTGGCATGAAACTCGGCTACCTGTGTTAATGCGCTTAAATCTTTGATCATGTTGTTTTAGGGCGATAAATAAACGGCTAAGTTATGAATTAACTTAAAGGCTTTCAAAAAATTAGTGTAAGCCGCACCAAACAACAACATTATAAAACGAATAAATAAATAAGAAGCGTCACACTAATAGCATTGATTATCAATTAATAAAAACTTAACATATATAACACTTGTTAACATAAACATAATATTAAAAGCACATTATATTAACCTACCTTTGCAATTCGAAGAAAAAACTCTGCTTCGATTGATTTTCTAATCCATTCACATGAAAAATATAAAAGATAAAGCCGCTACCAAGCAAGCACGCAAAGCTCTTAAAAAACAATTAAAAGAAAAATTAGTGATCCAGATTGAAACCCTGGTGAGTGAATTTGGCCCTGATATCAGCAAGGCTAAAAAAGCTATCGACAAAGCTGCAAAAAACCTGGCAAAAACATTGGCTGGTAAATTAAGCCCTGAAGTACACGCAGCACCTGCTGAGCCGAAAGTAAAAAAAGAGAAAAAAGCTGCAGAAGCTACTCCTGTAAAAGTCGCTGCAACTAAAAAAGCTAAAATTACCGAGCCTGAAAAAGCTGTTTAAATAAAAAATTAGCAAATAAAATACATTCCGTTTATTTTTTGAATCCAAAAAAGCCATTTATTAAAGATTTACCCTCTTTGATAGTTGGCTTTTTTATAATTTCATAAATAATACATTAAAAAAACAGATGAACACCATAATATTTTAATCAATTTCAAATAAAACATAATTTCTAATATAAATTTTCGAATAAAATAGATGAAATATTGATAATTGTTTAATAATTATTAACTTAGGTTAAGTAAACATTATTATTTCAGTCTCATCCCCCCATTTTATGAAGAAAATTTTACTATTAACCTTTATTTTGCTAACCATAACTCCCCTGTTAGCATTAGCACAAAAGAAAACCATAACCGGAACCGTTACCGACGCTGCAAACAACGCTCCAATGCCCGGAGTATCGGTACACATTAAAGGAAGTAATTTAGGCACCAGCACCAACGCAAAAGGGATATTCTCCATTTCGGCAGCAGCAACTGATGAATTGGTTATAAGCTACACGGGTTACAAAACCTTAACAGTAGCCATCAGCGGGCGCAGCAAAATTGATATTACCCTGGTTGGTGATGTAGCCCAGTTAAATGAAGTAGTATTAATAGGTACACGGTCGGCCGGGCGGGTAAAGCTGGAAACAGCCGTACCTGTTGATATCGTTAATGTAGGCAAAGCTGCCTCGGTAACCGGCCGTATGGATATAACCGACATCCTTAATTATTCGGCCCCTTCATTTAATTACAATAAACAATCGGGCTCGGATGGTGCCGACCACGTTGAACTGGGTACTTTACGCGGTTTGGGCCCCGATCAAACCCTGGTTTTGGTAAATGGCAAGCGCCGCCACTCCACCGCTTTCGTTTCTGTATTCGGTACGCGCGGTCGCGGCAACTCCGGGGTCGACCTGAGTTCTATCCCCACAGCATCTATTGATAGGGTTGAGATCCTCCGCGACGGTGCTTCGGCTCAGTACGGATCTGACGCTATTGCGGGTGTTATCAATCTTGTGTTAAAGAAAACTACCGGTGTGTTTAATGCAAACGTTGGCTACTCCGGTTATTATGACCCTGCCTTTAACAGCGATAAAAGCGTTGTTGCTTCGCAATATCCGCATGGCGGCGCTATCGATGGTAATGGCATTACCATTGATGCCAATTATGGTTTAGCACTTGGTAAAAATGGTGGCTTCATCAACTTTACCGGCGATTATGCCAAAAACGGTAAAACCTTCCGTCAAACACACGATACTACAACCTCAAACCCTAAAGCATTGCCTATAAATCCTTACAGGCGTGCCAATGGTGATGGCTCGGCGGAGAGCGGTACATTCTTTTTCAATCATGAATCGCCGCTTGCAGGTACCCGTACAACTTTGTACAGCTTTGGCGGCTACAGTTATAAAGCATCTGACGATTATGCTTTCACCCGTAATTTCTCTGGTCGTCCTGAACGTTTCCCTACAGACAACAGCGGCAACATAATCCCTGTTAGCGGCATTATTTTTAACACTCCTGATGGCGAATCCTATTATAACCCCATCATCCGCACCCACAATACCGATATCGCTGTAGCAGTTGGTGCCAAAGGTACTTTGGGCGATGCCTGGGACTGGGACCTGAGCAATAACATCGGTAATAACAAATTTCACTTTTTTGGCTATAAAACATTCAATGCCTCTTTAGGGGCCGATAAAACCAATTTTGACGATGGCGGATCGGAGTTTTTACAAAACACCAGCAACCTGAACATCAACAAGCATTTTGGCAATGTAATGCAGGGCCTTAACCTTGGTTTTGGTGGCGAATACCGTTACGAGCGCTACAAGATCTTTTCGGGCGAGGAAGCTTCGTATAAGAACTATGATCCAACCGGTGTAAAAGCGGCCGGCTCGCAGGGCTTCCCCGGTTATCAGCCAAGCGACGCGGTAAGCGCCCACCGCTCGGTAGAAGGTGTATACGTTGATCTCGAGGGTGATATCACTAAAAAATGGCTGGTCGATTTTGCCAACCGCTACGAACATTACAGCGACTTTGGTTCAAACTTTAATACCAAACTGGCAACACGTTATAAAATCACTGAAAACTTTAACATCCGCGGTTCATTAGGTACAGGTTTCCGCGCGCCATCATTACAGCAGATCAATTACAGCTCAACCTTTACCAATGTACAAGGCACCGTAATATCTGAAGTTAAGATAGCGCCAAACTACAGCCCTATCACCAAAGCGGCCGGGATCCCTAACCTTAAACAGGAAAAATCAAAAAATGCCGGCCTGGGCTTTACCTTTAAACCGTTGCCTGGGTTAAGCTTTACTGTTGACGGATACTATATTAAAGTTACCGACCGCGTAGTGCTTTCGGGCCAGTTCAGTGCCGATGACGATACCCTCGACCCTACATTTACCGATGCTCTCAAAAACCTGCATGTAAGTTCTGCCCAGTTTTTTGCTAATGCCGTAAACACCACCAACAAAGGTTTGGACGTAGTAATTGAATACAATAAAACTATTGGGGCTAATAGGTTCAGGGTACTGTTTACCGGTAACTTCCAAACCATGAAGATTAACAAGGTAAATTATCCTCCAATATTGGGTACTACCGCCGCCCTGCGCGAAACCTTTTTGAGCGAACGTGAAAAGAAATTTATCCTTGCATCGGCCCCGCCTCAAAAACTTAGCTTAAATCCCGAGTTTAGCCACAAAAGCTTCACCGTAGGCACCCGCTTTACCTACTTTGGCAAAGTTGTGATTGATGGCTACGGCGATGGCACTACCCTCACCCCTACTGTACCAACCGATAATGGTTCAGCCCAACTGCCAGATCAGTACATCTATAGCGGCAAAGTGGTGAGCGACTTGTATTTCGCTTACAAAGTGGCCAAATCGGTTCGTTTATCCATTGGTGCCGATAACATTTTTAACGTACACCCCGATCTTGCTTATGTAAAAGGCGCTAAAGGATATGCCTTCAACAACGAACCATCAGGCCCGTTTGATGCGGTGCAAATGGGTGAAAACGGCCGCCGCTTGTTTGCAAGAGTAGGCTTTACATTTTAAAACTATTAACTAACTGACCTCATAGCTTCAGCTGCCCCGGCTTTCCGGGGCGGCTTTTTTTATTTTAATGATCTATAAATTTTGATATCAATGTAACTTTATACCCCAATAAAACTCTAAACTTGCAAACTGTTAAAACATGTTAAACAAGTGCGAAAGTTATTTTTTGTACATTCTTTAACTTAGCATTGCAGATAAACAATGCCTGCACCAAATCCACATATAACCCATACCGACGAACAGCTTTTACAGCTCATGGCCTGCGATAACCGCGAGGCTTTTACCGAGTTGTATAACCGGTACTGGGATAAAACCTTTGCCGTAGCATATCATCGTTTAGATGATGAACACGAAGCCGAAGAAGTGGTTCAGGAAGTATTTTTAAGCATCTGGCAGCGCCGGGCGAGCCTTAAGTTAACCCATACCATGGCTACCTATCTTTCGGTAGCTGTTAAATACAGGGTGATCAATCATCTCGATCGTCAATACAGGAAGCAACAGCACCTGGATGAACTCACTATCACTTCGCCGGAAACAGAGGACAGCACCATGCAATGGCTGGAGGAAAAAGAACTGCGGGAGCGGCTTGATCATAGCATCAGCCAGCTGCCCGAAAAATGCCGCATTGTATTCCTGCTTAGTCGTGATGAAAATAAAACCTATGCCGAGATAGCAGCAGAACTGGGGATCTCGCAAAAAACGGTTGAGGCACACATGTCAAAAGCATTAGGTACGCTCAGGCAATCGCTTGGAGTTTCCTTACCGGTGCTATTTTTACTGCTCAGTTAACATTAGGGCTGGCTACAGTTTCACGTAATGAAGCGCAATACATCCAGATCAAGCACTTTTGATTCTATTAACTTTAAACCCAGCTTTTCCTTTAAACCGGTAGCTTCCAGCAACCCTCTCCCTTCGCCTACAATTACTGGATGGATCACAAAATGGAACTCATCAACAAGGCCAAGTTCTATAACTTGTAACGGCAGGTTTACTCCAGCGATTGAAATATTGCCTCCTTGCTGTTGTTTCAGTCTAACGATCTCATCTTCAAGATTGGCACGAACAATTCTTGTATTTTTTTCGTCAACACGGGTTAATGTTCGTGAGAAAACAATTTTATCAATGGCGTCAAATGTCTTTGCAAATTCACTGCCTGGTTTGCTTGCGTTTGGGTCTTTTGCAACATCGGGCCAGTAAGGAACCATTAATTTATAGGTTTTACGCCCGTATAAAATCAGGTCAACACCGTGCATAAGCTGCGTAAAATATTCCAGTATATCATTACCACCACCGAATTTGGTGTGATCGCAACAACCGTCTAAACTCAGGTTGATGCCGTAGATTACTTTTCTCATTTGATTGGTTTTAGTTTGGCTTAGTTAAAATTAACATTTTTTCGATCGGTATGGCTTCCTCCGGTTTCAATCTCAAAAAAGAAAACAACGTCAGTAAAAATATTTTTCATTTTTCACTAAGGGTATTTCCATCCGTCCCTGACTATATGTGTAAAAGGTTGAAAAATTAGTTTACGATGGAAAACAAAACCTACGATGTAAAAGAACTTGCCTATAAACTAAAGCAAGGCACCATTAGCCCGGAAGAGCAAGCCTGGCTTGATACCTGGTATACCGGCTTTAATGATGAGGAAGTACTGTTATCGGCATCAAAACACCACACTCCCGAACAGCTGCGGGAAAGTATTTTGAATAAGATAACCGCACAAATGGAAACACCGGGGCAACCCGCGCGTAAGGTTATTACCTTATGGCGAAACATAGCTGCTGCAGCGGCTGTGGTATTGCTGATTACATTTGCTGCGCTTTACAAAAATGAGGTTTTGGAGGCAATCGATCCTGCCAAACAGGTTGAGCTGGTTACGGCCCCAGGCAAACACCGGCAGATCAGTTTGCCGGATGGCACCAGGATCTGGCTTAGCCCCGGCAGCCATATCAGCTATCCCGACAAATTCAGGACTAAAGAACGCCTGGTAAAACTGGAGGGTGAAGCGTTTTTTGACGTTGTGCATGACGAGGACCATCCCTTCGTGATCCAATCGGGCCAGCTTAAAACTGTTGTACTGGGTACCAGCTTTAACATTAAAGCCTACCCCGATCAGATCATATCTGAGGTAACAGTAATCAGCGGGAAAGTGGCTGTACAGGAGCATAATCTGCCAAAAAGCAAACTAGCCATTATGGTACTTAACCAAAGGGCCGTATATAACAAAACCGACAGGTCATTAGTGAAACAGGAATATCCCAACGCTTCAAAATTCCTTTCACAACGTACCGGCTTGTTCAGTTATGATGGAGCATCGCTACAGGCTGTTACTGACGACCTTTCACTTCAGTACGGAGTTCGTATAGTCCTTACTCCTGACGTCAGCAAAAAAGGTTTTTACGGCCATATCAACACTAACGAACCCCTCAACAAAACATTCGATAAACTTTGCGCTGTGATGGACCTTCGCTGGGGCAAGCATGATAGTGGTTATTACCTGCAACTTTTACCACCCAACAATTAACCTTTTCATTTTTAAAACATCATCTCCTAAAGGGATAAACAAACACCAACAATTTAAAGCAACTATGAAAACCAACAGACCGGCATGGCCCTCCATGCTGATTTGCGAAATAACGCGAATACCCTTCCGAACGGCACTCTGCATGTTATTTTTCCTGATCCTGGCACAAAGTAATGCATACGCACAAAGCCCTCTTGATAAAACAGTTTCTATCAACCTGAACAATGAGCCCCTTAAGCAGGCTTTGGATAAAATAACAGCCGCAAGCGGTGTACGATTCACTTACAACGAAACCGTTGCCAAAAGCACAGTACAGATCAGCGTGAATGCCCAAAATCAGCGTTTAGGCGATGTATTACGCACGGCTCTTACTTCTCATCCTTTCAGCTTTACAGTGCTTGAACAGGACATATTAATTAAATATGATGCCTCAAAAATAAAAAAGCAGGTGACCGCCCCGGCAGACGGAAAATACACCGTAAGCGGCACCATTAAAGCCAAACAAACCGGCGAAACCATCATTGGCGCAAGCATCCGGGTAGCCAATGCAAATGCAGGTACATCAAGTAACGAATATGGCTTTTACTCGCTCACTTTGCCTGCCGGCAATTATGAGCTTTCGGTAAGCGCCATGGGTCAACAATCTGCTGTAGTGTCCGTATCATTAACCAGTAACCATCGTTTAAATATCGAACTGGATGACAACGCCCAGCAACTGCAGGAAGTAACCGTTAAAGCAGCTCCCGCCGGTGCCCGCGACCTGGCCAGCCCACAGATGGGTGTTGAACATCTCAGTATTCAGGAAACTAAAAATATTCCCGTATTGCTTGGCGAGCGTGATGTGATCAAAACCATCCAATTGCTGCCGGGCATCAAATCGGCCGGGGAAGGCAGCGGCGGCTTTTTTGTGCGCGGAGGAGCAACTGATCAAAATCTGATCCTGCTTGATGAAGCACCGGTATACAATGCATCGCATTTGCTTGGTTTCTTCTCTACCTTTAATTCGGATGCCATCAAAAACATCAATATTTACAAAGGCGACATGCCCGCGCAATATGGCGGAAGGCTGTCATCAGTATTGGATATTAAAATGAATGATGGCAACAACCAAAAGTTTGGTGTAAGCGGCGGCATTGGCCTCATAGCAGCAAGGATCAATGCCGAGGGGCCTATTCAAAAAGGTAAATCATCCTTCCTGATCTCGGCACGAAGAACTTATGCCGATGCGTTTTTAAAACTATCTAAAGATAGCGTAGCCAAAAACAGCCAGCTTTATTTTTATGATGTTAATGCCAAGGCCAATTATGTTTTGGGCGATAAAGACCGTTTATTTATTTCGGGATATTTTGGTAAAGATGTACTCAGCGCCGCCGATATAGCCGGTATCAACTGGGGAAATACCACGGCTACCCTGCGCTGGAACCACATTTTTAACAGTCAGCTATTTTCTAATACCTCGCTCATTTACAGCAATTACGATTACAAGCTCAACATCAAGCAGGATGTAAACGAGTTCAACATTTATTCGCAGATCCGCGATTTTAATTTTAAAGAGGACATGCAATGGTACGCCGGCCAAAAAAACACCATAAGCTTTGGCGTGAACAGCATTTACCATACCATTAAACCGGGCGAAATTTCGGCCACGGGCAACTCGGGCATTATATCGCAAAGCCTGCAAAACAGGTACGCCCTTGAAAACGCGGCCTATGTTACCAACACCTGGAAAGCAACAGATCGCTTTACCTTAACTTATGGTGTACGCCTGTCGGCCTTCACCATATTTGGATCGGGCGATTATTATGATATCGATGCCGATGGCAATATCATCGGCTCAAAACATTACACCTCCGGGCAGGAGGTTAAAACCTATGTTAACCTGGAGCCCCGTATTGCGGCAGCTTTCCAGTTAAATGATGTAAGCTCTATCAAAGCATCATATGCCCGGAACGCGCAAAACCTGCATTTGATCTCCAACTCAAATTCGGGTTCGCCAACGGATAAATGGGTAGCCAGTACAAACCTCATCAAGCCAGAAATTGCCGACCAATTCTCTGTTGGATACTACAAAGATTTCAACGAACACAACTATGAATTTACGGTTGAAAGCTATTACAAGAAGCTGCAAAACCAGATAGATTACCGCAACGGTGCCAACGTGTTTACTAACCAGCCTATAGAAACACAATTGCTTTACGGCAAGGGCCGCGCCTATGGTGCCGAGTTTTTGCTAAAAAAGAAAACTGGCAGGCTTACCGGCTGGATCAGCTATACGCTGTCAAAATCTGAAAGGATGATTGATGGCATCAACAATAACCAATGGTACAATGCCAGACAGGACCGCACGCATGACATAGCCATTGTGGCCATGTACAAAGCCAGTGAGAAATGGACATTCTCGGCCAACTTTGTTTACTATACCGGCGATGCCGTGACCTTCCCGAGCGGTAAATACCAGGTTGACGGCGTAAACTACTACTATTACACCAACAGAAATGCCGACAGGATGCCGGCTTACCACCGCCTTGACTTGGGTGCTACCCATCAGCTGAAAAAAACGGCGAAGTTTCAGTCTGATTTAACCTTCAGTTTGTATAATGCTTATGGCAACCCTAACGCTTACCGCATATTTTTCCGCGATAACAAGACCGATGCAAGCCGTACCGAAGCCGTGCGTACCACTTTATTCACCTTTGTACCTTCGGTTACCTATAACTTTAAATTTTAAGCCGATGAAAAACACTATAAAATATATAACCATCATGCTTTTTGCAGCAGCCCTAAGCTCCTGCGAAAAGGCCATCGACCTGAAACTAAAAGACACCACGCCGCAATATGTAGTTGAAGGTGTATTGACCAATGAAGCCGGCGGTTGTAAAGTATTGCTTAGCAAAACCAAAAACTTTACTGATAATAATGACTTTAACGGTATAAGCGGAGCAACTGTCACCATTGCCGATGATAATAACCATGTTTATCCGCTTACTGCTACAAGCACCGGCATTTACCAAAACAGCACTTTGACAGGTACTCCGGGTCATACTTATCAACTTAGTGTGAGCATCGATGGTAAATCATTTACATCAAGTTGTACCATGCTGCCTGCGGTTCCTTTAGATAGTATTTACTTGGTTAAAGACGAACTTATAAACAATAAAGACGGTACTCCGCGCAAATATGTTACCGTGCGATATCAAGACCCTATAGCTACCAAAAACTATTACCGCTTTGTACAGTACGTAAACGGCCGCAAAGAGGAAACAATTATGCTGGAAGATGACGAATTTACCAACGGGCAGGAAGTGAACAACAACCTTAGGTTCAGCAATGACAATGATAACCCAGCAAGGGACATCCGCCCGGGCAACCAGGTAACCATCGAAATGATGAGCATCGATCAGGCCGTTTACAAATACTTTTACAGTCTCAGCAACAGCGCCAATGGCGATGGCAACAATGCTGCCCCAGCCAATCCCTTAACCAATATTAAAGGTGGTGCGCTGGGATACTTTAGTGTGCATACGGTGGTTAAGAAAACATTGACAGCTCCATAATCTGGTTCAAGTTTAGCTACGGCGTAACTTGGACCCAAAACCGGGTAAGCATTCTGCTTCCCCGGTTTTGGTAAAACGCCCCCGTTATTTTATCTGCTATCCAAACAAGGATTGTTTAACTCAAGCTGAAAGCTTAAGCCATTTTAGGACGAAGTTACGCTATCGCTAAACTTCGACCTGTAACAGTGGCAACTTATACATTTCCGACTGCCGACGCAATATTTTCACGCCTGCTGCAGTTAACGCTCTGTATATAAAGACTTTTTTATTGTTTTACAACTAAAAAAAAGGAACACACTTATCATCAACATGATCAAATTTACCTGAAAAGACAATTGAGGATATTTAGTATTGTCATAGAAAAACAGTTTAATAACTACATTAAAAACATCATAATGGAAACCGTAATCAAGCCCTCCCCAATTCTTTTTAAAATAAACTGATATATCAGGGCCTAAATTATTGCTAATGATAACTCCTCTCCCACGAAACTCAAGGCCAGAAATTAAACTATATATTGCGTTCGCAAGTAAAATCAATTCATAGCCATTTTCGGATCCTTTCTTGAACAAAAAGAATAAGTTAATCAGTACGATAAATAGATTAATCAACAAAACAGTGATAAAGAAGATATTGAAATTTCCTATTATTTCGCTGATTTTTGTAATTAAACCGAAAAGGGTCACCAATCCAATAAAAGTTAAATATATTATCAAAGCCTTAATAAATTTGATCTTCTTATTCGTCATCATGTTTTCCTGTAATTGTATATTACGAATATGCGAATTTAAGCCAAGCATTGAATCTGCTTTTAGATCAGCGGCCGTTTTTTTTCCATGGGATTTTAAATTAATGATCTGATTTTAATTTCTTAATGACTTTCGACCAATCAATGATTTTAAAGGCAATTCACACTGTTACCATCATTCAAATAAATTCCTAAATTTAGCATGTGCAAGATTACCTTTTATTCATAGATACCGAAACCTCCGGCCTGCCCAAAAAGTGGGACCTTCCCTATTGCGATAACGACAACTGGCCTTATGCGCTGCAAGTGTCATGGATTGTTTATACCAGCGATATGCAGGAGCTGAAGCGTGAAGATCATTACATTAAGGATAATGACTTTACTATAAGTGAAAAAGCACGTGCAGTTCACGGCCTTACGCAAGAATACCTGGTTGAGCATGGCGAATGGCGTAAAGAGGTAATGACCATGCTTGCCAATGATCTGGTTGAATACCAACCGCTGGTAATAGGTCATTTTATTGAGCTCGACCTGAATGTTGCCGGTGTTGAGTTTTACCGCACAGGCATCGCCAACCCGCTTCAAAATTTAAAAACGTTTTGTACCATGCTGGCGACCACCAAATGGGTACAAAACCCACAGGTTAAATATTTAAGGTTAAACCAGTTGTACGAGGTACTGTTTAACAAAACATTAGACAGGCAGCACAACGCCCTTGAAGATGCCGAGGCTACCGCCGAATGTTTTTTTGAGATGCTGAAACGCGGCGACATTACCGACGATAGTGTACAGCACCAGGAAGTTTACCTGCAAAAGATCCGATCTGAAAAAAAATACCTTTTACCTGCAGCCATTGTTTTAATATTGATCATCATCATAGCTTTTTGGTTATATGGTTCAACGTCTTGAATTTTTAAGTAAAGTATCTCCCTTTAATTTATTGCCTGCGGAGGTACTGGAAGAGATTGCAGATCAGCTGCAGGAGATCCGCTATAGTAAGGATACGGTCATCTACCAGCAGGAAGTAACCAAAATGCGCGGTGTGGATATCGTTGCCGAGGGCGAATACGAATCTTTTTTTTACGATAGCCAGCAAAACAAGAGGCTATTGGAGCATCATCATTCGGGTTATTGTTATGGTGGCATTTCGGTATTGCTTAACCGCAAGCAATCCATCCGCACGGTGATCGCAAAAAAGGGTACTACCGTTTTCTTTCTGCACCGTAAAGATTTCCGTTCGCTTTGCAAAACCTACGAAGAGTTTTTTCAATACTTTACCTCCGATTTTGGCAAACGCATGCTCAATGATGAGTTTGCACATTTCTATAAGCGCCCGGCAACTTTTGAGGAAAGCTATATAGCGTCCGAGCAATTGTACTCGCGCAAAATTGAAACCATCGAATACCGCGAAATAGTATCCTGTCCGCAAAGCACCCCTGTTTATGAAACTGCCCGGTTAATGGCGAAACATAAGGTAAGCTGCATTTTTATCAGGGATGAACATGCCAAAATTGTAGGCTATGTAACCGACATTACGCTTCGCGACAACGTGGTTGCCAAACAAGCCGACACCGCTCAACCAGTTGGTAACGTAATGGGCAACCCCATCGTTTGCATCAGTACCAATGCCTATGTATATGAGGCTATTTTGATGATGTTCCGAACCAAAACACGGTACCTGCTCATTAAAAACGGTGATGAATTTGTAGGCAGCATCAGCAGGAACAAACTCCTGGCCGAGCAGGCGCAATCGCCGCTGGTATTTATCCAGTCGGTTAAGCAGGCAATTTCCGTACAGGAGCTTAAACGCAAATGGGAGTCGGTGCCTCAAATGGTTACGCAATTACTTGGTCGCGGTGTAAACGCCGAAATCGTGAACCAGGTGATCACCACTATTGCCGACACTATTGCCATAAAAGTAATTGAAAGCGTTATTGAAGTGATGGGGCAGCCGCCTGCCAAATTTGTTTTTATGGTACTTGGCAGCGAAGGCCGTAAAGAACAAACTTTTAAAACCGACCAGGATAACGCCATTATTTACGAAGACAAAGCTAACGAACACCGCGAACTGGTGCGCGAATATTTCCTGAGCTTTGCACAGCAGGTATCTGAAAAGCTGGACCACATTGGCTTTAGCTTTTGTACCGGCGGCTACATGGCTCAAAACCCCAAATGGACACACTCCCTTTCCCACTGGAAACGTAACTACGAAAGCTGGATGACGGAAGCTGTTCCCGAAACAGTGATCCAGTTCTCTACCTTTTTTGATTGCCGCTACCTTTATGGTGAAGCCGGCATTATGGACGAACTGCAAGAGTTTTTAGACGAAGAACTGCAGAAGCCATTGGGTAAGATCTTTTTCCACATGGCTAAAAACGCGCTGCAATACGAGCCACCGCTCACCTTTTTCAAAAACATCAAAACATTCACCAAAGGCAGCCAGGAGGTTTTCGATATCAAAAAATCAATGACCCCAATCGTAGATCTGGTGCGCATGTATGCACTGCGTCATCGTATTTTTGAGGTTAATACCGGCGAGCGATTGAAAGCATTAAAGGAAAAAGACGTTTTCAACGAAAAGGAAGTCCACGAACTGATCCAGTCGTACTATTTTTTAATGAGTCTGCGCCTCCGTAACCAGGCCTCCCAAATTATCCAGGACCGCACCGAACCCGATAACTATATCGACCCCGATAAACTCACCAAAATTGAAAAAGTGGCGTTGAAAGAGATCTTTAAAACGATAGATAATTTTCAAACAAGGATAAAGCTGGAGTTTACGAATAATTTGTTTGGGTAGAGGGTGAGATCCCCATCCACCCGTCATGCCGAATTTGTTTCGGCACCCCATATGCTAAGAAGTACGTGAGCTAAGCATATCTGCAACCTATCTCGTGGGATCCCGAACCAAATTCGGGATGACAATAGTTTCATCTTAATTTTGTTTGGGTAGGGTGGTATTCCCATCCCAATCGTCATGCAGAACTTGTTTCGGCACCCCACGTGATAAGAAACACGTGAGCCAAGCAACCGGATAATATCAACCCAATTCCAAATCGTCCTTTAAATCCTTAATCGTTGGATTAATAGATTTGATCAGATTGATCTTCCAATCCTTATGCCAATTCTTTAATTGCTTTTCTCTATCAATAGCATCGGTTATTCTATGAAAGTGTTCATAATAAACCAGATCATATAAGCGATACTTCTTTACAAATAATGAACCTTCTCCATTAATATGCTGCCAAACTCTTGCACGAAGATCGCTTGTGACACCTATATAAAATGTAGTACGATAGGCATTGGTCATAATGTAAACATGACCTTGTTTATCAGGCATTGTGATTGGGTTAGTTATGCCAAATTAAGACATTCCTTACTCAAAACAAAACTTCATTGCTTTACATGCTGCAGACTCAGCGAGTGGGGTGCCGAAACAAGTTCGGCATGACACAATTAATTTGCCGTCATGTTGGAACTTGTTTCAACATCTCACTTGCTAAGCCACATGCTAAGCAAATCGCCCACCTTTCTTGTGGGGTGCCAAAACAAGTTCGGCATGACACAATTAATTTATCGTCATGTTGAACTTGTTTCAACACCTCACTCGCTAAGCCACATGCTCAGCAAATCGTCTACCTTTCTCGTGGGGTGCCGAAACAAGTTCGGCATGACGATATAGTTTATTTCTCCTTACAACTTCCCTGCCTTCTTCAAGGTAGCGGCGGCTTCAACCATCATTACACCGCTTAGCTGCGTTGTAAGATCGGTAGTACCTGATGGTTGTTTTTTCCAATCCGGACTGATCATTAGTGACGGACGCTCGATGCCGGCGGTGTACAAGGTTTCTGAGTTAAACTTCAGGAAGCTGATAAATTTAGCTCTGTCTGTTTCTGATACATCGGGATCAAGGGCCAGTAGTGTAAGGTACCGGATCAGGATGCCCTTAAATAATCCACCATCACCTTGCCCTTCCGATTTCAGGATACCACCCGGCGAGATCTCTGTATCATTGATAGTTGCGTTGGCAGAGTTTACAGCATCGGTAAGATAGGCAGCATCTTTGGTAACATGATAAAGTTCCAGTGCTGCACCAATAAACACACCCTGGTTATAAGTAAACTTCCACTTGCTGATTTGCCCGTCGCCATTGGCATTTATACCATCCCAAATGATGCCAGAAGGATCAAGCAGGGTTTTCTTGAGCCAGGTGTACAAGCGTTTTGCTGTTGCAAGGTCGGCCTCATTTTTTTCCAGGGCATATAAGCGGGCGGCAAAAATAATAGCAGGTGCATTTGCAGGTGTATTTTTATAATCCAACTGATTCTTGCGCCAGGCTATACCGCCACCTTGGTTACTGTTTTCGCCGGTTTGGATATCTGTCCAAAGCGTATGGGCAGCTGTAAGATAAGTGGCATCTTTTGTGGCGCTATAAGCGCGCAGGCTTGCAAGGTCCAGCCATTCCATATCATCATAAAAATTATTTGAAAGACCGCCATTAGTGGTTTTTATCCCGGCTAAAAGCGAGCTCATTCTTTGCTTGTAGATATCGTTATTGGTGCGCAGGTAAGCATCGGTAAAAATATCCAGCGTATGAGCGTTAGGCCAGTAGTTAAACTGGGTGCTGCCGGCATTATTTTGTACAACATAATTGCCGTTTGCCGATATGAAGGTAGTATATGTTTTTTCCTGTAATGAATCTGCGGTTTCGGCATACTTAAATTCCACCTTTACTGAAGCTTTATTGCCATACAGCGGGAAAGGTTTGTCCTTTAGGCACGACGAAAAACTCATGGCCATACCACCCACAAGGGTGGCAAGGGTTATGTTATTGAATAGCTTATTTTTCATAAATATCTTTTATCATCAACCCGCCGCTATACTTTTAACAGCATAGCGGCAGGCTGCGGTTAGTATTATTTAACAGTAACTACATGGGTATATGCAGCTGCATCAGCACTAAAATCAACTACGATATCAGCGTTATGATTGTCGGCTGCTCCGGTAAACTTAAAGGAGAAATCATACTGCGAATCGTTCACAGGCACCATATACCAAAATGATTTGGCCGTATTGGCATCCGGGCGACTGTTATCTGAGTTTTTGCTGCCATAAAACTGAACGGAGGCATTACCGGCTGCATCTTTGAAGGCAAAGCGGAATTTATAACGCTCATCCCTGCCCCACGATTCCTGGTGAAACACGATAGAAGCATTATCAATTTCCCATTTACCACCAGCTTTGTAAGGGATTGGAAACCAAACTTTGTTATCAGCTGCAAACCACAACCCAACCTCGGTTACTTCGGTTATAGTAGCTGATGCCGAAGTAAAATCGACTACAATACGCTCAACCTTAGTAGCCCCGGTTACGGTGGTAGCCCCATCTTTCAGCAGTTTGATGCCATCTATTGAATAAGTGGCAGGTGTGCCTGCGTTACGTTCGGCAAAGTGATAGGTACCCGCTTTAATTGATGTCCAGGCTTCAAAAACACCTGTTGCTGTTTGTTTAAAATGTACCGCTTTACTTAAGTCTTCTCCACCTTCGGTAGCTGAGCCGGTTAGGTACAGATCGGCAGGAATATCGGTGAAGCCCGCAGCACGCTGAACCTCAATAATGCTTGAAGCAGTTGCCTTAACCACATTGATGCCTTTTGATGACATTACTGTCCATTTCAATTTACCGGTAGCCTGCGGCTGGATCCCGGCCAGATCGGCCACTTTATTCAGGTCTTTATAAGAGATGGTGAGTTTGTTGTAAAGTCCGTTAGCATCCGAAGGAATAGTGTAAACAGGTTTTGAGAAATCACCGCCCTCTTTATCAAAAGCTACTTCATACAATACCAGGCCATTGTCTTCGGCATGGGCTTCGGCCCATTCGAAAGTGGCCGAACCGGTTACCGGCTCCAGCTGGATAAATTTATTATTTGCAGGAGCAAACAGGTTGTTTACTGCCGATACCTGGGTATGCTGTAAGGTTTTATCCTTTTTACAGCCTGTTACCATTAAAATGGTTATGATGCCTGCCATAAGGCAGTATGTAATATTTTTCATGATCGTAATTGATTATAATGTCTTTTTTATAAATAATTATTGATTTACCAGCCCGGGTTTTGAGTTAGGTTAGGGTCAACGGCACGCTCATCGCGCGGAATTGGCCACAGGTAGTTTTTACCCTTATCAAAAGTGCGCAGGTTAGCCCTGATGTAACCATTATCAACAGATGCGGGGCCATATTTGGCACCATGTGCCCAACCACTAAGTACGGTTTCCGCAGTACGCCAGCGGCGGATATCAAAGATCCGAAGGCCTTCCATAGCAAATTCCACCCGGCGTTCGTTACGTACTATGTTACGCAGTTCGGCCTGACCAACAGCATTGAAATTTAAGGCAGGAGCATCGGTAAAACCGGCACGTGCACGCAATGCTTTAACGGTTTTATCCCAAACACCGGCATCAAGCTGATTAAGCTCATTTTTGGCCTCGGCATACATGAGCAGCACATCGGCATAACGAATTAATATTAGGTTTAACCCCGACTGAAAATTGGTGGCAGATGTAGGGTCGTAGTATTTACGCGTGTAATAAGCGGTCGGCGAACTTACCTTCCCCGGTGCATATTCATCGAGCTTAGTAGATGCAGGGTCATCGCCCGGTTTGGTATAAATAACTTGTGTGGTATTATCAGGCTTTTTCCATTGATAGCCGTTGTAAACAACAGTATTGGTAAGTCGCGGGTCGCGGTGTACGTAAGGGTTGCTTTCATCATAACCAGAACCCACATCAGATATTTTTTTGCCATTATCCATCAGGTAGCTGTCAACCAGTTCCTGCGTTGGCGCAAGCGCATTTAAACGTGCGCCCACTGCCAGCGGGGCCATATCAAAAAAGTTACTGTAGGTACGTACAATCGGCACATATTCCAGATCCAGTATTACCTCGCTGTTATATTCGTTTTGCGGCAAAAACAAGCCTTCATATGATGCGAACAAGCTGTATGTACCGTTGCTGTTATCGTTCATCAGCTTTTCGCATGTAGTGGCCACTTCCTGCCAGCGGCCTTCATACAATAACACTCTTGCTTTAAGGGCAATGGCAGCGCCTTTTGTAATGCGTCCCCTGTCGGCTTCTTTATAAGCGGTGTTCACCGGCAAATCAGCGGCAGCGGCATCAAGTTCTTTTAAAACAAAATCAACTACCTGCGCCTTTGGCGTACGTGCAATAGTTTTTGAGTCTTCAATGCTGATATCGTGATCAAATAAAGGCACATCGCCCCACCAGGTTTCGAGCGTAAAGTAATGATAGGCACGGATAAACCTTGCCTCGGCTTTCATGCGTGCTTTTAAAGTAGCATCCATAACAGTGACTTTGTCAACATTCTCTAAAAAGATATTACAGGTTTTTATGCCACTGTAGTGAAAGCCCCACTCCTGTTTTAAACGCCCAAGCGACGGATCATAGGTACCGGCAGCCAACGATGCAACTCCCTGGTTATCCCCCCTGCCGTTGTAAGCGTTGTCTGACATTCCTTCGTTGTAAAAGAAATAATCGTTGTTATACATTTGAGTATAGGCCGTATTAAGTACACTGCCGGCCTTTTCAGTTGTTGTCCAGAAATTGCTGTCGGTAAATTTGTTTACTGGAGCCAGGTCAAGTTTTTTACATGCCGATACCAAACCAGTAAGCAGTATGAAAAAAGCGATTTTATGTGTTGAGTATTTTTTCATGATGGATAGTATTATAGGGTTACATCTAAGCCAAAACCATAATAAATTGGTGTTGGATAAGCGCGAGCACTGTTTGCCCCACCAGCACTAAGGTTATTGTTGAACTCGGTCGATTCAGGATCGATAAACTTCATACCTGAAAAAGTGAGTACATTTTGACCCGATACATAAGCCCTCAGTTTTTGTAAACCCAATTTCTTCGACCATGTGGTGGGTAAAGTATAACCCAGCTGCACATTTTTCACCCGCAGGTATTTACCATCAAACAGGTACATGTCTGATCCCCGCCTAAAGTTATTTTCGTTTGACTGGCTACCGCTGGCAGCAAGTCTTGGGTAACGGGCATCGGGGTTTTCGGGTGTCCAGTAATCAAGCTGATGCTGGTAAATAACCTGTGAGTAGTTTACGTGAAAAGGCTCTACCTGCTCTCCCCTTACAAACATGGCACGTTTGCCTACACCTTGTAAAAACAGGTTAAAATCAAATCCCTTATAATTTACATTATAAGTAAAACCAAAAGTGAGGCGTGGGAACGGGTTACCCAAAACAAACTTATCGTTGTCATCAATAACACCATCGCCATTAACATCCACATAACGGTTATCACCCGGCGAAACGGTTAAACCGGCAGGTTTAGCCCCAGTTTTGATATCATTAAGGTTTTGGAAATAGCCATCGCGCTTTAGGCCAACATATGAGCCTATTGGTAAACCAACCCGGTTAATAACCTGCATTTCATCATAAGTTTTTAACTGGTCGCCACCTTCCAGGTACAAAACCTTGTTTTTACTATCGGCCACATTAAAGCTAAAGGAGTGCTTAAAGTTTTGAGTGGTTAAATAATAGTTAACAGTGAGCTCCCAACCATGATTTTGAACCTTACCCGCGTTATAACTCGGAAGCCCGGCGCCGAAAGTTCCGGGAACAACCGGCGGCAACAATATATCACGCGTTGTTTTGTTGAAATAATCAACAGACACACTTAAGCTGTTTTTAAAAAAATTGGCATCAACGCCGGCATTAAACGTTGCCGCGCGTTCCCAACGCAGGTTTGGGTTGGCAAAATCAATTGTTATGCCGCCAACGCCCGAGTTATTAAACCCGTAAGGATTGGGATTGATTGTTCCGTCGCCGTTTCTGTAAGGCCCATACGTGCGCAGGTATTGATAATCGCCTACGCTTTGGTTGCCCAAAATACCGTATGATGCCCTCAATTTGATATCACCAACTTTATCATGATAACTTTGCATAAACCTTTCTTCGGTTAGCCTGTAGCCGCCCGAAACAGAAGGAAAAAATGCGTTACGATTTTGCGTATTGAATTTGGATGAGGCATCAAGGCGAAAATCAACCTCGCCGTAAATCTTATTCAGATAAGAGTAATTGGCCCTGCCAAATAATGAATTAAGGCTTGTTTCAACAGTATTATTGTTAGTAGTTGATGATGCAGGGTCAATTACCGTACCGGTAACCGGGGTACCAAGTTCTGGGTCGGTATATTTTAAATAAAGCTTGTTGGCTTTATTGGTGGTCGACTCATTAGCCACACCGATCAGCACATCAACATTATGCGATTTATTAAAGGTTTTTGTGTATTGCGCCAGGAACTGGGCATTAGTAAAAAGGTTTTTATTGTTTTCATCGTTCGTATTTCTATCCGCACCATAGGTGCCTGATGGATAAAAATTAACCTGCATAACCCTGGCAAACATATGGTTTGATAGTAATGTACCACCAAATACACCTTTTAACTTCAGATCTTTAGTGATAGAAAGCTCGGCATTAAGGTTACCAAATACGTTGTCATTATCGCGTAAGCGGTAGCCGCCTTTTTCGAGTATGCCCAATGGGTTAAACTCGGTAAGCACATCATTAGTAAGATAGCGGCCCTGATCATCCTTGATCTTATAATAAGTTGGTGTACGGCCTGCGTCAACAATAAGGGTACCTGTGCTGTATGAATGTTCTTTGATCTCGGTACGTGAGTATGCAAGAATGCCTGTTAACTTAAGTTTACCATAATTACTTGTAAGGTTCATCCTGTAATTGTAACGCCTTAAACCATAATTGGGGCCAACAAGATTGCTCCGCTGATCAGTAACCCCGGCCGATACCAGGAATGTTGTATTGGCGTTTCCTCCGGTTAAAGCCAAATTATGATTTTGCTGCCATGCATCCTTTAAAATGGCATCCAAAAACCATTGCTGATCGCCTTGCTGTTGAAAATTACGAATATCCTGCGGACTATAAATAGGTTGCAAGCCAGCATTTACCACAGCCTCGTTGCGCAAAATGGCGTTTTCATAGCTATGCACAGGTTTGTATCCAACGTGTGGTGATTGAATACCAGCCTGCCCGTTATAGGTAAGCGTTGTACGCGAGTTATTTTTTCCTTTTTTGGTAGTAACCAATATTACGCCATTAGCCGAACGAGACCCATAGATTGCAGCCGAGCCGGCGTCCTTCAGCACCGAAACACTTTCGATATCCAAAGGGTTAAGTAAGTTGATATCGCCGCCTGTAATACCATCAATAACCACCAGTGGATTATTGTCATTAAGAGTGCTCATACCACGAATATTAATATTGGCGTAAGCTCCCGGCTCCGAACTGGTTTGCTGGATAATAAGGTTTGGCGATGTTCCCTGCAAAGCTTGGGTAAGGTTGACTGATGGCTTTGTTTCGATAGCCTTCGAGCTGATCTGGTCAACCGCACCGATAACGTTTGCACGCCTTTGAGTCCCATACCCAATAACTACTACCTCATTAAGAGATGTCCTTTCGGGAACCAATTGCACATCCAGCGTAGTTTGGTTACCTACAGGCAGCTCCTTTGCTGTATAACCAATAAAGTTAAACACCAGTACTGCGTCAGCATTGGGAGCATCAATAGTGTAATTTCCGTTAACATCGGTTACGGTACCTATAGTAGTGCCCTTAACCCGCACACTTGCTCCGGGTATAATTAAGTTGTTTTCGTCGGTAACTTTACCTTTAATTTTGATGGGTTGCCTGGGACCTTGCTGAATGCCTCCGGTGCTGCTCTCTATCTCGGGCTTTTCATCAATAACAATAACATCGTCAATGATCTTGTAGCTGAGGTTAAAGGGCGTTAAAACCTGGTCGAGTACTTCCCTGATACTTTTGTCTTTAACCCTAAGGCTAACAACATAAGTTGGTTTAAGTACATTGTCGGCGTAGGCAAATTTGATATGCTTTTCGTTCGAGATCTTATCCAGCGCATCGGTTAGCTTGGCATTTTTTAATTTGAGCGTAACCGATACCTCCAGAAATTTTTGGCCAAACGAGTTGTTTGCCACGGCCGTAAAGCACATCAGGCAAACCACAAAGCAGGCAAGCGAGGTAATTTTCATTAATATTAATACATGACGAATTACTCCATTTGAAAATAGAGATATATTCATAGATTTGAGAAAATTAAAGTGTTTGAAATTCAAGTGTTTCGTTCTGAATTGGACCTCTAAACGCTGCACTTATTAATAACCCGGCATTTTAGTTTAACCCTGTCAAAATCCTTTTTGAGCAGGGTTTTTTAATGTATTTATGTTGTCATAGCTTGTTATTTAGGTTAACTGATAATTAGTATATCTCTTTTATTAATTGGTTTTTATGTTAACAACCCCGCCCTTTTAGCTGGTAAACCGTACCTTTTTGCACAGCTTTTCCCTTTACCAGTTTTGACATGATCTTCATGATATTTTCCAGCGAAACATTGGTAAAATTGGCCGTAATGGAGCATCGCACAAGGTTAACATCGGCCTGTACGGTTACATTGAAGTGGCGGTTAATGGTGTTGAGCACCTCGGTAAGTGCCATGTTTTTAAATACCAGCTCGCCGTCCTTCCAGCTGCTTAGCGCGTTCACATCAACCTGTTTATTTTTGGTGACCGATAAGCCATCTTTATTAAACACCACCTCCTCAGCAGGGGTTAAAAATGTAGTTGTACTTTTAGCCTTGCCGGCGGGTGTAACCACCCCTACCTTGCCGCTCAAAACATCAACCTTAATAAAACGTTCGTTAGCGTAGGCTTTGATATTAAAACTGGTACCTAATACATGTGTGCTCACCTGCCCGGTGTGTACGATGAAGGCTTTGGCTGGGTCATGGGCCACATCCAAAAAAGCTTCACCTTCAAGCTTAATTTCGCGTTTTTCACCGCGGAATGTTTCTGGATAGGTAAGCTTACTACCTGCATTTAACCATATTTTGGTACCATCGGCAAGAGTGAAGTTTACAGTTTGGCCGTTAGCAGCAACCAGTTGTTTATTGGCGATAGGATCTAAACGATCAAGCAGGGCATAACGGTAATAATAGGCCGCTGTTACCGAAATGCATAAACCCGCAATAAGCGAGGCAGCAACCATCCATTTTTTTGATTTACCTGGATTTTTCTTTTCTGCATTATCTAAAGCGGCATTGATCCCGCTGTAAACACTGTCGGCATTAAATTCCACATCGTCCCCGGCTTCGTTTTGTACGCTGCTGAGATCAAGCTCGTCGAAATACTTATTTACAAGCTCTTCCTGCAAATGCCTGTCATTTGCACCGGATTGTTTTTTTCTGAAAGGGAACTTTGCCATGGTTTATAATTGCAGGATGCAATAAACCGGGGTACCCCCCAAAGCAATTGAAAATATTTTTTTGGCGAGGGTTTATTTACCAAACATATGCAGCAATAGCAGCGCCACTACAGATGGCAGGTAGTCTGTTAAACCGGTACGCAAATACCGTAAAGCAATAGTGATCTGGTTTTCGACGGTTTTGATGGAAATGTTTAACCGGGCGGCTATTTCTTTATTGCTGAGATATTCCTTACGGCTCAGGGTAAAGATCTGTCTGCATTTTTCGGGGAGTTGCGCCACGCCATCTTCCAGTAAATGAACAATATCATCCTGGAACAGCTTACTATCAGCCGAATATTTTTCAACCAGTGTTTCAATTACAGCAAGATCTACAGAAGCTTTTTTAGTGCGCAGATAAAATAACACCCTGTGCCTGATGGCTACTTTAAGGTAAGCTTCAAGCGAAGTGATGTTTAATTGATTACGCTTTGTCCACAGGTCGATAAATAATTCCTGCACCAAGTCTTCACAAACATCCTTATCCCTGAAAAGATTATAAGCCGCGTAAAACAACTTCGATGAATATTTATGGTACAGAATTTCAAACGCCTTACGGTCATCAAGCCTTATTTGCTCCAATAGCCGGGCATCAGGCCACATTTGATATTCCTTTTCGTGGACCATAAGTGGGCAGTAAATCGGTTTACTGATTGGTGAGGCATATTTACAAGAAAATTTTTAAATAAAAAAACTTTTAAATGTTCCCTCAGACAAACATTGCTAACCTACCGATATTTTTTGTCAGTTCAGTTATTCAATCACTTCAAACAAAAAACGCCTGGCAGCTATTGCCGGGCGTTGAAAGATTTTAGAAGATGTTTAAAATTGATGAAGGTTGTTTGAGAAGTTTTTATGTAGAGACGCATCACATGCGTCTCCCATAGGACAAGCCGCTTCATAATCATTAACTTCAGGGATTGCATGCGGGAGACGCATGTGATGCGTCTCTACATTTTAAAATAATTAGATTCAAACAGCGTCTTAAGGAATGAGCCCTACTTTATCGTTGTTATAATAAGTGCTGAGTTAAGCAGCAACAATATTGGCTGTATCAAGGTCGAAAAATTCTGCAGTTTTTCATTACGTAGCGATTTCCTGTTTTGCTCAATGTATATAACATCGTTGTTTTGCATCATCATGGCCGGACTGGATAACGAGGCTACATCGCTCAGATCAACCTCCATGATCTGCGGATTAACTATTCCGCCGCGTACAATTTTAACCCGTTTCTCATTCCCTTTATCGGTAATGCCGCCGGCCTCGCCAAGCATATCAATTAAACTGGCATTATCCTTAATCAGCTGATAATTACCCGGTCGCCTGACCTCGCCAAGTACCGTAACTTTAAGGTTAATGATCTTTACATCAATAATGGGATTTTTGATAAGATTTTTGCCGTACAGGTCCTGAATTTTATTGGCCGCTTCCAATCTTGATAAACCATCAACCTTTACCCGGCCAATCACCGGCAGTGCAACGGTACCATCTTCGGCCACTTCATAACTTTGCCCCACAGCAGCAGCACCGCCACCTGATGATGAAGGAGCCGCTCCGGCCCCCGTCGGGATGTCATCAACTATGTATTTAATGTTTTGCAGGTTACGCACCTGCAAAACATCCTGTGGCCTTATTTTATATACCTCTGCATTGCCTGTGAAGCCCGCTATCGGCGAGGTTGCATCCTTCTTTTCAAGGAAAGCCTGATTTTGTTTATAAGAACATGAGCTGAAAAAACTCAGCATCAAAAACGCCACTAAAATCAATTTAAATGGCAGGGGGAAATTACAGTTGATCATTTTTTTATTGGGGGAATAAAATTGGGTTGTTGTTTAAGCGTTCTCCAGAAATAGTGCAACTTCCATTTTTCCTGGTAGTACCGGTTGTGTTTTTACAGCGTCCAGTTTTATACTTTCGAAATGGCTGGCATAAGAGTTCACGATATTTTCGCAGGTATAAACCGTTTTGATCTTATCCGTATTATTGACCAAAAAGTGCTCATATGCCTTATCGTTCTTATTTACAGCCCTTAGATGTTCGGCTACATCCATAGCTGTACTAAAGTAAAAGGCATCGTCACCCAGCACCGCGCGGTTAAATTTATTATCGTGCGAACAAACAAGACCATTTGAAGCCATCGCCTCAAGTAAAGAAGGATTTGTACCGCCAACTGTATGCCCGTGGAAATACAGGTTAGAATAGTAGCGCAGGTTATTAAGCTTACCCATATCATAAACACCACCTACAAACCTTATTTTATTAAGGGGTGCAAATTTCAGTTTCAGATATTCGCCAAAATCATTGGCTGTATTACCAACCACCAGGAATGGCCTGTCCCTATCGGCCCTTACCACGCCGTCAAGTATAGTTTCAATGCTGTTTTCGGGTTCCATCCTTGCTATCAGCATATCATACCCATGAACCTTAATATCATAATCCTCCAGTATTTCCGGGCTTGGGTTTTCAAACACCCCGGCACCGTAGGGGATAAAAGTTGCTTCCTTTTTATACTTATTCGCCAGATAACGCTGTATCTCGGGCGAATCGGCTATGAGGTGATCACTGTGCTTCACGGCAAGTTTTTCGGCAAAGTGCAAAAAGCGCTGTACCGGCTTTGAATATTTAGCCCGTTTCCATTCCAACCCATCCATATTGGTGGTTACTACCGAATTGCGCGGGAAAAGCCATGACCAAACCGAGCTGCTGGTATAGCCTAACTGGAGTATAATATCAAAATTGCTTTTCCGCAGATCCCTGATACAATTAAGATCGTAAAAAAACTGACCTATGGTACCCAGCTTACATTCGGGATCATAACAATGCCGTATCTCAACGCCATTCCATTCCTTTTGCTGGTACGGATGATTATGCGAGTTGTAAACCACAACTTCATAACCCTTTTTTACTAAACCAACCGATAAATATTCGGCACATTGTTCAAAACCACCGTAATGATTTGGGATACCTCTGGTTCCGATAATAGCAATACGCATAAGCCAAAATTTTGATATTATATAAATATTAGTTTTTAATATATTAGTTTTAATAACCGTTTTAAAGTCCGGCTTAAGAACTAACGAATGACTAATATTACGTACAAAAAGGCAATTTTGATGCTTTTTAAAGGTACATGAACGGAATGAACGGGATGAACAGATGTGAACAAAACAAACAGCAATAAAATAATAAATCCATAATAATACTATTATAAAGTTATTATTTAACAGACATTTTATGTATCTTTAGCCCTCTGCAAACCAAAGCTCCGGGGTGCTGATTTTTAACCAGAGGGGCGGGGCGGGAGATTGAGAAATAAGTATGTATATTTAAATAAGTTCACAGCCATTTAACCTTATTTAATAAATGAGCAAAACACTAAAACTGCTTTCGCGTGTCAACCTGAAAACCATTATTTTTAATTTCAAATACTTTCCGTTTAAAACAGCCATAAAGCTGCCGGTTTTAATTTCAAACAACATTTATCTTCACGAAACCAAGGGAAAGATCACCATAAACGGCCCTATCAAAACTGCATTGATACAAATTGGCTACGGTAAAGTAGGGATCTCTGATTTTAAAAGGGCCCGCGGTGTTTGGCAGGTTTTTGGAGAAGTAGTTTTTAACGGCCGCGCCTTCATTATGCACGGCTGTAAAATAAATGTTGGCGAAAACGGTCAGCTCACTTTTGGCGAAAACTTTAACATGAGCACCGAGTGCGCCATAGTAGCCGAAAAGAAAATAACCATTGGCAACAATAGCGGCATTAGCTGGGAAAGCCTGGTAATGGATACTGATTTCCATCATATTTTTGATGAAAACGGGCAGGTTTTTAATCACCCCAAAGAGGTTATTATAGGCGATAATGTTTGGGTGGGCTGCCGCTGTACTATTTTAAAGGGGGCCAACTTACCAAACGGAAGTATCATTGCAGCCGGATCATTAGTTACTAAAAAACTGGTTGGAGAGAAAAGTATTTTTGGCGGTAACCCGATGCGGGTGCTCAAAGAAAATATTACCTGGAAATATTGATCATCAGATAATTGGCAAAATAGCATCGCCCAAATCATAATTCAGCTGTTCGTTCCTTTTAGCTATAGGTTTAGCGGGGATCCCGCCTACTACCGTATATGGTGCAACATCCCGGGTAACTACAGCGCCGGCAGCGACTACCGCTCCTTCGCCAATAGTAACACCCGGTAAAATTATTGCCCGCGAGCAGATCCAGGCATAGTTTCCAATAGTAACCGGGGCACCGGTTTGCGCAAAATTACTATCGTTATAATCATGATGTAAAGTCCAGATCATCACCTCGTTGCTTAGGTTAACATTATCACCGATGGTTAAACCGCAACGGGCATCGAGCAATGCCCCGTGACCAATAACCGAACTATTCCCGATGGTTAAAAGCCGTGGCCGCCTAATTTCAAATCCTCTATAAATACCGGTACGCTGACCCACTTTTGCTTTCAGAATACGCAGACAAAAGATCCGTAGGGTATGAAAAGGCAGGTAACCGATCACACCACAGATCATATAAATAAAAGAACCTTTTAATTTTTCAAACGGCGTTGCCACAACAGCCGGCGCTTCGTCTGTTGATACATGCATTATATTTTGTTCGGTTATATTCATCTTGAATCGAAATTCTTTTATAGTTCTAAGCCACCTTACCTACACTGATCACCTTACGGTTTTTCAAAACTTTTCCCGGCACACCGGCCACTACCGAATCATTATCAACCGACCGGGTTACCACGCTCCCGGCAGCGATCACACAGCCGTTACCTATAGTCACCCCGGCTAAAATGATAGCCCCGGCCCCTATCCAGCAATCGTTTTTGATGATCACCCCATCACGTGATACTCCCTGATCTTTAATATTTAAGTTAAGATCCGAGAAATTATGATTTTCAGAAAACACCTGTACCCCCGGACCAATGATCACATTATCCCCAATTTCGATACCGCCTTGTCCGCCGAGGTAAGCGCCGGCATTGATACCCGTGTTATTACCTATACTTATGCCTTTACCTTTTTGCGATATAATTCCGGTGCCTACCAGGGTACAATTGCGGGCGATGGATACATTATCTTTTACCATTATGCCATCATATGAAAGCGCATTGATGAATACATTATCCTCGATGATCAGGTTTTTACCGGCCGAAAAAAGGTAAGCATGCCTTATTTTAACATTCCGACCTATAAAAAGCAGGCCTTCAACATGTTTTAAAAACAGGCGGGTATATCCGCCCCGCATTATCTGGCCAAACCTGCCCGATAATATTACCCCCATGTCTCTGAAGGTATACTTGCTTTCCCATTTATAATCGGGGTTGCGCTTGAGCTTCCGAATAATTTTCTCTACCAGCATAAGCCTCAGTAATTAAGGTTAATATTTCGTTTGCGGCTTTTGTCCATGAAAATTTTCGTGCCTGGGCAATGCCCTGGTTTACTTTTTCATCGTACAAAACCGGGTTGGTTAAAAGCAATTCAATTTCAAGAGCAATTTCACTTTCATCATCAGGATTGGCATAAAGTGCTGCATTTCCGCAAACTTCGGGCATAGCCGTTCTGTCTGAAACCACCACCGGAACGCCGCATTGCATGGCCTCAAGCGGGGGCAAACCAAAACCCTCTGCGTATGACGGGAAGCAAAAAACCTTGGCCCGCGCATAAAGTAAATGCAGATCGGCCTCCGGTACATGCCCGGTAAAAATGATACATTCCCCAAGCTGTTTTGAGGTTATGTATTCATCAAGTTCAGGATAACTACCGCGTTCTCCGGCTATAACCAGCTTCAGATCAAAATTTCTCAACTGGTTCAACGCCCTAACCAGGCCGGTAAGGTTTTTACGAATATTTATCCTCCCAACATAAAGCAGATAAGTTTTTGGCAGATTGTATTTCGCTTCAAGGGCTGTAATATCATTTTCGTTATAAGCATGAAGCGATTTAAAAGCTTTGTTAATTCCGTGATAAACTACATTGATCCCCAGTGGGGCATTTACACCATGCTTCAGCATACGTTCTTTTTCGCAATTGGATATGGTAATGATCTGATCGGCCTTAGCCGCAAAACGGATCATCTGTTTAAAGTATGATACCTCCGTTTTGGTATAATATTGCGGATAATCAAGAAATAGCACGTCATGTATATAAGCTATTTTTAAAGCTCCGGTTGGCCATGCACTGCCAAAATTCTGAAACAGTACTACTTCAATATTATACAACCAGGTCATTAACGGAACAAGAAACAGGTTTGATAACAAATTGGGGATACCCGGCAAAAAGATGAGTTTTACATGTGTCGGAAAATAGGCCTGGGCCCTGGCCTTGTTTTTACTAACCAGGAAAAGGCATAGTTCAAAACGGTCATCATCGGCGCGAATAATTTCATCTACCAGGTTTTTAACCACCATGTGGCCGCTCGGCGGACCGTCAAAATACCACTTTGCATCTATTCCAACCCGTATTTTCAAGTCCCGGTTACTCATATTATAAAACAATTAAGTTTTCATTTGCTACCAGGTAAGCGGCACTCTRCTCGTGCAACCTCATGGCTTTTGTATAAATATCATCCAGTGTATCCAACCGTTTATCCCACTTAAAAGCGGCGGCATAGGCAATTGTGGTTTGCGCCAGAGCTTTTAACAATTGGGGCTTTACAAGCAACTCGCTCAGGCTTGCAGCTATGCTTTTCACCATTGCCGGGTATTCATCAACCTGTACTTTAATACCACATTTACTGCATATTACATCGCCCATACCATGATGATCAATAGTAAGCGAAGGAACACCGCAGCTCATGGCTTCAAAAACCACGGCAGGGTTATCCTCCGCTATGCTTGTAATGATGTGCAGATGAGATGCTGCCATCATACTCATGGCTTCGGTACGGTTTAGGTGCCCATGCCATATAATTTTATCCTGTAAACCCAATTGGGCGGCGTATTGCTTCAATTTGCCGGTAAGCGGTCCTGTTCCCAGCACGTCAAGCTGCCAGTTTTCATTTTCTACATGAGCCAAAGCATCAAGACATAGCTGGAGGTTTTTCCGCTCAATATGGGTACCGCACCATACCAATTTCACTATATGACTTTCAAACTTTGTTTCGTTCAATGATATTTCGCCGATAATACCCTGTTCAGACAGGTAATAACTATCACGGCCAAACCTGTTTGAGATAGTTTGCTGCCCGGTTTTAGTTGCCGAGATCAGTACATCGGCTTGTTCAAAAGCTTTCTTTATGCGTGCCGAGTAGCCGAGTTGTACCCTGTTAATGATATTTTTAAGCGTGAATTTAACCCGTGTGACCAATGGTTTATTCCGCATTAAGCGTTCATCAATAACCATCATCCCTCCTATTGGCCCCCATACTGTCGGTTTACCCAATTTGTATAAAAAACCAGGTTCGCGGTAGCCTATAGGGCCAAGCTGATGTACCACATCAATATCAACAGTTTCTAATAGTTTTTGAGCAGCCTTGTATGCCTCCTTCTGCCATAAATAATAGGCGAAGTAAAAGAACCAACCCAGGCCCGCTTTATTAAGCAGGTTAATGGTCCGGGCAAAAAAACCAGGCTGTACTTCAATGAAACTTACATTGGTAACTTCATTTTCTGACAAATACCTGCGCATGGTTTGCGTGTCGCCCATATGATCGTCAGACATGCCGTAAAGCACCCATAATTTGTGCCGCGTAGAAAGGTTCATGACCGTATTCCAGGCCGCGCCATATTCTGAACCTTTACTGGGCGATATTGCATAAGCCGATATAAGTATATTTTTATTCATGTGCTATGCTTGTAAAGTCATTGGTTTCCTGAACGGATCTTTATAGAAAAAACGCCAGCGTAACCGGTTCAGATAATTAAACAGGTACGATAACAGATAATCAAACCCGCGAAGGTGCCTGCGCATTACCTTTAGCTCTTCACGGTGCATTTTAGCTGTATCGTTACTCACGCCATCGGTACGCATGTAGGCAATTACTTTGTTGATATATTTTATGCTGTACCCAAATCTTTTAATCCGTAAAAACATATCAAAGTCCATTGCTATACTTAGCCCGATATCATAGTTCCCCACGTTGAGATACACACTCCTCCGTACAAAACAGCTTGGATGCATAATGTACATCCCGAAATTAAGCCAGCCAACCTTGCTCTTTTTGTCACGCTCGGTGCCATTGCCGCCTATGAGCCTGATATTACCGCAGCACACAAAATCATCCTTTGATATATTGAGCATCATATTCTCCACGGCATCCTCAGCGTACCAGTCGTCGGCATTGATCATGCCTATCCACTCGCCACCGGCCATCGAGATCCCCTTGTTAAATCCATCGCCAATGCCCTTATCAGTCTCACTTATAAAGCGGTGTATCCGGCTGCGATATTTTTCGATGATCTGCAGCGTACCATCCGTGGAACCACCATCAACAATGATATATTCTAAGTTCCTGTAAGTTTGATTGATAACGCTTTGTATGGTACCTTCAATGGTATTTACAGCGTTATAAACAACCGTGATGATGGTTACTTTTTGCGGTTTGTAAATT
This sequence comes from Mucilaginibacter sp. P4_A11, assembly GCF_056402535.1. Classification (NCBI taxonomy): domain Bacteria; kingdom Pseudomonadati; phylum Bacteroidota; class Sphingobacteriia; order Sphingobacteriales; family Sphingobacteriaceae; genus Mucilaginibacter; species Mucilaginibacter sp. P4_A11. Next base: position 501,869 of record NZ_JBFUHE010000002.1, read on the forward strand.
TGCTCCATATCCTATCTTTATTAAATATTTAAACCTGCCAATTGAAATTCTGCAACCTGCTGCCTGATCTTTAATTTGTGCATCAGCACATGTACGTTCAGGTAGCTGTAACCAAGTAATACCATAACTATGCTCATTTCCATATTAAAAAAGGCAGTTACGATATAATTGGTAAGCAGCAAACTCAGTACGCAACCAATAATAAAGGCCGAAAAAATGCGAATGACTGGCTTGCCCTGCACATCGGCATATGAGCGCCATTTGGTTACGATTAGGCCGAAAAAAATGCTCAGATAAACCAATACGCCAACAGCTCCCGTTTTTACCAGGATATAAAGCCAACCATTATGCAAAACCGGGATATATTGAAAATCGGCGTCCTCGCCAAGGTGTACGAATGTTTTTAAATCGATAAGCTTGCCCAGGCCACCAAATACCCAATCGCGCAAGCCACCGTCTAGATAGCCTTTAAAAGCCATGAATGATTCATAGCCACGGTAACGAAGATTGATATCCTGTTCGGTATTGAAATTACCCACGCTCACCTCATTAAATGAGCCCATGATCTTGTTTAGGAATGTACTGTCCGAACTTAAACTTACTGTAATAAAAGGGACCACGATAACAAACAGCCCCAACAAAAATATCACCGGGAAGATCCATACCCGCTTTATCTTGTCGGCAATTAGCAGTAGCACGAAACACAGGGTAATAATAAGATAGGTACGCGAAGCAAACATGTAAATACCGAAGCCATTGATACCTAAAAACAGCCTGAACAAATTGCGGTTAAACAGCCTGACATCAAACTTCCAGGTAAACAATAAACAGGCAAATGCTATCGGTGGCGCAGGCGTGCCCACAATACCAATAGCGTAATGGGCCGAATATGGATCGGTTAAAGCCCCTACCCCCATGTATGATATAGAAATACCTGTAACAAGGATAGAAACCAGCACACCGGCTATCACAACCGTTTTCAGAAACAATTCAACATCAATGCGCCTTGCCAGCATAATACCTGCAAGCGTGAATAATATCGGTATCGAGAAATAATAAAAATCTTTAAAGATTAAGTAAGTGCTGTTTTGATAACCGGCAATTAAGCCCAGCATGGCAGGTATAAATAAAACAGCAAATACCCCGGCCATTTTGATAGCTGCAAACTGGTGTTTTACAGGGGGCAAAATAATAAGCACAGCCAGCCCAAGCACAGGCGCCTGCATGTGGAAGAACGATGCCAGCACCATCACCAAAAATAAAAGGGCGTATACAGTTTGATTTACCTGCTGCATGTTTCCAACTCCATTTTATAAGTATCACGTATATAAACCGCGGGGTTCCCGGCCCAGATCTGCTCGTCGGGGATACTCTGAAAAACTACCGAACCTGCCCCTACTATTGAGTTTTTACCAATGGTTACCCCCTTGAGAATAGTAGTATGACCGCCTATAAAAGCCCCGTCTTTAATGATTACCGGCTTAGTTCGCAATCCATCCAGGCGTTCGGGAATGTCATTAYGGGCTTCGGCGTACAGTGAATGAAAATCGGTATCATAGATCACTGTATTGATACCTATTTTTACATGGTTGCCTATCTTAATTTTATCATGGCAAATGAAGGCTACCGACGTGCAACCTACATGGTCGCCAATACTTAGCTCACCGCCGGCTGCAACCACAAAATAGCATTGCTGCTGCCGGCCACCCATGGCATGATATTTACCGCTGTTAAACCAGAATTTTTTGCCGATGCTGAACTTCCCTTTCAAGTTAACATCAAGGATAGGGATGCCATAACCGGTGAAATCTTTATGATAGCTAACGTTGTTCAACCAGAATTTAAACGTAGTTACCACATGCGAATAGCTTCGGGCCGACTTAAAGTAGATCACCCTTAACGCCCTGTAAAATTTCCTGATGATATAACCTGGTGTCATGTTACTGATCTCCTTATTTGTTAAATACCCCGGTTGCCGTACGGTTAATAATGCGGTTGGTCTGGCTTGAGAAAACAATACCCATCACCACAAAAATGATGGCATTTGCAAGCGGAATGCCTGCCACACCGATGAGCTTGCCCAAAAAGATAGATAGCGGAATATTAATTACTGATGTAGCTATCCCCAGGTACAGCTGTAGTTTTATTTTACCTATGCCATTGAGGAACTGCACGTGGATAGCCTGCCATATCAGCGTTATGATATAAATACACATGGCTATAGAAAGGCTCAGCGGCACCGAAATGCTTTTACCTACCCACACGTCATACAACCAGGGCGACAGCGCTGTGAGCGCCACTGTACACAAACTGAGGCCAAGCCAAAGCTTGTTTATTTTAGTAAGCGCATTTTTGATCCACTCGTACTCGTTTTTAGTATAGGCCTCTGTGAATGCGCTCCAGAAAGGAGTTATCACCACTACAAAAAACATCAGCACTACCGAAAACAATTTGTAGGCGATATTGAATGTAGTAACCTCCTTAGGGCCAAACAGCTGTGTTATAACAATATTATCCGACTCGTACATCACCAGGGCGCAGATCTGGATGATAAAAAACGTACTCCCAACGCCAAGCATTTGCTTCGCGCTTTTTAAATTTACTACGCTGATGGCGGGTGCCAGTAACCTGTAATCGCCTTTAAATATTAGCATACTTCCCCCAAGCATTACTAACAAAGGCACACCCGCCATCACCATCACCAGCCAGGTTAATGAACCCGGCACCAATTTCATCAATATTAATATGGCCAGCAGCGAAAGCACCTGACCAACAAGATTTAGCTGTGCTGTTTTAGCCGGCTCCTGGTTGGCAGCCAGCACGGTATTAATGAGCTGTACCACAAACTGAAAGCAAAAGAAGCCGAAGATGATGAGTACAATTTTATTCAGATAGCCGCTGCCGTCATCAGGTACATTTAAAATGCTTGTCCATTTGATATAAGGATTAACAAAGTAGAAAACCGCGAACATGAGCAGCCCGATAACACTCATAATGGCGTAAGTTGAGCTGATGTAAACCCGGCCCTTTTCGGGCTCGTTAAGGGCTATGGCCTGCGCCAGTTTATTCTTGAGGCCATTACCCAGGCCCATATCAAACAAGGCAGCCCAGGTTATCAGCGAGCTTAAGGTAAGCCAGATACCATACTGGGTAGGGTTCACGTACCTGATGGTAAGCGGGATCATGACCAGCGTAATAACTACGCTGCCCCCTTTCAACACTATTGAGCGGAAAATATTCTTCCGCGCCCTTACCGAGCGTTCGTGTCCTTTGTTAAAAAAACGGCTAATACCAACTGTTAATACCTGCAACATAAAATGGGGTTTAGGGGGATTTAAAGCAGATTAAGAAGAATCTTATTTTACCAAACGTTCATTTTTATTTTCCGGAGCCAGTCAGCTACCTTACTGCTGCTATCTTCATCAGGCGATCCGTAGCCGTAACTGCCATAGCCGTGTCCGTAGCCTGTAATGGTATTGGTACGCATTTCAATATCATTCACTATCAGGTACATGTGCTTGGCTTTTTTGGTGCGATGCAGATCATTTACAATACCCAGCTGTGTTTTGAGCGTATAATTTTGCCGCACCACGTAAAAAGTAATATCAACAAACTCTTCAATGATGAGTGCGTCAGATACCAGGCCTACCGGCGCAGTATCGATGATCACGTAATCAAACTTTTTCTTCAGGTCATTGATTAGGGTTTTAAGCCTGTCGTCCATCAGCAGTTCGGCAGGATTAGGCGGCACCGGGCCTGATGATATGTAGAAAAAATTGGGATTACTTTCAAATGGCTTAACAAGACAGTCGACGCAGCCTTCGGGCGATATTACATAGTTTGTGAAGCCATAATCATCCTTCATACCGCCTATGTTTTTGAGCAGTTTAGGCTTACGCAGATCAAGCTCAAGCAATACCACTTTTTTGCCTGTAAGCGCTATAGAATTGCCCAGATTAAGCGAAATGAATGATTTACCCTCACCGCTCATACTTGAGGTAAACATGATCACATTCGATCCTTTTTTATTATCGGTAACGTACTTTAAACTGGTACGCAGCGCCCTGATCTCTTCGGCCACCGTTGAGCGGGCGTCGTTATAAACCAATGATTTTGAACGCTTATCGCCGCGGCTTATCTCGCCAAATAAAGGCACGCTGGTATGTTTATCGATATCGGCCTTAGTGTTGATGCGGGTGTTCAGCAACTCTTTAACACTCAGCCCAGCTGCCGGGATACAGATCCCGGCAATTGCGCCAATAAGATACAACAGTGATTTTTTAGGTGCGAAAGGCTTTTCGTCGGCATCGGCGTCATCTAAAATACGGCAGCTGGAAAGTGTTGCTGTTTGCGATATAGCCGTTTCCTCACGTTTTTGCAGCAAGAACAGGTATAGGTCCTGTTTAAGGCTTTGCTCACGTGCATAATCCAAATAGATGCGCTCTTTTACCGGTGCGTTTGTAATTTTATCTTCAATGGTGGCGTTTTGTTTTTTAAATGCCGATTGTGATACCTGCAAACTGTTGCGGTAATTGCTGAGACTGGTTACCAACGCCAGGCGGGCCAGTTCAATTTGCTGATCAAGATTTTTGATGATCACGCTGTTATCGGTAAGCGTCATCCTCAGTTGTTCCTTGCGCAGCAGCATTTCATTATAGCCGTTTATAGCGGTGCCGAAAGCCATATCCTTGGTAATTAAAGAACTTGGCACTACCTGCGGGTTACCGGCATCGTTTACATATTTATAAAGATCATTAGCTATGGCAAGCTGAACTTCGTTATCGTTCAGCTTACTCTGATAGGAGTTTGCACCTTCTATCAGTGCTTTTGACTGCGCGTTGATATCCGAGATCTTGTTTTTTACTTTGTACTGCTCCAGGTTCTTTTCAACCTTGCCCAGTTCGGCACCAACAACTACCAGGCGTTTATCAATAAACTTCATGGTACTATCGGCAATCCGGATCTTGTTGGCCAGGTTATTTTGCAGATAAACGTCCATCAGCTTTTGGAGTATCACACGCCCGCGTTCCGGGTTATTGTAGCTCAGGTTTAGGTCAATAACAGTGGCCTGCTTGTCATCCAAACCAACGCCCAGGTTTTCATCCAGCTCTTTTTCAATTTGTTTAGGGGTTTGGATCCTGATCTTGTATTCACCTTCGGGTTTAAAGTATTGCGTTTTGAGGAAGGTTAAGTTATACTGGCGTAAGCTTACCGGTTTATCAAAAGTACCGGTAATACCCTCCGACTCTTTATCATTTACCAACCTGAATGTACTGCTGTTCAGCACCTCTAAAGTATAATTAGCCAATACCAACTTATCGGTTTTGTAGCCTATATTAACCTTAAAGGGGCTGTCGTCAAACACCTCGGCTTTGCGGAAGCCGTTATTATCATAAATGTGGATATTAAGATCGAGCAGGTAAACCACCCTTTTAATCAGGCTGCGCGATTTAAGTACCTTAACTTCATTATCGGCATTGCTCTTGATATCGAACAATGAAGCCAGATCAGAATTTACACCGTTGGTAAGGGCCTTGGTAGGCGAGTTTTTTTCGTCCTCAACAATAATTTTGCTGGAGATATTCCATTTGCTTGGCTCGTACTGGATGTATATAAAAGTAGCAACAACGCATACTACTATACCAAGGCAGAAAAGGTACCAGTAATTAAGGCAGATGGCGACGAGGCTTCGGACATCGCCGGGGGCTTCCTCCTTTTTGTAAACAAAATCGAGCTTGTCAGCTAAAAGGTCCAATTTATCCATATCAACATTTTATTAAAATGCCAATAATCATGATAAAGCTATCTTTCCATAAGTAGAAATAATAAGCAGCTCAATGATCAGGGCAAAATTTATGTGCTACTAATTTGACCGAAAGTTAACTCACAAAAGCCGTTTTATACAGATAATGAACGGTTATGAACAAAGTGAACGATGAATCGATAATGAACGAAATGAATGATTGAAGTGTGAGATTAGAGGTTTGTGGTTAGAGATCAGGCTGTATATCTCATCATATAAAGATATTATTATAAAAATAAAATATTACCTAAACCTTAATAACAGGTTACCTTTTCTATGTCGGGGTATAAATAATAAAATATAAGCCATGACTAAAATCGTAATGGGTGAGAGAAAATGGATATTAGTTGTAATACTGCTGATATTATCAGGCGTTGCCATTTACAACCTATATAACTATGAAGACAGACGATCAGAGCATGCTGTATCATTCAAGAATTGCACTGTAAAATATTACTATCTTACCAAAGAGGCAGGAACGGATGAGTACGTAAACCGTGTGGCAGAAAACAGGTTGGCACATTGCCTGTGTAAAAGCTATGAGCAAAAGAAAGACACAGCCATTGCCCGGAAGATCATGGAAATTTACCACCAAAACACAAGTGATATTTTCTTCAACACTTCACATCTAAAAAACTACAACAAACTTGATTCGGTAATAAAACAAAGGGAAATGGTATTTGACACACTGGTTTTGTTAGATTGAGAAGTATCATCAATCTCAATAATCATAAATATGCTCAACGATAATATGCTGAGCCTGCAATTGCCTTAACAAACTGCTCAAATTACCAACTGTAGTAACCAATGCTATTCTGTTGATGCCTGGTGTGGTTATAATGGGTTGGGTAAATAACAGCTTAAAATCATCGCTGCTATTTAGCGATTTACCGGTTAGCATTGTAAGCATAATGGCGCCTTTATTACCCGTAATCTCTTCGAAATTAAAACCTGATGAGGCCAGCCTTGATGCCTCGGTATTGAACCGCGCATAACGGGGTAAATCGGCCATGAGCATACCGTTTGCCAGTTTTACCGCTCCCGGTAAAGCAGCTCCCTCTGGTATCTTATTAAAAACAACTTTAGTGTTCAATAGAGCTGTACCATAAGCAGATTGCGTACCTAAACCAATAAGCCAGCCGTAACCGCTTTTTATCAGGAGTTCGGTAGTGAGGTAATATCGGCGCTCAAGCTTACGCAATATATGCGGCCCCGCAAGCCCTGTTCCAGTCCATAACGTTTTAAGCTGATGATTAAAATCATATTGATACCAGGGCAGGTCTTCAATGAACTTAACATAGCTTTGTTCATAAGCAGCGTTAAATTTATCCTCATCGGTCATGTCGGCTCCGGGCGAAGTATCAGTTACGCTTCCCACAATAGTTTCATAAAACGATTTGATGCTATACTCAACGGTTGTGCTGCCTGCAATAACCATGATCATAACATGATAACCTGTGTTAAACGGGTAATTGCCTTTTATTTGATCGTAAACCACACCATAGCTTCCCCACATCTGATCAACATGCTTCATATACGGAAAAGTGGTGGAGGTATGCGTTTTAAAATAAGCCGCTTGCTCTGCCGGACTAAAAACCAGGAACCACTCGGGGAAAGTGAGAAATGTTTGATCTGGCGGTCGCACATCTTTTTGCGGCGTAAGCGGATGAGCATTGCCGGCAAGCCAGGCCTTATCCACCAGCAGCCCCTTCCCGGCGGGAATGGTTGATGGCTTCCTGTTTTTGATATTGAACACAATAACAGCAAGTGCTACCGAAATAAGGGTTAAGATCCTGAGCCTGCGCATGTGGGTTTATTTTGTAAATAGCATTAAAGTATTATCTGACGGGTCTTTGTCCTGGAGGATCCGTTTACCGGCATCCTTAAACCCGGCTTTTGATATTATGGTTGCCCATTCATCGACCGACTTAAAGTTCTTGAAATCCTTTTTTTCAAAGTCGAGGGTTTCATTAAGCCCCACGTTAAAAACAGTATGCACCAGCGAAACAAACGTCGCCATCTCTGCCGACTTAACATCATGATCCCTGATAATAAACGAACCTCCCGGTCTCAGGATACGGTATATCGACGCTACAAAACCATCAAGCCTGGCTACAGGGCAATGGTGCAAGCCTATGTAACAGGTTACAACATCCACGCTATTTTCGGCAATTGCGCTTATAGGTTCATATCCATTAATATCTATAAATGTACCCAGCTTACCCAATTGTCCCCGCTCCATAATATCTCCCGGCGAATTGGTTGGGGCGAGATCATTAATGAGGTAAACAGGACCGGTAACTTTTATTTCTTTTCTTAACTGGCTGATATACCGGCCTGTTGAGCCTATCTCCAAATAACCGTCAATCTGTTTCCTCTCACCAAGCAGGCCGAGCGTTTGCCGGGCTATTTCCTTTTTCTGCTTTTTAAGGGCGGGCAAAGCGTAGGTAAGCTCCGAAAGGAAGGGCTTTATAGTTGAAAGCTTGCCCTGTACAGCCTTGTATATCTCCTCATCGGTATTGTTTACTGCTGTTTCCTGCCTAATAAGCTGGTGAAATTTATCCTCGGGATATAAATGAAATATCACTTGTAAAAAGCGGTAAAAATCGTCGCTCCATTTGGTATCGTTAAACACGGCTTTAAATGCCGATGCGGTATTAGCCATTGTTTTGCATTTTTAAAGGTTTGTAATAGGTATCCCATAACGTATTCCTGAACCTGTTTTGCGGGTCGAGCTTAGCTTTCAGGTCGAATAGTTTTTGAGCATTAGGGTATGCTTTATGAAATTGGCTGGCGGTTGGGTGCACCTGGTAAGGCAGGTAATAAGCCCCGTTAACGGCTATTACAGCTTCGGCCAATTCACGCGTCCATACGGCTACGGCATGTTTCGAGGCCTCGTCAGTATGTTGTTTATAGTATACTACAAAAGCAAAAACCTCCTCACGCGCCCAGGCCATATAAGTACCCGGATCGGCTTTGGCATGCCTGATGGAAACGTTAAGCACGTTCACATTAAAGCGGATAAAGATTTCGGCCATGGCAGCTTCAAATTCTTCAAAGCGCTGCACGGGTACAAAATACTCCAATAGCACATAAGTACTATCGGTACGTGAACGGGGTTCCAGTTCGGCTACATCGTAACCCGCTTCGTAATTACGCCAATGGATTTTTTTACCACGGAACAGCAAGGGATCAATAATGAACTCGCGCCGCCATTTGCCCAGCGGCGTTTCCGTAAACGACCATAAAAAATACCGCTCAAGCGGGTATGATTCTTTAAGCGGCATCAGCCTGGTCTTAACCGTAGGTTTCTCATCCGTTTCCAGCCAGGTAACCGAACGCAATCTTTTGTACTTAGGCGGATAGATATCGCCATTGTGAAATACAGCTTTTGGATTTTCCCTGATGTTTTTGAAGAAATAGGTTTTATAATCTTCAACCCGCATTTTTTTATCGATCCTTTTTATAGCGAGGTTATCGGCCAGCTCAAGCTGGGCTTGCGCAATAATTCCTATGGCGTTGTATCCCCCTATCGCCCCAAAAAACACATCTTTGTTTTCGGTAAGAGAAGCATGTACCAGCGAGCCATCGGCCAAAACAACATCAATAGATCGTACCGAAAGCACAACTGGTCCCATACCCATATAGCGCCCATGTGCATTTACGCTTAACGCACCGCCCACAGTAAAATTGGCATAGGTTTGCATGATCTTAACACTCAGATCGTCGGCATCAATATGCTGCTGAATATCACACCAGCGCATGCCTGCTTCAACTGTTATCAGCTTTTGTTCTGTTGAATAATCAAGCACCCGGTTCATGCCGCGCATATCAATATGTACACTTTGCGCGCTCGCGGTTTGTCCGCCCATACTAAAGCGGCCTCCCCCTATGGAGATAGTCCCCTTGGTGTCCTTTACCATCTGGCACAACTCCTCAACTGATTTGGGCCGTAATATTTTTGAAACCAATATGGGGTTGAGGCGCGTAACATCATCAATAATGCGCTCTTCAGTTTTTAAGTGTGGAATTTCCCGGCCATTATCGTTCTTAAGATAGTCGGCAGCTACGCCCGGCACCGTGCCATAATAATTACCTTCAGGGCTCCCCTTTCTGAAGCCGAGCAAATAAATAAGCCACAGCGGACCAAAAACAGGTACAAGAACAGCCAGCAACCAATATCCTGAACGCCCCCTGTCATGCAGGCGCTTGGTTGAGGTTGCTATGATGATCCAAAATAAAAGCGGATAAAGCACAAAGGTTGCCCCTGCACCAATGCCAAACAGCAGGGCATTATATAATATATAAAACGTGCACCAGTAAAATATGGCGGCGGTCCAGTAAACACCGCGTGATATCCGTCCGTTAAAAGTGAAAAGCAGGTAGCTAACAGGTAACTTTTGTTTTAAACGCATTGATCTGGTTAAGGTAAAAGGTACGGGCAGCGCTATATTTTGCCCTACCAATAAGCTAATATAACACGTTGGTTTTAAAAACAAGTATTTGGGCTGGGGAATGTTAATCCATACCTTTGTATTATGCCAGTCACCCAAAATATAAAGGTTGCCGTTGATGCGGTAGTATTTGGATATACCTCGAAGGAGGGCCTGTCCGTACTACTCATCAAACGCAATATCGAACCTTTTAAAAACAGCTGGGCATTGCCGGGTGGTTTAGTGGCTGATTATGAATCGTTAGAGGAAGCTATTCAGCGCGAGTTACGGGAGGAAACCGGCGTTAACATTACTTACCTGGAACAATTATACAGCTTCGGCCAGCCGGGGCGCGATCCACGAAACCGGGTGATCTCCATAACATATTACGGCCTTGTACGGCCGGATGCCTTTGTTGTTAAAGCCGCTACCGACGCCAGTGATGTAAACTGGTTTAATATCAAAAAGCTTCCCGCCCTCGCGTTTGATCATACTACCATTATCAGCGTGGCACGCGAGCGCCTGAAAAGCAAAATGCTTTATCAGCCCGTAGGCTTTGAGCTGCTTGAAGAAAAGTTCCCCTTCTCCGAGCTCGAGAAACTCTACCTCTCAGTACTCGACCGCCCTATCGACCGCCGTAACTTTAAAAAGAAGATCACCAAATACGGCTTCCTGGAAGAAACCACCGAAAAACAAGCCCTCGAAGGCGCCGGTCGCCCGGGTAACCTTTTCCGTTTCAATGAAGAAAAGTATTACCAGCTGCAAAAAGAGGGTATTAGTTTCGAGATATAATAAGCCAACTCCATTTTCACATTCTTTTATTTTTTGTCATTCTGAGCGATAGCGAAGAATCCTCTTCAAGTTACAGAGCCGCTATACAGGGCGAAGAAGATGCTTCGTGCCTCAGCATGACAAGTTAAAAATGGGTGTCATGCTGAGCTTATCGAAGCATGGTGAGCGGGGCCTCTGCGCGCGACCCTTCGATAAGCTCAGGGTGACCGGCCCTCTTTTGCCATTTCGCGTCAGAGTCAGAGGATTTAAGCACTCAGTATAACAAGTTTATAAAAGATCTCCCAAAAAAAATCAAAAATAATTTGCGTATTAAAAACACATATTTATATTTGCGTATAATTAACGCAAAACCAAGATGAAAACAGGAGTAATTATAGCACGCTTTCAAACGCCGTACCTGCATGAGGGTCACAGGCAACTGATAGCACAGGTTAAGCAAAATCATGCCAAACTGATTATATTACTGGGTGTTAGCCCCATAAAAGGCAGTCGCAAAAACCCTTACGACTATTACACGCGTGAAAAAATGATCAAAAAAGATTATCCTGAAATTGTGGTACTGCCCATCAGCGATAATCCGAGTGATAAGATTTGGTCGGATAATCTGGACAATCTGCTGAAAAGTGTTTTCAATGCCGAACAGTTTTGCCTGTATGGCAGTCGCGATAGCTTTATCCCCTACTACAGCGGCAAATTTGAAACTATCGAACTGCCCGAGCATGGCGACTATAACGCCACCGAACTGCGCAAACAATATGCCGATAAGGTTTTCGACTCCAATGATTTTCGTGCAGGGATCCTGTATGCTTATTATAACCAATATCCCAAGGTATACCCTACTGTGGATGTTGCCCTGTTCAGGAATAACCGCAGCGAGATCCTGTTAGGCAAAAAGGCCATCAACAATAAATGGCGTTTTGTAGGCGGTTTCTCTGATCCGGAAGATGGCTGTTACGAAGATGCCGCCGAACGCGAGCTTGCCGAAGAATGCGGTGAAATGCAAACCACCGCCATGCAGTATGAAACATCGGCCAAAATAAACGACTGGCGCTACCGCAGCGAGGCAGATAAGATCATTACCCTGCTGTTTAGCTGTGATTTTATCGGCGGTGAGCCAAAGGCCCAGGATGATATTGCCGACCTGGCCTGGTTTAAACTTACCGACCTGCCTTTAATGATAAAAGATGGCTCTATTAGCGAAGAACACATTGAATTGTTTAATTTCATCACCGGCAAATACCTAAAAAACTAAAGCCATGAAAAGGGAAAATCTGATTCTTTTAGCCGACGCATATAAATACGCCCACCATAAATTTTACTACCCCGGCACAACCAATATTTACAGTTACCTGGAAAGCCGCGGTGGCATGTTCAACGAAACCGTTTTTTTCGGTCTGCAATATATTTTGAAGGAATACATGCAGGGGCCTGCCTTTAACCAGGTTGACCTGGATGAAGCCGACGAATTTCTGAAACAGGTATTTGGCCGCAATGATGTGTTTGATTGCAGCAAATTTCAGTACATACTGGATAAATACAACGGTCACCTGCCGGTACGCATCAAAGCCGTGGCCGAAGGTACCAGCGTACCCACCGACAACGTGCTCATGACCATCGAAAACACCGATCCTGAATGTTACTGGCTCACCAACTTCCTCGAAACCTTGCTGATGCAGGTTTGGTACCCCTGCACTGTAGCCACACTGAGCCACGAGGTTAAAAAAGTGGTTACCCAATACTATGAAGAAACCGCCACGCCCGAAGCTTTCGGCGGGATTGGTTTTGTGCTGAATGATTTTGGTTTCCGCGGGGTGAGCAGCGTGGAGAGTGCCAAACTGGGTGGGGCGGCCCACCTGCTTAGCTTTGCAGGCAGCGATAACCTTGCGGGTTCAGGCATGGCTATTAAATACTATCATGCGCAAAAAGTACATGGCCTGAGCATTCCGGCTACTGAGCATAGTATTTGCACCCTGCTTGGGCAGGAAGGCGAACTGGAGGTATTTAAACACGTACTGCGCAGCTTCCCTACCGGCGTTATTGCTTGTGTGAGCGATAGCTTTAACATTTTCCGCGCCTGCAGCGAATACTGGGGTGAAGACCTGAAAGAAGAGATCCTGAAACGCGACGGCACCCTGGTGATCCGCCCGGACAGCGGCGACCCGGTAATGACCCTGTTAGAGATCTTTAAGATCCTGTTTGATAAATTCGGCTTTACTACCAATGCTAAAGGGTATAAAGTGCTGCCTCCGCAGGTAAGGGTGATCCAGGGTGATGGGGTTAACTATACCGAGATCGGCGTGATTTACAAAGCCCTCAAAGAAAACGGTATCAGCGCCGAAAACCTGGTGCTGGGCATGGGCGGTGCATTGCTGCAAAAGGTTGACCGTGACACCCAGAAATTTGCCCTGAAATGCAGCAGCGCGGTAATTGATGGAAAAGAAATAGCCGTTGAAAAACACCCAACCGAAATGGATGTCAACGGCAATATTACCTCAAGCTTTAAAAAGAGCAAAGGAGGCAGGCTTAAACTGGTAAAAACCGACGAAGGATATAAAACCATTCACCAGAACGAACAACCCGAACTGACCGACCAGCTCCAAACCGTTTTCGAAAACGGCCATATTGTTAAAGAATTTACCTTTGAACAGGTAATTAATACCTTGCAGCACCAATAAATCACATTAACAAAAAAGCTTTGTGCTTTATACATTCTGCTTTAAGCTCTTAAATAATGAAGAAACTACTTTTTGCCATAACCGGTTATGAATACCTCGCCGAGAAAGTGCTTGCCCTTGGTCATTGTGAACGCGGAGAAATTGAAGTAAGCTACTTTACCGACGGCGAACGCTATCAACGCATCCTCTCCAACGTGGAAGGCCGCGAGGTATTACTGATCGGTGGAACAGTGAACGACAGCGCAACGCTCGAACTTTATGATCTTGCTTCATCACTGGTGAGTTACGGGGCCGATTCGCTTACACTGGTGATCCCCTACTTTGGTTATAGCACCATGGAACGCGCCGTTAAACCCGGCGAAATTGTAACCGCCAAAACCCGCGCCCGCCTGCTCTCGGCCATACCTAAATCAAACCGGGGCAACAAGGTAATGCTGTTCGACCTGCATAGCGAAGGCATCCAGTACTATTTTGAGCAGGACCTGTACCCTGTACACGTATACTGCAAGGATATTGTGATAGAAGCAGCCACCCGCTACGGCGGCGACAATTTTGTAATGGCCAGCACCGATGCAGGCAGGGCTAAATGGGTAGAATCATTAGCCAACGACATGGGCGTAAATGCCGCATTCATCCTCAAACGCCGCCTAAAAGGCGACCATACCGAAGTAAGCGCCATCAACGCCGATGTAGCCGGGAAAACGGTGATCATTTATGACGATATGATCCGCTCAGGCGGCAGTATTGTAAACGCAGCTTTAACCTACAAAAATGCCGGTGCCTGGGATATTTATGTGATCACCACGCACGGCCTTTTTGTGAATGATGGTATTGGGAAATTAAAAGCTTGCGGGGCTATTAAAAAGCTGATCTGTACCGATACGCATGTGAATTGCAAGGATTTGGAAGGAGATGATTTTGTGGAGGTGAGGACTGTGGCGGGGTTGATTTGCCCCCCGGCACCGTGAATGGCATAGTTGTCGGTATAACTCAAGGTAAAAAGCAATAGATAACAACACATAACCCAAAACTTTTTCATGAAGGCAATTTGGATGTTCCTTATTATTTCAATTTCAACACTTGCAAATAATGCTTTTGCCCAAAAAAGTCCATTGCGCTCTGTTAAGGTCGAATGGGAATCTTTTTCGACAGAAAGCGTTGTTGCCGTTAACTGTGACCAATTTGAATATTCCTTTCTGGACACACGGAAATACAAGTTATTGACCAGTAAACCTGAATTAGCTAAATTAAATTCGTTAATAACCACGAAGCTATTTACGAGAGAGAAAGAATACAGATCGATAGATGTTCGTGGTAAAATAATTTTCAATTATTCAGGATCAACGATAAAATATTGCTTTGATCAATTTGGTCATTTTTATTATGAAGGGAGATTGCTGAATAACAAATTACTTTGGGCATTTATAACTAAAATTATTCCAAAAGGCGACCGATAAATGAATCCTCTCCCAACTGGCGCGAGTATGCAGCGCAGGCTAAAAGCGTGGTGTACTCGTGACTTTGTAAACGAATGAGCCTCAATTATAGCACCACCGGACTAACCAAGATAACATCGATTAAACCGGGCATACCGGCATAATCCTTCGCGCTGCTATAAAGATAATCTTCTGGTTTTTCAACAAAACCAGCCACCACTGGATTGTTGTGTGTGTAATCAAGCTTTTGATTTAATATTTTGTTATCGTAAAGCTCAATTGGATGATTATCCTGTTGCCATAACTGAAACTCAATATTTTGACTATTTTTCTTCCCTGCCTGATCCATCATCCACAAAATCCATTCCCGTCTGCTTTCTCCCGGATGCTGCTTAATTGCAGCTTTTAATGCCAAAGATGTATGCTTTTTCATGTCGCGCATTATATTTTCAAGCTTCTCCCCCTCACTTCCAATTATCATATGAATATGACTTGTCATAATACACCAGCCATAAATTTCAAGCCCTTTATGAAGCTGACAATATTTCCAACTATCAAGTATAATTTGCTTGTATTCGGTGCGTATAAAAAGATCAATCCAATTAACTACCGAAAAACTTATAAAATATAATTGTTCTTGTTTTCTGAATTTATATTTGGTACTCATTTATTAGTTAAATATACTTATAAATGGAAAAAGTCACGAGTACTCTGCCCACAACCCAGCGCTGCATACTCGCGCCAGTTAAAGGCCGGTTAAGAAGACGCTTGCGGTAGCACATACAGCATTAATAAAAGCTACCGCAACCTTGCAAGGCCTAAATAAACTACATCAATAACACTTTCCAGGCATCCATTACCCGGCCGTTATCTAACAGTTGTTTGGCTTTTAAATGCAGATGCAGGGTGCGGCTTTCACTGATGGTAGCATCAACCAATTCTTTCATTTCATCGGTTCGGCCAAACGCTTTTACCTCCTCGTCGGATGGTAGCGTTTCTACAAGCCCCAATACCCCCAGATTATTCCCGGTTAATACTTTGGAGTATTTAACCTCTTTTGGGAAAGCATCTACGCCGATACCTATTCCGGCACTGCCTGGTGGTTTGGAAATTTTAAATAAATTATCGCTGGTTACCCTGCAATACCAGTCGCCGCCTAAACGGGCCACCAGGTCTATTTTATGCGGATCTATTTTATCATTAGCATCCAAAATAGCTTCGTTGATATGAATCCGTTTCACCTCGGCAATAACCAAATTACCCGCGCCACCGTTTTTTCCTAACGATATTACATCATTCACCATACATTCCAATTGAACGGTCGATTCCGCTACCCTTGGCGGCTTTACCGTCTCCGAAGCCAATTCAGTAAACCCCGCTTTCGAAAATTCATTAACCCCTTTTTTGTAATCCATACTGGTTAAATAGGTCTGTTGCACCATATCGTAGTTCACAATATTGATCACACATTCAGGTACTTCCAAAACGTTTTCAAGCGTGTGTTTAGTGGTATTATCCCTCGCCCTGCTTGTCGGCGAAAAAACGCATATTGGTGGATTGATACTAAAAACATTAAAAAAACTAAACGGACTTAAATTAACCTCGCCATTTTTGCTGATAGTGGATACAAAGCATATTGGCCGGGGTGCAATGGCATAGTGCAAATAAGCCTGCATTTCGGCCGGTGTCAACGATGATGCATCAATGGTTCTTAACTTCATTCAAATTTTTATTTAAAGCTTAATCAGCCTGACAGCTATTTTCTTTGAGCCGGTATCGCCCCATTTGGTTTGTTCTTTAAAATAGTATTATTTAACAAGCCTAAGCCGATAACTTCCATCTCAACAATATCGCCGGATTGCAGCCATGACATAATTAAAAAAACTGTCATCCTGAGGCACGAAGGATCTTCTTCAACAAGCATGGCTGCTATACAAAGCGAAGAAGATGCTTCGTGCCTACCCATGACATAATAAAAATCAAAGTCATGCTGAACTTGTTTCAGCACCCCACTCGCTAAGCGGCCATGCTAAGCAAAGCGGCCACCTGTCCTATGGGGTGCCGAAATAAATTCGGCATGACGGTAGGCATATGTCATCTTTCTTTCAGAGTCTACTGGATTTAAATACTCAACAACAAGAGCTTGCATAACTTAGCATGATTTCCACAAGCGAGGTCGTTTGCAGTAGCATGTTTATAACTTACCAGTCTGCTATGGATGTGCCTTTTTCCCGTCCGCCATCAAAGCGTTCAATTCTTTTTGAGATTTTGCATTGGCTTGTTTTGCCTGCGCTATGACAATATCCAACTGTTTATATTCAGGCGTACCCATTTTGTATGTGCCCCCAACCGGACAGACACCATTAGGGCACATTGTCCAGCTTAGTTATGTACTGGATTTTCCGTTGTCGTAACGCTGTATCATAAAAGCATCCCGAAGCTCTGCTTTAAAGTTAACATTAACCTTTTTAGAATTAGTTTTTTTAGGGCTTTTAACCTTCGAGAGTTTAACAACAAATAATTGCTGCGAAAGAAGTACTTCCCGCTCTTTTTCTACCGTGACGTTTGAATCTGCCGAAAATATTTCGCTTCTCATTGCATAAATACCCCTGCAATTACACAAAATAACAAACAGGGTCAATAAAAATAAGCCGATGGATACGGCAATAGTTTTTCGGATAGGTTTCATTGTGACTTGGTTTATGAATATAAAAGTAGCGCATTGTTGCCGGGTTTACAACATGATAAATATGTATTCGGCCACAACATCAACGTTCTTGCTTCTGTAAACATCCTTACCCATGTCCCTCGCTTCAGTAACCTTTTTAAAGGTCAGTTATATAATTAAAATAGCATGGAATACGCTGCAAGCGTGCATCAGCATTGGGTGTAAAGAATACATATGAGCCTGGAGGCTGGAAACTTTTGCCTGGAGTTGAGCTTATATTTTGAACTTCCAAATGATAGTATAAATTTGCCTTTAATTATAACTGACGGTGGATTATCTTGTTTTAATTGATTTTATTATATGTATTGTTGCAATATATCTTTATATCAAAGCAAATTTTACGATTATGCATATTGATAAAGGTATATGGAAATTTGGCTTATGGAAAACCTGGATTAGTTTCAAAGAACTTAAAGCCCGCGCCTCGAATGCCGCTGACAAAACCCAGATGGACAAGTATGGGAACGCAATCAAAATGCTCAGACTGTTTAAGTGGCTTACCGTGCTGCTATTAATATTAAATATCATAATCGGTCTATTTAGATAACTCCACGCTGGTGCGTACACGTGGTGCGTTTTCAATACCGACCTGCCCTGTAGTTAATAGCATTTATCTTCACAATCTCTACCTTTATCAATACCATGCTCATTTACAAGGAAATCAAAGACCACGAACTCTATTTGTATATGAATGGCAAACTCATTTACAAAAGGTGGCTTGATACAGGGGCATCAAAAGTATTTGACGCAATGGCTTATGATAAATATACCCTTGCAAGTATCAGGGATGTGAGCCATCAGGAAAAACACCAATTGATTTCAGTTAAAGCTTTAATAAGGCTAAAGGCAACTGAAGATGGCGGAAGATTAACCGGAATATTAAGCGGGTACAGGCCAGATCATGTTTTTGAATATGGCGAAAACGGCAATATGATTGAAGCATACATGGGGGATATTAGGTGGAATGATGGACTTGCAATTGGGCCCGGCGAAGAAAAAGTAGTAACTGTGAGACTTTCGTCAAGTTGGAAAATAGAGCGCTACCTAAATATTGGCCGAAAATGGTGGATACATGAAGGGCCAAGATGCCTTGGAGAAGCGGAACTGATTGAATTTATATAAAGCTGACTGCGGAACACGCGGCACGCGTACGCCGGTTTTGAAGGCGGTGCGTTTTGATTTAAGTACTACTTTTTCGGTATAGCAAAAGTGAAAACTAACGAATATTTTTAACGCTAATAGAGAACAAAAATTAGTTTTAGTTAAATGCCCCAGTCAGCGAGTGAGAGGGGCGTTTTGATTTATACTAAATCGGGGGCATGTATAAAGTTACGAGCAGGGATGCTTGCAGCAGCTTTAATTATTAACAGCTTTAATTACAGGTTGAAAAACCACTAAAAAAGACCGAAGTTACACTATCGCCAAACTTTGACATAAGCAAGGATTTACCACTTTTTAAACGGAAGGAATTTACCTTCCATCACCACTTTAACGCGGTCGCCGGCAGGGTTTTCAACTTTGCTGATATCCATGGTAAAATCAATGGCGCTCATGATGCCATCGCCAAACTGCTCATTGATAATAGCTTTTAAGGTTGTACCATAAACCAGCAGCAATTCATAAAAACGATATTGGGTAGGGTCTTTAGGTGGCATTTGATCTAACGCCCCCCTGTCGGGGATTTCCTGCAGAGATGTTACCAATTCTGCATCCAGTTCAAGCAGTTCGCCAATCTTTTCAGCTTCCTGTTTTTCCATTACGGCCTGCCCATGCAGCGCGAGGGTTGTCCATACCAAACTGCGCCCAATGGCATCGGCCAATTCCTGGTATTTAACCTGTTTATTTTTGATCTGCCTGATGATGATTTCAGTTGCTATTGTCCTGTTCATTTTACTTTTGTTTTTAAAGTAAAATTAGCAGTTAACCTTGTGTAAACCGTGGTGCTTTTCAGGCAAGCAATGGTACAAATCAACGATTTTTATCGTTTGGCATATGGCGTAACCTACTCCAACAACACCTCGCCAGCTTTAAACCCGCTAAATATCATCCTAAAATAAAACGGACCAAATGCACATGGTACTCGTGTCCCTGCACCAGGCAATAATTAATTTCCTATAACTTAATTTATTTAATATGTAAAGTACTTCACAATAAATGTAAAGCAAATTGATCGTAACTATACATCGTTATATATCTATATTTATTCCATCAGATCGATCTGAAATCTGCTTAATCAATATTATAGCCATTAATAATTTAACTGCAAATAAATAAAAATGGAGAAAGAAATTTTGAAGGATATTATTGCCTGGGATGTAGTAAACTGGTCAAAAGCACTTGACTACTGGCAAAATAACACTATGGTTTTCAATAAGGATTATAAGTGCCTTGAATTGGGATCAAGCAAGGGAGGAATGTCTTTATGGCTTGCACTTTACGGAAATAAAGTATTGTGCACGGACCTTAATGGCCCGGAAAAAGCTGCCTACAACATTCATGAAAAGTACGAATGTTCATCGAGAATAACCTACGGCTCGATCAATGCCACCGATATCCCACACGAGAACGAGTTCGATGTCATTATATTCAAGTCTATTATAGGTGGAATTCCCCAAGACAAAACAAAAACACTAAATGAAATTCACAAAGCCCTTAAGCCGGGGGGAAAATTACTATTTGTCGAAAATTTAAAATCTACCTTTTTGCATATGTTTTTGCGGAAGCATTATGGTACAAAAGGATGGGACTATTTAAAAATTGATGAGGTAGATAAAGTATTCGCATCTTATAACAAAGTGAGCTATACTACCACAGGCTTTTTTGGTTGTTTAGGCAGAACTGAATCGCAAAAGAATTTTTTAGGAAAGATTGATACTTTACTTGAGCGGGTTATCCCCAAAAGCAGTAAATACATAGTGATGGGTGTTGCTGAAAAATAAATAATCAAGACGGAAATAAACATAACCGGCACAAAACAATGTAGCCGGCATCAACCCCTAAAACGGCGCGAATACACGGCAGCGGCTAAGTGTGGCGTCTCCCGATGTTTTCCAGGACAAGACTATCAGCTTATGTAAGTATGGCGAAGCTACGCTTCGCCATACATACATAAGCACACAAAATTAAGCTTCCCTGCTTTAATCAATGGTGGCACTACTTTGTCACCTTCAAATTCAAACAACCGGCCTTATCTAAAAAATGTCAAAAAACGGATAAAAATACACTCAAAAATCTGCCGTTATATCAGCAAGCTTGAAACACTAAACAAATACTCTATAAAGTTTTAAATACTCATTATCAGCAATTTAAGAGTGTTCTCTATAAAACCACAAATAACTGACTATCAAGCGATAGCATTTTTAACCCGTTCCGTTGTTTCACTCTTAAAAAATGGAACACCATGATTTTCAAAAAAAGAAACACCGGGCTTTTTTTTATTTTTTTTGGGAATCAAAAAATTGGGACACCCCATTTGTTACAATGGTACCCAGCCACGAGAGAGTCTGCACCTGCATACTATCAGATTCTATTGATCACTCCAACAACAACGCGTCCTCATCATCAGTAAGGTTAAGCTGAATAGTATCATTCCCTGCTATACCTTCAATACTACCGCGAATGTGGGCGGCGCTTAACAGTACTTTATCCAATTGCTTTTCGCGGGCCTTCCAGAGTTTTTCCATGGCATCACGTTCACGCTGGATTGACTGGCGCATGCTCATATACCCTTCTCTAATAGCTTTCCACTGCTCCGAGAACTCGCTGCTGGTGAGGTAATCATACAGCAGGTGCATTTTATCCCCCCTGTTATCCTGCGATTTAGACAGGTTTGACAGCTTCATTACCCCATCCCTTAAAATGTAGGATACCGCCTTCACCTCGTCAAAACTACAGATCCAAACGCCATCACGTTCGCCGAAGCAATCCATCCCTTTAGGGTAGCATTGAGTTACAATAACGGCTACATCAACACCCATGCTGCGCATGTCCTTTTTTAGTTTCTCAATCCAGTCCATCGAAAAAGCGTTGGTACGTTTACTTTCGTAAATAATCCGTCCGCACTCCTGCCCAAACTGGTTACGTACGGTTTGCACGCAGTCGGCCCCGCGCACGCCCTTCCCTACCTCGCTGATAACATCAAACGGGAAATAATTGCGCAGCAGTTCTTCCAGTATCAGTTCCTGAGCTTCGCCCTGCAGCTGCATGGAGCCCTGCTCGGCTTTGCGCTTCATTTCATCGGCCAGTTTCTTTTGGTCGTCAAGCTGTTTTTCAAGCTCTTTAACCTTGAGCTGGTATTCAGTATCTTTTATGCTATGACGCTCAGCTTCCTGCTTGCGGATCTGGTCTGTAAGTTCGTTCCGCTGTTCCTGCAGCTTGCGCTGAACTGCAAGTTCCATTTCCTCTTCCTTTTGCTTCAGCTGGCTTTCGCGCTGTAAAAACTCCAGCTCTTTCTGGCGGGATAGCTTTAGTTTTTCTTCGGCTTCGGCAGCCGAATTTTTGAGCAGCACAAGACGGTTTTCAAAATCCTCGCTTATGGTTTTACGCAGGTCACCCTCAAGCGTTTGATGCAATTGCTTTTTTTCGTTGTTAAGCCTTTGCTCAAAGGCCGATTGTTGCTGGCGTTCTTTATTTAAAAACTCTTCATCCTTTTTGCGGTATTCCTCCTCTTTTTGACGAGTATAATCCATCATTTTCACTCTGAGCTCTTTTTTATACTCCTCGGCCATTACCTCTTCTATCGGAAAACCGAAACCGCAACTCGGACACTTAACTTCTGTAGCCATATTATTTAAAAGGAAAGTATTTCCTGTAAATCAAAGATAGGGATTTTACTGTTTAGCATATCATAACAGCAGTTCCTGACTTTATTAACATTATTGTAACAAAATGAAACTGTAATGATAACAATCTATTGCAAATGCCGTTTATAATACCGAAGTTTATAACATGCAGATATTGAGAATAGGAAAGGTAATGTGGAGTCATGATTATGACCTGGGCACATTAGGGTTGGCAAATGACGGAGGAGCATTATTTGCATTTACCCCACCACCCCACCATTACAACGGCGAAATTATACTTACCCCAAAAAGCATAGTACTTGACGGCGACAGTTATGAGCACATTCCGCTTGATAGCCTGGAGCAATTGTATTTAGGTTTTGATGAGGTCTACAAACGGTCGATGGTACGTAGCAATGGGTTATTCTGGCAACCGTTGAGATTACGTTACAGGTTAAAAGAAGAATTGATAACATTATATCTTATTGTTGACCATACCCTTTTTGGTGCCAAAAATCAATTGTGGTTCAACACATTAAAACAACTGCTTTCCCGAAAAGCGTAGGTTAATCGTTTTCCCATCTATTTTTGCCGGCAAGGCCTTTGTAAACTAAGCAGCTGATCAGCAGTTACTAATACAGGTTGTAAAAATACCTCATTACAGGTATTTCATAAAAAGAAATATAGCGGCATATTTGCAGCGCAGTAATTGCGCTAAATACCATTATCACTTTTTATGAAAAAACTCAGTTACCTGAGGCTGTTCTCTTGTTTGCCCCTCATCGCTGTTATAATACCGGATGTAACCGAAACTTTTATTAATCCCGGTTTTGAATTACCTTTTTTTCACGTTGTTGCCTGCGCGGCCCTTGTAACTATCATCGGCACGTGTACATTAATAATCCGCTATCAAAAAAAGCAGGAATTAAAAGTACAATACCTGCATTCTTAAGCATTAGATCATCCACTGTCTGTATATAAAACAAAAAAACGGCGCGGGTTATCCGCGCCGTTCCTGTTAATGTATTTTCGCTATTATTTGGCTTTGCCAAACTCGCCGTTAGCTTTAATAGTTACTTCGTCGCTTACTACAGCGCCAGGAAATTTTGAACCGAAGTTAAAGTCAGAACGGTTAATAGTACCTGTTAACTGGAAACCTGCATCATCAGCTTTGCTCATTGGGTTTTGGATAGTACCACGGTACCATAAATCAAATGAAGCTGGTTTAGTTACACCATGTAAAGTTAAGTTACCGGTAAGTTTGTAGTGCTTATCAGATGTTTTGGTTATAGCAGTACTGGTGAAAGTAAGAGTTGGGTAAGTAGCAACATCAAAAAAGTCAGGGCTTGAGATGTGTTTATCGCGCTGATCATTATTAGTAGTTACTGTTGCAGTTTGGATACTGATCTGGAATTTAGCATCGCTAAAGTCAGGTTTTGTAGTAGTGATGGTTGCATCATAGCCTTTAAACTCGCCGTCAACATCAGATACTAATAAGTGGGTTACAGTAAATTTAACGTTTGAGTGAGCTTTGTCTACAGTCCAGGTTGTTTGTGCTGATGCTGCCGTGTACGAGAATGCTGCCGCTAACAGGATAAGAATTTTTTTCATTGCTTTAATTTTTAAATTTCTTGTTTTGATTTATAGCTCAAAAGTATACAAATGATCGGGACTTTAAACAAAATAAATGTTTAAACATCTTTTTATTAAAATCGGATGACAATATACTACCATTTTAGTAGAACTTACAAGAGCAATAAGCTATTTTTGAGAAATTTATAGCTTATGTTTTTAAAGTTTTTTGTTTGTTGCGAAGCATGACCATAGCCTTATCGGCCCTTACTTTACGGGTAGCCTCCTGCTTAGCCGAACCCACCCAATCGCAATAACCTTTTTTGTACAACTTAGCGAGGCTYTCAAAAAATTCATTGGCTTCAACATCGCTGTCAAGCAATACCTGTAATTCGGCTGGCGTGCCTTCAATATGTTCGCCGGGTTCAAGCATGGTCTTATTATTGGGATTTGTTTCCGGCTAAATACAATATTAATTGGGATAAACATCTGGTTGAAAAACCATGAATATGGCCAGTAAAATCACTATCAGAAATGAGATGGCTAAAAGCGTGTCAACAAGCAGCCTTTGGTTCTTTGATTCCATATTACTATTAGTTAAACAGTAAAAGCCGCAGGTTAGCTTATGATTGAATATTGTAGAAACGGTATCGGCTTGTTATTATTATAAGACAATTAATAAAAAAAACGTATGTAACTCAAATTTTATAAAACCTAAAACAATCAAAGTTGTTGACAGATCATAATTGAGATTCACTAAAATTAAGTAATTATGTTTGATGACCCGGCGTAAAAACCGGGTTATCTTTTTTTAGGATTCACACTAATAATTACCATTGGGCTGAACCATCATTTCAATGGTGATGAAATGGCTGCTCAAAAAAATCATCAACCTTTTTATTAAACTCGTCGGCATGCTCAACCAATGTACCGTGGCCCGAATCGGACAGGATCCATAAATAAGCATTGGGGATATTCTCGGCTATCTGAACTGTGTGTGTTGTTACAATGAGATCGTGATCACCGGCAATGATGAGCGACGGGCATTTAATAGCTTTCAACGTCGATAGTTTAATATTGGGCTCCTTATAATCGAGCATAAAGATCTTCCGGTCATTCTTTTCTTTAGCGGTGATAAAATGATAATTCTTTTTAGCAGCATATTCCTTTTCCATATCCTTCCACAACGAAGGAATAAGGGCAGTAGAATCAGGCCAGAGGTTAGCACCTGTCGATGCCAGCTTAATCACTTTTTGAGGATGACGCATAGCCATTACCAGGGCATTGATGCCGCCGTCACTCCAGCCTATCACATAAGCCGAATCAATGTGCATTACATCAAGCAAGGCAGCAAAATCATCGGCCATCATTTCAAAAGTAAGTGAATCACGCGGATCGGTAGATTTGCCATGTGCTCGGCTGTCAACAGCTATAACCTTATACTTTTTAGCAAAATAGGGAATGTTCTTTTCGAAAGCGCTTATGCTGCCACCATTGCCATGTATCATTAAAATGGGCTTGCCTTTACCATAAACTTCGGTATAAAGCTTTACGCCCCTTACATCATAATACTTACCGGCAGCAGCATTATCGCCGTAAACAATACCTTTTTGCTGGCTGCATGCCATAAAGGCCTGGCATACCAGTACAACCAATAACAGTTTTTTCATCATGATCGGCACGATTTAAGTTCATTAAATATACATAGATAATGCAAAGTTTACACTTCCGTTGCAGAGGCACTCCAATTAATTTTTAAATAGTGCTGTAAATCAAACATGTATTATATTTGCGCACTTTAATTAAAGTGTTTTTTAACCATACGGTTAAAACAATATCATACCTGTAACTATTATAGAATGAAACGTTTATAAACTTGTATACATAGATTCTTCATGCCTGCTGCCTTTCCTAAAAAATACAAAACAATTACCTCGTTTTTTTCGCTGTTATGCATGCTTTCCGTTGCCAATTGTTTCGGACAGCAGAGTACAGTAGCAGTACCTAATCGGTTCAAGTTTAAAACGGTGATTATCGATGCCGGGCACGGGGGCAAAGACCCCGGATCGCACGGGGCTTATTCAAAAGAAAAAAACGTTTCGTTAAGTATCGCCAAAAAGTTAAGGGATGCCATAAATGATGAAATGAGCGGTATCAAGGTGGTAATGACCCGCAGCACCGACGTTTTTATTGAGCTGCACAAACGCACTGATATAGCTAACGATAATCACGGTAACCTGTTCATTTCCATCCACTGCAATTCATCACCGCAGCGCAAAGGATCATCAAGGGGAACATTATTGCTTGTGTATGGTTTTCACCGCAGCCAGGAACAACGAGAGGCCCTTCGCGAAAATGCTTCCATATTTATTGAAAAGGATTACAAGGAAAAATATAACGGTTATGGCGATGATGCTGCAGTGAATACCATTGTACTTAACACGTTTCAACAAAAATACAGGAAGCAAAGTATTCAGTTTGGCGATTTGGTAGACAACCAGTTTCGTAAAACCAATGGCAGGCATAGTTTGGGTGTAAAAGAACAAGGAGTTTTAGTATTAGCACAAAGTGGAATGCCTGCTGTACTGGTAGAAACTGGTTTTATTAATAACCCATCCGACGAAGAATACCTAAACTCGGCGAACGGACAAAATGAAATCGTACGGTCCATACTCACCGCGCTCAAACAATACCGAAATAATTTGGAAGGGAACTGAGAGCGACCGATATATCATTATTTTTACTACCTGGAAGCTCAATTAACTATCACGCTTCTTTTCGATATTTATTATTGGTAGTCAAATATTTATTTCCACTTCGCAACAAAACAATCAGCCTTAACGGGGTTTTACCGCTTATATTATCGTTTAAAATCTAAATAAAAATTTATTTTATAAATATTATTTAAAGCGATTTTTGCCAAAATATCTTTTGTGTTTCGCCGTTTCAGTGGCTCAACAAAACCAAAACACAAATGAAAAAAAACCTTGTCTTAATCCCTGCATTTTTATTGGCGTTTCAAATTTCAAAAGCCCAAACCGAAAAAGGCTCACAAACCATTGGCATTGATCTTCAATTTACGCATCAGAAAACATCAGAGAACATCATTCGCCCGGGTGTGGATACCTATAATTCTGATCTTAAACTAACAAATTTTAACATCGGTCCCACTTACAGTTATTTCATTGCTGATAAACTTGATATTGGCGCAAGCCTTACTTATGCTTACTCCAAGTTAGACAATCAAAACACCAGTTACTCCAGCATCCAAACTTCACGCCAATACGGAGCTAACATCTTTTTACGTAAATATTTTATGTTTGGCGATAAATTCGGCCTCCGTGCCGGCCCTTATCTTGGATATTCCCGTTATAATTATAAAACAAATAACGACGGCGCTACAACCATGAATAAAAGTGACAACTATATTGTGGGTGCAAATTTGGCGTTTGTTTATTACCCGGTAAAAAAACTCGGCATCTCGGCCATGCTGGCTAATCTCTCTTATCAACATAGTAAGCTAAAAGATAATACCAGGCAAACTGGAAGCGGCGATAACGTCAATTTCAATGTGATCAATGATGGCTTGGGACTTTCTGTATTTTATGTATTTGGCGGTAAATAAGTGCTAAATTTCGGGGCAGGATAATAAACATGTAGCTTACATCCTGCCCCTTTTTTATTTTACCCGATGAATAATAAATCCGTTATGAACGGTTTCCATCCCCACTTTAGGATAATACTCCATGGCAGTAGTAGCCGAGAGCAGCAAAAGCATAGTTTCATCACCAATGGCCTCTTTTGTTAATTCGATCAGCTTTTTACCGATCCCTGCTTTTTGATAATCTTTAGTAATCGCCAGATCCGAAAGATAACAGCTGTAGCAAAAATCGGTTAACGCTCGGGACACTCCTACCAGTTTCTCGCCATCCCACGCACTTACCACAAGGTTTGAGTTTTGATACATCCTGGCAATCCGTTGTGCATCATGTGTTGGGCGCTTCAACCCGGCTGTATCATAAAGTTCTATAATTTGCTGTGCCGATGGTATTACGCCTGTTTTATAAGTTATTTCCATACTGCTATTAAATTGTTTATATCCAAATGTAAACAGCAGTTGTACTTTGTAAATAAGCCAGGATTAAGAAAGTTGGTAGTCCAGCGATATCAAAGCGAGATCGATAAGTACAATTTAAATCGGTTTAATAAAGTGGTTTTCAATCACCATTTTTTAAAAATCACAAATACGGCCAACACAATAAGTCCGAAACCTACCAAATGGTTCCAGCCCAGTTTTTCATTTTTGAAAAGCAGGGTTGTGAATATCATAAATACGGTTAGTGTGACAGCTTCCTGTATGGTTTTTAATTCAACCAGGGTAAAAGGACCGCCGTTTTCCTTAAAACCGCCTTCGTTAGCCGGTACCTGGAACAGGTATTCAAAAAATGCCAGCCCCCAGCTTATTAATATAATGGCTATTAAGCTTAAGTTTTTACCCCATTCATACTCTTTAAACTTAAGGTGCCCGTACCAGGCAAATGTCATAAAGGTATTAGATATAAACAGGAATGTAACGGTGCGTAAGCCTTTCATTAATACAAATTTTGGTGTAAATGTCAATAAATTGAGATTGATAACACCGGCAAGTGTAAATTGTTACAAGTAATGCTACAAACTAATTTAATTAAAATTTGAAAACCAGCTCGGCTCCAAGTGACAGGGAATTCCAGTTTTGTTTTCCGGAAGCATCACCTAAAGTAAGTTTTTGAGAAAAGAAATTATATTTTGATTCAATGCTGACACCTAATTTAGGAGTTATTGGAAATATCACACCCACTTTAGGAGCATAGTATAATGACTGCGACCACTTATCGTAAACAAAGGGATCTATACCATCAATTTCATAAGCAACAGCAAAATCAGTAAAATACAGTCCTAGATTCACACCGCCATAAACCCTGAAATTATCTGCTACATCAATATTATAGGCAGCGCCACCGTATAAAGAAATTACCGGCATATCGGCATAATAAGTGTTTGAGGCCGAACTACTACCTTCTATTGGCTCAGAAATAAAATACTCGTCGGGTTTAAAGTTCATGTACCCTAAGCTTAAGCTTGCCGTAAAAGGGCCTAAAAACCTGTAAACGCTGGCATTAAAATTAATAGCAGGCTTAAAAATATAATTGAAGTTACCCTGTGGTATATCAACCCCCGTACCTGCAGCCACGCCCCAGCCATCGTCAAAATTAACGGCACCGCTACCCCCGCCACCATAAGTTAAAGCCCTGGTTGAACGATGCTGTGCCATAACGGTATCAAGGCAACAAAACAGAATAACTATTAAAAATAGCCTGAAACAGATATTTGATTTTTTCATGAGGAGATAGTACACCCAGCAGGGAGATTTTAGATAATGGTGTTTAGGGGTCATTTACCCGTAAAAATAAAAAAAATAAAGACAACCGGAACACCTAAATTAATTTCATAACACTGTAAAGACCATAAAAAAGCCCGGATTTAACAAACCGGGCAATGGGCATTATTAAAGGATATTAAACGATGTTAAAGTTTAAAACAATCAATATGATGAAATTTGAGGCTACACGCTACTTTAGCAGGTAACCTTTTATCGCAACTGCGGATCAGGGGGATTACCCAATTTTCTTATATAAACTATGCCCAATGAACACGCAATTATAAAAACTAATAAAAAACACTCAATATAAATATGAAAAGGTGAAATATCCTTAAATCGGCCAACTATAAAAGTAGAAATATCGGGCAGTAATAGTCCAACCAATGGAAAGCCTGCAAACATTCTTAAAATTGCCAATTTCTCCATAACATTAAAGTAAAATTTAATACGCCTAATTTACAACTTTTGAGAATAATAAAAAATAAATATTTACTAAAAAGCAATAAATATTTTCTATATGGTTAATGAACATCATATAATCGAGAGGGTTAGAGTTTATAATACTCTTCTATCGAGCGACCTATTTCCTGTAAGGGGATTAAATGGTCGCCGAAACGATGTTCAATAATCTCCCAATAACCCCGTGTCAGCCTGGTTATGGTATAAAAAGCCGAGTAATTTAATACACTGAAAGTAGTTTTATTAGCAACCGAGGGAATAATTTTGTAAGTTCGTTTATTAACTTTTAGTTCAAAAGGTTCCATACGTATCCGTTTCCACAAATCTATTGTGTAATATACAGATATGCAAGTCTGATACACCCCGTATTTTAACCCATTTTGCACTACGTATTTTTACCCATAAAAAAGGGTTAAAATGGCATTGCTTTTACCAGTTCAAGTACATTTTGTTTTACAGCCGGATCATTTTCGATGATCTGCACAAGTTCATTATCATCTGATACTAAAACAATCACAAAATTTTTATCCTGGTTCCAAAAATTACCACTTATAACTACCTTACCATTATTTTTAAGGTTATCGTAATAACCGATCCTCTCGGTTAAACATTGCTCATTATCTCGCTGGTTGCTAACTTCTTCAAAAAAGAGCATCACATGATGCGGATCTTTATAGGCTGATGCATGTACCATAAACTGATTATTTTTATTTAGATACTTAATTGTTCAATTTGTTAAGCCAAACAGGTAACCTCTGTAAGGATATTACCGGGAGCATTAAAATAAAATCCGTAACCACCGCGCAAAGAGCCCGGTGACTGTGCTACATCTATCCCTCCTTTTATAAGACGGTCGTAAACTTCAGTCACCTGCTCATGGCTATCTACCAGGAAACCTATATGAAAAGCATCGGGGTAATTGTTGTCACCATTACGATTAAAGCTATCCGCCATAAGCACAAGGATGAAGCCATCCTCACCCTCCAACACAGCCAGCATATTATTGCCCTTTACACCGCTGGATTTAAAATTAAAATATTGCTCAAAAAATTGGGAACCGACGGATACGTCGGCCACCGGCAAATTAATATGATTAAGTTTTATATTGGTTGTCGGCATAACGATCAAGGTTTTAATGCTTTTAATACAAGGCCAAGCGTTTGTTCCATTAGCTTGTCATCCAGTGTAAAACTGCTGTTCACATAGCTATTACCCTGGTTATGAAATTTGATGAGCTGATAAAGAGGCGCATAAGCCACTGCCCAGTAAACTTCAAAAGGCAGTGGGATAAGCTGTTTCTTATCTTCGGCATTACGCATAAATGCCCCTAAAATTTGCCCGAAACTAACAGTAAGCATGGCGGTTACTTTTTCATAAAAATGGGTGTAACGCATAATTTCAATAAATTCCATATCCAACGGACATTGCATGAAATACTCAAGCCTGTTATGCCATTGTACTTTTAACCCTTCTGCAAAATCCATATCGGGTGAAAAATTCTGAAGACTAAAATCCATCATTTTTTCGGCCACCCCCACACAAATACTGCTTATCAGCTCTTCCTTATCCTTATGATAAATATAAATGGTAGCTGGCGATACACCCGCTGCCCGGGCAAGCTTATTAACTCCAAAACCATCGAGCCCTTCAGCAACTATCAATTCTATTGCTTTCTGGCGTATCTGTTGTTCTTTATGTTCGTCGCGAGGTCTCATTTTCCAAACAAAGATAAGTGAGCGTTCGCTTATTTAAAAATTTATTTTATTTCTTCCCCTTGAGATCATAACAACACATCGCTAACAAACCAACAAAGTGAGCTAAAAAAACAATTATCATTTTCCAGTGTTAAGCTTGTACTTAATTATTAATTATCAAAAATGTATTAACGACTTTCTATTGGAGAGTCAATATGCCTCAAATAGCATTTTTGAAAGTTTTAATCAACAAATGTTAAATTTTATTTAAATTATAAAGAAATAGTCCGTATCTTAGTATTGTCATACTAAATGTTAATAATTATGGAAAAATTAATAATATTAAGAATGTTCTTTTGCTTCCCGCTGGTTGGTTTATTATTACCCGATGCCGGTATTTTACTGTCAAATTATCCCGGTAAGGTTCCGGTAATTCATGTAATGATAGAGGCAGCCTTATTGATTTGTATTGCGCTTTGTACTGCCGCAATAACATACGGTAAAAGACGTAACCAGAACAGAACAAACGAAGCATCTTTTTCTTGATCATCGATCTTAAAGAAGCAAAGAGATAGTTCAAGCACCTTTTTAACGCATAATAGGCTTTGAAATTGGGGTTTTTATGCCCCAATTTTATTTCAATATCATGGCCCTCTCCACTTATTCCTTATTAGTTATAAGGTATTTAATGATGGTACAGGTTTTGCAATGGTCAATAATAGTTTTTTTATTGATATTTGATAAACCGCTGTCGCGTTCATGAAAAAAATTCTATTTCTACTTTTCTTACCGCTATGTTCACTTGGCCAAACGGCAAGTACATACATCCAGGAAGGAAATTCAAAAGCCAATTCCAAAGACTATCAAGGTGCCATACAAAACTTTACACGCGCCATCGATTTAAACAACAAAAACGCTGATGTTTTTTATTATCGGGCAAATGCTTACGGCAACCTCAAAGACTACAAAGCGGCCATTAATGATTATGCAGAGGCAATTGCCCTAAAACCCGGCCTTACAAATGCCTATCTTTACAAGGCTAATGCCGAGGCCGCAATACAGAACTATCAAATAGCCGTTATTGATTTTGATAAAGCTATAGCCCTGGGACCTAAAACGGCCGATATGTTCCACTACCGGGGAAATGCCAAAAGCAATGTGAGCGATTATGCAGGCGCTATAGCTGATTTCACAACAGCGCTGCAATTTACCCCCAACAATGCCAATCTGTATAAATACCGTGGCTTAGCCAAAAACAACAATAGCGATTTTGCCGGGGCCATTGCCGATTATAATACGGCTGTTAAACTGAACCCTAACAGTGCCGAGATCTACCAATATATGGCCGGCAGCAAGGCCAGTATGAATGATTATAACGGCGCTATCGCCGATTATACAAAAACACTTTTACTTAATCCGAATAACGCCGAGGCTTATTTTTACAGGGCTAATACCAGGGCAAAACTAAATGACCTTAAAGGAGCTGTTGACGACTATAAAAAAGCAGCCGCTATAAATCCCAACCAAACAAATCTTTTGCTTTACATGGCCAACGCCCAAAGCAGCCTGGGCGACGCAAATGGCGCGCTTGATTATTTTAACAAGGCAATTGCACAATCTCCCAAAAATGCAAACCTGTACATGTACCGCGGAATTATAAAAAGTGACAAAAAAGACAATCAGGGTGCCTTGGAGGATTTTAACAAAACCATCTCACTTGACCCTAAAAACGGCGAAGCATATCAAAGCCGTTCATTTTCAAAATTGGCTTTAGGTAATTACGAGGGTGCCAAAATTGATGCAGATTCGGCAATTAAAATAAATCCTAACAGCATAAGCGCCTATGTGAGCCTAAGCAAAGCTAAAATGGCCATGAAAGATACCGTAGGCGTTATTGCCGATTTAACAAAAGCAATTAACCTGAACAGTAAAAGCGATGAAGCTTATCTATCTCGTGGTGATGCTTACCGCGATTTAGGGGTTCCGCTCGCTGCTGTTAATGATTACACTAAGGCCATTGCCATAAACCCGGTTTATACGTATGCTTTTTTAAACCGTGCCATTGAAAAAACCAAACTGGGCGATTATGCTGCTGCTGTAAAAGATCTTGAAAAACTGATCAGCATAGCTCCCCAACAGCAAAATGGCTATTTACGATTGGGTAAGATCAACAACTTTTACAAATACACCAATAATGGAGTGCAACTCTTTACTAAGGCCATAGCCCTCAACCCGGCAATTGCTGATTTTTACCTTTACCGCGGTGAGGCGAAAGCTGCAACAGGTGACGCCAAAGGAGCTATGGCTGATTATAATACAGGCGCGCTTAAAGCTCCTAAAAATATCACTTTATTATTAAAGCGTGGCTTAGCAAAAATTGATGCCGAAGACTATAATGGTGCTCTCACCGACCTGAACAGTGCACTGAAAATTGATTCACTATCAGACTCAACTGCTTTGGTATGGCAGGCAAGAGGTTCTGTAAAAGCCAGGCTTAAAAACTATAAAGGTGCCCTTACCGATCTTGACCGTGCTGTATCAATTTTCTCAAATGACGAAACGTTTTTAATCAGGGGCGATATCAAAGTGATTTTAAAGGACTACGGCGGAGCTGCCGACGATTATCATAATGCCACCTATATGAATGATGCAAATATAAAAGCCTATTCACATAGTGGTATCGCTAAAAGCTACCTTGGTGATGCCCAGGGTGTAAAAGATGATTTTGCCGCCGCTTTTAAACTTGCACCCAACAATCCCGATATATATATCGACAGGGCCACTGCTAAGATAAATTTAAAAGATATTAACGGAGCAATTTTGGACTGTAATACTGCTATCAATCTCGATGCTAAAAATAGCCGGGCCTATTTACAAAGAGGACTTGCGAAAATAACCCTTGACGATAAAGCGGGTGGATGCGCAGATATGAATAAAGCTCTAAGTATGGGCTCAAAAGAAGCGCCAGACTTAATAGCAAAACATTGTAAATAACAACAACTATTTATTTACAATACCCGTATAATAAGTAACTATTAACTGATCTATAAATAAACGAAGCCCCGTAAGGGGCTTTTACATTTACCAGGAATTTATCCTGGCTAAACTGCCTTTTTATCCTCTATATGTAGTTGCGCGCGCAGTTCCTTTAATTCCATTTCATAGGCGCGCATACGGGCCTGCAAAATATCAACCTCTGTACGCATCATCTGTATTTCGGTAATGAGCTTAGCAGATTCGGGCTTGTTGATTATTTTTTCGCCAGTTCCAAGGATCAGCCACTCGGGCGAATATTTAAGCTGAAAACAAAGCTTCCTTATTAGGTAGTAGCTAATATCCTGCTTTTTGTTGATCACCTTACTAATAAAACCCTGGTCAACGCCAATAGCACCGGCAAGCCCTAACTGGCCGCCGTGCTCTTTCACAACAACCTTTAACCGTTTTATAATCGCTTCGTCAGACATAAGTGACTGCAATAATAATCATTTTGTTTATCCGTGCAATATATAATTGCTTTATTGAACAAGCCTTAAAACAAAAAAGGTCAAATGCCCCAACAGCAAATGACCTTAAAGTAAAACTAACCAACAAAAACTATATATGACAATAAAAATAAGCTTAGGTTAAAAGCAAAAATTATTTATTTCCTAACTTTTCAACAAGCTCGCCAAGTTTATTATTATAAACAGACAAACTGATTTTCCCGGTATTATAATCAACGGTTATCTGTTGCAGGTTTGCCTCTACCTTTTGCTTAGCATCATTAGGCCTGTTCAGGTAAGATGTGTTAGCAGTCAGTTCCGCATTAATTTTATTTAGTCTCTGATCCATACACCGTTTCATAAGTAACGGCTGTACATCGTTCGCGTTTTTCAGCAACGAATCAACTCTGCGCTGCTGTTGTTTTTCAAACTGTAAAATAACAAATACCAGCCCCAGCCCTGCTATCAGAAACAAATAAAAATAATCCATATCCCCCTGATATTAAACGTTCATTATACATTTTAATACGAAGCCTATAAAATAAGGTTGCATAATATTAAAAACTTTTTTGAATATTTATTTTAACGTTTAAAATTACATCAGGCACAAATTTTAAAATACGCTTAAAAAGCCGACATTTACATTCATAATCCCTTAATAAAAGGGATACATAAAATTTGCGATCATTATGAAACCGGGCGATAAGGTAATCTGTATAAACGACAAAATAGATCCTGAAAAGATGGCTGAAATACGGCAGGACTTTGAGATATGGATCACCAAAGATAAGGAATACACCATACGTGAAATACTTGACAATAATGGCATAGTAACCGGTTTGTTATTAGAAGAGGTTCACAATTTCCCAAAATTTTTTAAACTGATAAACCGTTTCCAGGAACCTGCATTTGCCCATTGGCGTTTCCGCAAATTAAACTATGCCAGTCCGGAGGCCGAAGCTGTTACCGAGGAGCTGGAACTTGTTGAACAAACTGAAAAAGAACAACAACTGGTGAAAGTTAAATAGTTAGGCCCTCTCCCCTGCTATTACCCAATACAGTATTTACTTTGTTAAAATAAGTTAAACATTTTGCCGTAACCCATTCATAAAAGGATATACTTAGCAATGTGGCCAATGCCGATAGTACCATCGTCATGGCAAGTATGGAGGATAATAGCTTTAACACCGTAGCCAAGCTCAGGGCTGCCAAAACTAAACTCCATCTTATTAACAGCAACTATACCCCAAATGATACCATTAGGTTTATCAAAGCGGGAATCCCTTACCAGTTGCTACTGATACACGCTACCGGGCATTTCCCGATGATTGAAAACCCTGCGGAGTTTAACCGGCTTTTACAAAAAGCTATCACTCAAATTTAAAACAACATTTAAAGCAATTTTAAAAGGCTTGTTAATTATGTAACAAATGCCAAAT
This sequence comes from Mucilaginibacter sp. P4_A11, assembly GCF_056402535.1. NCBI lineage: Bacteria > Pseudomonadati > Bacteroidota > Sphingobacteriia > Sphingobacteriales > Sphingobacteriaceae > Mucilaginibacter > Mucilaginibacter sp. P4_A11. The sequence goes on from NZ_JBFUHE010000002.1 coordinate 538,582, forward strand.
AGCATAGTTTCAAACTGATCTAATATTCATAATCGCTTGCCGCTCCCGCCTCAACAAGTTGTGTAAGTAAGGCTTTCAATATAGCTTCACGGGCCCATTGTTGTTCAAGTGCAGACGCATCATCTTTGTACCATTGCACAGGGGCATTAATTTCTATACGTGCTTTATAAGCAAAGTTTTTAGTTGGGTGCAATTTGCTACCCTCGTAGCTATTCAGGTTTTCGGCTTTAATGATGTGGGCCATATCACGCACCCGGATATCCACCTGCAGGCATTCATCAATTGAATTTTTAAAGTCCTGCTTATCCTCCAGCCACAAAGTAAGCGCTTCGTCTGTAAGATCATGCTCAGCAATACTGATCCTGCTGTAGTCATAATCAACAGATATAATAAGCCACCAAAGCTGACTTTTAAGTTTTTGAGAAATTTTTATCATGGTAATTAGTTTTATTGATTGCTTATTTTTAATTATAATACCTACACCTGCAACCGGATTATTAACGGTTAAAAGCAGGCATCCATCCCGGCATATATTTTTGGATGGCAGTAATTTCATCTCTATATTTTTCACAAGCGGCCCTGTAAGCCTCAAAGCGCTGCAAAGCCTCATGCTCATTTAAAATATTCAGGTTATTTTGATTATGGCTCTCCCCTGTCAATTGTTGAAGTGCTGAAAATGCTATATACATAACGTGTTATTATCGGTTATTTATTGTTATTATTTCTTGATTTTAAATTACAGAACACTGTATCCAAACAAAAGAATACTCTTTATAAAACAAGTTACCCATTTTGATTTATCAATAATTTGACTTACATTAGCAATTATTAACGAAACAAATATACAGAATAATCTTTATTTTAATCAAGAAAAATCTTTAATTATTTTTATCATGGAAGACGAAACAAAACCAGGCAAAATAAAGATTGTACGTCCCGAAACGCTGGAGTTTATAATACTTTACAATCAACTTAAAGGAAAGGCATTTAATGGCAATGCGCAGTTAGCTGAAGCATTAGGCTTTAACTCTCCAAGCTCCATCACTGAAATAATAAAGAGCAGGCAAAACATAGACACAGAAAAACTCCGTATTTTTAAAGAAAAATACAAAGACTACATAACAGGCGAAAAAAAACAGAATATTTCTGAATCAAAACCTGTATCTAAACACAGTGAAGGAATACCAATGTATGAGATCTCTGCAACTGCCTCAGGTGTAGAAGTCTACAACGACATAAATGATTCGCAGCCGGTTGGCCATATGAATTTCCCGGGCATTGAAGATTGTGATTTCGCGCTCCCGGTTTGGGGGCACAGTATGTACCCTTATCTTGAAAATGGATGCTGGGTCGCTTTAAAAATAATTCATGACAAGAAGATCCTGCCCGGCGAGGTTTATTATATTGAGTGGGGCGATTATCGCATGTATAAACGTCTTCTTGCAGGGGATATGCCTGATGAGGTAATTGCACATTCGGACAATACAACCGAAATGGTTGGTAACCGGCTCAAATACGCCCCCTTTATTATAAAGGTAGCCGACATCAAAAAACTTTGCCTTGTTAAAGACATCCATAAAAAGCATAATCATTAACATCTTATGGCGGTGCAATTTATTAAGGGAACAACAATTGTACCGCTGTTATCTCATCCAATCAATTCAAAAATATCCGGCACATAACAACATTCTTGCAACTCCACTGTTAACATTATACATGCTCATCCTGCTTATTATTTCGGCGCCTTTATTAAACCTTTAAACATTCAGGCAATCAAGATTTAAAGAATATCAGGCAGGTAATTTTTTTAACAATGCAAAGTAAGATGTTAAAACAAATCATTGACGAACTCAGCGTTGGCAACTGGGTGCAAAATCTGGCGTTTTACAGCTTGCTACTCCTACTATCCTGGACCGTCATTATGCAAATAAGATCTACGTCAAAAATTGGATTAAAAAGACAGGCGCATTAAAATAAGCCAATTATTACGTCAAAACTTCTATATTTTAGCTGTAATTTCTATTTACAGACGACATGATAATCCGACTGGCTATCCTCACTGATATACCGCAAATACTAAGTCTTATAGCCGATGTAATACCTGTTATGAAAGCAGCAGGTAACTTTCAGTGGGATAATGACTACCCCAACAAACAGGTATTTATCCAAGATATTGACCTAAACCAACTTTGGGTAGCCGAGATTGCAGGAGCAATAGCAGGCGTAGCTGCCATAACTACCGATCAGGATGCTGAATATGCCCAGGCCGGGCTTGACATTACCGAAACTGCTATAGTTACACATCGCCTTGCTGTAAACATTAACTATCAGGGGCGCGGCGTTGCAGCGGCACTTCTAAAGCAAGCCGAGCATGAAGCTATACGGCGTGCGGTTAACATACTAAGGATCGATACCAATATTGCCAACCAGGCAACACAAAAGCTTTTCCCAAAGCTGGGCTATGTTTTGGCAGGCGAAATCAGTTTAACTATACGGCCAGCCTTAATCTTTTTATGTTATGAAAAGCGGCTCAAATAGCAATTTATATTAACAAGTTTGGCTTTCTATATAGTTAAATCCCAGTTAAATTTCACACATTCACATAAAAGCTACAATCATTTCTCAATAGTTATTCACAAATGGGCATTTTATCAACAATTGCCTTTTAGTTTATTTTTTATTCAGTTATATTTATGCTAATTATAAACCGCAGGCCCTCAGCCTGAGATCATAAAGCCGTAACAAAAAGAGAAGAAGATGGATCCTATAATGACGTTGGTAATTGTTGCTATTATTGCTGCTATAGTTTTAGTAGAGTTTAACAAACAACAAAAAGCAAAAGTGAGCGATAATACGCATATCACTTTTGACATTCAACAAGCATATCTGCTTAAAGCAGCTGAATATAAAATAGAAGTTATTGAAGACCATCAAAAACACAGTACTGATACAAATAGTACTGCCGTTCAACACCTTGAAGAAGAACTAACACAATTAACCAAAGCTTTCGAAAAAGGCGACATTCAATTAAAAGAGTTCAATCTTAAGTTGGATACCTTGCTCAACAACCTCGACCCGGGTAAAATTTCGCTGGCACAGGCTTCGTAATTTCGTTTTTAACAACAACTTGTATTCAAGCTAAAAGCGGGATGTCAAAAGCATAAAGCTAAGTTGATTATCCATATCGTTTAATACTTTATGCAAAAGAGCTCCTTGTAATTCTCCTGGCAGCTTATCTATAGTAGTTTTTGCCTGAGCATTTTATTAAATCAATCATTATTTTAAAAGAACAATGTATCCCGATAACGGCTTACTGCCATCTTTAAGGTCAACTACATAGTAATAAGTACCGGAAGGCAGCACATACCCGTTAAAAGCTCCATTCCAATTCTTAGCATAACCCACCGAACGGAATATCCCGGCACCATACCGGTTAAACACGTTAACCGTGCAATTTGGATACGCGGCAAGCCCGGCAATACTCCAGGTATCGTTAACGCCATCGCCATTGGGCGTAAAAGTATTAGGAATAACCATTTGTTCCAGCACATTAACCTTAATAACGGCCGATGCCGGGCATCCCCCTGCTGTTACCGTTAATGTATAAGTAGTTGTTGTTGCTGGCGATGCTGTTGGGGCCAAGACAGCAGAATTACTTAACCCAACCGACGGCGACCAGCTATAATCTGTAACATTATTTGACAGAACAGGTGATAAGATAATACTTTCGCCTTTTTTGATAGTAACATCTCCGTTAAACGCCACAGTAGGCAACACTTTAGTTTGAATAACAAGCTCAGTGCTTGTACCTGGTATAGTACACTGCGCAGAGCTACTTATGGTACATGTTAACAGATCACCTTTTTTCAGGGTATTACTTGTAAACTTATTACTGTTTTCACCAACGTTAACATGATTCAATTGCCACTGATAATTTGGATTGCTACCTGGGTTAGGTGAAACTGCTGTAAAAGTTTGGTAGTCTCCCTCACAAACAGGATAAACCGAAGGGGTGGAAATAGTTACTATTAAAGCTACCTGGGCATTATATGCGGGTAATACCGGAAGTGACGTTATCCCCAGCGGGGTATCAGTACAATCACTTGTATTAACCAGTGTAACGGTTACCTTATCAGCAGTGGTGATAGTTGCGGGCGCAAGAAATGTTTTGCTGTTATTATTTTGATCGATACCATTTAGCAGCCAGCGGTAAATTGGATTAATACCTTCGCTGCCACTCGTATTTGCCACAAAAGTTACGGGCTGGCCTGCGCAAACCAAATCGGGCTGTACAACTGTTACAGTCGGTGACACCAATGGTTTATATACGGGCGATACCGGAAGAGAAGTTATCCCAAGGGGGGTATCAGTACAATCACTTGTATTAATGAACGTAACGGTTACTTTATCGGCAGTGGTGATAGTTGCAGGTGCAAGAAATGTTTTGTTGTTATTATTTTGATCGATACCATTTAGCAGCCAGCGGTAAATTGGATTAATACCTTCACCGCCACTCGTATTTGCTACGAAAGTTACGGGCTGGCCCGGGCAAACCAAATTGGGCTGTACTACTGTTACAATCGGTGATACCAATAGTTTATATACGGGCGATACAGGAAGAGAGGTTACTCCCAGCGGGGTATCAGTACAATCACTTGTATTAATGAGCGTAACGGTTACCTTATCAGCAGTGGTGATAGTTGCAGGTGCAAGAAATGTTTTGCTGTTATTATTTTGATCGACACCGTTCAGCAGCCAGCGATAAATTGGATTAATACCTTCACTGCCACTCGTGTTTGCCATAAAAGTTACGGGCTGGCCCTGGCAAACCAAATCGGGCTGTACCACTGTTACAGTCGGTGACACCAATGGTTTATATACGGGCGATACCGGAAGAGACGTTACTCCCAGCGGGGTATCGGTACAATCACTTGTATTGATCAGTGTAACGGTTACTTTATCGGCGATGGTGATAGTTGCAGGCGCAAGAAATGCTTTGCTGTTATTATTTTGATCGATACCATTTACCAACCAGCGATAAATTGGATTAATACCTTCACTGCCACTCGTATTTGCCACAAAAGTTACAATTTGGCCCGGGCAAACCAAATCGGGCTGTTCTACTGTTACTATTGGTGACACCAATGGTTTAAATACGGGAGATATTGGAGCGGAAGTTGCGCTCAAAGGGCCGCAGTCGCTTGTATTAATAAGTGTAACTGTTACCTTATCGGCAGCGGTAATAGTGACAGGCGCCAGAAATGTTTTATTGTGACTATTCTGATCGATATTGTTAATTTGCCAGTTATAAACAGAATTAACACTCTCCGAGCCATGTGTATTTGCCACAAATGTAACCGGCTGCCCCTGACAAGCCAAATCTGGTTGTTCCACTGTTACCATCGGGGTTATTAATGGTATATACATAGGCGATGCCGGGGCGGAAGTAACAGATGGCGTGCTCGTGCAATCGCTTACATTAGTAAGCTTTACCGTTACAATATCGGTACTACTAAGCGCAGAGCTTATAAAATTCACGCTACTCGACCCCTGGGGATTCCCATTTACAGACCACTCATAAATGGCATTATCGCCACCGTTGAGTGACAACGCCACAAGTATTACCTGTTCGCCCGGGCAACCTAAAATTTGTTGATTAATACTTACCTCCGGCGTCACAATTGGCTTTACAACTCCATTTACCGGCACATGAACATCAACTGCTCCGGTTGATTTCAATAATACATCACCTGTCGGGTTACCGGCGGGTGATGTAGCTCCAGAACGCACATAAACAGCGATTCCATCTCCATCAGGAGGCAGCTCTAAATCCGCAAGCGTTATGGTAACAGTGCTGCCGTAGCCCCCAACCGGTGTCAACGATACCTCAAAATTAGCAGGAGCTATAACAATTCCGTCATTGGTAAGATTAGTTCCTGACACCGTGAACATTTGGTAATTTGCAGATGCCGTCCCAATACAGGCTGTAATAACCCCACTAACATCGCCACTACTGATAATTGGCTTTGCCACATCGTCAACCTCTATACTCAATATAAACTTACTACTGCCATCGGCGTTATATGCAGTAACCGTATAGTTAGTGGCTGGCCATAATACAGTCGGGGTACCGGTAATGATTCCTGTTTTCGGATCAAAGATAAGACCGGTAGGCAAAGCTTTATCAATAGTATAACCGGTTGCTATAACCTGCTTTATGGAGTTTTTATCATATTCCGCCACATATAAATTACCATCAAGGCCTATTGTTATACCACTTGGGCTACCAAAATGAACATTAGTACCAACCCCGCTTTCGGCTCCAGGCGGACCGCCCCCTGCTATAGTTTTAACCTCACCATCCGGCGCAATCCGGCGCACGGTACCTCTCCCACTGTCAGTTACATATAAATTACCCGAGGCATCAACCGTTATCCCTATTGGAGATTGAAAGCTGGCCGCTGTTCCATTTCCATCGGCCGTTCCGAAGTTACCACTACCAGCTATTGTTGTAACCTGCCCGTTAGCGGTAATTTTACGAATCACAAACCCACCCTGGTCTGCAACATAGATATTCCCCGCATTATCAACGGCAAGCCCTGCTGGCTTTTTAAATTTGGCATCACGCCCAAGCCCATCTACAGTACCTTCCGAAGGCTGCCCTGCAAGCGTAAATACATAACCCGACGGAGAGATTTTGCGTATTGCATTATTCCCATCCGACACGTATAGGTTGTCATCCTTATCAATAGCGATACCATTAGGATTGATAATGTTTGCCATATCACCGGGGCCATCGGCTGTGCCGCTTAGGTTAATACCGGCAAAAACCGTTATTGTACCAGACGGGGTTATTTTTAATATATTGTGATTGCTGTAGTTTGCTACAAATAAATTGCCACTTTTATCCTTAACCACCCCACGGGGATTGTTAAGCTTGGGCACGTTAAAAGGCGGCCCCGGCAGCGCATCGGTACCTATTGACGAAACCTGCCCCGAGGCACTTATCATACGGATCCCCCCGCCGCTTTCAGCTATATAGGTATTTCCGTCAGCATCTATACTGATACCATACGGCAATTTAAATTGCGCGGTAGCTACATCGCCATTTACATTACCAAACTGACCTGTGCCTGCTATAACCTTGGTTTCACCATAAATTGTAGCAGGTACCGCTCCGCCGGTATTTGAAGGATTTAATGCGGGTATTGCAGCACCAATAATGTAAACATTTGGAGTAGTATACGTAATATCGGGTGCCTGGCCAAAAGCTGAAAAAGCTACAAGCCAAAGCACAATTAATGTTATTGCCGGTTTTAAAAAATTGCGGCGCATTGCAGCTACTTTAAATTGCCAACAAATTCAGAAACCCAGGAGCGCGGAGTATAATAAATATAGTTGTTCATTAAATTGCAGGTAAGGTTACAGTAATATGGTTATTTCAAAGGCTTATCAGTTACTGATAGCTTATACTAAAATAAGCTTTTTCCGATACTGTTAATCAAATAATTATTATCATAATTTAAACTATATAATTCCACGTCACCTGCAAAAACAAAAAAAGCCGGCATAGCCGGCTAATATTTTGAAAAAGAAGAATAAATGTTTTATCTGGTATTAATTACGCCTGAAGCCACCTTTTTGGCCACCACCGTTAAAGCCAGGACCTTTGTCTTCGGCTACGTTAACCGTGATCCTGCGGCCATAATAACTTGCTCCATTCATGCAACGTATCGCTTCTTTCGCTTCATCCTCGTTAACCATCTCCACAAAACCAAAACCCTTACTCTCTTTTGTTTCGCGATCTTTAATAATCCTGAGCGATTTAACCGGCCCAAAATCACCAAAAACAGCTGTTAATTCGGCCTCATCTACTTCTAAAGGAAGACCTGCAATAAATACTTTCATCAATGTTTTTAAAATTTGCATAAAGGTACGAAAAAAGAGCCGCATTACAGCCTCCTTAGCCACTAATTATCATTAGGTAATGGCTTTTTTACCTTAATATTACTGAATGAAAGTTTTCCCGAACTCCGTTTGAAAATAGAAAAGGAACTTATTTAAGCAGCAGCTCAAAGCTGCCCTCAACACGGTAAAAAGGCGAGTCGGACTTATCATCTTTAGCTAAAAAGGTAAAGAATGTACCTTTTGCAATCATATTTTCATGATTATACTGATCCATATCTATCTTACCAAAATCCTGTTGTCCTGCATATTTGGTAAGCGTATATTGGAGTAAAGGTTTTTTTTCATCAACCTTAAATAAAAATTGACTTCCGGCCACATCATTGCTGGTCTTTACCGAAGCTAACCCTAATGAGCTGATACCAAAACTCATGTTATGTGCTTTGTTGATCGCAGTGATACCAAAATATTTATCGTCGCCGTTATGTACATTTATGAATGCTATCGAATCTTTGCTGGCATCAAAGGTGTAAGTCGAATCTTCGATAGTAACTTTTAAAGTACCTTTTCCTGCAAGGAAATTGCCCGGAGTATTGATGATGTTTACTGATGATACGCTGTCTTTACTTGCAGAAGTCTTAACCGCGTTTATATCCTTCACTTCCTCATCTTTTTGACAGGAGGTTAAGGCCACCGAAATGGATAAACTTAGTAAAACAAACCACTTAGTAAAACTGGTACGGATCATAGGCTTACTGGCGAATAAACATAGCAATAAATAATTACAAATCTCATTAAATATGGTTAAACAAATTAATTTTTAACTTTTTTTAACCTTTATATGATATACAGCAATATCTACGCTAAAGTTACCGGTTTATCGCGACATAAAGCACTTTTAATAAAAATGCAAAAACAAATTACCGGCGGGCCGCTTTCGGGTATTTTCAAGACTAAAAAATGTAAAAATTAAAATACGGATCACTGACAATATACTGTCAATCAAATCAATACACAAGCATTAAAACACTTCGCCCACATTAATAAACAAGCCTCTTGACCCTTCGCGCCCGAAGCCATAATCAATAGCAATATTGGTTTTAGACACTTTGTTTAATTTAACCCTTAAACCTGCACCAAAACCGGGCTGCATGGTTTGTAAAGCTGTACCCGGCGCTGCCGAAAATGATTCGCCATTTACAAAAGCTACGCCTCCAAGCAAACCATTACGGGTTATTGCAAAACGGTATTCACTTTCCAGGTAAACCATTTGCGCGCCCCTAAACCTGCCCTGTATATATCCGCGTCCGGTGGTAAAGCTGGGGTCGTGTCCGGTTGCAGGTAGGTCAAGGTATGCCGGCCGGCCATTAAGTACCAGCCAATCGTACGACCAAAAAGCCAATACGTTATTTGAGTTTTCGGGAAACCTGAAATATTTGCGAACATCAACAATCAATGAACGCCAGGCAGTTGTACTGCCTAAAAATGTATAATTATCCCTGTATTGTAACGAAGTATAAAATCCGCGTGATGCATTGATGGGATTATCACGGCTGTCATACAACCCGCTAAAGGTTATCCCCGTTGATATAGCCCTGCTAACGGGGCCGTACCTTTCATAGTCTGATACTTTTCCATTCAACTGGCCCTTCTCGTACATATTCCACCTGTCGTCAAAAATATAGCCCAAGCCGGCATAAAAATTACCGGCTATATTGCGCAAAACGGTTTCATGAAAGCGAAAAAAACTATAAACCAATGGGTTTTCATTCGCTCTGTCAGAATTACTGCCTAAGCCAAAACTGCTTTGGGGATATTTGTAAAACCTGAAATCACCAATAAAATCATACTTGTTATTTTTTGACCAGATATTTGATTGTATAGGAATGATCACCTGCTTATTTTGAGTATAGGCAGGGTTTACTGTTATGGTGGAGATCCTGGTATCAGGTGCCAACCTAAAGATCACATTGCCGGATATAGTACCTGCCAGCCCCGTTTGCAAGGTATACCCAATGGCCGGGATAATTGATATTACCGGTTTTGAAGTTACAGAATCAACCTTACCAGGTTTCTTACTTTTGCCAAAAACAGATCCGATAACATCAAAAATGTCTTTTTCAAACGTAGTATCGGGGTGTGTAACCAGTACTGTATCTTTATATTTAGTGTGCCCTATCGGTATGTATCTTTTATCCTGGCCGTGTACGCTGATACTTAGGAGTAAGCCTGCAAAAATTAAAATGCCTGTTTTATTAATACCCATTATAATTATTCGATGCAGGAAACGTAAAGGTTAACCCTGCAATTATAAAATAATTATTTAAGTTATTTGTTTGAATCAGGTTTTATTGGGCTTTAAGCCTTGGATCAAAAGCAAACTTGCTTACACTGCTAATAGCTATTTTGTTGTAATCGGGATGGGTAGGATTAAACAGGTAATTATATTCGAGATCGATAATTGCCGATGGCACTTTCAAAACAGCAGTTTCCATTTTACGAAGCCAGGTATCACCAAGTAATTGAGTAACCGGATAGTTGATTACCTTGTGCCAGTCGGAATTAAGCTTTTGAAGCTTATTTAAAGTAATTTCGAAAACAGGCAGATTATCCGGTATTCGAAATATAATAACTGAAAAGTCGCCAGCGTATAAGGCTGTACCGGGCGAATGTACCAGTTTTTCAAGACATGAAAGCGCTAATGAACCGCCGGTGTAGATCATGTATTGACCTAATGAGTTCCAGCGCCCGTCTATTCCTGAGCCCTTACGATCATGGGCATATTTGGTTTGACTTATCCGGTAAACGTTCAAAAGACAGATGAGATAGATTAAAAAACTATTTAGTTATCACAAAACAAATTGCGCAAAAAAAGCTATTATGCAAGCACGCCGTAATCAATGCGGATAAGCTGGCTTATCACAATGCTGATGCCTGTTATGGTATCAAGCAGATCATAAGGAATGGCATCAATACCCGGATTATATTGCTTTAACCAACCTTTAAACTGATCAAGGGCACCGAAGGTATCAAGGCCTTTATCAAAAAGTTCAAATAGCTGAATAATATGCTCACTAAGCCCCTGGTTTAACTCATGCGCACTTTGCAAATGCTTGCGCAGAGTAGGCTCGGTTATGTGCAACCATTTAGCAATATCACTTTGAGTGGCCCCGGTTACCTTTAATAAATCAGTGATAGAGTTTGAACGCAGGCCCTGTTTGATAGCCCCCAACTTAGCCAAAGGCGATTTAAAATAGGTTTCATAAGGCACCAGCAGATCATTAAAGGCTTGCAATGGAGCATCAGTAAATACGTATGGTTGTGATGCAGCCTGCCCCTGCCTGGCTTCAATAGCTGTACTGCGTTTAATTGCTTTACTCATACACAAATGTAAATATTTTCTATTAAAAAAGAAAATATTTACATTTTATTCTTCTTCATGCCTCTCCTGCCCATTTATTCAACTTTAATTAAAATATTGCCAATAAAATTAGTAATTGTAAAAAACATTTCCGACATTTGATTATTCTTTTATGCCATTCGGCATTCAAAACATAATGAAACCTGATATATCTTCCTTTAATGACGCCGCCCAGGTTGAGCGGCTCATTGACAAGTATTTCGCCCGCATACAGGGCAAATATCACCTTGAACAAAAACCGATTAAAAACAGTAAAGACAATGCAGAAACTATTGAACACAAAATTTGGGACCGGGAACCAGAACCGGCAACCCTATCAGGGCTGGCCCTTGCCCTTGGCTTTAACAGCCGGCAGGAGTTTAACAACTATATACAGAACGGCAGGTTTGCACCTGTTGTTAAACAAGGGATTTTACGTGTAGAAGCCTGCTATGAAGCTCATTTGCATCAAAACACAACCGGGGCGATGTTCGCATTAAAAAATATGGGATGGAACGAGAAATACGAGCCATCACCAACCAACACCGAAGCCGGTAACATATTAAATGTAAAGCTCTTCAACTCGGGTCCTCCCCCTGCCGACAGCGAAAAAGATGTACAACTATAACAGAGGTGCCCCATGTACACTTGGGCTACCGGATTAACAATTAATAACAATGACCAATGAAGAAACAAGCCCCGATATTACATCAAAGGAGCCTGAAGGCTTTCAGTGTTCTATCCTGTTCAAACAAAATTATCAGTCAACCGCGCATATAGTAATTAACCAGGGAGGTACCAGCAGCGGTAAAACATTTGCCATTGAGCAGGCGCTGTTTTGTATTGCAGGCGAAAGTCCAAAGCAAGTAATAACCATAGTTGGGCAGGATATTCCCAACCTTAAAGCGGGTGCAATGCGCGATGCATTGAATATATTCAACTCATCGCCGGTATTACAGGCAAAAATTAAAAACTACAATAAAAGCGACCGCATTTTCGAATTTCTGAACGGTAGTATAATCGAGTTTAAAAGTTATGACAACAGCCAGGATGCGAAATCCGGCAAGCGCGATTATCTTTTTATAAATGAAGCCAACGGCCTGACATGGGATGTGTATACAGAACTCGCCCTTCGCACTAAAAAACGTATTTTTATTGATTACAACCCCAATACAGGTTTCTGGGTACATGAGCACTTAATTGGGAAACCAGGGGTGCAACTTATCGTATCCGATCATAGGCACAACCCGTTTTTAACTTCGGAAGTAAGAGATAAAATTGAAGCGCTAAAAGCTGTTGATATTGAATTATGGAAGGTATATGCCCGTGGCTTAACCGGCAAAATAACAGGCCTCATATTTGATAACTGGTATATCTGTGAATCTATCCCGGCCGATGCGCGTTTGATAGCTCTGGGCCTCGATTTTGGTTTTACCAACGACGAAACCGGGTGTATTGAACTGTACCAGCAAAACGGCGAGCTGTGGGCTAATGAATTATTTTATGAAACAGGTTTAACCAACACGGATATATCCGCAAAGCTAAAAGACACGGGGGTAAGTCTCAAAAACGAAGTTATTGCAGATAGCGCCGAGCCGAAATCAATAGAAGAGTTAAAGCGTTTGGGCTGGCGCATTACCCCCGCAAAAAAAGGCGCAGATAGTGTTAAAAATTCTATCGATATTCTTAAACGGTACAAAATAAATGTAACCCGCAACAGCGTAAACCTGCGCAATGAGCTTAACCGTTACAAATGGCGTGCAGATGCAACAGGCAAAACCATTAATGAGCCGGTTGATTCATGGAACCACTTAATAGATCCGTTAAGGTATATCGCCCTCAATAAATTAAAAATACATAATGCCGGAAAACTTCAGTCACGCCTTCCGCACCAGCCAGGCAATCAGCAAATAAGCGCATTACACGGGCTTATCTAACATCGATAATTATTCACGAAACCTATACAGGCTTTATAGCTATGACAGAACGAATATTAAAAACCACCGAAGGCAAACTGCAGATCCAGATGCCAACACAGTTAAATGAAGTAACCCTTGGCCAAATGATGGACTTACAGGCTAAGCCGGATATAACAGATATCGAGGCTATCAGCATCCTTTCGGGCATACCGGTTACTGAGCTTCAGAACATTAAAAACTATGATGATCTGCACCAGTTTGGTGATGTAGTGCTTTCATTATCCTACCAGATCAAATATCTGTACAACAGTAATGAAATCCCCAAAGAAGTAATTTTCATTATACCTGAGGCCGATGGGACATCACTCAAAAAAACAAAAGTAAAGGTGATGCAAAACCTTTCGGTTGAACCAGCCGGTGCATTTATGGCCGCCCGCGATATCATAGCCGAAGAAATAACTACCCATATAAAAACACATGGCGAAGATGATTGGCAGGAACATTTTAACCCTTCATTAAACGCCTGCTGCCAGGTGTTGGCGCAATACTTTTATTGCCGGGCGACAGGCAAAAAATACAACGAATACGAAGTGGAAAGCTTTATTAACGAAGTAAAAAAACTACGGGTAACGGAGGCACTGCCCATCTCAAAGCATTTTTTTACCTTTTATCCCAGCTTATCGACAGTGAAAACAAGCTTTTGGCATCGGCTCCTACCGCACTTGAAAAAAGAGCGGGCATCCAATCGTTCGAAAAATTTAAATACATCAATACAGTAAATTCACTGGCAGGCGGTGATATTACCAAATGGCACCTGATCATGAGTATGCCATATGAGCGGATTCTTACTAAACTACTACTCAACAAAACTGAAGCCGAATATCAAAAACGATATAGCGAGCTATCTCAAACTACAATCTGAAGCGCCTTATCCCTGCAAGGCTATTAAACACCAAATCACCCCAACCAGGGATAGGGGCTTTAATTATTATGCGTAACCAAATAGAAGCTATTGTACAAACACTCAACGGCAGTCCGGCATTCGCTTACGGTACCCAGTCCGAACTGAATACCCTTGCAGATGATGTCACTTTCCCCTGCGTATTTCTTTACCCGTTTCAGCCTATTGAGGTAAGTCCGCAAGTTAACGGCTCTGTTGACAATACATTTACCATCTACATGGAATTTTTGTTCAAAACAGATTTTGGACAGTTTACCACCGAAAACGAAACCTATATCTCGCAAGCGCTGCAATTGGCTAACCAATTTGTAGTTAAAGCTTCAAAATACCGCGAAGGCGAAGGCAGGTATTTCAGGGTTAAAGCGGGACAAAAAGCCAAATGCGCACCGGTTTATAACAAGTTTGATGTTAATACCACCGGAGTCGGGTTAACCATAACGCTATCGGCCATGTATTTTGATATTTTTTAACTCCCACATTCTAATTAAAAAAAATGAGCATAACAGCCACAATTAATGAAACCATCAGCTCAACAACCTACCCCGATCAAAACGGAGGGCAGATTGACCAGGGCGATGTGTTCATCAGCATTATTGATACCAATACCCGGCAACCCACCAATGGTAATAATTGCGAAGTAACCTATCAGCGTAACGAAAATGGCTATACAGGCAACTTCACTGTTATTGTAGCCGGGCAGTCATTCCCGTTGTATTCAGGGGTGATCAGAGATTATGAATACAGCCCGCAGGGTGATATGATCCGGAGCAACTATGTATCATTCAGCATAATTTCCGTGAAACCCGGAGATAATCCGTCCACTAATCCATCTGTCTGTGATCTGAAGATAAATTACATAGATATCAACAAGATCGAATCTGCACCAGGGGCAGCCGACGCTCAGCTTACAGTTAATGCAAGTTCAAGTTTTGCATTAATACAATATAGTATGGATATGGGTGTAAGCTGGCAAACCTCGCCTGTTTTTACAAACCTGAACGGTGGACTAAAACATGTGCTGGTAAAAGACAGCAACCCATTAGGCTGTACAGATACGGCTGAGATAAGCATTTCAACGTCCACCAACCTGTTAACCGGCGATCCCTCGGTAACCCTTCCTGACGGTTATATTTCGAGATGGAACGCGGCGTTCAATCCTATTGTTTTCACCTATCAAAGAAAAGATTTCACAATTAAAAGTATAACAGCCGATAGCGGACAAGGGCACGCTAACATCAGCGTTAATACCAATTTCAATGATCCCAATACAGGTCTGCCGAAGGTGAAGGAAGGCGACAAGGTTTATGTAAATACAGCTTCGTATAAAGGTGTTTATATCGTTGAAAAGGTAATTGGCACTAATAGCATAGTAATAAATACTCCTTTTACAAATAATGACAATACCGGGTTCATTAATATAAACAGTATGTACCCGTATTATGAGCTGCATACACGAATTACTTATACAGATCCGCTCACCGGTGTACAATCAACCATAAAATCAGTAAATAGGCCTGATAATGCAGGATTAATTAAGGCAGACCTGTCAAATTTTTTACAGAGTCTGTTACGCCCTGCCGACGGCAGCGACTATAATCAGGTTAATTATTATGACACCAACCTTTGCACCAGTTATACAATTGAGTACGCACAACATTATGACGATGGATCGGCTAAAGGATTTACAACCAGCTTCAGTCAAATTCAACATCCATACTATGTTGTTTATGCGGCCAAACAGCTTGGAGATAAATATGGTGGCAACTTAGCGGCTTATGTGCCAAACGTTAATACGCCCGCACAATGGATAACAGATTTTAAAGAGCCGGCATACTCCGCCGGATATCCGTTCGACATTGGTTTTATTTATACCGATGAGATGACAAACCTCCAGCCCTATTGTATGCTTACCCTGCTGGATATTAACCGGAATGTATTACCGGGAGGTTCTGAACCTGATTATCTGCAAAACGAAGACAATTCATGGATCCTGAATGAAGACGGCAGCAAGTTTAGCATTGGCAATCAAACATCATTTATAATACCGTTAGCTGGCCCGGTTGGCCTGCACCGGTTTGTGGTTAATGCCAATTTCCCGCCCGAAGCTTATTATTTTAATATCCAGATCAAGTATGATGACGAAAATGGCACACATTCACTAACCAGGGCACAAACTATTAGGATTGATGATGCTGTTGACGATAACTCCATATACCTGAGATGGATCGGGCTTAGCGGTTCCTGGCAGTACTTTCGTTTTGTTTTTAATCAGGAAATAAGCCTTGATGTTCAGAACGCTGTGATCATCAAAAACTTTGTACAAAACTGGCAAACCCAGGAAGGAATTGAAGAAGTGATCAGCAAAAGCGCAGGACAAAAGATGAAGGTTATGGCCGAAGACCTGTCTGTAAATGACATCCGCGGCCTACAATCAATAAAATATTCGCCCAAGGTACAGATGCTGATCAATAAAAACCCTATCAGGTGGCAAACCATAGTTATAAACACAGCTACCTATAGCGAATATGAAACCCGCAACGGGCAGGCTCCATTCAGCCTGACATTCAATATGCCATCAATAAATATTCAAACTCAATAACAGCTCAATCTTTCGCAAAACTAATGTTATCAATGCCGTAGTAATGATCCCCATTAACAGTTGTACTGCTTTCATAAGTTACTTCAAGCGTGTTTTCAGTAAGCGTATTAACGGTATAAGTACCCTCGTAAAATGCCGGTGTTGTTCTACTTATCGTTAATACTTTATCGTTCAAAGTGTATTGATATTTAATAAGCGCAGTTTCACCGGAAGAGGTCAGATTTGAGGTATAGCCGGAGCCATCATTACTAAAAACTTCAAAATCAGTAACAGAGTAATCTTTACGGCCGGTATCCCTCAACAACACCTTGTTTTTATAGCTGCGGGTACGGTATTTTTTCAGGTACCATTTACCCACAATAGTAACCGCAGGGCCTGCAGCCTTATCATCTTTTTTGCATGACACCAGCACACATGCAAACATGGCAATTATCAAAAAAAGCTTTACATGCATTGAAGGTTGTTTTAGATTAACTGGTCAGGATCAGAAGCGATAGATAAACTTAATTAAATTACTGATAATAACCCAATTATTTTAAGCAATGCTCAGGAAATAACACTCACTAATCTCATGAATCAAATACAACTTTATATTAATGACCAACTGGTTGACCTGACCGATGATAACCCCATCGCGCTCACTTTTCAGATTAATAACCTGGCCGAGGTTAAAAATCAACAGGGAAATACCAGCAATCAGTTTAAGCTTCCGCTAACACAGCGCAACCGACAAATACTGGGCTTCCCGGATGACATAGCTTTTACCTCAGCCCTTCCTTATGATAACTATCAGGCAAAAATTATACAGGATGGTCTCGAGATCGTTCCCTACGGACTGGCTGTACTCAACAACATCGAGCAGGATATGGCCAACATAACCATACTAAGCGGCAACGTTGATTTTTTTGATGCCATTGACGGTAAGATATACGACATGGGCGATAGCACGAGTCAGTGGAGTAATTTTGGCAAAACCTTGCTTTGGCAACCATATGATCATAAATGGAATGTTCAAAATGTGGTTACGTCGCAAACTAATACCAGCGGCTGGATCTGGCCGGTGGTTGATTATGGTTTTATTGGTGAGGTTGATTTCACCGAACCTATAAATGTACGCAACCAGCGCCCTGGTTTTTTTATTAAAACAGCTATCGATCTGATGGTAAAATCGGCAGGATATAAAGCTAAAGGATCCCTGCTTAACAATCCATTATATCCATTGCTTATTTGCCAGTTTGCTAACGATAGTTTTGAGCACGGCACCAATCTGCAAAACGCCGTCGACGGCTTGGGCCAGTCGACCTCCTTATCATATACATCAACGTCAGATATAGTATTAGATGGTGATCCCTTAGGTCTGAATGCAGATGACCCTACTGATATCACTATGCCAATTGGCTTTCAGGAATACCATGCCACACAAACCATTCACGGTACCGCCAGTGTAATATTTGACATGACCATGGCGGGCATAGCAGGTACCGGCAACGATGGCTATTTTGAGCTTTTTATCTATTATCGTGATGTTAATGGTGTGTCAAACCCACGAGAAACGGTTAGATTAAATTTTGACCAGAAATCAACTCCGCCTGGCGCACGCGATCGTTTTGAGGAATTTAAGAACATCAAAATAACACATGATTTTGACTTGGTAAAAGGAGAATCGTTGTTTGTATCATTTCACCTGCACCGTTACAATACCCGGGTGATCATTAAAAAAGGTGCAAAATTTCAGTTCGTTGCCGATCAAAAACCGGTACTTTACGGCCAGGAAATTCAGTGCGAACGTATTTTCCCGGATATAAGTCAAAAAGATCTGCTTAAAGATACATTGCAACGTTTTGGTATTGTTTGCCAAACAGACAACAGTACCAAAACAATATCTTTTAACTCCTTTGCAGATATCGTTGCCAATATTCCTGTCGCAAAAAATTGGACATGCAAGTGTATTGACCAGGGCAAAACCATCTCATTTCAATTAGGGGGCTATGCGCAAACAAACTATATGAAATACAAAGAGGATGATAATATTACACCAAAAGACTTCGCCAATGCACAGATCACCGTGCCAGATAAAACCTTACCAGCTATTGCCGATCTATTTGAAAGCCAGTTTGCTCCAACATTTAACCGCCCATACATTGGCGGCACCATTGCGCAGATAAAAAAAGCCGACACCACCAGCGATGATGAGAGTTTCAGCATTAGCACATCGCCACGGATCCTGGTTGATCAAAAGATCGACCCTCGCTATTACGGCGATAATACCAGCATAAAGTTTACTGACGGCGATGCTGCTAATGACGTTACAGTTAACGACATCATATCAGTACCCTACTTTTATAAACCCGATGGCAACTATAATCTTTGCTTCAAAGATATGCCGGGTAAAACTGGTATACAGGCCGGCTTAAAAACAAACTATTATCCCCAACTGGAAAAGATACTAACACAAACCAAAAAAGTGGTGCGTTATTTTTTACTAACCCCGCGCGATATCCTTGAGCTTGATTTACTCATTCCTGTTTATCTTGAGCAGGATAGTTGCTATTACTATATTAACAAAATTGACAGCTGGCGTAAGGGGCAGCCCACAAAAGTTGAATTGGTAAAATTGGGATAATCACCTTAAGGCGGTTAAAAACAATTCTTCAATAAATTATTGTAATATTAAAATGTTAAAAAATATTTGGCCCCAATATTTTTTTTATGGAAACCGCCGCTTATATTTACCAATAAAATTAGCAAATCCTAAATTATCATGTTAAAACCGGAAAGCCAGCAACAGAACAAGAAAAAAAACAAGAAAAGATTAATATGGTTAGTGAGCGGCTTTTCAATTATCTTAATTCTCGTAATCGCATTTTGGTGTAATAAAAGTTTTTTGCATCTCTATTATTATAACCTTGAGAGCAATCATTTTAAAATTAATGACAAACTTTACGCTATTGAGCCTTCACTCGTCAGTTCATCTCATATAATCCTATTTAGAAAAGTGAACCCTGTAAACGGTAATTTGAACGGGGGACCTTTTATGGCGAGGTGTGGCTGGGTAATAAGTACTGATAGTTTACTTAAATACAAAACAGCTTTTATAGGTAACTACACCGGATACGAAATTCAAAGCACGGAAAATATAGATAACGAATACACTCCTATGCTTTTCTTTTCAATTACAACAAACAAGAAAGCATTAATAAAGATAGACTTTAAGAGTAATCCGCCGGCGGGATATGAATTTGAAGACGGCCCGCTTTACTTATGGGCTATCGAGGTTACAGGTAAAGAATCTCCTATTTTCAGCAAATAAAAAATTACCCAAGATCGAATCTTTCTTACTTAAACAAATCTCCATGTCAAATAAAAAGAAATATATCATACTTGCTATTACAGTTATTTTAATATTCATCGCGTTTTTGGGCTTTACAAACCGAAGACTTATAATGGTTTATTATTATAATTACAAGGTTAATCACTTTAGTAGGGGTGAAAAGGTTTACGCATATAAATATTTTGTGAGCGGAGTAACATCGCTTAAGCTGCCATTAATGCGCTTGATCAAATCGACAACTTCAGCTGATTTTAAATTCATCTCTTCGGGGAATGCAATTGTAAATGATAGTTTAAGTAAATACAAGTCATCGTATATCGGCACTTATATCGACTATAAAATATTTCCATCTAACGATAAGGGCAAAGAAGGAATCTGGCGTATTTACTCGATAAACCCCAATTGGAAAGTAGTTAACAAAACTGCGTCAACACCAGCCCCCTTACCGCCAAACTACGTATTTGCGGATAATAATTTTTATTTAAATTGGACTAAATGTGCCGATAAAGAATTAAATGAATTTTAATAAACGATGTAATCATTCTACTGATGGAAAAATCCAAAGGCTAAACTATGCCAAACAGCATTTAAAACATAAAAAACATGACTGATTATAACTACAAGCTCTACCTTAGCAATGACGATATTGAGAAGGCAAAAAAATACACTGATGCTTTAAATGAATTAAAAAAAGCTGTAATCGGTGTAAACAGCAAATTACCCGAGTTTTCGGATGGCCTAAAAGAAGGCATTAAAGCCATTGGCGAAAAACTGCCGGAAGTGGTAGATGCCATGCAAAAGCTAAATGAACAAAATAAGGAACTTGCCGCATCAGGGCAAAAGCCTAAAAATATTATAAAAGAGTTAGCATCTTCATTTTTATCGTGGAACTCTCTCATCTCAGTTGGAATCACTTTGCTTGCCAGTTACAGTGATGTAATTATCGACTGGGTAGCCGACATGATCAAGGGACAAACTACACTATCGGCCTTAGGTAAAGCAATGAAAGATAACACAATCATTGCTGAATCACTTGTACAAACTAAGTTAAAGGCCGACCAGGCAGCCCAAAACGAAATTACAAATCTTACTGCCCTGTATCGCGCTACACAAAGCCAGTTGGTACAGGCAAATGAAAAAAAGAAAGCAATAGCAGCATTAAAAGATCAATGGCCCGGAACATTTAAAAGCATGAAAGATGAAGCCATTATAGCGGGAGATGCGGCAACAGCCTACGGGAAATTAAAAGATCAAATTTATGCTACTGCCTATGCGGAAGAAGCGAAAAGTAAAATCTCTGTAAATGCGAGCAGGGTGCTGGACAATAATGAAAAGATTGCAAAAGAGCGAAAGAACAATCTCAATCTTCTCAAAAATAAAGTGGTAATCGATGGTCGCTATGAATATGCATTAAAACATCCTGCTCACGACGAAGGCGCCACGATCAAGGGATTAGCCCAGAGTTTACAACTCGCCACGAAAGATCTCGACACCAGCGATAAAATAATTTATGATCTATCAACGGATTCGAAACTATTAAACAATCAGAATGAAAAATTATACCAAGAAATTGAAGCGAGGCAGAAATTAATTTTAACCAACAAGAAGTTAGATGAAAGCGGTTCGGATAAAACAAATAACAGCGGCCCCATTATCCCTCATAAGAAGGTAGAAAAACCGACAATTGAACAAACCCGTTCTTCCGAAATTCTTCAAGCCAAAGCAATTAATTTTGCAAAACAAATTGAACTTGATAAACAAAATTATGATACTGAGCTCGCGTTACTGAATAAACAACTGGATAAAAAACTGATCAGCCAGGAAGATTACAACAAAAAAAGCGAGCAACTTCAGCAGAAATTCCATCTTGGTATTGGCGATAAGATCCAGTTTTTCAATAAGAATGATTTCACAGAAGCTCAAAAGCAAATGCAGGCGATGATAGACAGCCGTCAGCACGAGGATACGATAGCGAAAGATGAAAAAAAGGTTGGTAAAGCCTTGCTACCTGGCGAAAAGTTAAATGCAGAAAAAAAATTGATCGACGATAAATACTCTTACGAGATAAACCTTGTAGCCGGTAATGCTGAGAAGATCAAGGCGCTGGAAGATCAAAAGCAAAAAGATATTACCCAGTTAACACAACAATACGAGCAACAACGTACAGAATTTGCACTGCAAAGCGCACAACAGGTATCAGATAAGGCATTTTCTATTATCCAAAACAATATCAAAACCCAAAGCGATGCCAAAATAAAAGGCCTCGAAAAGGATAAGGCGGCCGAGTTAGGCAATAAAAATCTGACCAACACACAGCGCCAGGCTATTGAAGATAAATATCAAAAAAAGGAAGCTGTCGAAAAAGTAAAAGCTTTTAAAGCTGAACAAAAGGCATCAATATTACAGGCCGTAATCAATGGAGCATTGGCAGTAACCAAGGCTACTTCACAAACCGGCATATTGGCACCATTTGTAATACCCGGCATAATTGCTTCTACGGCCATACAGGTTGCCACTATCGTATCCCAAAAACCACCACAATATGCTAAAGGCGGTCTGCACTATCAATCTGACGGTCGCGGTGCGCTATTATCAGGCTACAGCCGCACGGACAATACAAACGCCTACCTTCGCTCGGGTGAAGCCATTGTAGTATCAGAGGCGATGCGCAACCCATGGGCCCGCAACCTGGTAAGTGCTATTAATGTGGCACACGGAGGTCGCGATTTCTCAATACCCAATCCAGGTCGCGGTTATGCAATAGGCGGTATATTTACAGATGGAGGCAATGCCAACCGGTATTATAATCAACCTGTTAATGATGTAAAAGATCTGGCTAATACGCTTGCCTATCAAATGATCAATAACTTCCCTCCTGTTTATGTTGATGTTAAGGATATCAACAACCAGCAAAATATATTAGCTCAAACCATTAACCGTGTAAATCTTTAACAAAATTATGCCATTTATCACACTAACCTCTAACCTCTAACCTCTATGGATATTCAAATCGCCAACGCCCTGTTTGATGAAGGCATTTTCTCGGCCATGTATAAGGCTGGCTTCATCACTACCAAAGTGTTTGTGTACCGTGAAATTTATTTATGGGTAAACGCACAGCAGCAAACACGCGACATTTCTAAAAATCAAGCTGTACTTGAAGCCGAAATCAAATTCAATAAAGATGAACGCACTATCTGGCGCGCGCTCAATTGTTTTTCTGAAAAAGCGGCTTAAAACGCTTCCACTGACAAAACACTGTCACCAGATTAAAGGAAATTTGTGCCGACATTTGTTATGTCAATTCACCGGAACTAAAAAATTACTGAAGATTAGAACGAGCCAAAGCAAATCCAACCCATTCAAATAATTCAACAAATTCCGGTTCAAGCAACCACTGACAAAACACTGTCACCGTTAAAATAAACAATAACCACGACCTTTGATTTATGCCAACCGGCATTGTAAACATCAAAAAACAGTCTGTTATTCCAGGCAAAATAATAAGCCCAGTCCCCCTTTCGGACTATCTGACTTCCCGACTTTCGGACAAAATAACAATCCAATATGAGCTACAAAATTTATTTATATGACACTGAAACCGACTGCATTGGTTCAGGCAACTTATCATCGGCTTACATACAAACCCAGCTTGCGGCTGCAGCCGGCAGCGATGTTGAAGTACACATCAGTTCGGTAGGCGGCAGCGCGTTTGATGCCATTGCCATTTATGATCTCCTTAAAAAATATCCCGGTAAAGTTACTACCTATATCGATGCGCTGGCCGCCTCGGCAGCGTCAGTTGTTGCAATGGGTGGCCGGCAGGTAGTAATGAGTAAATATGCATTACTCATGATCCACAAACCTATGGTTAGCACCGGCGGCAATGCCGATGAACTCTTGAAAGATGTGCAGATGTTAAATGTAGTGCAGGAGCGCCTGGCGCAGATCTACATAGATAAATCAGGCTTAGACGGGGTTACGGTAAACAGTTTGATCAACTCCGTTACCTGGATGACCGCCGATCAGGCCCTTGACCTGGGTTTTATTGACCAGGTTGAGGATTACAGTACAGAGATCACCAACAGCGCCCTCATTAAAAATTACACCAGCACAGCCCCCGCGGTTTACCAGCGATGCATTAACAAAATCTTAAACATAAAAAATAACAACAGCATGAATATCGAAAACAAAGAACTTATCGAGAAAACCACATCGGTATTAGACAAGATCATGAACTTTTTTAAAAAAGTGGTAAACAAGCAAACCATCACCGATAAAGGCACGCTGCATCACAGCGGGCAAATTGAAGAAGGTGCCGAAGTTTACCAGGACGAAGACATGACCTCGCCGGCAGTAAGTGATACTTATACCTGTGCCGATGGCAAACAACTGGATATTAAACAAGGAAAGATCCAAAGCGTAACACCTGCCGATCCTGAAAAAACACCCGAAGCAGAAGATGACGACGACGATCTTCCTGAGAGCAAATTTAAATCAGCTAAAAAACCTGCCGATGTCCAAAACCGGATGCAACAGCTAAAAGCCCGTTTACATGCGCAAAATGCCTTACTAACTGAAGTCCGAGCCGCACTCGAAGAAGCGAACAATCGCCTGCAAAAAACACGCACCGAGGTAAAAAACGAGATCAAATCAACCTTTACCCCCGAAGGTTCAAAACGCAGCAATAAAGCGCATACCGAGCCTGCTCCGTTCTTCGCACCACAAAGCGAGATTGCTAAGAACGCCGTTAAAAAAGCTATCGCTTCCTAAACCAATCAACATATAACCGAAACCTTATCGCATCTAATTAACCCATCCTTACTATCCCTATAAGTAAAACCGTTTAAAAAGCTCTCCCTTTAGGGGGCCGGGGGGCTAAACTTTATGGCTCAATTTACATTTACAAACAACACCTACGCCGGCGAAGCGCTGGCAGGATTTATGGCAAGCACATTACTCGAAGCCGATTCGGTAAAACGTGGCCTGCTCACAGTGATTAACGACGTAAAAGCCCGCAAGGTAATTCTTGATGTTGACGATGACGTTGTATTACAAAACCCTTCGGGCATCTTTACCGATCAGGGTACAACCGCTCACCAAACCGAAAGCTATCTCGACCCGGTAGTTTACGAGTTTATGAAACAGGAGCAGTGGGATAAACTTGCCCAAAGCTGGGAAGCCCAGGCCTTAAAACCCGGCGCCTTTATGGATTACGAAGGCGTGGTCGACCTTTCAGATTTTATGGTACAGCGTTATTTAACCAAGATCCAGATTGCTAACGAGCGTTTGTACTGGCTTGGTAAAACTGCCACTAAAGAGGCAGCCTTTACCGCCGATTTCCCTGGTTTACTTCCTTCTATTGCAGCGGCATCCGGAGTTTATAAAGTAGGTTTAAGCAAACCTGCTACGTCATTGGCAGCAACAGCAATTGATGCAAACGGTATTGTAACCGTAGCCGATACCTCAACCCTTGCCGACGGCGACGTTGTTACCATTACAGGTATAACCGGTACCAGCAAGGATACCACCAATGGTGCGCCTGGTATCGCCATTCAGGGCCAATCATATTTTATCCAGATTGCCAGCGCAACTTCATTTAAACTGGTGCGCAATTACAACGAGGTTAACAGCCGTAAACCTGCAACTTTTAGCGGTACAGCTACCGCCGCAACTGTAAACTACATTAACGTAAGCAATGTTCTACAGGTACTGGGCAGCGTTTACGCCCAACTTGATCCTGCCGACAGGATCCAGGATGATTTTAACTTACAAATCCCTTTGCATGTAGGTTACGCTTATGCCCAGGCACAGGCTAACAAAGCACTCAACGTTATCAATGCCTTTACGGATATGAAAAAAATGGATTACTTAGGTATTCCGCTTCAGATCATGAACCACTGGCAGGCCAATACCATTTTAGGTGCACGGTCGTCAAACCTATTCCTTGGCGTTGATCTTTTGGGTGATGCCTCCGAGCTATCAACCGTATACCTGAAGCCGTATACTAACGACAACGTGGTACGTATGAAGGCCCGCATGAAAGCAGCCGTGAACTTCAAATTTGCTAACGAGTTGTTTTACCTGTCGGCGTAAGATCAATTATTGAATTAGTGAGTTATTGAATTAGTGAATTGATTCCATAGAACATCAATAATTACAATCAACATTCAATAATTCCTGATTCAATAACCTGCCAATTCAATAACTCACTAATTCAGTCATTCACTAATTCACTAACTAAATTCCATGTCAATTTATAATAAAATAAACGCCGGTTTCAGCCTGGGTACAGATGAGCCGATCACCTCGGGTATTGAGGATGTGATCTACATTTTTAATGCAGATGATATTGTGCTCACTTATGATACTACCAACCCGCTTATTGTTAAAGGCCTGACTGCCGTGAGCAACGCGAAGGTTTACAAATTTGAGGGAACAAACAACAGCTTCAATACAACATCTAAACTGACCAAAACCCAGGTAGGCCCTCGTTATACCGAAGAGATCGATTTCAATATCGCCGGTTTATCTGTTGAGGTTAAGGCACAGCTTATGGCTATGGGATATGGCCGGGTACGTGCCATCACAGTTAATAACTATAACTCAAGCGATTCGGCAATAGAGCTTTTTGGTGCCGTAAATGGCTTGATCCTTACCGATGCCGAACGTAATGCTGCTGATGAATCGCTTGATGGCGGTTACAAATTAAAGCTCACCAACCCAGATAAAATGAAAGAGCCTTATCCACCACGTGCAGTGTCTATTGCTCCAGGAACCGGTACCGCCACATATGCCAGCACCATAGCGGCTATTGAGGCATTGGTTGCAGCATAATCCATTGTGTCATGAGGTCATTAGTCATTTTATAATGGCTAATGACCCTTAAAATTCTTTTTATAACCTAAAATTAATGACCAAATGCCTAATGACACATTGAAAAAAAAGTACATTCTTAAACCAGGCCTTCATCAATTTGCACCCGGTTCGGCAGCCATCCATAGTAATGAAAACCTGAGCGACGAAGAAGCGGAATGGTATTTACAACGATACCCACATATAGCAGCATTATTTGCTCCCCGGCCCCCTGAAGAGGAAACTACAGTGCAGGTCGATAATAAGGGCAAATTATCAAAAGATGAAATCTCAGATAAAGGAGGTCCAATATGAAAACCTACCTCCCGCAAATTGAACGGCGAATACTGGTAAGGCCAAATCAAACTTACGGCATCCTCAACTACGACCTGGACAATGCTTACCCTCAGCGCATGCTGGAGTTGGTAGCCGGATCCCCAACAGCAAAAGATTGTTGGAACAAACGCACCAAATTCATAGCCGGTAATGGGTTTGAGCAAAAAGAATTGGGCAAACAGGTGATCAACTCCAAAGGTTTAACCATTGCTAAATTATTAAAAGCTTTGGCCACCGACAAAGCGCTATTCACCGGCTTCGGTATTCATGTAAATTACAATGCCAGCTTCAGGGTAACATCAGTAAGCTATGTAAAATTCGAGGACATCCGCATGGGCGATTCCGACAGCCCGGAAACGGCCGACAAATACGCATTATACTCCGACTGGGGCCGCAAAACCTGGAAAAACATCATGCGCAGCAGGGTCACTTTTTTAGACAGGTATGATCCCGAACCGGAAGCAATTAGCGAGCAGGTACGCGTTGCCGGTGGATGGGAAAATTATAAAGGCCAGTTGTTTTATTTTAACCCCGAAGTTGATGATTACCCGCTAATTGAAGCGGATTCGGTGTGGGAGGATTTTGAAACCGAAGCCGGGATCAAAATTTTCAACAACCGTGAAGTAACCACCGGCTTTCTGCCGTCAACGATGCTTTTTATGCAGTCGCGCCGCGAAGAAGCCGAAAATACCCGGCCCGATGCTGATGAATATGCGGGTATCAATATACCATCACAACTCGAAAAAGACCTCGGTGCATTCCAGGGAGCGAAAAGTGCACAAAAAATCATTGTTATTGAATATGAAGACGAAAACTCTAAGCCAGAGTTCAAGGCCTACCCTATTCAAAATAACGACAAACTGTTTGAAACTACTGAGCGATCCGTAGAGGCCCGCATCATTAAAGGCTTTTCTGTGCCGAAAGAACTCATCAATGCTGAAAAAGTATCGGGACTAAGCAACGGTAGTGAAAAGAAACAGGCTATCCTCGAATTTAATGACAATACTGCCTCCGACAGACTTGATCTGTCCGAAACATTGGCCGAGATTTTTAGTCGTTTTTACAGGGATATAAATCATGGTAACAACTGGAACATTGTACCGGTAACTGCGATAGCAGCCGATGACAACCCGGGCATTAAGGCTGGAAACGCTATCAATGAGCTCCTGCAATCAGCCATTCCTCAAAAAAGCAAAATAGCTGCTTTGGTATATGCCTATGGCTTCAAACAAACCGAAGCCGAAGCTATGTGCCCTTGATTAAGTCACGAGTCTTTAGTTGTAAGTTCCAAGTATATCAAAAAAACAACTTAAAACTTCAGGCTTCCAACTTGAGGCTCCCCTAATATCAATAAACACAATCATAAACAAACATTTCATCTCCCCACAACAGGGATGTAGGAGGCAATGCTATGATCTATTTAATCAATCAAACTATATTTCAGCAATACGAGGATATCAACGTAAATATTAAACCCGAACGCCTCAAAGTATTCATAAAAAAAGCCCAGGAACTGGACCTGAAACCATTTTTAGGTTATGCCCTATATTACCAATTAATAACCTATTGCAATGACGACGGCACTGTAAAGGACGATGCGCCGCATGCCTATAAAGATCTTTTAAACGGCAGCGAATACCTTGACGAGTATGGTCGTATCGTTTTGTATGAAGGCCTTGCCCCCGCTCTGGTTTATTTCACTTCTGCCCGCTTTATCGAAAACGACGCGGTACACTACACAGCAACCGGACCGGTAATTAAACGCCACGATAATGGCGATGCGCTTTCATCGCCCGAGATAGTGAAACTGGTACAGCAACAACGCAGTGTAGCTAATGCTTATGCCAATGATATAGAAAAGTTTTTAAGAGATAACCACCAAGACTTTCCGCTTTGGCGCTATAATGAAAACAATAAAAGCAGCCGTCAATCCGGTCCGCGGATTAGGGGTATCGACAAAACGGATTTCAATTATCCGGGCACAATTAACAATTACAATTTACCAATAACCGATTTTTTAAACTGATGGCAAACGATAAAAAAATAAGCGAGTTACCGATAACAGAAACTATAAATGCCTCCGACCGATCAATTCTGGTCAGTAATAATGCCGATTACCAGTTTGATTTTGCGACGCTGCTCCAATTTATTAATTCAGGGCTTAACGCAGGAGCTAACTTGACCTTTGGCCCGGTGCTGCCGCAAAATACAACCGGTAAAAATGGGGATGTATTTATCAATACTGCCGCAGGCTACTTTGCCCAAAAAATAGCAGGTGTATGGACAATTGTTTACACTATTGCTGCAGGAGGCAGCACCGATACTACTGTATTGTACGGCACTTCCACCCCGGCAACAGCAACCGGCAACAATGGAGATACTTTTATAAATACCGTAAGCGGAATCTTTTACAAAAAGACCGGAGGCGCATGGGGCCAGGTATTTTCCATGCAAACAGGCCCACAGGGACCACAAGGTACAACCGGAACAAACGGCACCAATGGCACTAACGGCAAATCCATATTAAACGGCACAACCAACCCGGCCAACAGTCTCGGTACCGATGGAGACTTTTATATTAACACCGCGTCATACTATTTATTTGGCCCTAAAAGTGCGGGTGTTTGGGGCACCGGAATCTCCCTGATAGTTTCGGGCGTACAATTTGAAGAAACCGACAATAAAAACACTCCAAACGGTTACGCTGGCCTGGATAGCAATGGTAAAATTGCATCAGCACAGCTCCCCAGCTATGTTGATGATGTACTGGAGGTTACAAATTATGCATCACTGCCTGTAACCGGCGAAAACGGAAAAATTTATATAACTACCGACACCAACAACGAATACCGGTGGAGCGGATCGGCATATATTCAGATTGTTGCATCGCCTGGCACAACCGATGCTGTACCTGAAGGTACTACAAATAAATATTTCACCTTGTCGCGGGTGTTAAACGCAATACTCACCGGCATTAGCTTTGGAACTGCCGCTGCGGTATCTGCAACTGACACCGTTTTACAAGCGCTGGGTAAATTGCAAGCACAAATTACTGGTTTGTTTAAGATTCCTGCCGGTGGGGCAAGCGGACAGATCTTAGCAAAAAACAGTAGCTCCGACGGTGATTTACATTGGATCAATGCACCTTCAGGAGGCGGTGGTGGTGGTTCATCGGAACCTTCTGGTCAAATTAAATCTTTCAGGGTTGATTATGGTGCTGTTGGTGATGGGTTGACGGATGATACGGCGGCTGTGAATGCGGCTTTAGCGGCTGAAGCAAGTATTGAAGATAGCGGAGACTTTTTTGTATCCTCAATTCCGATAAATAAATATGGTACTAAAATTCTGGGTAATGTTCGTATTTTAAGAAATAGCCCTAACGGCAACGCTATAAAACAGCAACTAAACAGTTATGCGGATGATTGCCAGCATATATTTGGAACTGAGTATTTGAGTTCATTTCACAAAAAATTATATGCCAACCTAACAGCAACATCACCTACAGCATTGAAAATTGTTTTTTCAGGCGATAGTACTACTGGGGGTACAGATGAGGGATCAGATACGGCTATAGATCAAGTATGTGCGCGTTTAGCTGCTCGCGACTATATTACAAATTTAACCTTTGTAAATAAAGGAATTGGAGGTCAAAGTTCAAGCGCGTGGCTGTCAACGTATTTAACAGCAGATTTAGCATTAAACCCACACGTATATGTTTTAAGATGGGGTATTAATGATACCAATGGTTCTACCCCAAAACAGTTGCTTGATCGGATGGATACAGGGTTGAGTACCATTCGTGGAAATTCAAGTTTCACAAAAGACAAGCTTGCGATTATCTTGTGTTCTATGAATACCACTACAGATGATAATCAGAATCACCAAGGCGAAATTTTTAACGAGGAGTATAATAAAGGCTTGCGCCTACTTGCAAGGAAGTATGCATGTTGCTATATGGACTTATACGCTTTGTGGCAGGATTCAAGAAACGGGCAGGACTATTTTAACCCTTACGATGTGGGCAGGCCTAACGAATTGATTCATCCTGGAAAATCGCTAAAAATACTGATAGCTTGTAAAACATACGATGTCCTATTTCCGCAGTATTATCGTAGGAACGATATTGTTGACAAAAGCCAATCAGGTAGATTAGCTTCTACCTTACTTGCTACATATGATCTTGGGTTAACTTATGAATATGTAGTTATCAGCGATGGTTGGCCTATAAACGGCTTTTTAACGACCCATAAAATGTCGACTGGTATGTATAGACAAGAATTAACAGCATTTGGATCGCTGGAGACTAAGTTATACATAAGGATTGGTTGGGGACCTTCAGGTTGGCAGCCATGGTATACGTTAGAGCCATTGAAAACGCAGGTCGCCTTTATTGGTACATCGTTCGGTTCTATTCCTTCCACTTCGGCTTATACATATTGGCCAGAAGGAATGCAGGTTGATTATGTAAATTCTTCTGATGGATGGCCTGTAAATGGGAGTCTGGTTACATTTAAGAACAATGGTGTATTTCAGCAAACACTTACAAGTACAAGCGCGCCGGTAAGACAGTTTACGCGCGGCTCTTATGCCGGAACGGGAACGTTTAAAGAAGTTACCCTAACCTAATAAAAAGTTATAAATTCGTGGGAAATAACACACTGCTAATGTTTAATAATAAGTTCAAAAGAGCTCTATTGATAGCTTCTTTGTCGCTCAATGCCTTATTCGTTTTGTTTTTTATTGGTAAAAGATTTTATTATAGTCACGAAACCCTTTTTCAGGCTAAAGTAGACCGTTGGGATGAATATCTAAAATTAAAACCAGATGCAGCAGAAGTTTTATTTTTAGGAACAAGCATAACCGAGGGTTTTCCCGTGCAAAAGGAGTTTAATAATGTTCACGTAAAAAACATGGGATTTGCAGGTAGTATATCGAAAAACGGGATTCAAGTAATAAACAGACTGATTTATCGAAAGCCCAAAAAAGTATTTTTAGAGTTCGGCGTGAATGATTTTAAATATAATATTAGTTCAGATACCGTGCAAGCACATCTTGCAAGCATGATTGATATAATCAAAAAGCAGTCCCCTAAAACAGAGATTTTCGTGCAGTCAGTGTTGCCTACAAATATGGATTCGTTAAATGTTAAAATTATTTCATACAACGCTGAAGCCCAAAAAATTTGCATGCAAAAAAGTGTAACATTTATCAATTTATATCCATCATTTTTACGAGGCAATAAAATTGATAGCGATTTAACTTTTGACGGCACCCATCTTACAGATATCGGGTATTTTCATTGGAGAAAACTTATTTGCGAACTGGTAAATTAAATAGTTTATTATTTTGAAAGTAAGAAGTTTGATATAAGTATATAGTAAAACGACTTATTTATAATCAAACAAACCACGCTATAGAAGTCAGAAGTAATATACACCCCTCCTATCGCAACGGAATAAAAACGCATCCCCTGTGCTTTTCCCAACCAATCACTAACAATCTACACCATGACAACATTTGAACACAGAGAGATCAGGGGCATTACCATTAAGAATATGATAGTGACCATAGCCAGCACCATAAGTATTGTGGTTTCTGTAATGACCGGTTACTTCCAACTGAAGGGAGATATTAAAGATATTCGCTCATCTCAGGATACCCAGAGCAGGATCAACGAGATCAGATTGAAAGTCCTCGAAGGACAAGTTAACGTACTGCAACAGGAAGTTCAGGGATTAAAAGAAGGAAAGAAATCTTAAATACCTTGCATTAAGGGGGGTGTGTGCCCAGAACGAGATTCGAACTCGTACATCCTTACGAATGCCACCCCCTCAAGATGGTGCGTCTACCAATTTCGCCACCTGGGCTTTTAAAAAATGCGAGAATCTTTCGATTCTCACATTCCAATTTTTCTTACTTAAAAAGGCGTGCCCGAAGAGAGACTCGAACTCTCAAGAGACAATTCTCAACGGCTTCTGAGACCGCAACGTTTACCAATTTCGCCATCCGGGCTTATCGTTTTATTAACAAGCGTGCAAATATAATCGTTTCCGGCAAATTGCAACCTAATAAATTAAAAAATCAATATTATGTTGTTTAATGGTCATTGAAAACATAATTTAGGTTTCATAAAACACTTTATATCAAACTAGATGAAGCTAAGCCGCATTTTTATTTCAGGTACCTTATTTTGTTTTTTAGCCTTAAATTCCGCTTTAAAAGCACAAACTATTACCATCTTACAGCAGGATAAGCCAACAAGTATCCGCGGTTTATCTGTAGTTGATGATCATACGGCGTGGATTAGCGGCAGTAAAGGATACATTGCTAAAACTAACGATGGCGGCAAAACCTGGAACTGGCAGCAAATAAAAGGCTATGAAAAATCCGACTTCAGGGATATTGAAGCTTTTAATGATAAAGAAGCTGTGATCATGAGTTCGGGTACGCCGTCATTCATTTTAAAAACAGTAGACGGTGGGCAAACCTGGCAGGAAAAATATCAGAAAACAGATACCACCTATTTCTTAGATGCCATGGACTTTGCTGACAACCTTCATGGTTATATTTTAGGCGATCCGATCAACAACAAATTCCTACTACTGGAAACAAAAGACGGTGGTGAAACATGGAACGAATCAATAAATGCACCGGATGCCCTATCCGGAGAAGCTGCCTTTGCCGCAAGTGGGACATGCCTCAGAGTATCAGGTAACGGAGCGATATACATTGCTTCGGGAGGAACAAGTGCGAGACTTATTTCATTGCAGCCAGGCAATGACAAATGGCAGTATACAAACTTGCCTATTACACATGGTCAAAGCAGCGAAGGTGCTTTTTCATTGTCAATAGGACAAAATCAGGGAATTATCGTTGGAGGCGATTATGCAAATGATAAAAAGACCGACTCAGTTGCTACTATCCACACAGTTCACTCCTTTCTCAAATTTACACAGCCACAAACAGGGCCTACAGGTTTTCAATCAGGTGTTGAGCACATAAAATCAGGCATATTTCTGTCAACCGGCACTCCCGGAAGCAATATTACTACCGATGGAGGAAGGACATGGAAGCAGATTGACAGCACAAGTTTTAATGTTTGCCGCAAGGCGAAACACGGAAAGCTCGTATTATTGGCAGGAAACGGCGGCAAAATAGCCCTCTTGAATTTATAGTTTACTGGTTATTAATAGCTTAAAAAAAGCTTTACATTAATTTAAAAAATAGCTTGCAGGGAATAGTTAAGAACCCTATATTTGCACCACTTTAAACGGAAACGGTTAACAGAACCAAAAAAGTTTAAAGAATGATTCCGTAGCTCAGCTGGTAGAGCATAACACTTTTAATGTTGGGGTCCTGGGTTCGAATCCCAGCGGGATCACAAGCCTTTGAAAAGAGGCTTTTTTATTTAACAACAAAGCTGCACTTTAACAGCCTCGCCTTGAAAAGCGAAAAATTTAAAGAATGATTCCGTAGCTCAGCTGGTAGAGCATAACACTTTTAATGTTGGGGTCCTGGGTTCGAATCCCAGCGGGATCACTGAAAGGGAGGCAGAAATGCTTCCCTTTTTTGTTTATAGATTTTGTGGGCCAGGCAGACCGTACGTTTTTTAAATCTCTCTTAAAATTTGCTCTACATTGTTGCATTCTTTACCATTCTCTCCATTCTTCGGTTATATCTTCATCCTCAGAATTATAACCTTTGTTGTGCCCAACTGTAATAATTATAGTCGCTATAGCTTCCCGTTCTCCGGTTTCAATTAATTCTTCACCAGAATTTTCATTCAATTCGTTTAACTTTAAAACTGTAGCTTTTACGACTTGCATTCCATCTTCCTTCGATTTTGAATTTGACATTTCAACGTTATACTCAGTGAGAATTTGCACACATTTTTCTATATCCTTTTCAGTATAATTTGGGTGTGTAGCATTCATATAATCCGTCATTGACTTTTTTAATGACATAATCTGGGCTTCGATACTTTTATTTTCCATAGTTGGATTTTCTTTTGGCTTTTTTACAGTTTTATTTACTTGCTGACTTGGATTTGATTTGCTGTTGCATGAAATGACTAACAAAATCGTCACTAACATGATAATGGATTTTATATTCATTACTTCATTTGTTTATAATCTGATATACTTTCAGTGCTTTTCTCCATCTCTGGATTAAAAAATGTATCAAAATAGTTCAAAGTAGTAAAGATAATTATAATGCTTAAAGTTTATTTTATTCGTATTTGCTTGCTTTACCCCCCGCCAACAACTTCAAATCTTCCATCAAATGGTTCGAGTTTTGTACCAGCGGGATCACAAAGCCACTCCAAAAGAGTGGCTTTTATTATTTTAGGCTGGAATTAGAATAGGGGGGGACGACGATTTCACCGATCAATCAAAATAACGCCAACAATTGGAGAAACTCCAACAAAGACTACTGAACGCCTTTTTTCGTTATATTGGCCGTACAATCAGGCTCAATCAATTTAAACCATTTGCTAAAAAATGACCGGCGGTATTAAGAATGATAAGGTGAATATGAAAATGCTTGCGAAAGAACTCAACCTTTCAACCGCAACCATATCAAAAGCGCTGCGCGATAGCTATGACATAAGCCATGAAACCAAACTTAGGGTAATGGAAGCCGCCAGGCGCTTAAATTATGTACCTAACGCTTATGCCAGCAGTCTCCGCAAACAAAGCAGCAATACTATAGCTATCATCATTCCCGAAATTGCCGATAGCTTTTTCAGTCAGGCTATTAACGGGATAGAAAGTATTATCGCCCCCCAAAAATATCATGCGCTAATCTACCTTACCCACGACAGCTATGAACGGGAGGCATCTATGTTTAACGATCTCGCCAGCGGACGTGTTGACGGTCTCATCATGTCGGTAGCCAGCAGCACACAGGATACTGATCATATCAAAAAATTGCAGGAAACGGGCATTCCTATAGTTTTTTTTGATAGGGTGTGCGAAGATGTTACTGCGGATAAAATTGTAACCGATGATTATAACAGCGCCTACAACGCTACCACTCATTTGCTGCTGGCAGGGTGTAAAAATATCTCGCTGGTTACTATCAGTGGCTATCCTTCTATTTTATCGGCCCGCGAGCAAGGGTATCGCGACGCTTTAAATAACAACGGATTTACAACTGACGATACAAGGATAGTAACCTGCGCCAATAAGTATACGGAAGAAAATGTAAACGTGATCAAAGCGCATTTAACTACCGTTAAACCCGATGGTATAATAGCCACCGTTGAGCAATTGGCAACGGCTACCTACCTGGCCTGCGATGAGCTGAAACTACAGATTCCCAGTGATATAAAAGTTGTTTGCTTTACCAACCAGATTACTGCAGCCATACTTAACCCGCCGCTTACTACTGTTTTACAACCGGCATATGATATGGGCAAACAAGCGGCTGAAATACTTTTCGGCCGCTTGTCCGGAAGGCTTATTGAAGCTGAGCAAGAGCTGGTAATGCCGTCACAATTGATTGCAAGGGCATCTACAGCATCTTAACAAATTAATCTTTTTGAGGAATATTGGTCATAGTGAAAGCCAAAGTACCGCCATGGCTAATTTGCTCATGCGATATCACATGATCTTTTATTGGCACTCCGTTAAAGGTAACCACCTTCACATATTTGTTTTGGGTAGATAAACCAGTTGCTTTGATCACCAGCTTATTCCCATTTTGCAGGTTTAGCGCTATGTATGGAAACTGCGGTGCGCCAATGCTGTACATGCCCGATGCAGGCGTTACCGGATAAAATCCCATGGTGCTAAAAATGTACCAGGCCGATGTTTGGCCGCAATCGTCGTTACCATTTATGCCGATAGGTGCATTCCTGAAATTTTGCCATGAGGTATGCTGCCTCACCAGCTCCTGCGCTTTCCATGGCATACCACAGTAGTTAAACAGGTAGATATAATGATGCCCCGGCTCATTATCGGCACGGTAATGTCCATCATTAAAATTGTGGGTTAATTTATCTGCGAATGCTTTCTCACCACCCATGAGGGTGATCATACCCGGAACATCCTGCATAGCGCCAAAAGTATATGTCCAATTTGTACCTTCGGTAAAACCACTATCCGGCTGGGCCGACCAGCTCCCATCGGCATTACGGGGCGCCATAAAGCCGGTTGAGGTGTTGTATACGTTTTTATAATTTTTGCTCCAGCCCATCAGCTGGTTATAATCACTGGTTTTGCCTAAAGCCTTGGCAAGCTGGGCAACGCAATAATCGTCAATGCCATACTCAACAGTGCGCGATACAGACTCCTTTGTTTTATCAACCGGAACGTATCCCAATTTATGGTAATTGGTAAGCCCTCCCCTGGCCTCAAAGCTCGTCCAAAGGTCACGGTCGCCCCATTTTTTCTGAACATCACCATCGGGTGCGGTAAATGCGTCTTTATGCAAGGCTTCGTAAGCTAAGGTGGCATTGTAGCCCCTGAAACCTTTGATATAAGCATCGGCAATTACAGCATCGGCATGGGTACCTATCATGATGTTGGTATAGGTTGGGTTAGGCCACATCGGCATCCATCCTCCCTCCTGGTACATTTGCAGCAACGATTTTACCATATCATTTACACGCTCGGGCTGGGTAAGGATAAGCAAGGGATGCAAGGCCCTGAAGGTATCCCATAATGAGTAATCATTGTAAGAAACGCCGTTATGTACCTTATCATCAAATGCGCTGTAATATCTGCCATATTCCGAAAACTCCCTTGGGAAAAGCATTGTATGAAATAACGCTGTGTAAAAGATCGTCTTTTGCCCATCGGTGATATCGGCTACCTGTACTTTTTTTAATTGTTGCTGCCAGTTATCGCGGGTGCTTTTCACCACTTTTTCAAAGTCCCAATCCGGGATTTCCTTTTTAAGATTGTGGCGTGCCTGATCTATACTGATAAAAGAAGTTGCTACCGTAACTTTGACAACTGTACTCCCCGTTGTTTTGAACGATACATAAGCCCCCATCCGGGTACCAAATTGTTCTTTGCTTTTCTTCTTAATGGTTTGATTATCCCAGGTGCCATAGCTGCGGATAGGCTTATCAAATTTAATAATAAAATAACCTTTAAAGTTTTTAAGCGGCGGGCCAAGCTGGGCCGATTGCCTATCCGGGTTATAGCCGGTTATTTCGTTATTAACGGTATCAATATGAACATAGCCGCGCATCTCTTTCATCCGCACTTTAAAATCGTTGGCCCAATCCGTAAGTGCCGGATTAAGATTGATACCCTGAATGATGAGATGTGCCTGATCTGCCTTTGGGAAAGTAAAGCGGAACATACCACAGGTATTGGCACCGGCTATTTCCGCTTTGATGCCTGCGTTGGCACCGGCCTTTAGTTTTACTGAATAGTAATATGGTTTGGCTACCTCATCTTTGTGGTCAAACATTAGTTTACGCTCTTCGGGCAGTACACGGAGGTCACCGATCTGGGGCATTACGGATACATACCCATAATCACCCATCCAAACGGTGGGCTGGTGCGAGGCCATCAGGCCTATTACCGAGTTATCTTCATAGGTATAACTCATCTTGCTCATCTTATTTTCGCCGGTTTGGGCTACAAAGTTGGTCATGGCAAATGGCACGTTTACGCATGGCATGGTGCCGCCGCCGTCAAGTCCTTTGGCAAAGCCGGTTGATGCGGTACCGATGAGCGGGTTAACATAGTCAACCTCATCCTTTTTTACTTTTGCTGTTTTTTGCTGCGCGTTTGCTGTTGCAGTGACCAACGAGAGCATTATCAACGGGTAGATTTTCCGTTTAAATTTCGGGCAAATGTTTAAGATCATTTCAGATAGATTTTTAGGCTTGTTTAAACAGGCTTGGCAAATCTCTAATTTTTCAGGTCATATTTATGGTAAGCCCGTGATTTTTTTCGCGAATATTTTTGCTGATACAGAATTGAACGAAATACTATTTTTCTGAAGATACGATAGCCTTGATATCATCCGCAGATAGAGCGGCCTTAAACACTTTCACTTTGTTGATATACCCATGAAATATCCGCTCCGACGGGAACTCTTCATTTCGCCCTAAGGTCCATTTGTTATTTACAGACAGGTCGGCGCTTACTTCTAATACAGAAGTTCCGGCTAATATGCCATCAATATAAACGTATAGCATTTTACCGCTACACACACCAGCTATATGATGCCAATGCTTTTGCCAATCGGCAGGCAGGTTTACCGTACAATCTCCCCTGCCCCATCCGCCGGCAAAAAAAGTGAGTGTTTTGCTATCAGTCATTTGCAAAACATGATTATCACCCTTACTGATGATATCCACAAGCCCCCCCTCGTTACCCATCGGGTATACCCATTCCATCATGGAAATAGATTCGCCCATCCTATCTAAAGCTGGTGAATTTGGAACTTCCACATAGGTACTGTCACCAAACAGCAGCTTGTCTTTATTCGTTATTGCCGAGGTTGAAATGATATTCCCATCATTATGAAATCCCGAGCTATCAGGTACGGTTTTACCCAGCTTAACCGATCCAAAATCGAGGAGCAATGATTCAATGCTATTTACATAAACTTTATAGGTGGTTTTGGCGGTATCAACCCTCACGTATTTAAATCCTTTTTTTAACGATTTAACATTATGGCTGATGGTTTTAACTTCGCCGGCATTCAGTTTAATGCTATCTGTAAAAGCAACTGAATCATTTTGGATTATGGGGATGATAAAGGTTTGTTTAAGTCCACCTGTATTCTTTATCTGATACTTAATTTCCTGGTTTTCATTTAGCCTGATCATCGGCCTTACTTCCAGTCCGAATATTTTGAATGGATGTTCCTGCGGCTTTCCGGGCAGTTTTACCTCAACTGCAAATGGAGGTGTATTATCAAGTTTCAGTACTGTTTTTCCTACCGGATAAAGCCTGAACTCTATAGAATCCTGAACAGTTTGTCCCGGCTCAACCAAACAATTCTTATACCCGTATGGCTTTCCGTTAGCCAACAATTTCACCGTTTTAACACCTACGTTACCTGTATTTTTAAGCTTGAATTTTATCACAAGAGGCTCATCGGGAACC
This sequence comes from Mucilaginibacter sp. P4_A11, assembly GCF_056402535.1. Classification (NCBI taxonomy): domain Bacteria; kingdom Pseudomonadati; phylum Bacteroidota; class Sphingobacteriia; order Sphingobacteriales; family Sphingobacteriaceae; genus Mucilaginibacter; species Mucilaginibacter sp. P4_A11. Next base: position 578,967 of record NZ_JBFUHE010000002.1, read on the forward strand.
ACGCTTTTTTTATTAACCGAATAATTCAAGATACTGAAAGCCGTGTTTTTTTGTGTGGCCGATAACTCAACCGGATCTTTATCAATCGGCCAGCTACCCGGCTGTTTGCCCATGTCAAAAGTCATTATACCTCCGCTCGTCAACGTGAAGTGCGACAAGGTCAATTGCCCCCAGAGTTTACCATTTACATGTAGCGATTGTACATAGTTATTTTTCGCCTCCGAATTATTACTATTGATAACAAACTTTTTGCCGTTCGGCAGATGAAGCGTTACAGATTTGAACAACGGCGCACCGATCGCATAAAGCGGCCTGCCGGGGCATACCGGATAAATCCCCATTGCGCTGAAAATATACCAACTGGATGTTGAACCAAGATCATCATTACCGGGTAACCCACCGGGCGTAGCGCTGAACCTGTTAAGCATGATTTCCCTAAGCCACTTTTGTGTTAACTGCGGTTTGCCGGTCTGGTTAAACAGGTAAGGGAGATGAAATACGGTTTCGTTATCAAACAGAATAACATTATTACTAAGCGCCGAATCCAGGCGAGCTACAAATTGTTCGTTCCCGCCTGTCATATTGATGAGGTCTCTGCCGTTTTGGGGCACAAAGTATGAGTACACCCATTTATCGCCTTCTTTATAACCAGATGTGCCGGGTTGAAGTTTAAACTCTTCACCGTTTCGCGGGAGCATGAACAATTCGTCTTTATTTAGAAGATTGCGATAATTAAAGCCCCTGTTTGATAATAATTGATAAGCAGGCTTATCGTTCATTATCTTATCCGCGAATTGTGATAATCCCCAATCGTCATAAGCATATTCAACGGTGCGCGTAACCGATTCCGGTCGGGTAAAAGGAACATAGCCTTTTTCATGATAAACCTCCATGTCCGACTGAACAAACGGCCCTTCAACCAAATCCTTTTTCATGGCTTTATAAGCAAGCTCCTTATCAAAGTCAGTTATTCCCTTTAAATAGGAATCAACAATGATTGGTATAGCATGATTACCTGTCATAGTCTCCGTTGGCAAATGCCCGCTTTGCTTGTAAACATCCAGCATGGATAAGATCACGTCTTTTTGTTTTTGCGGGTAAAGCAGGGTGAGTAATGGGTGTAACGACCGGAATGTATCCCAGGGAGAAAAAGCGCCATACTGATTTTGCCCTGTTTTTTGATATACCTTACCATCATGGCCCCGATAATTACCATCAGCATCATCAATAACCCATGGCAGCAGCAGCGAATGATAAAGTGCAGTGTAAAACACTGTTTTGTTTTGTTCGTTGCTATCGGTTATATCCACTACCGATAATAGTTTAGCCCATTCACGACTGGTTTGCGCACGAACCTCATCAAAACTCAGGCGACCGATCTCTTGATCAATATTGTGCTGCGCACCGGAATGATCTATAAATGATTTGCTCAGCTGCAAAGTGATAATTGTGGCATCGGTTTGGGCTTTAGGAAAGGTAAATAACCAACCGCCTTTAACTTCCTTTTTGTCTGTGTAACCTTCACTAAAATTTATAACTGTATTTGCGCCCGAAGCATGGATTATTTCATTTGATATGGCCTGAATTTCACCCGTATTGCCAATAAAAATTTGCGGGTTGGTGTTTCCGTCGAAAGTAAAACGGAACATGCCTGTCCTGATGGTGACAGTGACTTCTGCAGTAATATGCTGATCGTTAAAATAAACCTTATAATAACCCGGCGAAGCGGTTTCTTTTTTATGCGAAAAGTGCATGGCTGATTTACCGGCTTCAAAATCAGTATCGCCACTTAATGGCATTATAAAAAGGCGACCGGATGAACCTTCCGGGAAGCCGCTCATGTGCCCCAGGCAACTGAAATAGTAAATTGAGCTATCGGTATAATTATATCCCCTGGCACCGGTAACCCTTGTTTCGGGGCTTAATTGTATACTCCCCGATGGCGCAACTGCACCGGGATAACATCCGCCATTGTTGCCCCATTTGGTGAGCACATTGCTTACCGTAGTGCCAATAAACGGGTCAACATAATGCAGGTGGTTTATTTGCTGGGCAAAAAGATTTGTACCCAATAATAATCCGCTTAAGAAAAAAATGAAACGAACCGATTTATTCAAAATCACCGACATATAATTAATAGAATTTTTCAAAAAAGGCTTTCAGCTTTGAGCTTTATGCATTCCGCTCTGAACTATATTTTAATATAGATCTTCTTTTTATCAAGCACATACGCCACCAGCCAGCAAAGCATCATATAACAAAGGGCGAATACCAGCGTACCAAAAGCACCGGGGAATATCTTTTGATAAAACACCTGGTTTATCCAGTCGTAAAAACTTAGCTGCGATTTTACCCAAATGGTTTGAAAAACGGTAAGCAACAATTCCGACAGCAGGTATATAGCCAATGAATTTCGTCCGAAAATGAGGAAGAAGTTTGTACCACTTTTTATCTTTTTTATTTCGATAGCAAATACCATAAAGCCTAACAACAAAAGGTCGATACCGATGGTAAGGAGCGTGAACGAGCTTGTCCACAGTTTTTTGGCGACTGGAAAAAATTGTGCCCAGAATAGCGAAGCGGCAATTAATAATACACCGCACATGAACAACCTTGCAACCGACTCATAATTTTTACCCTTACGCTGAATGAATGCGCCAGCCAGGAACCCGCCAATTACATTCACAATTCCGGTCATGGTGCTGAGTAACCCTTCTGGGTCGAAAGCGATGGGGCCGCCTTTGTCGTGATATAAATGGTCATTACCTAATATTGCTATATCCAGCCGGGTGCCCGCGTTGCCAAGCATGGTATATTCCTTACCCGTTTCGCCTAAAAATACAAGGAAAGCCCAGTAACCAATTAAAAGCAAGACGGATATGATAATAGCAGTTTTTTGTGAACAATAATGCACTATTAGTGCGCCAAAGAAGTAGCATAAGGCAATACGCTGCAACACGCCCATAATACGGGTATGGCTCAAAGGATTAAATACCCAGCTGCCAGCTTCCCTATGAAAAAACGGGAACCAGTACATAAGATACCCCAATAGAAAAATAATGACCGTACGTTTAAAGACCTTCCCGATAAAAGCGGCATCGGTTTCAAATTTCTTTTTAGAAAAGCTAAGCGCGTTGCCAACAGCGAACAGGAACGATGGGAAAACAAGATCGGTGGGTGTAAAACCAATCCAGGCCGCATGATCAAGTGGCGACCATACGTTAGCCCCCGAACCGGGGGCATTAACGATGATCATAAAGCAAATGGTCATACCACGGAAAACATCAAGTGCGGTAAATCTCTCGGTTGTTGCAGCCATTTTCTTCTGTTATATTAATTAAGGGGTATTGAAATTTCTTTGATTAACCGGCCTGCCGCCACTTCGGCTACAATGCTGGTTTTGTTGATATTGCTGCCGTCTTCGTCATAAACCACCAACTGGTTTAAAACGGGCTTAAGCCAGCATTCGGGGATATAAAGGCTTTTCATATCCAGCTTTTCAGGATATCGGCCTAAATTATGTCCGTTAACCCAAACAGAGCCGTGCCCTAACTCTGCCGGATTAAAACGCCAGATGAATGTATTTCCACCTGATAGCGGTACACTGAAAGTGGTACGATAAAAGGCCGGGGCATTTTTAGTTTGCTTAGCTTCATCAAGCTTCCCCCAACCCTGAACGGCCAAGGCATCACCCGGACCGCCCTTTAATTGCCAGCCGGTTATGGTAGTAGCATCTCCAATGGCATTGATCTTTATGGGTTGATCAATCCCTCCTTCGTTCGAGTAATTCTCGATAAAGATTGTAAGATTGATAGCATGTTTTAAAGCTTCAGCATCGGTAATGTTCACCTCGAAGGGCTGGTTCCAGCCATCGTGATGAGCTACCTGTTTACCGTTAATAAATACGGTGGCATTTTCGTCAACACTTTTAAACAGCACTGTTATTTTCGAAGTGCCTGCGGGTTGTTGCGGGATGGTTGTGTGAAACCAAGCAAAGCCCTCTTTCAGATCAAAAACATCCGCCCCTATTTTATATTTTTTATATACCGATGTATCAAACGGAGGCGGCCCCTGCTTTACATCATCCTTTTTTGCGGCTTTGGTAAAATACCAGTTTTCAAGCTCCGAAATAAACGGTCCGCCTTTTTTAATCAGCGCAGTACCGAAAAGCCCTTTGCTATCCACTTCATCTATCGGGCCAAGGTAGGCAGCCAACTTATCGCGACCGTCATGCGCCGCAAAAATTGCCAGTGTATGCTTTCCTTTTTTAAGATCGAGCGATAATTCATTATCGTTCAGTTTCCATTTGGCAGCAGGTTTACCATCAATAAAGGCTTGTCCCCTGCCGCCGCCTTTTACTTGCAGGGTATATTTTCCGTTTGAGGGTATGTTTAATGCAGTCCTGTACCAGGCATTGGCAGTAACATCGGCATCCGCACCCATAGGCTGCGGATCTTTTGATTTGAGCCAGGCTCCTGTATTTACGTTCGATGCCGCATTGACGGCTGCGTTTTTATATTGCCAGTTAGATAAATTGATGATTTGCTGCTGTCTGTCATTTTTGGCATCGATATTAAAAGCGATCCCTTTAGTGTCTGTGTATAAAATTGCTTTCTGAGCGACACTTTGCGTTAAAGGCGTTTCTGCTGTGATTTTAAATTGACCATTTTTAACCGAGGCTTCACCAACATAGTCCAGCCCGGTAATGATATAGTTTTTACCTTCAGTTTCTGTGATCCATGTCTTATCGGTCAAAGCGCGGTTCATAGCCAAAACCCTGATGGTTTGCGAACCAGAGGTAAAGGTAAATTCAACAGGTGCATCCATGGCAACAGGCATTTTCTCGTCAATCAGCACATCATTACTACCAATTTTCACAACAGTAGATTTTGATGAGGCTTTATCTTTTGTGATGAATCGAAGTAACAGCGGATCGCCGGGTTCAGCGTCAACAACTATAGTAGTAGTGTTAGCCTGCTTAACTATGGCGAATACGCGCGTAAATGCCCAATCAAGCGTAACATCATCGTTGAGTTTATAGTTATGCACTACGGGGAAGATCTCTTTGGGTTGAACGTTGAAAGTTTTACCCGCAAGCAGATCTTCGGCACCCTTGATATTTAATGATGCGCTTGCTTTAGAAGCACCCGGATTATCTAAAAATATCAGATCACCGGCAGGGCTTGTGCGGGCAGATACTTTCAGGGCAGTATCCTTAGTTACACCACTATAAGCAGCAGATGCATTTGTACTGTTCTCCAATACATCCTGAAAACTGCGCGAAAACCATGCAGCCCGTTTAAATGTATAATAGATTGGCCGTAAATCACCAGCCTGACCTATGGCTGTACCATAATCATATGAAGCGGCATCCTCATCATTATTGGTATAGCCAAAGTTTGAGCCGCCATGCACCATGTAGTAATTATATCCATTACCACCATGGGCAATGATTTTCCACGTACGCCGGTCATAAAGACCGGCATCGCCCGGCTTAGCGCCGTATTGTGAATACCAAACGGCCCAAAACTCTGTAGAGAACCATGGATTTGGCCGTTTATCATCGTCAAGTTTTCCATCGCCTGCAGGATCACTGGCATGGTGTAAGCCGCTGAAGAAATATGGTACCTGCATACCCATTTGTAATGCTTTTGATCGCAGGCGTTTAAAATATCCGTCGGGCATTATAGTACCCCAACCATTAGGATGTTCATTCTCCAGCTGCACCAATATTACCGCACCACCATCGTTTATCTGTCGTTTAAATACAACCGGCAGCAGGTGATCGAAAAAGCGATCTACGTATTGTTCAAAAGGTTTATTGTCTTCACGTACGCGCAGGCCTTTTTTGAATTTAAGCCATATCGGGTAGCCACCGTTATCCCATTCGGCACAGTAATACGGGCCAACACGCACAATGGCGTACATGCCCAAATCTTTTACTATGTCCAGGAATTTACCCAAATCACGGTCACCGGTGAAGTTGAATTTGCCTTCCTGCTCTTCGTGAAAGTTCCAGATGGTGTAGATCTCGATGCAGTTGAAACCTGCCCGTTTTATCCGCAGCAACCTGTCATACCAAAGTTCATGCGGGATGCGGGCGTATTCCAACCCGGCTGATACGATGAACGTGCGTTTGCCATTCACCATAAAACCTTTGCTGTCAAAATCAATATAAGGCCTGACAGCAGCCGTGGCCGGGAAAATATGATCGTTCGCGCTTTGACAGTGTGCTTTGGTCAAGACGCTTAGTAGTAAGATAAATGTTGGTATATAATAGCGTATTCTCATAAGTTATTTTACGATCCTGACATTTCGGTAAAATCCAGACTTACGAAGTTTTAAAAACTTCGTAAGTCTTATCTGCAACTCTGCCTTTTTAAGGTTATTTAAAATTTCACAAGCGTAATTGCGAGGAACGAAGCAATCCCCAATTAGCAGAGCCTCCCTGTACAGTTCGCGATTGCTTCGTTCCTCGCAATGACATTTTAATTAAGTTTCTTAGCGAGTCCCTAAAATCACCGCACTATACTTCACAAACAATTGCTTTGATTTTTCAACGGCATCACCTTTAGCTGCATCGGTGTAGGCGTTATCATGCTTGTTTACCCACTGCCATTCCCAGTCTTTCACCTGCTTGTCAAAAGCATCAGCATTAAAATCGATCTTAGTCGACAACGACTTATCCAATTGGCTAAAAAACATTCCCCAGCGTTGTTTATAATAACCTTTTATTAAACCAGCCCATTGGCGGTTGGAGTATTCCCTTAAACCGCTTTCCTTATCGCCCCAAAGGGTAACCAGGTCGCGTGCGTTAAATTCGTACAGGTTTTTCTCTTTGTCGGTTATGCCGTTAGCTCTTGCCTCGTTGATCCATTTGCCTAACAGGAAATCTTTCCGAGTGGTTAGCAGGGCATCCATATCATCCATTAGTTCGAGGAACTGACTGCTGTATAATTTAAACTGCTGCTGATCTTTATTTTGATAGGCCTGTGCCATTTTCTGTTGCAGCGGACTCGCATAGTTTGCCAATACCTGCCGGGTTACATCAACAAGGTCATACTGAAAGCCATCGCTTTGTTTCAGGCTGTCGGCAGCATTTATGAGCAGGCTCCAGGCTTTAACCAGTTGCATCGGGTTATAATCTAACTTAGTTAATACCCTGTCGATGTATTTTTTAAACGTTGGCCTTGCTACAATAATTGATTCCGGGCCACCTTCTGTTAAGCCACCCGAATAAACCGAATTTAACAGGACGTGCCATGCTTCGCTTGCTTGCGTATTAACCTGTCCGTAACGGCGCTGTGCATAGTTAGCAACCCAGGTATCGGCATCAATCGGGGTATCGCGCCAAACGTTCTCCAGCATCAGGGCAAACAGCGCCGGGTTTTGTTCAATGCCTTCGGGGGTAACACCAATACCGCGCATATTTTTTGATTCGGGATCATGCAGGGCAATGGCGGGATCGGCAGCTACGTGGCGCATGCGGCCAAACAGGCTGATGTTGCCGCCAAAATTTTGCAGCATACTCCAGATCCATGGTTTGCCGTAGTAAGCTTCGGTACGGTTCCAAACCGGGTGTGCATCGCTGTACAAATCAAGCACTATCATTTGTTCATTGGGCACAGCGTTAAGCAGGGCCTTGATTTGCTGCGGTTGCCAAAATTTATTATTGTAATGGAACATCCAGCCCTGCATTACCCAAATAGCTTTTGGATCGGCAGCGGCCATGGAGTTGAATACTTTTTTACTCATGCCATCCAAATACGTTGAATCGTTGGTTGGCGGCACGTTTTCATTAAAAGTATCGGCAGAGTACAGGTGATCGGTGCCAAACTCTTTTGTCTGTGCTTCTATATATTTTTTGCCGATGGTTTCAAACATCGGATCGTCGGGGTCAAGTATAAAAACATCGGGAAACCCGGCATCCCAGTTGGTTCTTTTAACCTTAGCACCAGGGAACTTATCTTTAAATGATGGCGGCACGTGGCCTGTAAATGACGACAAAACAGGTGTCATCCCAAATGAGCGCTCACGCTCTAAAATCTTTTTTTGTAATGCTTTGTGCGAGTCCATCCAATGCTGCGGCAGCGGACCACCCCAGGCATCAATGTTCCCCATCCAAAACCATGAAAAATAAGCCGGGCCGCTAAAAAACTCATCCAGTTGTTTATCGGTAAAGCCCATGTCTTTGTAAACGGTTTGCCAAACGGCTTCTTCGCCGGTTATAGCCAGCGGCAGGTTAATACCGTTCAGGGCCATCCAGTCAATTTCTTTTTGCCAGCGGTCCCAGTCCCACCAGGCCATGGTATAATTAAATGTACAGTAGTTTAAATAGTAGCGATATTGGTAAGGCGTGGTTTTATGGATGAGACCTTTAACAGCAGGCAGGGTTGCCGGCAAATTGAGGTTAGTGCCATTCCAGCCGATATCGCAAAAACAGTAAGTTTTAAGATAGTAGTTTAATGCCGATGCTATTGACAGGCCGTTGTTGCCCCTGAGTACTATTTTGCCGTTACGACTTTCCAACTCAAATGCATCCTTGCCGTTTTGCTGTGGGATAGCTTCAACAGTAAATAGATTGCTTTTGCCGGGAATCACCCTTTCAATAAAATCATAAGCGGCTTTCTGATCAACCTGGGCACCGGCTTTAAAGCCAAATGCAATAATAACAGCTAAAACAAGTAAACACTTTCTCATTCAATACATTATTAAATAGCGGCATTAAATAATGCCTTAAAAAAAAATACCGGCAACAGGAGGCTTGCCCCTGCTACCGGTATGTGGTTATTATTATTTGAAATTAGGGTTCTGTATTAATACACCTTTACTCTTATCAATTTCCACCTGCGGAATCGGGAAGTAATAGTTTTTAGGGCGAACAAAAGTTACCGTCTTGTTTTGATCAAGCGGGGCTTTAGAAACAGCGAGGTTATAAATAGCCGCGATATCGACAATGTTCTTTTTGTCCCAGCGCATCAAATCCTGGTGGCGTTGGTCTTCACCGGCCAGCTCAACACGGCGCTCGTGGATCAGTTCTTTCATCCCCGCCCCCGAAACCGGTTTTAATGCGGCTGATGCACGGTGCCTGATCTGGTTAATCAAAGCATCACCTGCACCCGCGCCTTGCGTACGGATCAAAGCTTCGGCTACTAACAAGTAAATATCGGCAGATCGCATTAAAGGCACTGCAAAACTGTGATCAACACCACCACCGGCAGCTGCAGTATTAAATACAGCGTACTTTTTAAAAGCAAAACCCGTAGCCGAAAGGTCAGCCGTAAAGGTTGTTAAGCCATTGCCATCGCCTAAATCCACTTTATCCCCTACACTTAACAGGGTTGCAGCTTTACGCGGATCACCTGCTTCAAACTCATTGGCAAGTCCCTGTAATGGTTGGCTAAAGCCATAACCACCCCATGGGCGCGGAATGTAGTATACTGTAAAGTCGTTTTGAACAACGTTTTGTACCGCCTGAATAGAGAAAAGTAATTCGGTACTGGTTTCATTTGCACGGGTAAAATTATCAGCATAATTAGCAGCCAAAGCATAATGCGAATTGGAAATCACTTTTTGACCGGTTGCAATTGCCTCAGGAAGCTTTTCCCAGTACATGTAAAGCTTGGTTAATAAACCCAATGCTGTTCCCTTGCTTACGCGGCCACGATCGGCGGCGCCATAGCTTTCTGGTAACAGGTCAACCGCTTTCAATAAATCAGTTTCAATTTGTTTGCGGACTTCTTCAATCGGCGATTTTGCGACGTTGAAATTCAGAGATGTGTAATCAGCTTCAGTAATAATAGGCACCTCACCCTGGATGATCATCAAACGCCAGTAACCGAAAGCCCTTAAAAAATAAGCCTCGCCCATACTGCGGTTTTTAACATCGGCAGATATGGCAGTAATTTTAGGGATATTGATGATACAGTTAGTAGCCCTGTTAATTTCCTCATATCTCCATTTCCAGGGATACCTGATAGCCGCGTTTGAAGCATCGTAGGTAAGGTTTTCGATGCCTTCATCCTCTCCGTGGTCACCCGAGCGCCAGTAATCGTCAGATGGGGTATCAAATGTTGATTCGGCATGGCCTATGTAATCCTCTTCCGGTAAAATACTGTAGATGCCGGTTATGGCGTTAACAGCATCAACCTCATTACGAAAATAATTGCCAGAGCTGTAAACACCTTGTTGCTTTAAATCAAGCGCCTTTTTACAGCCGCTACCCATCAGGGCAAGTGATACAAGCGTATATAATATTTTGTTCGATTTCATGATGTTATAATTTAAATGTTACACCAAATGTTATTGTCCTTACAGATGGATATTGAGCTACGTCAACCCCTCTTTGCAAATTGCCGTTGGTATAACCCAGCTCAGGCGTGTAGCCCTTATAGCCGGTTATAAAAAACAGGTTTTGACCAGATGCATATAGCCTTACGCTTTTTAAAGTAGCCTTTTTTGTCCAGCTTGTAGGAAGAGTGTAACCTAAAGTGGCATTTTTAAGACTTACATAGCTTCCGCTTTCAACAAACATGTCGGATGTGCGGTAGTTGTCATTAGCACGATCAAGCGATAACCGGGGGATAGTATTGCTTGTACCCTGACCTGTCCAACGGCCAAGGGTTTCGGCATACAGGTTAAACGGATAGGTTGGATCAATACCCTGCATTCTATCGGCATTGTAAAGGCTTACACCAAATACACCGGTAAAGTTTGCAGAAAAATCAAAGCCTTTGTATGATACACTACCCTGTAAACCTGCGGTAACGTTAGGGTTGGGGTTGCCCAGGTTTGTACGATCGTTACCATCAATCTGGCCATCACCGTTCAGGTCAAGGAAACGAACATCGCCAGGCCTGATATTGCCCTTACGCGAGTCATTTTTAAGCGCCGGATCGTTATCAATGTCGGCCTGTGTTTGGTATAAACCATTGGTTTTCCATCCATAAAACGAAGCGATTGGCTGCCCTTGATAGGTACGTGAAATTTCCTGGCTCGAGCGGCCGTAAACAGTTGAGCCCACAAACGTGCCCTCGCCATTAAGCTTGGTTACCTTGTTTTTAATGAATGAGGCATTAGCACCAACCGAATATTTTACCTTGTCGCCGCCATGGTAATTTAATTCAACCTCCACACCACGGTTATTCATGGTACCTATGTTTTGAAAAGGAATACCTACCGAACCAGCCGTACCTACAACCGGAGGTGCTAAAAGCATATCTTTAGTGTTTTTATTAAACCAGGTTAATGTTGTGGTTAACTGGTTGTTTAAAAAGCCTGCATCTAAACTGATATTGGTCATAGCTGTACGCTCCCAGGCTATGACAGTATTGGCAAGCGTGGCAACAGCCGCACCTGTATAACCAACACCACCAAAAGTATAACCATTGTTTTCATAAGTGCTACCCAGTCTTATTAGGCTGTTATATTGAAACGGGCCTATGTTCTGATTACCCAACTCGCCATAACCGCCAGATAATTTCAGGTTACTTATCCAGGTTAGGTTTTTGATAAACTGCTCGTTAGATAACCTCCAGCCTAAAGAGAATGCCGGGAAATAACCCCACCTTTTTGACGGAGCAAAATTGGATGACCCATCCGCACGGAACGTTACCGTGGCCAGGAAGCGGCCATCATAATCATAAAACAACCTCCCAAAGCCCGATTGCAGCGATGACGGCTCTATCCGTGCACTTGTGTTGAACTGGCTGTTACCTGTAGCAAGCACACGCTGATCTACCGAAGTGTCATCGTATCCTATCCTCCAGGCGCTAAAACCATAAGTTTTGAAGTTTTGATATGAATATCCTCCTGTAAAGGTTATATGACTTTTGCCAAACACCTTATCATAGGTAAGGAACGATTCTAACAACTGTGATGATAGTTCACCTTCGGTTTGGGTTAATTGCGAAGTTGTATTTTGCCTGGCCTGGTTAACATCAGCTATGCTGAAGTTATAAGTACGGTTTAAAGTACCATCATAAGCATAGTTTACGCGGAGCTTTAACTCTTTTAAAAAAGTAATTTCGGCGAAAGCACTGGCCAGCGCCCGGTATTTTTTATTAAACCTGTCGGCCTCCTGGATGGTAGCATAAGGACTGTTGATATCACCTAACTGATTAGCGAAAGCTTTTGATGTACCGTATGATCCATCCGGATTAACCAAAGGAATTGCCGGATTAAAGCGCAAAGCCGAGAAGATCAAACCTGTTTGCGAGTTATTGTTATCAAACCCAACATTATTGGCGTAGCTTAACTGGATATTTTCGCCCAATTTCAACCATTCGGTTACCTTGTGCTCCGAACTAAACCTGGTGCTGAAGCGCTTAAAATTGGTTTTATCAATTATACCATCTTCATTATAAGCCGAGGTAGACCAATAATAGTTAGATACCTCATTGCCGCCCTGCAGGTTAATATCGCCATTAATTACGTGGCCTGTTTTCATGATAGCCCGCTGCCAGTCGGTTCTTTGAGTGGCGTAATAGCTGTTATTCCACGGCGCATCGATTGCGACACCATCATTAGTATAGCGTTCTCTTTTTAATGTATAAAGATCCGGGGCAGTCAACAATTTAAGGTACTTGGTTGTATTAGAGAAACCATTGTAAAAGTTGACATTGGTAGACAGTTTTTGATTATAACTACCCTTTTTAGTGGTTACCAATACAACGCCATTGGCTGCACGTGTACCGTATATCGCAGCTGCCGATGCATCTTTCAATATATCAACCGAAGCAATATCGTTGGGGTTGACATCGCTCAGGGCGTCAGGGTCGCTGGTAGGTATACCGTCAATAACAACAAGCGGGTTGGCATTATTAAGCGTACCCGTACCGCGGATACGGATACTTGACGCGGCGCCCGGCGAGCCATCATTACGTACAATGTTAACACCGGCTGCGCGGCCATCCAACGCCTGGGTTGCCGATGCTACTGGTAGGTTTTGAATATCACTGCCCTTTACACTTGCTACGGAACCGGTAACATCTATTTTTTTAGTGGTACCGTAACCTACTACCACTACTTCTGTTAACGCAGATGGCAAAGGAACCAATGTTATGTTTAAAGTTTGGCTTCCGGTTATGGTAACCACCTTTTTCTCGTACCCGATATAAGATATTTCCAATACTCCATTAACCGGTGCATCAATGCTGAAATTACCATTTATATCGGTAGTTGTACCTTGGTTTGTACCTTGTAACCGGATGTTCACACCAATAAGCGGTTCGCCTTTGGCGTCAACAACCTTTCCCTTTACAAGGGCTAAACTTTTGGCATCCTCCTGGTTTGCAATGATCACTACATGATCATCATTCATTTTGTAGGAGAGCTTATCATCGATAATAGCCGCAAGCAGTTCATCAATTGTTGCATCTTTCACATCAAGATCAACCTTGCCCAGTTTTTTGATGGAAGCATAGTTGTAAAAGAAACGGTAATCGCTTTGTTTTTGAATTTTGGTAAGAATACTACTTACCTCAGCCTGCTTTAAGCTAAGTGTAAATTTCTGCTGTGAATACACTTTCGCAGAAACTTGTACACAGGTAGCCAGAACCAAAAAAAATACTGCTTTCATCAGCAAAATAACTTTGAGACATACGGGTGCACCCTGAAGCGAAAACACCCTTCTTGTTTTTTTCATTACATTTGTTTTGAAAATAAATGGATGGAGTAAGCGCTGTTTTGCAATGGCTTACTCCGTTAATAAAATCCTATTTGTTTGCAGGGAGGAGTGCCAGCTCTTCCCTTGTTTGTTTTGGATTTTCAGGAATCTGATAAGTAAGTTTTCAATACCATAAGCTGTTAATTAAGTGGTTAGTTTATTTGTTTTTATTTATCTTTTTTCGACAGGTAAACCGTTTGTCCATCCACCCTGAATTTGAACGGCGTGGTCATTTCAATAATGCCCAAAGCCGCTTGTAACGACTCTTTATCAAGCAAACCGCTTATCTGTTCGGTACGCAGCTTCTGATCTTCAAACACAACTTGCACGTTGTATTTGCGCTCAATTTGCGCGGCCACATCCTCAAACACTTCATTCGTGAACAGGATCCGGTTATCAACCCAAGCTGTTTCCTTTATTTCCTCGGGTTTAACATCAGGTAATTCGGTTACCTGGTATTCTATTTTGCTCTCTTTAGGTTTTACACTTTTGGGCTCGCGATTATTAACAACTATCAGTTTTTCGTTAGGCAACAGGATGATCTTTTTTTCCGGATTGTTCTTCAATTCAACCTGTACCTTACCCTTTAACAAAGTGGTTTCAACAGTTTTATCATTATTGTAAGCTTTTACGTTAAAAACCGTTCCCAATACCTTTACAACAAGCTTCGCCGTATGTACCAGAAAAGGTTTCTTCGCATTTTTGGTAACTTCAAAAAAACCTTCACCGGTAAGGCTTACATCACGGGTGTTTTTGTCAAAAGCTTCCGGGTATGAAAAAGTACTGCCTGCATTTAATGTAACCTGCGTACCATCGGGTAGCTTCAGTTTTTGAGTTTTACCATAGGGCACATGAATTTCATATAATACATTTTCTGCAGCCAGGCTGTCTTGTTGCTCCATTCTTTTGTAAAACAAAGCACCCACAGCAACAAACACCAATATGGCAGCGGCAACCCATTGCCACCTGAACATTGGCCTCACCTTAGTATCAACCTCCGTATTTTCGTTCGAGCTTTTGATCCGGTTCCAGATCTCTTCCAGGTTTCCGTTAATATCTTCAGGCTTCGCTTCAACCGGTTGCGCACCGTTTCCTTTTAAAGCATTAGTAACCTCGTACGTTTTTTTATAATCGGGAAATTGTTCAAGAAATATGTCGAGTTCGGCCAACTCCTCTACACTGGCACATTCGCCCATACTTTTAGCCATTAACTCAATAAACCTGGATTTGCTCATAGTAATTGGTATTCTGGCTTAAGGACACAGCTCCTCCTGGTTTTTCCTAAAAGAAATTAAAATATTTTTTTGAGTGAGGGTATTATGTCAATAACACAAGCTAAGTTTACACTTTTCACATAGGAAGATTTTACGCAATTGCCGTTCTGAAAGCTTTTTTCAACATTCAAAAACGGACATATCCATGTTCGGATCTGTTACAGTATATTTAATCATTATTATATATCCACCTGCTTATCAATTAGTTGAAATCTTGGAACAAGGATTGATTTAATTACATGACTTGAAAGCATATACTTTCCATATCGATCTTTATGACCTGGCTTTCCTGGGAACGATATCCGTCGGTCTTGCTTTCAGCCTTATGCTGTTACTTGCCTAAAAAGGCAACAAGGCCGCAAACCGGATTCTTTGCCTGATCTTGATTGTTACCGTCCTGAATATGATCCGTGCTTTAGGCACTGACATTTATATGGAAACCACTTTACCTCACTGGAGCCTGCAACTTCCGCAATTTTCGCTGGCCGTAGGTCCGCTTATCTATTTTTATGTATTGAGCATCACAAAGCCGCATTATAAATTCCGGTTTAACGACCTGCTGCATTTCAGCCCCTTGCTTGTGGAATCTGGTGCTGCGATTTACGTTACATCAAAACTACCGGGGCTGACAACAGCATTTCAACTATTGGGATTTATTTCGGTTTGCGGCTATCTGCATGCCGCACAAAGGTTGGTTAAATGCTTTTCCAGAAAGCTGAATTTTAACAGGAGCGATCGTTACCGGTTGAAATTCAAGTGGCTGATCAATTTATTGACTGGTTTTACCTTTTTATGGCTATTGTGGATACCTTTTTATATCATCGCTTACGTATACCACAATAGCCCATCAACGCTCTTATTTCATCCTTTGTATCTCCTTTTAGCAGCCTTCGCTATAGGGACGGCCGGAGCAGTGATCTTAAAGCCCGAAATCAACTTGCCCTCAGATGAACCTTATTTTTTGAAGTTACCCGCGCCGGATGAGTTTAAACATAAAGCCGGCTGGCTTAAAAGAACAGTAAAAGACCGTGGTTATTATAAAGACCCCGAACTCAGTTTGACCTCGCTGGCCGAAAAGCTCGGACTAACAACCCACGAATTGTCCCGGATCCTCAATACCGCGCTTAAAAAAAGCTTTAATGATTTTGTCAATGAATACCGCGTAGCCGATGTCGCCAAAAAAATGTGTGACCCCGCTTTTGATCACCTCACCCTGCAGGGCATCGCTTATGATTCCGGCTTTAACTCTCCCAGCACCTTTCACCGTGCATTCAAACAACTGATGGGGAAAACGCCCGCGGAATATAAAAAACAACTGCCATCTTATAATTTGACATATGGTTACCGGCCCGCAGCGGTAATTTCGAACCAGGTAAACCGCAATCATATGTTTAAAAATTATTTAAAGATCGCCTGGCGAAATACGACCAGGAACAAAGCCTCTTCGTTCATCAATATTAGTGGCCTGGCCGTGGGTATGGCTGTGGCTATGCTGATTGGCTTATGGATATGGGATGAACTGTCGTTCGATAAATCCAATACAAATTATGACCGCACCGTACAGGTTTTGGCCAATGCAAATGCCGGCGGCACCCTTTTCACCTATTCCTCGCTGCCCCTGCCGGTATCGGCAGAACTACGTGGGCAATACGGCGACGAATTTAAACAAGTGGCTTCGACCATTACTTCCGAACAAAACATTAGTTATAACAACCATGCCTTTTCAAGGATGGGTTGTTATGCTGAAACTGCTATTACAGATATCATCACCCTGAATATGATCAGGGGATCGAAAGCATCCTTTAAAACACCCGGATCAATATTGATCAATGAATCAATGGCACAAGCCATATTTGGTCAAACCGACCCGATCAATAAAACCATTAAGCTCAATGATACTTACCTGGTACAGGTAACAGGTGTATACCGGGACCTGCCCCGAAATACACAATTCAGCGATGTGAATTTCATAGCGCCTGTCAATCTCCTGTTTCCAAATGGCCGTGATATGAATAACTGGTATAGCAGTTCATTCCAGGTATATGCCTTATTAAACCAGGGCAGCAACCTGCACAGGCTTTCACGCAAAATTCAAAATATTGTGTATGACCACTCAAAAGATGCAGCAAAACCCGCGCTCTTCCTGTTCCCCATGCGACAATGGCATCTGTATGAATTCAAAAACGGCGTTGCCATTGCAGGGCGGCTGCAGTTCGTGTGGCTTTTCGGCATCATAGGCCTGTTCGTGCTTTTGCTGGCCTGCATCAACTTTATGAACCTGAGCACAGCCCGGAGTGAAAAGCGCGCCAAAGAAGTGGGGATACGCAAAGCCATTGGTTCATTGCGCGGCCAGTTGGTCGCTCAATTCCTAAGTGAATCATTTTTGATCGTTGCCCTGTCGTTCCTGATCGCTGTATTGCTGGCATGGCTGACCTTGCCCCTTTTTAACAACATTTCGGGTAAACAACTACACCTGATCTGGACTGATCCGCTGGTTTGGTTGATATGCTTTTGTTTTTGCCTTTTTACCGCGCTGATTGCTGGCAGTTACCCGGCTATCTATTTATCATCCTTTAATGCCGTTAAAGTACTAAAGGGTACATTCAAAGCAGGCCCTGCGGCTGCTATACCCCGTAAAATACTGGTGATCATCCAATTCGCTGTTTCGGTCACCATTATCATAGGTACCATCGTTGTTTTCAAGCAAATTGAGTTTGCAAAAGACAGGCCGGTAGGTTATAACCGGAACAACCTCGTATCTATCCCCTTCAACGCTATCAAGGGATACCGTGCTTTCCGTGAGGAACTGCTGAGAACCGGTGCGGTTTCCGGTGTATCGGCTTCATCCAATCCCGCGACCGGCGTTTGGTCATCGGCAGATAACCTAAACTGGAAGGGCAAAGACCCTAACCGCCAGGAGATATTCGGCACAGTGCTGGTGGATCCTGATTTTGGCAGCGTTGTGGGCTGGAAAATGAAAGAAGGCAGGAATTTCTCCAACCAGTTTTTGAGTGATTCATCAGGCTTTTTATTTAATGAAGCGGCTATCAAACAGATGGGCTTGAAAGATCCATTGAACGAAACCATTAAATGGCACGGGAAAGACTGGAAAGTACTGGGCGTTGTAAAGGACATGGTAATGACCTCGCCTTTTGATCCTATTACGCCGGTGGTGTTTTTAATGGATGACAAGCAGCGGTCATTTAATGTGGTCAATTTGAAACTTAAGACAGGCATGCCCGTTGCCGGAGCACTCACCAGGATCGAAGCCGTTTTCAAAAAATTCGCGCCCGAAGCTCCTTTCAATTACAAGTTCGCGGATAGTGATTATGCGGAAAAGTTCATAGCTGAAGAACGTACAGGAAAGCTGGCTTCCGTATTCGCCGTACTCGCTATCTTCATATCTTGTCTTGGACTATTCGGAGTGGCATCTTTTGTAGCAGAACAGCGAATCAAAGAGATCGGGATACGAAAAGTGCTGGGCGCATCGGTGACGAGCATCTGGGGTTCCTTATCCAGGGACTTTGTCATCCTTGTAGGTATCGCATTGCTCATTGCCATCCCTGTTTCTTGGTATTTCATGCACCAATGGCTGCAACATTACACCTATCGTACAGGGCTCTCCTGGTGGGTATTCGTACTAACCGGCGCAGGTGCAGTGCTCATTACTTTGCTCACCGTTAGTTATCACAGCATCAAAGCAGCATTGACCAACCCGGTAAAAAGCCTTCGGTCAGAATGATGCTCCAAAGAATTTAAATGCATTGTCGGAAGAACCGAGATTGATACCGTAATTGATAATTATAAAATCTCGCGAGGAACGAAGCAATCGCACGAAACATAATTGCCCTGTATAGCCGTGCGATTGCTTCGTCGGTCCTCATACCGATGACATTTTATCTTTTATGCACTCCCAAGCGCCTCATCCAATTTCTTCAAAGCAATAGCAAGCTGCGCAAATACCGTTTTGTTTGATAGGCCAAGAATATCGGCCACCTCATTGCAGGATAGTTCATCTTCCTTAACCATTTTAAAGATGAGCTTGCAACGCGGGGGTAAACTATTTACCGCTTTTAATACCCCGCCTTCCAGCTCCTTACTGATGAGCAATTGCGCCGGATCAACCGATAAATGAAAATAGTAGGTTTCGGCAAGCTGGGCATCGCGGTTCCTTTTTGAGGTATTGCTCCGGATATGGTTGAGACAGGCATTTTTTATCGCCACATAAAAGTATACTTTCGGGTTCGAGATTTTGTTGAGCTTGTGGCGGCTCGTCCAGATATTTACAAAAAGGTCATTGATGATCTCCTCACAAGCCTCCTTATCGCCCAAAAACGACCAGGCAAACTGATTAAGGTTATTGATCAGCAGCTTATACAATTCATTAAAGGCAGATTCGTCATTGTTGTAATGAATGGAATCTATAAGTTCTTTAATCTCCAATGTTGAGCGGCTTGCTTTTAAAGGAACAGTTAACTGAAATAATGTACAATTTTAAGTAAAAAATCTTGATCAAAGCTATTTTAGGTTGATTTAGAAACTCACATTGATCAGCACTAAACATCAAGGACCGGCATTATCTTGCTTGCTTGCTTGCACATATTTATTATTAAGCATTCGAATTGTCTAATTCAGGAAGCTAAATGTCCGGTTGCGCCATAAACCTATTTTTCAATAGCCAGGTGGGCCATATTTTAGCAGTAACAGGGAATAATTAAGGGGTTTAGTCAAAACAGATTAAAGATTAATACTGCTTGTGCTATCACAATACCGGATTTAGTTAACAGGCCGGAATTAACTTTATATTTGTCCGGCAACCGTCCGTATTTCCGTAAACATATTGCAATAAATGAAAGATACAGCATTTAAAATTTCTCCCGGAATCATATGGAGCAGTTCAATTGTCCTCGGTCTGCTGGCTTCTGTGCCCCAGATAGCCGAACGTCATTTCAAGCCTGCCGAAGCGGCAGTAAACTCGGCCGTTACCGCTGCGTTTTCGCTGTTTGTATGGTACTATAATATTTATACGCTGCCAAAACAATCGGGTAATAAGCAACTCAATAAAAGCATCTCTTATTCCCGACTCCTTACAACGCTTGTGATAGGTATGGGGGTGATGCTGGCCTTAGCATACATACAGCAACTGATATTAACGCACCTGAATTTTGGTCCGGTGATGCTGATGATCGAAGTAAGGGGCATACTTATTAACCTGGTATTTTATATGCTTATAAACCTGCTGTACCAAAACTATCAAAACCAGCAGGTTAACGTTGAGCTGGAACGCATTAAGGCAGATAACCTTGGTGCGCAGTATGAGCTGCTTAAACAGCAGATCAACCCCCACTTCCTGTTTAACAGTCTCAATACCCTGAAAGCCATGGTTGAAACAGCCGATAAACATTCGGTAGATTTTATCCTTAAACTGTCCAATTTTTATCGCTTTACCCTGGAGAGTCGCAAGTTAGATCTCATCCATTTATCCGAAGAACTGGAAATTGTGGAAGCTTATAATTTTTTGCTGAAAGCCAGATTTGAGGATGGTTTTATTTTCACCAACAGCATTGATGAGCAATATCGCGGTACGCTGATCCCCCCTTTCACGTTACAATTATTGATAGAGAACTGCATTAAGCACAATGTGGTATCATTAGATCATCCCCTGCATATTAAGCTATACATCGAGGGCGATAACATCGTTATAGAAAACGAGATAAAACCCAAACGCTTTGAAGAACCATCAACAGGCGTAGGACTAAAAAACATCAATCTGCGTTATGATCACCTGCTTGATAAACACATAGAAATTATATCTGAAGATAAAATATTCAAAGTTAAACTACCTGTTATACATGAACATTATCATAATTGAAGACGAATTAAAGGCAGCACGCTCGCTTGAAACTATCATATTGGAGTTAAGGCCCCATGCAAAGATCCTGGTGAAATTGCAGAGTGTTGAAAGCTCGGTTACCTATCTTTCCGAAAACAGGCAGCCTGATCTTATTTTTATGGACATCCAGCTTTCGGATGGCTTGTGCTTTGAGATCTTTAAATCGGTAAAGGTGTCATGCCCTATTATTTTCTGTACCGCATTTGATGAATACTCGTTAGAAGCGTTTAAAGCCAACAGTGTTGATTATGTGTTGAAACCTTTTTCGAAAACAGATATAGCTGATGCCTTTAAAAAAGTAGATGAGCTGCGTAATTTCTTTCAGCGCGGTTCACAGCCGGATATTACCAGCCTGCTATCGCAGGTTACGCCTCCGGCAGGTAAAAAAAGCTTTCTGGTATTTAAGAATAACAAGTACATCACGGTACTTACCAATAATATCGCGTTCTTTTATATCCGCAACGAACTGTCGACCATTATGACTTTTGATCAGCAGGAATACGTTGTTAACCAGTCACTCGACCAGATCAGCGGTCAGCTTTCACAGGATCAATTTTTCAGGCTCAACAGGCAATACATTGTAAACTTCAGCGCGATAAAAGAAGTTGAGCACTATTTTATGCGCAAGCTGTTTGTTAAACTGGTGATCCCAACACCAGAGAAATTACTCATCAACAAAGAAAAAGCGCCGGTGTTTTTAAGCTGGCTCGAAAACAGGTAAAGCACCAAATTTCTTTACCCCGATAATTGCCCAACTGAGCTTTAGATATGTCCGGTTGGGCTTTTTTGTGCTGTTTAAATCGCTGTTTAGGGCATAATTTTGATATAAATTAAAAATCAAAAGATATGAAATTGTTAAAAATTTTTAGCTTTTGTGTCGGTGCTGTTGCACTGGCACTTGCTACTGCCGCTTATGCCAGCCGTAAAATAAATACTGTCAAAACTGTAAATACCGCCACTCCCGGAAAAGGTTTTGCCTTAGTTGAATTGTTTACTTCAGAAGGGTGTTCAAGCTGTCCTCCTGCCGATGAATTACTGGCCCGCATCCAAAAGGAAACACAAGACGAACCTGTTTATATCCTGGCCTACCACGTTGACTACTGGAATAACCTTGGCTGGAAGGATGTATTCAGCAATGCCATGTTTTCAAAACGTCAGAGAGAATACAGCTCTTATTTAAACGCCCAGGTTTATACCCCGCAGGTTGTTGTTAACGGCAAAACCGAATTGGTAGGCTCTGACGAGCCGGTACTTCGCGAAGCTATTTCCAGCGCTTTAGCAACTGCCCAAACCGCGCAGGCTACCCTTCAGGCGCAACAAAACGGCGATAAGCTAACTGTAAATTATGAGTTATCCGGCAACACTGATAACCAAAATCTGCTGATAGCTATTGTACAAAAATCGGCCATCAGTAAAGTTGCCAAAGGTGAAAACGAAGGCAGAACTTTATCCCATGCCCAGATAGTTCGTGATCTTAAAACAGTTGCCTTAAACCAGGCGAAGAAAGGTCAGGCCGTCATCAACTTACCTAAAGAGTTTACTCCGCAAGGTTGGGAAGTGATAGGGTTTATTCAGAACAAAGCAAACGGTCAGGTTTTAACCGCAACAAAAGCAACATTAACTACCAACGCTGTAGCCAAAATATAACAAATTCAAAAACCATGAGCAAGTTGAAACAAGGCCGGTTATTAATGGGCTTCCTATCGCTGTTCTCATTATCATTTCTTACAAGGGCACCGTTTGAGCGTAACCCGCAAGATTGTGAAATGATCTGCGTACCGGGGAAGAAGAAAAAACCGACAGAAAATAGTTAACAAAATTCACCATAAACATTGCTGGCCCGTTTTATCGGGCCAGTTATGTTTTAAATAATACTATCATGAAAAAACTACTGTTAATTGTCATAACCACATTTTGCAGTATTGGCGCTTACGCCCAGGCAAACGAATTAAACTGTACCGAACAAGCACTGACCTTTAAAATAAGCCTGCCAACAGGACGCCATAATTCTTCATCTAAAATTGGCCGTTTTGATCCGGCCCAACTCTCACCTGAATTTAGATTACCGGTCAGTAATGTTGCTAAACAAACCCAACAGGAAACTAACGTTCCTTCCGGCTTTGAAAAAGCGTTAGGCCAGGCAGATGCTTATCCTTCAACAAATATCATCCTGCCTAAAAAGATGACATTTCCATACTCAAAAATAAATACTGTAACAGGTAAATTTACCTGTACAACCTATGATCATTTTAAACTATTGCCAATGCCCGTTACAGGCACTTTAACTCTGCTTTTAAACTAATCATCATTAAACATAAAAAAGCAAACCATGAAAATCAACTATTACGGTCACTCATGTTTCTCGGTGGTTGCCGGGGGTAAACACATCCTGTTTGATCCCTTTATCACAGGCAACGATTTGGCTAAAGACGTTAACATTGACGAAATTAAAGCCGATTACATTTTTGTATCGCACGGTCATTATGATCATGTTTTGGATGTTGAAACTATAGCAAACCGCACAGGGGCTATGGTTGTGGGCATTTTTGAAGTATATGACTACTTCAGCAAGAAAGGTGTTAAAAATGTGCACCCTTTAAACCCGGGCGGTAAGGTGACCTTTGATTTTGGCACTGCGAAATCGTTCATTGCCCAGCACTCGGCGAGCTTTCCGGATGGCAGCTATGCTGGTGTGGCCTGCGGTTACGCTTTAAAAACCGACGACGGTAATCTTTATTACAGCGGCGATACCGGCCTTACCCTTGATATGGAATTGGTGGCTAAGTGGGTTGATCTTGATTTCGCTGTTTTCCCGATAGGTGATGTGTTAACCATGGGTGTTGAAGATGCCATTGAAGCAGCAAAGCTGGTAAAGGCCGACAAAGTTTTAGGCGTTCACTACGACACCTTTGGCTTTATTAAAATAGATACAGCCGATGCTGTCAAACAATTTGAAGAGGCAGGATTGAAACTATTTTTACCGGCTATTGGCGAGAGCATAGATATTTGACCGGCCTAAATGTTTTGTTATCATCTGAAAGTGAAATAACAAAGCCGGAGAAGACGTACTAAGTTTTAAAAACTTCGTACGTCTGGATTTTAAGAATGCAAAAAAGGCCTGCCCCAGTAATTGGAGCAGGCCTTTTTCTTTTCAAAGCTCCCCCTTTAGGGGGCTGGGGGGCGTGGCTTTACACCAGGTTGATCTCAACGTTGATGTTACCATAAGTTAATTTAGAATATGGACATGTTTGGTGAGCTTCTTCAAGCAGTGCCTTGGCAACTTCCACATCCAGGCCTGGTAAACTTACGTTTAAACGGGCTTGCAGAAAGTAAGCACCGGTAGTGATCCCCAAATCCACTTCGGCATCAATGGCCAGTTCGGCAGGAAGTGCAATCCTTTTTTTAGCAGCAGCTATTCCGATAGCGCCTTCAAAACAAGCTGACCAGCCGGCAGCAAATAATTGTTCGGGATTAGTACCTGGTTTAGGAGTTCCCGGAGTTGAATGTTTGATGTCCAACTGGCCATCACTACTAACAGACGAACCGCCATCACGGCCGCCAACTGTACGAACTTTAGCGGTATATAATACTTTTTCGATTTTATTAGCTGAGATACTTTCGATTACCTTGATCTTATCGGTAGCTGAATTTTTAATAGTTTCCATTGTGTTGTTTATTTAAACAGTTTTTGTTTTTTGTATGCTCAAAGATACCCTGATCTCGGCCCGAGTCCTATCAGTAACTATGCGAGCCGGACATTGCATACCACGAACCGGACATTCTTTAAGCCGAAAATCCAGTCAACAAAAAGGGTTATTGAAACTTTTAATTACAATCGATAACAGATAAAGAAAACTGGCAATGTTTTACTCATAATAATTCTAAATAAATTTGGATACTACGTTTATAAACAGCATTTTTAAATAACCTTTGTTCGTAAACCAATTGAAAAAACTCATTGCCCTGATGTTGATTAGCATTCACCTGCTTAATGTGTGCGGGCATGTTGCTTTACATCAATTCCTGGTTTACAAAAGCAATAAACACTTTACCGAACAAACTGCCAAAGGCTTTTACAATGTAAATGACCTTACCGAGGTAGTTATCCCGGCTAACATGCCCGGCATAACCGACTGGAAATACTACGAGAATATCCATGGCCAGATCCAGTTTGGCAGCAACAGCTACAATTATCAAAAAATGCGCGTAACAAGGCATGCCATTTATTTAATGTGCACTCCTAACTATGCAACCACCCGCCTGGCAGATAAAAACATCCTTAATGCGAAGGATGTAAAAGAGAATCCGGTACCGCAAAAAGAGCACGTACCCTTTGGTAAAATAAATATGCAGGATAACCTCAATTTCGCTTTTGTGCACTTTGAGTTTAGTTGTCCAATAAAATATACTCAACAAATTGTTGTTCACCCGGTTCAACAGTTAATTCCTGCTCACCAGGATATCCCGGAGCAACCGCCTAAGGCCGTTTGCTAATTCCCCGCTGTTTTAATTCATTTTTTCGGGTAGCTGTTGCATTACTCTATTACTGTGTTATTATTTATTTCTGCCGATAGTTTATTCATGGCTCAAGGGCTATGATAATTACTATGTATCGATAGCAATAATAATCTCCGGACAGGTGCATCCTCTACCCAACCTACAAACATTCAACTAATTATTTTATGCCTTATATTACCCTTGAAAGCCATTTGCCGGGCATTACCGGCTTATTGGAGTATGCCAAAGAACCGGCACAACCAATCCGGAACCTTACGCAATTTCTATTGCGTTGCCCATCAACCTTATCCGAAGCGGATCGTGAGCTGATTGCCACCGTGGTATCACACAATAATCAGTGTACCTTTTGCACTACCGCGCACACCGCCGCCGCCGATCTGCTGGCTGGCGAAGCCGAAACAGCGCAAAAGGTAAAGGAAAACATTGAAACCGCTCCAGTTACCGAAAAAATGAAAGCCCTGCTTACCATTGCCAAACTAACCGCGCAAAACGGCCGAAATGTAACAACTGAAGCTGTTGACCGCGCCAAAGCCGCCGGGGCTACCGATGTCGAAATTCATGATACCGTATTAATAGCGGCCCTGTTTTGCTATTACAACCGCTATGTTGACGGACTGGCCACCGCCCTCCCAGCCGATGCCGGTTACTACAATGTACTGGCCGAACGCCTGGTTAACCATGGCTACACCCGCCTGCCGCAAGGCTATGACCATTTAAAAAAATAACCCTAATCCCTGATTTAAATTAAAACCCGATCACAATGAAAAAACTTTTATTATTTGTATTACTGTTCACATCCATAAACCTGTTTGCCCAGGAAATTAAGGTAACGGGCAACATTACCGATGCGGCTACAGGCAAACCTGTTTCGGGTGCAAGTATTTCTGTTAAAGGAAAACTTACAGGCACCACTACCGATTCAAAGGGCAATTATACTTTGAGTGCCAATAAATTAAAATTGCCCTTTACTATCGTTATATCAGCCGTAGGCTTTGAAGTGCAGGAAAGCCAGGTAACATCTGCCGATAATAACATCAGCATTAAACTAACACAAAAAGCTATTGTGCTTAACGAGGTAGTATCATCTGCCACCCGCATCAACCAAAGCATTTTACAATCGCCGGTTAGTATTGAAAAGATGAGCCTTAAGGCCATTAAAGAAAACCCTTCGTTCACTTTTTACGATGGATTGCAAAGTTTAAAAGGGCTTGAAGCTGTTACCAGCAGCTTAACTTATAAACAGATCAATACCCGTGGCTTTAACAGCACCGGCAACAGTCGTTTTTTACAACTGGTTGATGGCGTTGATAACCAAACGCCTGGCTTAAACTTTTCGGTAGGTAACCTTTTCGGTGCTTCGGATATTGATATCGAAAGCGTGGAAGTTATCCCGGGAGCTGCTTCGGCATTGTATGGCCCGGTGGCTTTTAACGGCTTACTTTCCCTTAAAACCAAGGACCCTTTCAAATACCAGGGCTTAACCGTACAAGTAAAAACCGGCCTTAACCACTTTGGCGAATCAGTTGTAAAACCACAGGGTTTGTATGATTTTGCTGCCCGTTACGCCAAGGCATTCAACGATAAATTCGCATTTAAAATCAATGCTTCATACCTCACCGGGCGCGACTGGTATGCCGATAATTATACCGATGTAAGCGCCGCCACCCCTGCTGCACAGCGAGGCCCTAACAATCCCGGCCGCGATGCGCTTAACATTTACGGCGATGAAGTTTCAAAAACCTTACCCGGCATTGGTTTGGTTTCAAGAACGGGTTATGAAGAAAAAGACCTGATGAACTATAATGTTTACAGCCTTAAACTGAACGGCGCTTTACAATACCGTTTCAGCAATAACCTGGAAGCAATTTACCAATACAACTATGGTCGCGGTACTGCAAGTTATACCGGCAGTAGTCGTTTCGACCTTAATAACTTTGTGTTACAAACGCACAGGGTTGAGCTAAAAGGCAGCAATTTCTTTATCCGTGGATATTCGGTTGGTGAAAACTCGCACGACTCATACAATACCCGCTCACTGGCACAGTTCATCAACCGCGACTGGGTGAAAGACCTGAACGGTAATACAGTAACACCTGATAAAGCAGATGATACCTGGTTTACCCGCTATGCCGCGGCATTTAACGGAACGGTAAGCGGTGTTACCCCCAATAGCAATTCTGCTGCAAGAACATTTGCCGATCAGGGCCGGTTTTTACCGGGCACCTCAGCGTTTAACGCTGCCAAAGATGCATCAATCCACAATTATGGCTTAAGCGGTGCAGGTGTTTTCAGTAACAGTAAATTTTATCATGCCGAAGGTCAGTATGATTTTACCAGTGCCATAAAAGTATTTGAACTTTTAGCAGGCGGCAGTTTCCGCGATTACAGGATGTTTACGAATGGCAGCTTGTTTGATGATAAAGATAAGCCTATAACTATCAAAGAAT
Source organism: Mucilaginibacter sp. P4_A11 (assembly GCF_056402535.1). Taxonomy (NCBI): domain Bacteria; kingdom Pseudomonadati; phylum Bacteroidota; class Sphingobacteriia; order Sphingobacteriales; family Sphingobacteriaceae; genus Mucilaginibacter; species Mucilaginibacter sp. P4_A11. Next base: position 606,765 of record NZ_JBFUHE010000002.1, read on the forward strand.
ATGGCTCGTTTTTGCAGGCAGCTAAAAAGCTTTTTGATGATAACCTGAAACTGACAGCCTCTATCCGTTACGATAAAAACGAGAACTTTAAAGGAAGCTTCACTCCTCGCTTTTCTGCAGTGTATACCGTTGATAAAACCTCCAACTTCAGGGCATCATACCAAACCGGTTTCAGGAACCCAACTCCTGTTGATCAGTTCATTCACCTTAACGTAGGGCCTATCACCATTTTGGGCGGTGCACCTAATAACAGCAAAGGTTTAAATGTTTACGAAAATTCATTCACCTCATCATCGGTAAGTGCTTTTGGCGCAGCGTTTGGCAAGGCCGTACAAAGCGGTACACCTTTTCCGCAAGCTGTTGAACAAAATAAAGGCTTGCTTCAAAAAGCCAGTGTAGCCTATATCAAACCCGAGCAGCAAAAAGCATTCGAGCTTGGTTACAAAGGCCTGATTATGGATAAACTATTAATTGATGTAAACTACTATTATAGCAGCTACAACAATTTCATCCTCAACACTGTGGTTATCCAGCCTGAAAATACCATCCTTGGTTCTGATGGTAAAGTAACCACAGCCGCTGCATCTGATATCCCCGGCGGCAAGGTGCATGCGTTCCAGTTGTATACCAACGCGCCCGATAAAGTATCGGCCCAGGGAGCAAGCGCAGGTTTAACTTACCTGCTCAATGGCGGTTACGCTGTGGGTGGTAACGCTACTTTATCTGTATTTAACCTTCGCAATGCCAATCCTAATAACATTGCGGCATTTAACACACCCAAATGGAGCACCAACGCCACATTTGGCAACAGCAACGTGATCAATGATTTTGGCTTCAATGCGGCATGGCACTGGCAAACCGCTTATGACTGGTATGGTACTTTCAATGGTACCCGTCCGGGTCGTGTTGATGCCTACTCAGTTGTGGATTTGCAGGTGAGCAAAAAGCTGCCAAAGATCAAATCAACTATTAAACTGGGGGGCAGCAACATCTTTAACAACCGTATTTACCAGTCATACGGCTCGCCGGCAATTGGCGCCATTTATTATGTATCAATAGTATTTGATGATCTTTTAAAATAAACAACATGAGCACTTTAACAATTGATGGTCAGGTTGCAAAACCTCAAACAAGCCTCAGCGCCACCTATAAGGTGGTGCTGTTCGCGATCTGTTTTCTTAGTACTGCCCTGGGTGGCTCCGTGTCAACACTGATGTCGGTTTACCTGCCCGTTGTAGTAAAAGACTTGCAGGGCACTGTGCCTGCCGATGAGATCAACGCCATCAGCGGGTATATCAACGCCATCTTCATTTTTGGATGGGCCTTTGGCGGCTTTACCTGGGGCGTTATCAGTGATAAAATGGGGCGTAAAAAAGCCTTGCTGCTCGCTATTGGCAGTTATGGTATATTTACCATTTTAACAGGGTTGATGCCAACCTGGTGGGGCGTGCTGCTTTGCCGCTTTTTCAGCGGTTTTGGCGTAGGAGGTGTTTTGGTAACCTCCATAACCCTGGTAAGCGAAGTTTGGCCTGCCAAAAGCAAGGCGGTGATCATAGGCATTCTTTCTATTGCCTTTCCGGTAGGTATTTTCTCCGCCGGGCTCATCAACCTCATTGTATCATCATGGCGGTCGGGCTTTTTAGTTGGGGTAATTCCTCTTACCCTGGCCTTGATAGGCGCGCTGGTTTTGAACGAATCTGAAAACTGGCTCAACTATCGCAATGATATCGCTAACCGCGAAAATCCGTTAAATAAGCTGCTTTCTAAAAACCACCGCCGTGAGCTTATTGTAGGTTCATTAACCTTTGGCACTATGCTGATAGGTTTATGGGCGATATTTTCATGGCTGCCTACCTGGGTACAAAGTTTAATTACCGACCATGATGCCGCTAAAGAACGTGGCCTGAGCATGATGTGTATGGGGATGGGTGGTTTAACGGGCGGTTTCTTTTCAGGCTGGCTGGTTAATCTGTTATCCATCAGGCGCTCAATGGTGATCTGTTTCGCGGTTTGCGCGGGCATGTCATTCATCCTGTTTAAAACCAACACCACATTCAGTGCAGCAGTTTACATCGAGATCATCATACTCGCCTTATTCTTTGGCGCAAGCCAGGGCGTATTATCAGCCTATATCCCGCAATTATTTTCAACCGGCATCAGGGCAACAGCTACGGGCTTTTGCTTCAATATAGGGCGTATATTTACAGCTACAGCCGTATTGTTTGTAGGTGTGTTGGTATCAACACTGGGTGGATATGGAAACGCACTGGTTATCTTTTCACTGGTGTTTGTGATAGGATTGCTTGTAGTATTATTTGTACGGGAAAAAGCAAAAGACACGAAGCTAAAAGCTTAAAGCCGAAGGCTAAAAGCGAAATAATAATTCAAATCAATAATTCACTAATTAAGAAAATCACTAATTAAAAAGTATGGCACACATTAATGTACCCGAAGGCGTTCCGGGCATCCGTTCGCTGGTAATGTTCAGGCCCGAAACCGGTCAGTATTTGTATGAACTGGCCGAAGTACTATTACGTGGAGAATCAACCCTTAGTCCGGCCGACCGCGAGCTAATAGCTGCTTATGTATCATACCGTAACAACTGTACGTTTTGCTACAGCAGTCATGCTGCCGCTGCCCGTTGCCTGTATGAGGATGATGCCCTCATTGTTGACGAAGTACTACGCAACATGACCGAAGCGCCCATCAACGCCAAGCTAAAAGCCTTGTTAAATATTGCTGGCAAAGTGCAGATCCTGGGCACAGAAGTAAAGCAGGAAGATGTTGATGCGGCACGAGAGCAGGGAGCTACCGATCGCGAGATCCACGATGCTGTATTGATAGCCGCAGCATTCAGCATGTTTAACCGTTATGTAGATGGGCTTGCAAGCCTTACCCCTACCGACCCGGAAGCTTATGCCGAAATGGGGAAACGCATGGCGAAAGGTTATGTATTACCCCAACCACAGCATTAATTTAAAACCTGATATTATGGCACATATTGAATTAAATAATGATTTGCCCGGCATCCGCGGCCTCATGTTTTATAGTCCGGAAACAGAAGCCCCGTTAAACGCCCTTGCCGAACAGTTGCTTCGAGATGATAACAATTCCTTATCGCGCGGCGAACGGGAACTGATAGCTACCTACGTATCTTATCTAAACGATTGTTTCTTTTGTCAGAATGTGCACGGCGCAGTAGCCGGGCACTACCTCGGCTGCAATATTGATGAGATAGATGCTATCAAAGTAAATTTTTCTGCAACCGATCTATCACCAAAGATCAAAACACTGTTAGCCATTGCCGGTAGTGTACAAAAAGGCGGCAAACATGTAACCACCGAACAAATTGAAGCAGCCCGCGCCGAAGGTGCTGACGATAAGGAGATCCATGATACTGTATTGATCGCTGCTGCTTTTTGCATGTTTAACCGCTATGTTGATGGTCTCGGAACCTGGGCACCGCAAGACAGGCAGATCTATATCGACCGTGCACCCGAGCGTGCCGAAGTTGGCTATATATCAAGCATTTTCAAAAAAGCTTAATACCTACTGCTTTATCACACCTGTAGCCCGGAGTTTTTAACTTCGGGCTGTTTTTTTATGTCTCTTTTGTCATTTCGACCGTAGGGAGAAATCTTATACGCCCTGCTCTGCGGACTTTGTATAACGCTTAGCAGGGCGTACAAGATTTCTCTTTCGCCCCGGCGCTTATACCGACCCATGCTCCATCGAAATGACAAAAACAAAAATAATTATTCTATTTAAACACCACCCTGCTCCCCTCGCTATGAGCATTAAATTCCGGCGCGTACATACATTGAATACTGGTAATCCCTGTTGAAAAATTACCCGGTTGAGCCACCCTCAGTTCATATTCAAACACATAACTGCCTTTGTTTAAATAGCTGATGAAAAAGTTGGTAGCCACATCTTTAGTTACCTGATAATAGGATAAACCATCCTGGTATTTATATTCGGATAAAACTGATACTGGCTCTGTACCGGCCGGGCGAAGATCTTTAAGCTGCACATATTCATAGTCGCGACCGGCCTTCAGGTACACCACCACTTTGAGCAGGTTACCGGTTTTAGGCTGATGAGCTGCATCAACCTCCTGCAATACAGGGCCCGTGTCTGTTTGTTTTTTGATGAAGTATTTACGCTCAAGATGGATATCTGTTGATGAAGGTGTGATCTTATCCATCTGCTCCAGGCACTGCCAGTACATTGCGCCATAGCTGACAGATTTCCCATTATTTTTGATCGCTACCTTGCCTAATGAAGGCCTTATCTGCTCATCAATCCAACTGGTTTTGATATAACCTGTACCTGCATCTGCTTTAATATCTGGTTTTAGTTCGGCAAGAGGCTTATTATCCAGCTTAATTTCAGATGCAACTCCGGCCTTCAGCCAGTCCTCCTGTTTTAATAACAAGGCATACACAGCTGCGGCGGTTGCTTTGGTAGTTTTCCAGTTGTTGGTTTGCTTGTTGCGCATCAGCCAGATCTTCATTTCCTCAACAGCTTTATCATTGCCGCCTGTTTCGGTAAACAGCTCGATCATTAAACTCTGCGTTTCAATTGGCGACTGGTACCAATAATAACCCACGATGTTTTTGCCCCAGTACATGCCCATCTCATCCGAAGTTTGAGCAGTCTCTTTCAGCGATTTGATGATGGCTTTTGTAATCAACGGCTTTCCGTTGCGCAACATGGTGAGGGCTATCATCCCCTGTTCATAAATACTTTGTGTTACCCACTGATCTTCGGCACGTTTCAGATAATTATTGGAGATAGATTTTAGTACCGGCTCCATGGCTTTATCGGTATAATAACTCCGCACATACCACGCATGAACCTCATTATAACCAATATCTCTTGACTGATAGTTCTTTTGTTTTTTTTCCTCTTTATCCTCCCTTATCAATTCATTATCCATGTAATTCAGGGCTTTATCGGCAATATCCTTTAAAGTTTGATCATTGGCGGTAGCTATCTTCAGGTGATTAAGCTGCCCGATTCCCTCCAAAACATGGCGGCTGATATAGTCATCGGCATAAGTACCGCCAAACCACGGGAAAGCCCCGTTTGGCAATTGCTTCTGCTTCAGCTTATCCAGATTGGCCTTCATCTCGTAGCTCATTCTATTGAGGTCGAACAACTGGGCTATCCTTTTCTTTTGTTCCGATTCGCTAAGGGCATCCTGTAGCCAGGGAGTTTCCTCAAGCAGGGTGGTTTTCAACTCCTGGTTCTTTTCAAGGTTTGAGAGCAGTTCTTTACTATCGCTATTTTTCCATTGATCAAATACCTGTTTGATAAGCGGCATTTTACTGATCAAATCTGTCGACAGGCTATTGGCATAGTAACGACTAAATAATTGTTCCGAGCACTCATAAGGAAACTCCATCATGTATGGGATAGCCTGCACCGCATACCAGGCTGGGTTTTGACTATACTCCAGCGTGAGTGTTTTACTTTTTAGCGTAGTGCTGTTGTTGTTAATCAGTTTATCAAAGTTGAAATTTTTGCTTTGGCCTGCCCGCACCATCATCGGCATACTTTCGGTAACCAACAGGCGGTTTGGCAACACCAGAATGGTATTTTCCTCGCCATCGCTGTATTTACCCGCATCGGCGGTTAGGCGGTAAGTAAGCGCATCCAATCCGGACGGAATAACCAGTTTAAAAGAAACCGATTGGGTTGCCGAAGCATTGATCTCAAACTTTTGCTGTGCATCGCCTTTGTTCACCAATAAAGAAACAGGTTGCATATTGATCCCATTAAACATTTGCAACTCAACTTCTCCCTTTAACGGTTCTGTATTTAAATTGGCCAGCCTTGCTGATACGGTTACGGTATCACCTTCCCGTAAAAACCGCGGCATGTTTGCGTTTATGCTCAATTGTTTTTGCGTAACTACTTCGCCTTCTAAATATCCAAGCTGCAATTGCTTGTTGTGTGCAAAAGCCCTGAATTTCCATTTGGTAAGTGCCTCTGGCATGGTGAATTCTATCAGTACCTGCCCCTTTTCATCAGTGCGAAGCTGGGGGTAAAAGAAAGCAGTTTCGTTGAAGTTTTTGCGGGTGGTGATGGGTTTAGCAACTCCATAGCCAATTGATAAAAACTCACTATCATACTTCGCACCTAGTTTGAAGGCCTTTTCCCGCAAAGGCATGTTATAACCGTATTGATTGGGCTGTGCTGCATCATAAGCAACTTGTAATCCAGGGGTTCTCCCTTGCAGCGCTCTAACTACATTAGGCTCACTTTCAAAAACCTGTTTCACATCGCTATTACCTACCGGTTCATCAATCCTGATCTCATTGAGAACATCTGCTGCCATTGATTGCGACCCATAATCATAAACTATAAACTCTTTTCCATTAACGTTTGTTCGTGTTGACTTTTCAAAATTCATCCTCACATACCCGTTTGCGGCTGGGCTAACATATTTCATAACTAAATGCTGACCGCTAAATATCAATGTGGCATTTCGCGGCACCCTAATCTTATAAAAGCCAAGGGAGTTGGATAGTGTACTAATGCTTGTTCCTTTAATTGCAATTTTCACACCGGACAGCGGTATATTAAATTCATTAAGAACCCTGCCGCTTACTACTGAGCCATTTTTTATAAGTACAGAATTTTTAACAAACATGGCCTCAATCCGCTGATCCTTAGCCGATCCTTTTTTATATTCTTTTACTGATTCGATATAGGTATTATAAACATAATTATCGCCACCAAAATAATTGTAGCCAAACCAGTTTAGGGTTTCATAATTAAAATGCAACAGGCGCATATCATAATATGGGGGCCCATTAAAAGCCGATGTGCCAATAGCCCTAACAAATTCATCATAAGTTTGCCATGCAAAATATTCAGGATTATAGCCATAGGTTGGCAATTGCTGATCCCAGTTTTGGGGCGTCGCTACATCATCAAGCGAGGCATCATACATACCGGCCAGCAGTTCGGCCTGTTGCTTCTCTTTACCCGGTGCCGATACCTGTACTTTCCATTGTTCTTTTTCACCGGGCTGTAACTTGTTTCTAAAAGTGAGGAAACGGATATTCAGTGCCGTAGTAGTATCTCTTATTTTGATCTGCTTATAGTAACGGTACAATCGGTTATCATTCAGCATTAAAAACTGCACCGCGAAATTATTTTTAGCGGTAGCAGGCACTGCTATTTTCAAACTTTGCTGCTGATCGCCGCCAACGGTAAGCCATTGGGATGAAAGCATTTTAGCACCTTCGTATTTTTCAACCAGTACCTGGCTTTCCCTGTTTACACCCAGCCAAAATTCAGCTGCTTCGCCCCCCTTGTTTATTTCATCGTTAATCGTAGTTAACCAGCTATCCATATCAGGCGCTTTACCCGGATCAGCATGAAGCTTAATGAAATAAGTTCGTGATGTAGTATCGCCTTTGCTGCTTTTTGCATTTATAACCAGTTTATAAACCCCGGTGAGCTGCTGTTTCAAGGAGGTTAAATCAAGCTGGCTGCTTGTGGTATCGTTAACTTTTATATCGGCATCAATAACTGTTTTATTTATTTGCCAGGTATTGCGGTCATCTTCAGTTTTATAGGCATATGCGGCAAACAGCTTTTTAAACTCATCTGCGTTCATTAAATATTGGTCTGGCGCTTCCCATAACCGCTTTTTAAATCCACCGCCGGGCTGGTTTAACGAGTAAACTTTTACATTCAGCACGCCGCTTTGTGACTGCCCGTTTATATTGCTAAGCTTTACCGGTAACACGATTTTATCTTTTGCTGATAGCTGTTCAGGTATCGATACATCCAGGTCAAGCACGTTATTACTTACTTTTACAACCGTAGTTGCCGATTGTGTTTCACCGCTCCCGTCGGTTACATCGGCAGTAATGTTGTAATTGTACATATCCGGCAGTTTTCCATTACCCGGCGAAGCTTTAAAAGCAAACCGAAATTCGCCATTAGCGCTGGTCTTAATTGTATCTGAGGCTATTTCAGCATTACCCGAATTATTGTAGTAATCATCTCCTCTCATTTTCAAATAATAAGGCCGGTAAGAAGGAGTTCGTTTAACATGATAAGCAACATTAGCACCTGAAAGCCCATACCCCGAAAACGCGGTAACTTTCCCGCTTATATGAACCGAGTCATTAAACCGGTAAGCTTCCTTAACCGGCGAAAATGTTACCTGGAACGTTGGTCGTTTATATTCCTCTATACGAATCAATGCCGAACCATGATCTGTAGTCACGAACATCATGCCACCAAGGGTTTGCTGAGGTATAATAAATGAACCGATTACCGTACCATATTCATTGGTTTTAAGGTTTAGGCTACCTTGTTTTTGCCTGTTGACATCAAATAAGCTAATAATAACCTGCTCATTAGGTACAATGGTGCTTTTATTATTAAAAGTGCTTATTTGTAAGCCTTTAAAATAAACCGTTTGCCCCGGGCGATAGATCTGCCTGTCGGTAAATAAAATGGTATGTTCAATAGGCTTAGCTATGGGCTGCGAAGTTTCCATGACCCCGCTTACGTAGTTATTTTTACTCACGAATTTATCACCGGCAGTAGCAAGGTCTACATTGTAATAATTCCCCCGGCATGTAAAAGTGAATAAACCGTTGGCATCCGAAATACCGTTACTAATAGGGTTTTTTAATGTTTTTCCATTATAATTATAGGTATTGTATACATTAATCTTTACCCCACTTAATGGTTTACCGCTATCACGATCAAGCACCCTTACTTCCTTTACACCGTCGGGCCTTTGCCTGGTAACATAAGCTAAACCGCTTACCCTGAAACGCGCCAACCCCGCTAACCACGATTTTTCTGATGAAGCATCATCAACTGCAATGATGTAATTACCTGGCTGCAGTGGGGATATTTTAAACTCGGTTCGGTGGGTTTTGTAATCATGCAGATCGGGCAGTGAAAGATCGCCGGTTTCAACAGGTTTTAATTTATTTACAAAATCATATACCTTCTTCGTGATGATCAACTCCTCCCCTTCATCCTGCTGACCATCGCTTTTAAGCTGGTTTAATTGCACATCGGTAATATTGTAAACAGCAAATTTTGCCTGTTTAACATTACCATATTGCAAACTGGCCAGCAAAGGTTTGCCGGGGGCATATACTTCTTCAACCTGGGCCGATAAAACCTTCCTTTCTATTTGTCGGATGTAAACAGCCGCGTTTTTGCCGCTTATGCTATTAGGAAACAACTCTTTAGCTTTTTCATAGTAACCGTGTGCAATTACAAGACTATCAAGCTGCTGATAATAAAGACCTGTAAGCACCAAAGCTTCTGCACTTATCGGTTTTGCAGCATAATCGGATGCTATCTCTTTTAATCCAAGCAGGTATAATGAATCTGCATTGCTTAAAGTAGATTTTTCATGCAAAAACCTGAGCCGTCTCAGTTCAAGATCAGCAAGGGCCTCATCGTTATTTTGGCGCAGATGAAATGCCGTTGCATGCTGTAGCAATTTAATACCCCGATACCATGTTGAGGCGGTGTCGGTAGTGCTGATATTCATCTTAACAAATGAGCGGGCGTCACTAAAAAAGGTAGGATCATTTAAGGAGAAAGCCATTTTAGGCTTGATGATCACCGGTTCATCCGCCAGGAAAAACTCAAATGCACGCTGCACCAGCAGGTCGTACAGCATAGGCCGCAGGTAGCGGACGGTTTTATCGCCTTTTAAAACCCCGTCAAGCACACTAATTGGCGTGGCTTGCTCTTCTTTAGCATTGGCAAGTGAAAGCTGGTAAAGGTTGCCGGTTTCGGAGATAATAGTTTGCAGGTCCCATTGGGTATAGTCATCACCATGTTTTTCAACACGGCTTCGCTGGCTGTATTGGTAACGGTTTTGCTGATAATAATTCCAATACATTTCGGCCAGCATTGATTGTAATACCGGCTTTACAGGGTAGTGTGCTTTATCAATATCAGTTTTTAGCCTGGCGATAATAGCCACCAATGCAGCTTCTTCAATGTACGATTGAAAGGTCATCCGGTAAATCACCGCGTGGACCTGCTGCGGGGCATTCTTTTCATCATGCGCCAGTTTATCAAGCTTATCAACCTCTTTCAAAGCCGATTTGGGCAAACCTACTGCTGCTAATGAATCGATCCGGAAACTGAGTGCATCGTATTTATTTTGTGCCGATACTGTCTTAACAGAAAAAAGAAGGCTTAAAATAAGCAGGCACTTCAATGTTTTGGCAAGTTGTGATAACATGCTGGATAGTGGTTTTGGTTGATGCTTAAACGGTGAAACAAGATAGAAAATATTCACAGGCTAAAATTTAGTGTTTTTTAACAGTTGTTTTTCTCGCAGAGGCGCAAAGCCGCAAAGCATGCATCCATTAGCGCCTTTGCGGCTTCGCGTGAAACCTATTGTTCAATATTAAGATGTGGATTACATTCATTTTCCATAAATAAATTTTCAGTCCTCATAACCAGCCAATTGAAACAGTAATATTACTTTGTAAATTAATTTAATAAGTTAATTTTAATCATGCTAACCACCACTTATAAACCAATTAAAACCCTGCTGCTCACAGCACTCATTGGTCTGCAAGGCTTGCAAAGCAAGGCCCAAACCAAGCCCGGCACAACCGAAATAACCAAATGGCAATACGGCAAAACCGGCGCTGTTTCTCTTACTTATGATGACGGCTCCATGAACCAGTTCAGAAAAGCCCTGCCTGTAATGGAACGCCTTAAAATGCCGGCCACCTTTTTCATTATTACCGGCTCTATTCCCGGCTCTAAATATCATGGCAAGTTTATCGGTCGCCCGGTAAAGGAGCTCATTAAGGAATCGGCAACGGTACCTACTAACGATCAGAACTTTTTTGAACGGTGCTCAGCTGCGGGATACCTGGGTTATATGGGCACAATCGCTTCGCATACCCAAGCAGGTAGTTTGTACGACAGCGGCAAAAAAGAAAAGGCTTTTAAGGTGCTGGATGATATCTATGCTAAAGCCCGCAACGGCGAATTGAAACCGGGCTACGAACCAAATGATGAATTTAAACAGTCTGTAGGTTCAACATGGGATGATTTCAGGAAGGATGCCGCCAAAGGTTATGAGTTTGCCAGTCACTCCATTACCCACCCCAGCATGCCCGGGCTTGATGAGCCAAACCTGCTTTGGGAACTGGAAAAAAGCAAGGCAGATATTCTCGCCCAGCTTGGCCCCAAACATACGTTTTCGGCAGAGTGCCCTTACGGTTTTGAAAACGACAGGGTGATGAGTTATGCACTCAAAATTTACCCGGCCCTGCGTAACCGCATGCCCGAACCCTGGTTAAAAGAGATTGACAGGGCCAGCAAGCAAACACCCGGCTCGACAGATAAAGATTATATTCAATGGCAGCGCGGTGCAACAACCAAAACACCGCTGCCTATGATGAAGCTTTGGGTTGATACTACACTTAACCATACCAATACCTGGCTGGTGCTCGTTTTCCACGGCATCGATGGCATGGGCTACGAGGCGTTGCCGAGCACCCTACTCGATGAATATTTCCAATACATCAAAAGCAAAAACGATAAGCTTTGGGTAGCCACTTTTGGCGATGTAACCCGCTACATACGCGAGCGTGAGCACGGCAAAGCCAACGCTTCAACGGCAGGAAACACGATACAGGTTAAGGTAAGCCATAGCCTCGATGGCAAAATGTATTATCTGCCGGTAACACTCAAGACCTACGTATCAACCGGGTGGACAAACGTCACCGTTACACAGGGCAAGAAAAGCAAAAAGGTAAGATCTGCCAAAGATGACCAGGGCACTTATGTACTATACCAGGCTCAGCCAAATGAAGCGGTAGTGACACTAAAAAAAGGATAATCCGGATTGAATAATTTATTTCGTGCTGAAGTAAAGCTTACATAACTCCAGCTTGCTTCAGCACAAAATAGGTGTTACTTTCAGTTCAACTGCAAGGTTTGCGGGCCAAACTCTTCAAAATGGATCAATTGTTTATCGATATCTTTCTTAACCAGTTCGCGGTAATGCAGCTCAATAAACCCGGCGGGGCCGCAAATGTAATACTCGGTATTTGGCTCAAATATATCATCGCTTAGTTGGTTTAGGTCAACCCAGCCGGTATATAAATTATCGGCTACTCCTTCTTCAACTTCGCTATAGAAAATGTGCTTTTTAACCTCTTCGTTTTTACCTTCCCAGTGTTCAATAACCTCTTTAAAGGCATGAACATTTTTATCACGACAACCGTGGATCCAGGTTTTTGGTCGCTTACTGCCGCTTTTGATCAGGCTTTCCATCATGCTCATCAACGGGGTTTGACCAACGCCGCCGCTGATAAAAACTATCGGATGGTCGCCGTCACCGCTTAGCGTAAAGCCGCCTGCAGGTGCCGATACCTCGATGATATCACCTTCGTTAACAAAATTATGCAGGTGGTTGCTGATCATGCCATCGGCAAGCAGCTCCGTTCCGGCTTCACGTTTAACTGAAATGCGGTAATACTCGCCGTTTGGCGCGCTCGAAATACTGTACTGACGAGGCTGCAACAAATTAAGTTCAGGTAAAAACAAACGCACACTTAAAAACTGACCGGGAGTAAAATCAGGCACCGCGCAGCCATGTGTAGGATAAAGGTAAAACGAAGTGATCTCTGCCGATTCCTTTACTTTTTGCTTTACGACAAATGGCCTCCAGCCTGTCCAACCACCCTTTTTTGCTACCTGTTTACTGTATAAATTTTGCTCATGACCAGCCATAATAGCCGCCAGCTGATTGTAAGCAACCGTCCAGGCTTCCAGTAACTCAGGTGTAGCAGCATCACCCAATACCTCACTTATTGAAGCAATAAGGTGTCCGCCAACAATAGCATAATGCTCGGGCCTGATATCCAAACTTGTATGTTTTTGACCAATGCCGTCAAGTACAGGCATCAACACTCCCGGATTCTCAATATGTTCGGCATAGGCCAGTACGGCCATAGCCAGTGCTGTTTGTTGTTTGCTGTTTTGCTGATTGCCCATGTTAAACACATTTTTAAGCTCGGGGTTGTGGGTAAACATCCGGTTGTAAAAATGAGTTGTTAACAATACTCCATGCTCCTTCAATACAGGCACCGTGGCCTTAACCAGCTCTTTTTGTTCTTTAGTAATCATCGTATTTACAGTATATATTTATAATTAATTGCTGTGCCTGTTTATCCCTGTATTAAAAGACAAATACTATCCTCGAGGGCCTGCAGGCTGTGCAGCACGTTTATTGGTATTTCAAAATCAGCATCGCGCTTTAAATCAACCGAGCGTTCATGTTCGTTATACAACACGTTCCCCTCGGTAACTATCAGCGTGGCAGGTACGGCGGTTTTATGTTCTTTTAAAACTGCTCCTTTTTTCAGGCCGATAACCATCATTTTATAGCTATTGCCTTGCTTTAATATTTTGACTACCGGGCCTGTAGCCAATGCCATTTGCGCCCGCACTTGTTCTATGATCATATTAATTAATGTAAATATTATCCGGCTCCAGGTATTTGATCTGCGCACCGTTGGCCAGCACAATCCAGGCCTTAAAATCTTCTATTATTTTAAGCATATGCTGCTCATTGGCCGGGATCAGGAAAGTTTCACCTTTGCTCAATTCATAGGTTTCGCCGGCATAAATGAGTAGCGCGTTCCCGTCTTCCACAATCAGGTAAGCATCTGATGTGGCTATGTGCCTTTTCATATTAGCTCCGGCTGTAAGTTCAATTTTAACTACCTGGAAGTGCTCGTTTGTTTGAAGCTGTTTCATAACATTTGATTTTTCTTGTGTTGATAGCTTTTTTTAATTCCCTCCCCTGGGAGGGTGCGGTTGGTAAGTGCAGTGGCAGGGAGGGGTTTATGCGCTTTGCTTGCTGATGGGCTTCCTAATGCCCCCCTACCCCCTCCCAGGGGAGGGAATCGCCCATCCCATTGCTCGAAAAAACATCTATTTAGCGGCATCCACTACATGATAACCCTGCCCGCCCCACCTTTCATGTTGGCCAGCTTACTCATAAACATTACGGCCATCAGGTTCGCCCTGTTCTTGGCATCATCAGCCATCGGACCGGCAAAGTGATCATCAACTGTTTGGATAAACAGTTCCAGCCAGCGGTTAAAATGGTCATCACTAATAGGCAGCGGCGCATGTTTAGCAAATGGATTACCCTTAAACCCCGGCACACCAAACAGAGCAGCATTCCAGAAAGCGTACATTTTATCAAGGTGCGGCTGCCAGTCGTCTTTTATAACGTCGGCAAAAACGGGTCCCAATAAACCGTCAAGCCGCACTCTGGTATAAAATTCATCAACCAGTATTTTAATTGATGTTATGTCTTGTATATCGTTCATTTTTTGTCTGTTCAGTTATTCGTGGGACAGATCACTACTATTGCAACTGTCACAATTATTATTTTCATTAAACACAGAGGCCTGATTGAGCCTAAATAAGTTTGTCATCCTGAGCGATAGCGAAGGATCTTCTTCAATATGCAAAGTAGCTATACAGAGCGAAGAAGATGCTTCGTACCTCAGCATGACAAAGGCTCCTTAACCTCTAACCTCCAATCACTAACCTCTCCCCCTACAGCTTCACCGCAAGCGATGTAATAACGAAATACCCCGTCCATGCTACAAACAAAACTATTCCCACCACCACCCACCACGGGATACTTTGCGGAGTTTCGCTGCCCGCCAGCATAAAGGTTTTCTGATCACCTTTACCGTAGGCGTTGATCATCAGCGGCAATACTCCTTCCACAATCTCATCTTTCTTCAAACCCTCAATAGCTATCGCCGGACCATTACGCACCACAAAAGGGATCAGCTTAATACCCTCCTTGCCCTGGTGATCTTTACTTACTACTTTCAGCACATGGTTGCCATCGGTCAGTTTGCGGGTATCCAGGTCAAAGGTTACCGGCGCCGGGAATTCCCCTATCGGCTTCAGGTCCTCGTCAATAAATAAGGTTACAAAACTTTGATCTCTCATGGCTTCAGGTCGTTTAAAATCATCCGTTTAATATGTTCCTGGTTCTTTTCGCCGGGTTTTATAAAGCATTTGATGGTTGCTATAAGCACGTACAGCGTAATCACTACCATTACCAATACAATAAGGTAATCCCAGTTGCTATCGGGACCTGCCCCATGGGTTATGCCGCCGAAACCGGCGGGTTGTTGCTTTTTACAGGCCTCGCAAGCCATGACATCCAGCTTAAGGATGAGCATGAGCAGCAGTATGATATATTTTTTCATTTTGTGAGGAGCTTGATTTTACTTTTTAGCAATTGCGGTTTCGGGTTTATCAAATGAGGCTATGATCTTTTTCACATCATCGGCTGTCACCTTTTTAGAGCTATTCCCCCAGCTACTACGTTCATGATTTACGATGGCTGCCACTTCTTCTGGTTTGAGGTTGTTATTAGTTCCAACAGCAGGCATTACACCGTAACCCTCGCTTGCGCGGCCATTATAGCCCTTCATGATAATAGTTACCTGTACCTCGGGGCTATCGTCAAGCACCACTTTGCTACCTTTTAGCGCAGGGAATGCGCCAACCAGGCCTTCGCCATTTCCCTGATGGCACGACTGGCAATTGGTGGCGTAAAGTGCAGCCCCATCAAATTGTGGTTTGGCGGCTGCGGCTTTGCCCGGAGTTGTAGTAGCAGTCTTTTCAGCCTCGCTTTTGCCATACAGGAATATCGGTACCGGCTTACCATCGGGCAGGGTAATTTCTTTTAACGAGCGCAGGTAAGCTACCAGCGCCACTGCTTTGTGCGATGCCACAATTTTGCCGGTTATACCCCTTTTAAAATCATCGGGCACATTCACCACCACATCATTTGGCCAGTCATAATCCTTGATATCAAACAGCCACTCATATGACGGCATTACTGACTCCGCCACCACCGAACGCGGGTTAAATAGATGCAGGTAATGCCAGTCGTTACTTGGCTGCCGGGTGCCTACATTGGTTAAATCGGGGCCGGTACGCTCAGAGCCCATGAGGGTGGCTGTGTTGCGCCAAACATCAGTACGGGTAATATTGGCATAATCGGCTGCAATGTTTGGACGAGCGCCCCAAACTTTATCCATCTCTACATTACGTACCTGCTGGGTGTGGCAGGCTACACATCCTTCGGCAATAAACACTGCCTTGCCTTCGGTTTCAAGGCGCGTTAATGGTTTACTGCCTGGCAACGGGGCATTATTATTCTGACTGGTGAATGCAGGTCCTATCGCCACAAAAAATGTGAGCAGCAGGAAAAAGCATAACGCGGCAGTAAAAAGTTTTTTATGATTGTTATAGATTTCCATAGTGATCAGATTTCGGCGTTAACGGGTATAGTATCTAACTTCTCAAAAACTTCCTTCCTGATATCAGGATCGCTTTTATGGCCCGAAAACATCACATAAATGTTCCAGGCGAACACCAGGTGCGATGCCCACATCAGCGAACCACCAATGGCGCGCCACAGCCAGTAAGGAGCCATCAGCACCACGCCATCAATAAATGGCTTTCCATCACGCCAGGCTATCCCTTTAAGGGTACCGCCTATCATGAGCGGGATGGTGTAAAACAATACGCCTATCAGCGCCATCCAAAAATGAGCGCCAACAAGGCCCTGTTTAGGCTCGTTACCGGTAAGCCTCGGCACTATGGTATAGATGCACGCCCAAAGCATAAAAGCTATGATGCCGTACATGGTGAGGTGTGAGTGGGCCACCGTAAAATCTGTAAAATGCCAAATGAGGTTGGTTTCCCTGAAAGCTTCGGCCGTGCCCTGTGTTGAGCCGGTGAAGTAGAACAGGATACCAACAATATAGAATGGCAGTGTATAGCTCCGGCCTATCTTATTAAAATTGCCCCTGAAGGTCATGATAAAATTGGTGGTGCCCGAAAACACCGGGATCAACATCCCCATACTGCCTACTATAGCTACTGTTTGCAACCACCATGGTATCGAACTGAAAATAAAGTGATGCGTGCCTATCAGTGTATAAAACAAAATCTGCGACCAAAACGCCAGGATCCCTAAACTATAGGAGTAAATTGGTGTATTCAACTGTTGCGGCAAAAAGTAATAAACCAGCCCCAGGTTAAAGAACATAAACCACATGCCTACGGCCTGGTGCATGTAATAACCCTGTACAATGGTTTCGCCAAGGCCATCCTGGTAAAAAGGCAGATAACCAACGGTTACGATCACCGTTAAAAACATCATAGCCGAAACAATGTACCAGTTGGAGATATAGATCTCTTTGGTTTTACGCTGCGCTATGGTTTGAATATAATTGACTAAACTTACCACAATACCGCCGGCAAAAAGCGCCATAACCGGCCAAATATATTCACGGTATTCGCCGCCGCCATTATTGATGCCGGCCATCAGCATACCGCTGCCTATCACAATTGCGGCATTCATGAGTATCAGCGAGTAATACCCCCTTTTTATACTGTAAACTACTGTATTGCTAACTGTACTAACAACGTAGTAACCAAGACCTAACATTGCCATTGACGACCAGCCCCAGAAAACCATATTGGTATGCACCGGTCTTAAGCGACCGAAACTCAGCCAGCTGATATGGTCGGCATCCGGTGATACAAATTTGATACCGATATACTCGCCTACCGAAGTACCCAGCACCAACCAAAAAGCTGCGCTGCCCAGGTACCACATAATCAATTTTACCAGTTTAGGATCGGTCTGGTGCTTATGCGCCGCTTTGCGCTTGGAAGCAAAAAACCGCGGACCATGAACCTCATCAACATTGAGCAGGATGCCTTTTGAATCTTCAGGTTCAATTGTACCGGCAAGTTCATTGTTGGTTAAATGGTAATCAAGCGCTTGTTTACGCTTAATCAGTTCTTCATATACCGCGTCATCGGTATCAACGGCTTCTGCCAGTTCCCGGGTTTCTTTTTTTACGCGGCTGTAGCGGCTTTTAGCGGCCACATTACGGATTTTTAGCCCTATCAAAAAAACCGTAACCACCAGCGGAATAAAGATCAGCGTAAGCATGATGATCATACCCGGGCTGGTTAAAACATTTTTGCTTTCGGCCGGTGTTTGCGCCTGGGTAGCTAACGATGAAAGCACCAGCAATAACACCATAACAGCGGTAAAGCCGTTATTGCCGCCCTTTACTTTATTGATCGTTTTTTTACGGTGGTTCCTGCGGCTGATCAGCTGATCAAGCTGCCGGCTGTCCAGGCTGTTTATTTGCCTGAAGATCCATTTATCGCCATTTCTTTCGCGCGCTGCTTCATCCTCTTTAAGGCCGCGTGCAAGGCGGGTAAGCCAAAGCAGCAGCAACAGTAAAAAGAAAATTGTAATTGCAATAATGATGCATATGCCGGTATTAAAAGCGGGGTCGGGCTTTAATACATCGGCTGCATAGGCCGCTGTGCCGGGGGTAAGCAGCAGCATGCCTATAAGGCTGAAGATTAAGTAGATTTTGAGTTTCATATAAAATATATTAATACCTTTTTATCTTTTTATTTATTTGTTTCGGTACACTCTATAATTTAATTCATTAAACATTGGGATCATTTGACCGCGCCTTTAACCTTTTTGGCGGATCGGGTTATTTTTTAAGTACTACAATTCCCAGATTCAGATCTTCGTTGAACTGGCCTATGGTGATAGATTCAAGCATGCTTTGCAAACGGTTCCTTACATCTAAAAAATCATGGTGAAGCGGGCAGGGATTTTTTGATGAGCATTCCTTTAATCCTAAACCGCAATCCCTGAATATGCCTCCGCCATCAACAGCTTCTATTACATCCGACAGCGGGCGGGACAGGCTTTGCGCATCCAGGTAAAAACCGCCGTTAGGCCCTTTTACCGATTGAATGATACCTCTTTTACTCAGATCCTGAAGGATCTTGGCCAGGAAATGCTCGGGCGAATCAATGTTTACGGCTATTTCCTTTATGCCTACCCTGCTGCCATCGGCGGTGTGCTGAGCTATAAAAAATACCGCCCTTACCGCATACTCACATGTTTTTGAAAATATTCCCATTGCTTTATAAAGCAAAAGTAGTTATTTAGATCAATAATAAAAGACATTTTTATCTTTTATTATTTCCTTACCTGGATATGCCTTTTTAAGCCATCAATTTTACCGCCTCCTGCCCGGTGTTATTAAATTTATTTTGCTGACTAAGCGGCAAGCTAAAAGAAAATACAGCCCCGCCGTTTTTCCCATTTTCGGCCTTCACCGTACCGCCGTGTTTTTGGATAATATTTTTCACAATGTATAAACCGAGGCCCTTACTGTTTTTTTGCCTTACCGATTTTTGGTTGCACTGGTAAAACTTCTGGAACAGCGCCTGGCTATTTTCTTCATTAATACCTACGCCCTCGTCATGAACCGATACTTCAACATCATTTTCATTGCGGTCGATATTTATGTTGATGTGCGAGCATGGCGGCGAAAATTTGGCTGCGTTGGTTAAGTAATTGATGAGTACCTGCGTGATCTTATATTTATCCCCCCTAACCAAAATACTATCGGCAGTTGGATATTTACAAAAGCGGTGACCAGGATAAAGGATCCTCATTTCACCAAGCACAGTATCAACCAGGTCATTAACATCAAACAAGCTAAAATTGAACTGTGCCGATTTGTCGTCGCTGGTTGATGGTGATAAATATTCATCAACAAGTTTGGTCATGCCGTTAATATGCTGATCAACCATGTTCAACAACCTTACCGGCTGTTTATTGATGCTGTGTGCAAGGTGATTGATCAAAAACTGGGTATTAAGCTTAATAATAGTTAAAGGTGCTCGCAGCTCGTGGTTTACAATGGCCATACTCAGGCATTCTTCGTTAACTTTTTGGGTAACATCTTCAATGGTGCCAATCATTTGCTCGGCAGTGCCCCACCTGCGTGAGTATAAAACCCCGGTTAGCTGAATCCATTTTTCGGAACCATTGGGCGTTACAATTTGTACCTGTTTTTCAAATTTGGTACCATTAAAACAAGCAACCTTAAACTCATGGACAAGCCCGCTCACCTGAGCAGGCTTAACCAGTCCAAAAAGTTCTTCAATTTTTTCGTCATATCCTTTTGATAGTTCAAGGATCTTGCGCATCCGCGGGCAAAAAGATACTTTATTTGATTTGAGCTGAATTTTCCAGTTACCTATATACGCCGCTCCTATGGTATGTTCAGGTATTACACCTGCCCTGCTTTCCATATTTCTGATTTCCCTGTTCATTTGGATATGTTTTTCTTAGATTTTATTTTATCACTGATAGATTTAGCCTTATTACGCTATTGAATTTTGACCACAGCCTTAACGACATTCCTTTAATGTAGGATCTGTAATCGCTCATCAATATCCCCTTCATATCATAGTTCATTAACCGGATAGCATACACCAAACTACACTCATTATGTTTACCTGATGATCTACAGTGATATGTTTCCACGATCTCAAAATCATCTGGCGGAATGAGCTCATTATATTGCAAACACCTGATGTGTTCGTTCTCAATTACAAAATCATGGTTGAAGCCCCGCTCCTGCAGATCAATAATGAGGCTTATCAATTGTTCATCATCGTGGTGCATATCAACATTATTAAACAGGTGATGTTATCATAGTATTGTTAATTGGATTTGCCTTGTAAAGCCATAAGCGCCCCTGTAAAGCCATGTAGAAAAAAAGCAATAAGGCCTGTACCACAACAAGCGATACAGTTATGCTCATTGCTAAATTAATGTAGCTTCCCATCAGCAGTATTGTCATATCCGCCGTTATAAAACCTAAGCTCATTTGCTTAAGTACAGGCTTACCCGGCATAAGCATAATAACCAGCAGAGCAAATTTTGTATAACAAATACCATACAGTACTATTATAAAAAGTCGGGTTGGCACCAGAGGAGTCATCAGGTTTGTGCTAAGTTCGATGAACAAGCCTATTGTTATAAACATTAGGATGCTCGTAAAGAAGGCTACTGCAAAACAGTTGAACTTTTTCATAGGCTGAACGTTACGTGTTGTCAGTACAGTTAAAAATGTTCAATTATTAACTGTTGTTTAACAATGTAAAGTTCGGGCTGGAGATATCCAAAATCAATGTACTAATTATGGTTTCAGTAGTACAAATTACGTATAGCCTTAATCAATTGGGTTTTTAGTATTGCAAAGGATAATTTACATTTTCGATGGTTCCGAACTGTTTTTCGGCCCGGAAAATAAGTGTGATCACCACACCATTGTTGTTTTCCATTTTAAAACTTCCCCCAAGCTGCTTGCTCAGGGCTTTCATCATTTCCATGCCTAATGACGACGCCTCTTTTATGTCAAAGCCCTGCGGCAAGCCGATGCCGTCGTCCGCTATAGTCAACATTATATTATTATCATCGAGCACTCCAAGCGAAATATTTATATACCCGCGCCTGTGCGGAAAGGCATATTTAATAGCGTTGGTTATAGCTTCATTAAGCATTAGGCCAACGGGTATAGCCTGGGCCACATCCATTTTTACAGGCTCTATTTGCTGCTCGATCCTGATACCGCGATCATGGGCATCATAACAATCAGCAAGATAGCTAACAAGTTCACTGATGTAAACTGCAATATCGATATAAGCTACATTTGAGCTGCTGTATAATTTTTGATGGATCAGCGCTATAGCCTGTACCCGGTTTTGACTTTCGCGAATAGCGGCAAGCGCCGCATTATTTTTCAAAAACGCCGATTGGGTATTAAGCAGGCTCATTACTATTTGCAGGTTATTTTTTACCCGGTGGTGCACTTCTTTCAACAGCCAGTCTTTTTCATCAATCAAGCGGTCTTTATCTGCAGTTAAATGCTGTAGAGTTTGATCTTGCTCAATAATTTCTTTTCGCTGTAGCAGTATTTGTTTATTATTCCATTGCTTTTGCCTGTAACCAATATAGGCAAGGCTCGAAATGATAAGCAGTGCAACAACGTCGGTAATTATCAGGTCCCAATTAACAATAATTAAACTACTCCTGGCCAATAAAATATATTTTGCGGTATTATCATATTGTTGCGCCCGGGCACTTATGGAAATCAAGTGCAAAAAGCCTGTAAGTATCAGCTTACAATAAAACCCGGGCAAGTTTGTATTGATATTCACTTGATATTATTTTTATGATCGGTCAAAAACTAACAGATTTTGATCGCAACACACGGCTTTGCCTGTATAAACCTGCGCTCAAATTCAACTTATAAAAATAATATTCTTTCTAAACCTAACAGATGTATTAAATACGGATTTTGATGTATAAATTACGTATTGTATTTGCGGCCCTACAATAAAGATGATATTAACCTATATAATTAAAAATCAAAATATAGATACCATCCTTACTGATTTAAACTTTTCATTCGTAAAATGGTTAACTTATGCCGCTTACCAACAGCAAAAAACAAGGCCATCTTCATACCCCTCCTGCTATTTTTCAACAAGCAGTTTTCTGAAATCATGCTATCATTATGCAAATCGGATGCTTAGTAGTGCAAAAAAAAGATACGATATTTCGCTCCTCAACCAGGTATTTAATGATATTTCGTTAAGGGCAACCCTCTTAAAAATAATTTAATAAACTGATTATCAATGAAATAAAAATATCGGCACGAATTTAGAGTTATGGCATATGCCTTACAAGCTTTAAACTGAGCAGCCATGAAACAATTTAACGATTTTGCACCGCTACATTTTGAGAAAGCATCTAATTGCCTCCCTTTTAAGATCCATACTATTGAATGGACCAAAGAAAATGGCATTGATCTTCCCTATGATTATTTCATGCTGATATGGATAGTTGCCGGCACCGGCTACTATAGGCTCAATTTACAAAAAGAAGCAGTAGACACTAACCAGTTATTGCTGATAAAGCCTGGCCAGCTGCATGATCTTAAATTCAGCAGCGGCCTGCAGGGTTACGTAATATCGTTCACCGATTCATTTCCGGACATAGATGATTACGGGAGCGAACATGTGTACAGTGCCATTTATCAAATGTTTAGTCATACACAAGTAGTTACCATTAACAGCGAACTTGCTGATGACATGAGTGATATTACCGAAATAATGATGAAAGAATATAGCAGGCATAACCTTTACCGTGCAGAGATATTAAAACGTTATTTTAAGATCTTCCTCATTTATCTTTCGCGTCAGCTGGAGTCTATAGAGCAAGCGCCAAAACAGTCGCGAAATACCGCCATCCTCCAAAATTTCATGGCGCTGCTTGATAAAAACTTCAGGGAGTATAAAATGGTAGCTGATTATGCCGATAGGTTATCAGTAACTCCTAATTATCTCAACGAGGTGGTAAAAAAGTTAACAGGCCAACCGGCAGGGTATCACATCAGACAACGGGTGGCCGCCGAGGCTAAACGGCAGGCTATACACCCTGATAACTGCATGAAAAAAATAGCATACGACCTGGGTTTTTGCGACATGGCCCATTTTAGTAAATTTTTCAAAAACACTACAGGTATCAGCTTTTCTGATTTTAAGAAGAGGGGAACGGTATTACAACCCGTTTTTTAATAAACGTCACATCAACTAATTAAACTCAATGCCATGTCAGAATCAGTACAGCTAATCCCCGGCGATTCTTTGATCACCGCCACACCCCAGGAGGGCCGTGAGCTTGCCATTAAAATGGCTCGACTTATTATCAAAGTAACCCAGCCCGATGCCGAAGTTCGTGGCAGGCTCAGGGGTGTTTACGCAGAGGATGCCGCCATGCTTATTGCTGTAGGCCAAACAGTAGCAACCGAATTTGCCACAATAGCGGCAGCTAACAACTACTGGAGATAGTAGTGTAATGCCTATTGTTCTGCAAATTATTTACATCTATTTTTAAGCCCGGTAACATATTGTGCATACACAGGTAATTATTATCGGCGCCGGTCCAACCGGCTTAATGGCGGCTTGCCAATTGGCCCGCTTTAACATTGATTTTATTATTATTGATACAAAACCTGCGCCCACTCAAGAGTCGCGGGCCATGCTGGTTACTGCCCGAAGCATGGAAATTTACCAGCAGATGGGTATAGTTGGTGCAGTTTTACAGCAGGGAAAGGTGATCAGCAAATTTGCCATTTATATGAATGGCCGTGAAAAAGCGACACTCAAAACAGCCGAAGCAGGCAATGGCCTTACCGACTTCCCCAATCTGCAGGCCTTTGAGCAGTTTAAGAACGAAGAATTGCTGTATGAGCAATTAAAAGCAACAGGCCACGATGTTTTATGGCGAACCAGCCTCTTAAGTTTTGAACAACATGAGGATTTTGTTCAGGCCAACCTTTATGATAAAAGTGACCCATTCAGAAAAATAGCAATTAAAGCCTCATATCTCCTGGCGTGTGATGGTGCATCGAGCCTGGTGAGGCAGCAGTTGGGATTAGATTTTTCAGGGGGTACCTATCAAAATAAGTTTTTTGTTGCTGATGTTCAGCTTAACTGGCAGCAGCCGGTAAATAAGCTAATCGCCTCACTGTCGCGCACTAATTTCTGTGCTTTTTTCCCGATGTACGGCGATAACAATTACCGCATATTAGGCACACTGCCCGAAGATTTTGTCGGTACCGATGATGTTAGTTTTGATGACCTGAAAGAAGTGATCATCAAAAATGTAAAACTGCCGCTGAGCATTGAAAAACTGAACTGGTTTTCTATTTATAAATTGCACCATCGCTGTGTTGACCAATTCAGGGTGAACCGTTGCTTTTTATTGGGCGATGCTGCACATATCCATAGCCCGGCTGGCGGGCAAGGTATGAACACAGGCTTGCAGGATGCGCATAATCTTGCCTGGAAACTGGCCTTAGTGTTGAATGGTATTGCAGGAGAAAAGCTAATAGATACCTATCATACAGAGCGATATCCTTTTGCCCAATGGCTCATGAAATTCACGGATAATATATTCGCTTTCATGACGGGGCGTAACAGGTTTATATATCTATTACGCACCTATCTTATGCCCTGTATTTTACGTCTGGTATTGTCAACAAAGTGGATAACGAGACGTATGTTCAGGGTGCTTTCGCAGATTTGGTACTCATATAATAAAAGCCCGCTGTCATTGCAGTTCATCAAACAGAAACTCCAGTTTAGTGCCGGCGACAGGTGCCCTTACGTAATGACAGAGATAGATGGCAAATTGCAAAGCATTTATCACTTGCTTACCGAACCCAAATTTCACCTGTTATGCATTGGTGGCAATTGGGATAGCGAGCATCTCCCAGAACTTTTAAAGGACTATATTAAAATAGCTAACCTGCCACTTAATGAAGGCTGGCAAAAGTTAGGGGTAAAATCCAACCTATACCTTTTGATAAGACCCGACAATTATATTGGCTTGCTTACCGACGAAATAAGCCCTGCTTTGATAACCGGCTATTTTGATAAATTCAAAAACAAAGATTAAAAGTATGGTTTTATGGGGGTTATTTATTCAGGATGTTTACCGAACGATATGGCCATTCTGTTCCATGCGTTCATGGATACTATGGCCAAAATGATCTGTGCTACGGTGACCTCGCCAAACGTAGCAACTGCTTTTTCAAACAGTTCATCGCTTACACCATGCTTCGATATTAAAGTGATATGTTCTGTGAGTTCGAGTATCACCTGGTCTTGTTCGCTGAACCAGTTACGGGCCTCACGCCAGGCGCTCATTACAAAAATACGTTCCTGCCTCTCGCCATACTTTAAAGCGTCTTTAGTATGCACATTAAGGCAGTAAGCACAGCCGTTTATTTGCGAGGTTCGAATCTTGATCATTTCGCGCTGAATTCTGTCCAGCTGGGTATCAGCGAGCATTTTATCAAGTTCAAGAAAAGGTTTATAGGCCTGCGGAACAGCCTGTAACAGATTAAAACGTGGTTTCATCTTATTATTGGTTTTAAGTTTTTGGTATTATGCTTCATCATATAGAAAATCAATGCTCCAGCGATAGGTAGCTATGCCCGCCAGCATTAAACTCGCTGCGCTATCGGCCCAAACCGAATAACTAAAGGGGGCTTTAATACCTAAAAACAAAGCCATGCAAAGCGCAAAGGTGAACGTAAGGCCAAAACTTGCATATGCTGCAGTCCTGATCTTAAAGCCAACTATAAACATAATGGCTATGCACACCTCGCCCACTGTAGCTAAAAAGCCCATAACACCTGCCAAGGAGCGGCTGAGGTAGGGCATCAGTGTGTTGGTATAAACTACAAAATTGTCCCAGCTGCCCCAGCTTACCGAATTTTGCCCCGCAGGTCCCAGGAAACCTAAACGATCGGCAACGGGCAGCAGAAAACCGATACCTAAAGCGAAGCGAAAATAAAGTTGTGCTATTTGCAGGGTATTTTTCATGTATAAAGAATTATCCATCTAAAGTAAAGCTTTAATAGCATGCTAAAAAGCCCAAATCCCATGTTTACACAAGTACGATAAAAGTGTCATTTTTTTGTTGAGAGTTGGTTTCAGCAACATTAATCCAGATTTTCTACAGATTGTGAGGGTAGTATCGCATCATTCACATGCCTGCGATAAGTATAGTAAAAAGGGCTGCTGCCTACGTTACCTCATTGATGGAAGAAAACCTTCCGGCAACCATGCATTTTCATAATCTTGGGCATACTCAAAGGGTTGTGAACGCGGCAATTGAAATAGCTGCACATAGCAAGTTAAAAAGTCAGGAGTTAAAAATTTTAACAACAGCCGCCTGGTTTCACGATACGGGATACCTTTATCATTATAAAGGACATGAAGATACCAGCATGATCATTGCCGGTACTTTTTTAATGCAGCACCACTACAATAATGATTTTATACAACAGGTATGGGATTGTATCGAAGCTACAAAAGTTCCGCAATCGCCCAAAAACCTCATCCAACAAATTATTTGTGATGCCGATATGCGTCATTTTGCATCTCCTGATTATCTTAAATGTGCTCACAATTTAAAACTGGAATGGGAGATACATTTGGGCAAGCAATGCAGCGATGAAGAATGGCATAACGTTAATTTAAGCCTTTTACAGCAGCATCAATATTTTACCGAATACGGTAAAACAGTATTACAAGAAGGAAAAGAGAAAAACATTGACCTTATGAAGAACCAAGCTTAATGTTTTTTCGCCGTTTCTTTTCGTACGCGGCTTAAAGTTTCGGGTGTAATGCCTAAATAAGATGCTATCATTGCCTGGGGCACTCTTAATGAGAGATCTGGATATTTCTGTACAAAATCAAGGTATTTCTTCTCGGCAGTAAAAGAAATGGCCGAATGGATGCGGTTTTGACTGGTGATAAAGCTTTTATTAATGATTGCGTTCACCATATCATTCAGGGCCGGTATTTCCAGGCAAAGCCTGTCGAAATTTGTTTTGGTGATCAGTATCAGTTCAGTGTCTTCAATAGCATCGATGTTATTTTTAGATGGCTCGCCGGTAAGCAGGCTTGCACGATCGCCAGTCCACCAGTTTTCTTTGGCAAAGCTTACTATGTTTTCGCGCCCGCTTTCATCAACACTGTAAAAACGTACAAGTCCTTTGGTTATAAAGGCATTATATTTCCAAACATCGCCTTCCTGCAACAGGTATTGTCTTTTACGAAGTTTTTTGTAAATACAAACGGCTTCTATTTTAGCGTATTCGGCTTCGGTGAGGGTTGTTTTCTGGCTGATGTACTCTTTAAAGATCTCAAACATATAAAAGCAAATATCCCCTTTATCCGGGGATATTTGCTTTAGCTCAGGTCATATTTTTCTGATTGAATTATGCGGAGTATTTGCTCAGCCATTTGGTTTTGATGGCAGCACGGGCATCAATAAATTCCTGGTCGGTACCCTGTGCAACGGCGTCAAGCGGGTAACGCAACGGACGAGAGCCTTTTTCCATTTCAACCAGGTGCAATATACCATCGGCAATGGTTTGTGGATCCATATTAAACTCGGCCATTTTACTGAACAGCGCGGCACCCATAGCATTAAATTGCTGAGCCGAAGCCTCGCCATATTCAGCGATAATTTCGGGTTTATCGGCATGTACACCTGCTTTGCTACCGTTATTCATTTCAGTTGGATACACGCCTGGCTGGATACTCACATTTTCGATATTGTATTGGGCAAGCTCATCCTGTAAACCCTCGGTAATGCTTTCCACACCAAATTTTGAGGCAAGGTAAGGGATCATAAATGGCAAGGTGTGGCCGCTTGCGCCTGATGTAATATTGATGATAAGGCCGCTCTTGGCTGCACGCATCCCTGGTAATACAGCAAAGATAGTGCGTAGGGTTCCGTAAAAATTCACTTCAAACATTTGTTTGATCTGATCAATTGAATAGCCTTCCAACACACCAAAACCTGAAACCGCGGCATTGTTCACCAGCACATCTATATGGCCATATTTGGTTAAAGTATATTCAAAAGCGGCTTTAACCGATGCATCGTCGGTGATATCCACCTCAACCACTTCAACGTTTGGCAGGGCCGACAGTTCTTTGGCTACAACTTCGTTTTTACCATTTATTCCGCGCATACCTGCTATTACGGTATGGCCTGCATTTGCAAGGGTTATAGCGGTTATTTTACCAAATCCTGTGCTTGTTCCGGTTATAAAAATTGTTTTTGACATTTTGTATCGTTTTTTTGTTGATACAAATCTACCGTGATGCTATAACCTGTGCATTGATGTTTGATAAGAACGGAATTGATATTTATCAAGAAAACTGAGGCGCTGTAACGGTATCGTCATCGCGAGGCATGAAGCAATCACGAACTGTACACTCTCCACCCGTCATTGCGAGGCACGAAGCAATCGCGAACTGTACACTCTCCACCCGTCATTGCGAGGCACGAAGCAATCGCGAACTGCGCAGGGTCACTAGCTTAGCCGCTCTGTAAATCGGGGATTGCTTCGTACCTCGCAATGACGGGTGCTGAATGGGATTACTTTGTACCTCGCAACGACGATCTTTTAAACTACGTTGCTAAACAACTACTTACACATCCCCTACTTTGTTCCTGAAGGCACAGCCAAAGTCTGCCCATCCTTTAATGGCACTCCAAAATTTGGCGAGCCATCCTTGTTCCAGGTAAATTTTTGTGCACGCGGTGAGCGTTTATTGCCACAGCCTTCATTAGGGTTTGAATTGGCATGATAAAGAATCCAGTCTTCCCGGCCATCAGGCGATTTAAAGAAGGAGTTATGTCCCGGCGCATAAACACTATTTTCGGGCGATTGCTTAAATACCGGCTGCTCTGTTTTTATCCATGATGCCGGGTTTAACAGATCGCTGTTTTTGGAGGCAGTAAGCATACCTAAAGCATAAAAATCAGTCCAACAACCGCTCGCCGAGTAAATCAGGAATAGCTTATCCTTATGTTTTAATATTTCGGGACCTTCATTTACGCTTACGTGAGCCGGGTTACCTGCATCATGCAGATCCCCATTAGTTTCCCATTGATAAGCCGGGCTTGATATTTTTACCCGCTCGCTGCCAATGGTAATGGCATCCTTCATTTTAGCGATGTAGATATTTTGCTGACCGTTGTGATCTCCCTCCCAGCCCGACCAGATCATGTACCAGTTCCCGTTATTTTCAAACACCGAAGCATCAATGGCCCATTTATCGGTACTGTCGGCTATTTTTCCTTTAAACTCCCAGGTACCTTGAGTAGGATCGGCCGAACTGTTTTCCAGTGCATAAATGCGGTGATTGTTATTATCGCCATTATCTGCAGCAAAATAGACATACCATTTGCCTTTTATAAAATGCAGTTCGGGTGCCCAAAGCTCTTTTGAATAAGCCATACCAGCCGGTGGTGCCCAAACAGCTTTTTTAGGTGCAGTGCTTAATTTGGTAACATCCTTAGTTTTCCAGATAACGATATTGCCCCCTGTTGAATTGGTGTAGTAATAAAATCCGTCTTTATAGATCACCCAGGGATCAGCACCCGATGGCAATATTGGATTAGTAAAAGTTTTATCGCCGGTGCTTTGTGCCATAACAGCTTTAGAAAATAAAAGCAGCAGCAAGCAGGCATTGAACAATTTTTTCATAGGGCTGAAAGGTTTTAGCTTGGTTTATAATGCGCTAAAAATCTGTAAAAGATTTTACAAAAACAACAAATGTTAAGAATACATTTATTATAAACCCGGCATAGTTCACGGTTAAGCTTTTACCGGCTGCGATGAAGCACGGATAAAAACCTGGGTAGGTAACACCGTAGTTTCAAACTCGGTAACAGGGCGTTTGCTTTCAATAATACTGATGAGCATTTCGGTCGCCTTTTTTCCCATTTCAAAGCCAGGCTGATATACGGCACTTAAGGGAGGGTTTAAAACTTCGGCCAATTGGGTGTTGGTGAAGCCGAGCAAAGCGATATCGGCAGGGATCCGGTAGCCTAATTTGTGAAGGAGCGATAAAGTGGTGGTTGTGATCCTGTCGGATGCTGTAAAAATAGCATCGGGCTTATTATTGGCAAACAGCTCGCTTAGGGCGTTCTCAATCTCCGCAAGGTCTTTACCACCATGCGGGCAGTATTTGATCAGCTTTTCGTCAGACTCTATGCCATGTTGTTCAAGCGCTTTTTTATACCCTTTTAATCGTTCGGCAGTAATGGATACGTTTACTGAGCTGGTAATATGTGCTATTTTGCGATAGCCTGCTTTGATCAATTCGGTTGTGGCATCATATGCACCGGCAAAATTATCGGCCACTACTTTATGTGTGTCAATTTCATCGCTAACCCTATCAAAAAAAACTATCGGCAAACCTTTTTCATGAAGGTTTTTCAGGTGATCGATATTGTTGGTTTCGGTTGAAAGGGAGATCAATAAGCCATCAATAGATCGGAAAGTTAAATGGCGTACATTCTGCATCTCCAGATCATATGATTCGTGGGTTTGCGTAATGAACACATTATACCCTTTACTATGCGCTACAGATTCGATACCATTAATTACCTGCGAAAAAAACTGATTATCGATGGTTGAAACCACAATACCGAGAGATTTGCTATTGCCCTGTTTAAGGCTTTGAGCATTAAGGTTGGGCTGATAGTTGAGTCTTTGGGCACACTCCAACACAAGCGCTTTAGTTTTTTCACCAATTTCGTGACTGTCTTTAAGCGCCTTGGAAACCGCCGAGGGTGAAATCCCCAGCTCTTTAGCAATATCCTTTATAGTAACTCCGCCAAAATTCATTTCGTCCCCCTTGCTTATAATCTCAAAATTAACAATCCGGTTATATATCGGATAGTAAACATAAGAAAAATAAGTTCTACAGAGTATAAAGATGTATTACGCCTCGTAATATCGCATTGATGGCCATGAGGTTAAATTACCTATCTACAGGTCCCCCGTCCCCTCAGGGTCTCTCGCAGAGGACCCTGAGGATTCATGGCAGTTTTTGTATTCACTGGATTATGGCCATGTTTATGTTGCGAGCATTTATTAAAAATGTTGCTGATTGCATTTGCAAAACTGTATACTTTGCATAGCGAATACCTCAGGGTCCTCTGCGAGAGACCCTGAGGGGACAAAAGACCAGCGGGTAATGATAATTATTTCACAACCACTATAGCCATACCGTCATGCTCTTTAGTACCTACAGTTTGGATAATAGTAGCTGTTACCTGCTTATTATCAGCAAGAGCTTTATTAAAACGCTGCACTCCCCTAACCCTTTCATCATCACAATTATCATCAAGCACTTTACCTTCGCGAATAACATTATCTGCAACAATAAGGGTACCCGGTCTTGAAAGCTTAAGCGCCCATTCAAAATATTCGGTATAGGGTGGCTTATCAGCATCAATAAAGATCATATCAAACGGACCTTCATCTTCGGCATCAAGAGCGGCGAGGCTATCCATTGCTTTCCCTACTTTGATATCTACAATTGGGTCCAAACCAGCTTTGATGATATTTTGGCGGGCAACATCAGCATAAGCCTGCTCCAGTTCAAGAGTGATCAGCTGGCCATTGGCAGGCAAGGCACGGGCAAGCCAAATGGTACTGTAACCACCAAGCGTACCTATTTCCAATATCTTTTTGGCACCGCATAAACGGGCCAGCACCTGTAAAAACTTACCCTGGTTAGCTGTTACATTGATGCCCGGGATTCCCGCATCCCTCATTGATTTCAAAGTACCTTTCAGCACCGCATCTTCTTCGCCCAACAGGTTACCTATATACTGATCAACTGATTCAAAAAGTGAAGTATCCATAACGTTTATTTTGGGGTGTGATAAATTATATAAACCAAATTACTTTAAATACATAAGCAAAAATCAACTTATCGATAAATAATTTATCAGCTTTCGGCCTTGAGCATTTTGCTTTCAGTTTCTATATATACACTATTTACCGAAAACCACTTTGCCTCCTGCTACCGTCATCATCACCTTTATGTCGTAGATTTTATCGGAATTAATAGTGGTAGGGTCATTATCAAGCACCATCAAATCGGCCAGCTGACCGGCTATCAACCTGCCCTTTTTACCTTCTTCAAAAGTGGTATAAGCACCGCCGTAAGTATAGGCTTTAATGGCATCCTCAGCATCAATACGCTGGTTTGCGCCTATTACAATTCCGCCATCTTTTGTTTTACGGTTAACGGCACTGCCCAACCTGATCATGGCCGGGTACGGCGAAATAGGTGCATCAGAATGCAGCGCGTAAACAATGCCCATATCCATAGCTGTTTTGGTTGGGTGCAACATGGCCATGCGCTTTTCGCCATAAACCTGCATTTTATCGCCAAGCTCATACATATAGCAATGAAATACAGGTACAATCCCATCAGCCTTGATCTTATCTAAAATATCCTGATTGGTGATACTACAATGCTCAATACGGTGACGGGCATCACCGCGGGGATCTGCCTTTTGAGCTTTTTCAATTGCCGAGATCACCATATCAATTTCGCGGTCGCCATTGGAATGACAGGCAATCTGTAAACCAGCTTTATGGATAGCCAGAAACAGGCTATCAAGCGATGCCTGGCTCCGTGCCGGCGGGATACCGTAATAATCTTTTTTACCTGTAACCGGGTTGATCATATCGTACGGTTCGTAAAGCCAGCAGGTTTTACCGCTTAAGGAATTACCATGAACAACTTTCACTCCTTCAATACGCAGATGACCCGTATTGCTTCTTTGTATTTTACCGCTGATGAGGTCGGCAGCATATGGGGTACCCATCAACAGGTTAAAACGCATCGGGAAACCTTCGGCAACCAGTTTACGGTAGATCTTTACTCTTTCAGGTGTTGTCCATGCGTCGCCTATGCTGGTTACGCCACTGGCAAGTACATTGTTAAAATATTTGCGATAACCTTCTATTTCCTCATCGGCTGTAGGTTGCGGCGGATATTTTATTTGTTTTGATTTATGGAGATAAGATGCGGCCACTTCTTTGCAAATCCCATCAGGACGTTTGCTGTTCGGGTAACGTTCAAAAGCGCCCCCTGTCGGATCGGCTGTATTTTCATTGATCCCATTCATCTCCATCAGCAATGAGTTAGCCGCCGAAAGGTGCCCGCTCACATGCGAAATAATGATCGGGTGATCGGTAGAGGCCTTATCCAAACTATCACGAATGGGCTGCCCGCCCAGTTTCGTTTCGTTATAACCCACACCTCTGATCAGCATTCCTTTGGGTGTTATGGCAGCTTTGCGCTTAAGCAGGGTAATGAGGTTTTTCATGGATGTTACCGTATCCAGTTTAAGCGTTGCATAAGGCTTATCAAATGTATAAAGTGGTGCCGGGTGCTGGTGCACATCGTTAAAACCGGGCAATACGGTTTTTCCTTTCAGATCGATAATTTTTGTTCCCTTGCCAATGAACTTACGGATGGTCTGAGTCGAACCTTCGGCGATGATCTTGTCACCCGCTATAGCAATGGCCTGCGCTCGGTCGCCTTTTTGTTTCAGTGTAATGATATTGCCGTTGGTTAAAACCAGGTCGGCCTTTTGTGCAAATGCAGATACGGAAAGCAATAATAAAAAAACGGAAAGGCAGGTATATTTCATGTTGACGTAATAAACAATGATTAAACAAAAAGTAACGGAACAGCCTCAATAGTAAACTGTTCAGGGTCAAACACCATTACCCCGTTATTGAACAGGCAGCGGGCTACGCAAGGGCCATAAAGCCATTGTATTTGATCAGATAGTTTGTATTTGCCAAAAGGATTGCGCTCAATATGATCTTCATTACAAATGCTAACTCCCTCAAAATGCATGTGCCCGCTAAAACCGGTACGGCTGCCATTTTCTTCAATAAAGTTCAGGTGCTCATGGTAAGCATCCGCCACCTGCGGAAAACTGGCCTTAACACCATGTAGATCTGGATAGGCAAAATGTGAAAAGAATACTTTATGTCCGTTAAAATCGCGCACAGCAAAATCGGGTACAGATTCCAGCCAGGATTTGTCCTCCCTGGTCATGAGGGCATTAAGCTGCACTTCTTCAAAAAGCAGCACACGGCCATCGCTCCATTTTTTGCGCTCAAAAAAATCAAGCTCGTACCAGTTTTCCGGGAAACCCAAACCACCGTCATATTTAGGCAGCTTTTTTACCTGGTACAAATCATTATTACCGATAACCACTGTGCTGCAGTTAGCCCGAATCATCGCTATACATTCGTGCGCACTACGGGAGTCAAGGTAGTAATAGGTATTTACCTTATATCCGGCTATATCGCCGAGGCAAACCACTTCGGTACAGCCCGCTTTTTCCAGTACATCAAAGGCCTTACGCAAGGCTACAATATCTTCGTGGATATCGCCTAAAATACCTATTTTCATATTTGAGCCTAAAGCTTTTTGAGCCAAAAGCGTAAGGCTGAAAGCAAAAAGCTATCAATCTTATGCTATTTATAATTTTAAACGCCTGTGTTCAGCGTATTTAATTCTGTTTGCTCTGCAGCTAATGGTTGTATAGCAACGCTGTAATCAGCACGGTATTTGGTTATCCCGTCAACAAATACATGAGATACCGAAGCGAATGATTTCTCGCTGCTGAATGCTACCAGGTCGGCTTTTTTACCAACCTCGATACTGCCTGTTTCGGCATCAAAGTTCAGCAACCTCGCCGGGTTTAATGACACCATGTTAACCGCCTTACTCGGGCTGATGCCGTTACCTATCATTTTAACCACACTGCCCAGCATGGTCGGGAAATGATAATCGCTGCAAAGGATATCGCAAAGATCTTCGGCTATGGCGTCGATACTTGAAAGATTGCCGCAGTGCGAACCTCCCCGGTAATAGTTTGGCGCACCAAGGCAAATCCACAAACCAAGTTCTTTGGCTTTACGGGCCGCCACCAATGTTGTAGGCATTTCAGATAATGTGGCGCCATAGTATTTGCCTTCCTCTACGTGCTCAACAGTAGTATCATCATGACTGCCAAGGATATATTTATCCTTAAACGTTTCATAGATCTGTGCCCTGTTGTTGATCTTGCTCGTTTTATCTATCTGTTTTTGCAGGCGGGCCATAGCTTCATCGGGTGTTATGCCGAATGCTTTGGTTCGCAGCTCAATCTGCTGCTGCAAAGTATATTGCCTTTGGCCGGGGATATGATCATTATAAACTACCATATACAAGCTTTCCAACTGCCGCATAGGCTCCAGATAAGCCAGTAAGCCTTCCGAGTTTGGGTCGATGCGGGCATGCAGAAAGTGGCGCACCAGCAGCGAATGGCGGGCAGCATCAATCTGGCGCGAAAGCTCCATAGCCTCGCTCAGGCTCCTGTTTTTCTCCTCGTTATCAGAAAAACTTACCGCGCTGAAAACTGTAGTAATACCACAGGCCGCCGCACGGGCATCCATAAAATGAAGGGCAAATGGCAAGGGAAACCCGGCACCCGAACGTGGGTAAATCTCTTTCTCCAGGTAGTCGGTATGAATATCAATACAGCCAGGAATCAACCACTGACCGTTCAGGTCGGTGCCTTCGGTATAGTATTTATCCTTTATTATTTCGGCTATAATACCGTTTTCAATGATAACCGAACCGGTAAAATCCTCGGTCGGCGTAACGATGCGCGCATTGGTGAGCAGATGCGTATTCATTTTATTATTAGTATATTTTATTGATGGTAAAAATATACTCCAATTGTTAGCGTGATATTAGGGAGGGGTGAGTAGTTGATTGTCTGAATCAGAATTTACAGAATTTTAGAATGAACAGAATTAGATAGCGGTTTTGTCTGAACTCGAATTAAACGAATTAAAGAATTTATCGAATTTGATTAGCATTCTGGTAATTCCTTAATTCGTTTAATTCGAATTGAGACAAATTCTGAAAATCCTAAAATTCTGTAAATTCTGATTCAGACAACCTACCTCAACTTCCCATCCCCCAAAATCCGCTTCCTTAAATAATCCGATAGCTTTTCAACTAAAATAACCAGCACAATAATAATGGTGATCAGTGCGGTAACATCTTTATAGTGCAGTACGCTTTTAGCCATTTGCAGCTGAAAACCTATACCTCCGCCTCCAAAAATACCCAGACCTATTGCAGCACGCATGTTCACATCAAAGGCATACAGCAGGTTGGCAATAAATGAAGGCATAATTTGCGGGATAATGGAGTATCTAATCACCTGTAAGCGGCTGGCCCCTACCGAAAATATGGCCTCCCCTGGACCGCTTTCCACATTTTCAATAATTTCTGTAAAGAGTTTGGCAAATGATCCTATAGTAACAATAACCAGCGTAAGCACACCAGAAAATGATCCCGGTCCAACTGCTATCACAAATATCAGTACAACAACCAGCGCTGGGATAACCCGTAGCATGGATACAAATACCTGCGTTATGATGCGCACTGCTTTATAAGGCATGGTATTGGATGCTGCTAAAAAACCAAGTACAAATGCTATCAGACCGCCGTAAAGCGTGCCCAAAAACGCCATGGACAGAGTTTGTAGTATAGAAATACCTGTAGATGTATTTTCATATAGCATCTGGTAATTGGGCATAAACATTTCGCCAAGCAAATCGCGCACATAATGAAACTCCGTGAAGAACATTATGGGATTAAAGTTCATGTAAAAACAGGCTACCGATATCAGAATAGCTGATATTGTAAAAATGGTTGCCTTTTGCTTGTATTTTTTTGAAGGCAGGATAATATCAACCGTACTCATTTCAATGCCCCCTCTACTTTAAATTTTTTCCTTAACATGTATGATAAGCGTTCGGTACCGAAGATCATGACTATGACCACGATCATGGCCGTGAAAGCACGGTGGTACTGCAGCATACTGAATGAGTAATCAAGTTCGTAACCTATCCCACCAGCGCCGATGGCCCCCAGTATTACCGATAAGCGGATATTGATCTCAAACCTGAACAGCGCATATGAGATAAGATTGGGGATAATTTGCGGTATTACACAAAACCAGATGATCTGTAATTTATTGGCACCTAATGACTCCATCGATTCTATCATCACCGGGTCTATCTCCTCAATAATATCGGCCAATAATTTGCCCAGCATCCCTATACAACCTAACGATAAAGCCACGATGCCCGGCATGGAACCTAAACCAAAAGCTGCGATCAGCAATAGCAGGATCACTATTTCGGGTACTGACCGTTCTAATCCTATCAGGATACGGGCCGTATTGCGTACCCATTTATGCGAGATATTTGAAGCTGCCAGCACGGCAAACACCACTGAAAGTAGGGTACCGAATATGGTACCTAACAGCGCTATGGTGATGGATTGGAAAGCAGGCTCCAGCATATCCTTAAATGCAGCCCAATCGGGCGGAAACATGAAGCCTAAAAAAGAAATGCCTTTTACAAGGCCGGTTTCCAACTTATCAAAGGTGGCTCCGCAAACTATTGCTGCTCCTTCGGTAACCGCTATGAGCAAAATAAGCGGGAGCACAAATTTGCGGTACCGCTTAAAACTGTAGGTGGCCTGCCCTATCATATCCTTACAATTTCAGGTGTTGGTACGATGTGTTCGTGCTGCTCAATTTGTGCCAGCTCTTCGCCGTAAATATCTTCAAGCGTTTGGTTGGATAGCTTCGGATCACCATCATAAATAACCTTACCATCCTTTATCGCTATAACGCGGGTGCAGTATTTTGCCGTCATTTCGGGTTGATGAAAAACACCAACTACAGGGATATTTTCTGACAGCGGACGGATCAGCTTCATGATCACCTTGGCATTGCTTGGGTCGAGATTGGAGATCGGCTCATCGGCCAGCAGCAATGTAGGCGATTGAAATATAGCTCTTGCAATAGCTACCCGCTGCATTTCGCCGCCGCTTAAACTGCCGGTGCGGCTTTGTGCCAAATGGGCCATTTTTACTTTTTCTAAGGCCAGCAGGGCTTCCTCGGCTTCTTTATCGGTGAACCCGTAAACCAGGCTCCGGAAAGTACTGATCTGCCCAAGCCTGCCTATCATCACATTATCTAACACCGAAAGGCGCTTCACCAAATGATATCCCTGGAAAATAACCCCTATCCGTTCACGAACGTGACGCAATTGTTTTTTATTGATCTGGCAGATGTCATGCTTTTTGCCATGCTCATCCTCTACCAAAACCGAACCTTCATCGGGTTTTAATAAGCCATTCAGGCACCGCAGCGTTAGCGTTTTCCCTGCCCCGCTTGGTCCCAATATGCCCACAAACTCTCCTTTTTTCACTGTAAAATCGATCCCGTTCAACAGTTTGCGCCCATTAGGCAATGTTTTGGTTAAACCCTTTACTTCAATCATCGTGCTTATGCTTTACGTTATTAACCGGTTATTTAATTACACTTAGGTCTTTAATTCCAGATGCTATTGCCCTGATCCCGTTATACATCGAATCCTGAACGGTCATGTATGAGTAGCGTTCGGGCTGGGCATGCAACAGCTTCATATATTTCAAAAAAATACCCGGCTCATCTTTGGCCAGGTTCAGATATAGGTTTTGGATCTTTTTAACAAACGCCTTATTCAGATCATTGCGTACCACAATAGGACTGCCTACAATTGGCGCAGATTGCCATAGCACTTTGATCTGATCTTTTTTTACGAGGCCCTTGCGTTCGGCAAGTTCAAGACCGTATTCGGTAGCGGCACAGCCAACATCAATTTTGCCCGATGCTACGGAAAGCGTAGCTGCCACATGGTTACCGGCAAAAATGGTTTCTTTAAAAGCGTTCTTATCCGGGTTTAACCCAATAGTGGTGAGGTATGCCCGGGGTATCAAATGGCCAGAAGTTGATGCCGGGTCGGCAAAACAAAGGGTTAAGTTTTTAGCTTTAGCCTTCAAATCGGCAATGCTGTTTATACCACTATGACTACTGGTAAAAATGGTGCTGTGATACATGGACTGTTTTCCATCTTCGCCTGTGGTTATAATGGGAGTAATATCATGCTTTTGCGAAGCCAGCACATATGAAAATGGGCTCAGGTAAGCTATATGTACTTTTTTAGTCCTTATAGCCTCAATAACAGATGTGTAATCGGTAGTATAAATGAACTCTACAGGCATCCCCAGCTTTTTTTCAAGATATTCCTGAAATGGTTTGGCGGCACTTTTAAGTGCAACGGGGTCATCAGTACCGTAATGCGCAATAACCAGCTTAGCCGGAATCCTGTTCGCATCCAGATCGGCACTATTCCGGCAGCCACCGGAAACCAGCAGCGTACTTAAAAAAAACAAGTTTAAAATCAGGTTCCTCATCATTGCAGCTTTTTACTTTTGCTTCAGATCTTTTATACTTCCTGCAATTTTGCGCAGCTGGTTATATGCCGAATCCTGGATGGGCACGTAAGCCATCTCCTTCGGATTGGGCCAGTACAGTAAAACATACTTTTTAAAAGCTTCAAAATCGTCGCGGTTGGCGTTAACGTAAGCCTGCTGTACTTTTTTAATAAAATCTTTATTAAGATCGCTCCTGATAGCGATGGCATCATTCACAATAGGCGGCGATGTCCATAGGATCACAATCTCTTCGCGCTTAACGATATGCTCGCGGATCAGTTTTTCCAAAGCCAGCTCACTCGTTGAGCAGCCTATGTCCACTTTTTCCGATTTGACACTTAAAATAGCGGCAGCGTGACTACCTGCAAATATGGTTTCCTTAAAAGCTTTGTCCGGGTCGAGGCCGATGGAGTCAAGGTAACCACGTGGAATAAGATGCCCTGAGGTTGAAGCGGGGTCGGCAAAGCAAAGGGTAAGATCTTTAGCACGGGCCCTCACATCGGCCATGGTTTTAAGGCCTGTTTTTTTATTAGTAAAGATGATGCTATGGTATACAGTGGGCTTGCCCTTAATGCCGAGGGTAACAATGGGTTCCAGGCCCGGTCTTTGTGTAGCCAGTATATAAGCATAGGGTGTTAAATGCGCCATGTGGATCTTTTTTGAGCGCATGGCCTCTATCAGCGCAGGATAATCGGTGGTGTAAAAAAACTCTACTTCCATGCCCAACTTTTTGGATAAGTATTTGGCAAAAGGATCAAGCGCTGAGCGATATTGCGCCGGGTTATCGCCCCCGTACGAGCCAATAAGCAGTTTACCGGGAACGCCATTGGCGTCCAGGTCCGCCTTGTTTTTACAACCGCTTATGGTAACTGTAACCAGTACAGCCAGCAAAAAATGGATAAATGCTTTCATACTTAGTTTGCTTTTAAACTTTTAATGCTGCCTGCTATTTTCCTTAAGCCGTTATAAAGGGTATCGTTTGCTACCATATAACTACGCCTGGTGGTATCTTTTATAAAGATTTTTACGTAGGCCTTCAAAATTTCGGGGCGCTCTTTGTTCATATCCAGGTAGGCCTGTTGGATCCGTTTTTGCAAATCCTTATTAAGCTCACTTTTAGCAACTATGGGGTCGCTCACGATAGGGTCTGATGTCCAAAGTACCCTGATATCGTCCTCGTTGATCATTTTAGCTTTTGTCATCAACATGAAGATCAGGTTGGTAGTACAGCCGATATCTACCTTACCCGATTTTACCGACAATACAGAAGTAAGATGGTTACCGGCGAAAATGGTTTGCTTAAATGCGGTATCGGGATTTAAACCGATGGAATTTAAATACGCTCTCGGGATAAGGTGGCCCGAAGCCGATGCGGGCTCAACAAAGCCAAGAACAAGTTTTTTTGAGTGTGCCTTTACATCATCCATGGTTTTAATATTACCATGTGCGTTGGCTATGATCACGCTTTTATAAGTAGTTGGTTTGCCATTGTTACCCAGCGTAACCAGCGGATTAAGCTTGAGCGTACGGGTGGCAATAACATAGGCAAAAGGCTGCAGATCGGCCATGTGAGCTTTGTCAGCCCTCAAAGCTTCAATAACCCCGGTGTAATCGTTACTGTAGATCAGCTCAACGGGCATCTTTAGCTTTTGCTGCAGATAATCACGCATTTGCTCACGCACCTGTTTTATCCCCTCTACCCCTTCCGATTGTACAACAGCTATGGTAAGTGTTTGGGGCATTCCGTTGCTATCGAGCGCAGTTTTATTTTTGCAGGCCGAAAATGCCGTTACAGCAATAAGGGCAATAGCGGTGATCAGTTTTTTCATAGGTGGTGGTTAACAGTATTTATCAATGAATACTTCTAAATTGAGCAGATCGTTAAAGTTTTGTTCCAAGGTTTCGCGGTCCCAGTTCCACCATTCGCTGGCGAGCAGCTTTTCAATAGTGTTATCATCAAATCGCTTTTTGATCACTTTGGCAGCTACTCCAACCGCTATTTCATAAGGGCCAACATCTTTAGTGACAATGGCTCCCGAACCAATGATTGCCCCTGTACCGATGTTCACCCCCGGCATGATTACAGCGCCGTGGCCAATCCAAACATCATGGCCGATGGTACATTTATGATCGCGTCGCCATTGAAAAAACTCCTGATCGTCTTCACCTAAACCATAATGGGCACGGCGATAGGTCATATGGTGCTGGGTAACGCGCCACTGCGGGTGGTTACCGGGATTGATGCGCACGCTGTTGGCAATGGAACAGTATTTACCAATTTCGGAGTAAATGATTTGTACGTTACCGGCTGTATAACTATAATCGCCAAATGTTGATTCAACCAGCCAGGTACCTGCACCAAGGGCAGTCCAGGGGCCAAGACTGCTGTCGCGTACAATACAGGTAGAATGGATATAAGGCTCCTCCCCCAACTGGTGCCCTTGCTTTTGTTCGGTAACCGGCGGGTAGTTTTCAAAATATTTCATCACGAAAAAATTTGATTAAAATTGATGAACAGGGTAATTGTCCTTCTTCATAAAATTGGCCAGGTGGTTGTATCTCCTCAGGCCGGTAACCGCAATATTGAAGTAGTTATCCTCAATAGCCAGGCTTTCGTTGATCTCACTGATCACGCTGGCTAAATGTTCTTTTTGATTTTTATTGAGATTTTGTTCGATATAGGTTAAGGTGATATGACCGATGAAAGGGCGGGTCATTTTTACATCCAGTTTGGCCAACTGCTCATCAGCATAAAAAGCCGACCGGAAATTCACGATTTGATTGTAATCCTCCTCATCCTCAAAAACACCCAAAATGCCTATAGCCGTACTAAAAATGCTTAACCCCGCCATTTTCATGCGGATCAGCGCTTCACCTTCGGTAGATGGAATATTGTTTAAAGCTTTGGCTACGATAGATGGGTAAGTTTGCTCAATACCAGCGTAAAGTATCTGTTGCTTAAATCTATCAGCCGATAAGGTATTGGCTACTGTTTGATGAAAACTTTGAGGGGGAAGCTGGTAAAAAGCAGTACGGGGCGAAAGGATTAAACTCAGCTCTTTTTGAATGGCAGTTAACCGGGCGGCAAGCGGCTCATTACCGGGGTTTTCATCCAGCATGGACACTACGGCAAAGCCCTCATATTCCAGTGGTTGCCAACCATCATTTTTATAAATGAAATTACCTGCGGGGCGTGCCTCTAAGGCCCGCTCCTTATTCCGCTCTGCCGAAATTTCGTAGACCTGCCTTTGGTTATAATCATCAAATGACAAATCCATTGTGCTTGCTGTTGCCTGCTTATAGCTCATTGGTTAGTGATAAATTATTATCCGGTTGATAGTCCTTATTATAATTTATTTTATTGCTGGCCTGTGCCACTATGTGGCCCCTTACAATGGTATGCGTTACCATCGGGATGCCATCAAGCAGCTTTACTATGACCAGGTCGGCATCTTTACCGGTTTCGATACTGCCGGTATGATTGCTGATTCCTACCGCCTTTGCAGGATTAAGGGTAGCCATTTTTACGGCTTCGGGCAACGGCATGCCTTCTTCATTGTACAACTTAAAGATAGCGTGAATAATGGCTGGGGGGTAATAGTCAGAGCACAGCGAATCGACGGCGCCCTGCAATACAGCATCCTTCATG
Organism: Mucilaginibacter sp. P4_A11; assembly: GCF_056402535.1. Classification (NCBI taxonomy): domain Bacteria; kingdom Pseudomonadati; phylum Bacteroidota; class Sphingobacteriia; order Sphingobacteriales; family Sphingobacteriaceae; genus Mucilaginibacter; species Mucilaginibacter sp. P4_A11. Next base: position 650,170 of record NZ_JBFUHE010000002.1, read on the forward strand.
TTGAGGTTGCCCGAAAGTGAGCCACCCCTTAATATATTGGAAGCGCCGCCAACCACATGCATTCCTAATTTGGCAGCATGCTGGGCGGTTTCCATAGTGATAGGAAATTCGCAGATATCGATGCCTAAACTGCGCATGTAATCAACTTTTTCTACGCTGTCATCATCATGTGAGGCTACAGCAATGTGTAATTGCTGGGCATGTTTAATCATGGCTTCCAGTTCTTTACCTGCAATGATGGGCATAGTCAGTTTATCGATGAAAGCCTGCTCAGCTTCCTCGGCAGATTTACCCATTTTCATGGCGAAGGCTATAAAATACTCTTTGCTGATCTGGCCTTGTCCCGGAGTATGGTCCATTACAGAAAGCAGCTGCACATAACCTTTATCCATCAGCTCGAAGCAAGTTTCGTAGGCTTTTACCCCTGATAGCTCAAACCGTAAATGGATCTTGTTATTTAAAAGCGTACTGCCTTTTGAAGCCCGGTGAACCGTTTCAAAAACCTCATCGCGAGTATATTTACTGCGCGAGTGCAGTTCGGCCATATCATAACCCAAGTGCATGGAGTGATAAACAGTGGTAAAGCCACAGCCGCTCATTTTACGCTCCAATTCGCGAAATGCCACATTGATAGGGATATCGGCACCCGAACGCGGAACGATCTCAGCATCCATAGCATCGGTATGGATATCAATAATGCCCGGCATCAGGATAGCGCCATCGGCATCAATGCTAAACTCCGCATGCTGCTCATCAATTTGAGGGGCGATATGGGTAATAATACCATGCTCAACCAATACCGATGTGTTTTGAAGCACTTCGGATGGTGTTACCACCGTGGCATTACTGATAATGAATGATCTCATTTTTAAATTATCTTTTATTTTTTTCTGTAGAGACGCATCACATGCGTCTCCCGCATGCAAATTCGCCCTGCATTGTTACTTGTCCTGTGGGAGACGCATGTGATGCGTCTCCCACATTAAATCACTCAACAACCTCCACTTCATTGATCCTGCCAAACTGCAGATCGATCCGCCTGTCGCAAAGTCTTTCCAGCGTATACTCATCGTGTGAGATACATAGCACCGAAGTGCCGTTTTGCTTCAACCCCAGGATCATATCAATCACTACATCTTTAGTGCGGGCATCAAGTGAAGCTGTTGGCTCATCTATCAGCAAAAACCTTGGCGAAGCAATGATAGCGCGGGCCACGTTGATCCGTTGCTGTTCGCCGCCGCTGAACGTTACCGGGAAAGCATCGAACAGTTCGCCGGGCAGGGCCAGTTCTTCCAGCATTTGCTTTGCCTTATCGCGGGCAACCTGTTTATCTTTTTCTATCCTGAAAAGGTTTTCGCAAACCACATCAACGGCGGTAACCCTTGGTATTACACTTAAAAACTGCGAGCAATAATTGATCTCGGTTTTACGCAGCTCGATAACGCGGTGGTCATCGGCTTTCACCAAATCAAGCTGACCATCTTTTGAAGTATAAATGATTTCACCTGTTGATGCCAGGTACGTGCGGTAAATGCACTTCATCAAACTTGATTTACCCGAACCCGATTTACCGGTAAGCCCGATGATCTCGCCCTCCTGCATCGTAAAATTAATATCGGTAAGGGCCTCAATTTTTTTATTATTGAGGATATGCAGGTTAAACACCTTGCTCAGGTCATTTACTTCTAATATATTCATCATTAATTAAATAGATGATCTAAAAATTTCATTTACAACAGGGAACTTACTAACAGCTGTGAATATTCATGCTGCGGATCCTGCAGAATCTGGTCGGTTAAACCGCTTTCAACTATACGGCCGTTTTTCATCACCATTACCCTATCGGTAAGCATGCGGATGACCGATAGATCATGCGATACCACGATCATGGCAATGCCTAAATCAGTTTGCAGCTCGCGGATCAGATCAAGTACTTTGGCCTGTACAGAAACATCCAACCCCGTAGTTACCTCATCCAAAAACAATAAAGGCGGATTATTGGCGATGGCTTTGGAAATTTGTACCCTTTGCTGCATGCCACCGCTAAAAGTACTGGGGCGGTTATCCATTCGCTGCACGGGCACTTCGGTTTTGTTAAGCAGGTCTGAAGCTCTTTCACGGATGTTGGCTACGTTCATTTGCCCGGCCATGATCAGCTTTTCGGCGATATTACCTCCCGATGAAAAACCGAAGTTTAGCCCATCGCGAGGGTTTTGGTATACCATACCCATCAGGTTGTTACGGATATAACGTTTGCGCTGGTTTGATTCTTCGAGGATATCAAGCAAGCCATCGTTATAAGGTTTGAGCCAGGCAGAACCGAAAGTTTTTTCCAGGTCGAAGTACAGCATTTTAACTACCGTGCTTTTGCCCGATCCGCTTTCGCCTACAATACCCAGCACTTCGCCTGGATAAAGGTCAAAACTGATATTGGCGCAGGCAACGATGCTTTCTGTTTCGGGGCAGATGTTGGAACCAAACTCCGGACCGGTTGAAGTTAGAGTCCTGTCGTTTGGTTCGCCATATATTTTGGTGAGGTTGCGCACGCGCAGCAACCAGTTATCCTCGTTAAAGGCCATATTCTTGCAGTTGGTCTATGTATTTATTGCTGTATTGATGGGTTTCCTGCTTTTCGCTCTTTTTGTCCAGGAAATTGCTGTCGCTGATCACAAATTTCCGCTCGCCCTCGTCCGAGTAGATCTCGTCAAGGAAAGCCCTTCTGTAACCAGTTTTATAGCACTCGCTTTTGCTGAAATCCTCTATCTCAAAGTTCACATCCTCAAACTCCAGCGGCTCAACATCGGTAAACGGAGGTACAGCATAAAGGCGTTTTTCGCGACCGGCACCAAACAAAAACAACGTTTGTGCCTGATTCAAATTAGGAGTGTCCCAGCGCGGTATAGGCGATGGTGACATGATATACCTGCCATTTACCATTACCGGGTAACCTGCACCCTGCATAATAGCACCGTGGCGCACGTATGATTCATAAAGTGATACATACATTTTGGCATAATCGGCCTCGGCATGCATTTGCAGGGTTTTGTATTCGTAGCGCTCAACCATGCGTAAAGGCTCGGGCAATGGCACCTGGAAAACGATGATCTGCTTATCGGTCAGTTCTTCTTCAGTAATGCGGTGGCGGGTTTGGATTAGCGTAGCTTCGGCAGTGTCAAAAGTGGTTTTGCATCCGGTCATTCCGTTTACAAACTCACGCAGGTTACAGGCATTAACGCTGGCATCGCTGCCCTGGTCAATGATCTTGAACACATCTTCTTTACCGATAACTGCCAGTGTAATGTGCAAACCTCCTGTACCCCAGCCGCGCGAGATCGGCATTTCGGGTGATGAATACGGCACCTGGTGACCGGGGATTGCCACAGCCTTCAGCAGCTTACGGCGGATCTCCTTTTTGGTAGCCTCATCAATAAAGGCAAAATTGTATTTGTTGGTATACTTGGTATTTTCAATCATGATAGGGTACTTTAAACCGATGCCATCTGGATCATTTGCTGTTCAACCTCTTTATTATTTTGATTGCTCCGCTCAACTGCCGCGCGGGTATTGCTCAGGCTTGATTGGAAAGTAACATAGTGAGGCAACTTTAGGTGGTTAGTGAAACCCATAGCCTCAACACCTTCGGTGTGGTATAGTACAAACTCCTGATCGTTGGCAGGGGCTCCCATTTCCGGGCGGCGCATGGCAGTATCCAGTGTGCTCATACAAATCACCTTGGTTTCGTTATGGCCAAAGCATAAGCCGTAACCAATGGTAAAATATGGCGGCGTGCCTTTTTTAGCAGCCTTACTGCCTGTAATCATTTCGTTTTCGGTAACCTCAATTTTACCTATGTACCGGTTGCGGCCGCTGGCATCTTTTACGCGTACCGGTACAGTACCATAGCGAAGCTCGCCTACGGTTGGGTGTACTGCACCAAAACCGCGCTGGCTGCTATAACCCAATGCCATCAATCCGCCGGTTTCCGCACGGGCCATCATCTGTAACCTTGCCGAGCGGGGCGCAGGGAATTTGATAGCCTCCCGGGTAATATCAATAAGACTGCGGTCTTCTGTTGGATCAACCGGAGCCAGCAGGCCTTCCTGCTGCAGCAGATCTATCACTTTACCAAATGTGCTGATGCCTTCCAGTTTTTCAGGATCAATTTTTGCATCAAAGCCATCTAAAAATGTTTTTATGTCGATACCTGCTTCAGTTGCCTTCGCGGTATCAAGGGTACGCTGGGTATAATCCCTTGTAGGGCCAAGGATCTGCCCGCCCGGAATTTCACGGAACGATGCCGAGATCTTGCGTTTAACAAACATCTCTCGGGTATTGATCACCTGCGAATAATAGTTGCGCTGCAATGTGGTACGGAAAGCCCTCAATATAAAGGCGGCTTCGTACACATCACCTTCGGCCTGTTTCAGGGCTATGGCGGCATACTCGGGGGCGTAAATACCGCCCTCGCCCATTACCTTATCAATAGCCAGGCGCATTTGCGCACGAATCTGTTTTATATCAATAGGGGTTGTATCACCTTTTACACGGTAAAACTCAGCCAGCTCGCTTGCGTTGTGGATGGCTTCGGTGCCGCCCTTTACTGCTACGTATCCCATGGTTTAATTAATTTTAGTGTAAGTAAACGCGTTACTGCGTGGAACGCACAGCAGGTTATTATGCCTGTCGGTAATGATCAAATCAATACCTAAAGGATATTCAACGTTTTGTTCTTTTAAGTAATCAAGCAGGGCCGGGTTGATCCCGCTTACAAAAACCTGTGCCTCACCGTTAACGCCTGGGCCTTTAAGGGTAATGCCCAGGCCGCCTTCAATAGCTCGTTCGCTGATAAGTTCGGCCGTTGCTATTAATGTAGCACTGTCTTCCGGGTAAACCGGCGTACCAACACGGGCTTTTTCCAAACCCCTGCCGTCATGGTTTTCGGGCAGAAAAATATATTCGGCAGTATCAATGCCGGCTTGTTGCGATGCGGTATTTACCAGAAAATACTGTGCAATATCAGCACTGTTATACCCTGCTATATAATAAGTAGTATCAGCATTAAGCAAGGCGAAACCTGTAAGCGCCGATGCCTGGTTTAAACCTACCGGCGGCAGGATCTCCATAGCAGGAAAAGTATTGATCTTCCCCGGGCGCGACATGCTATCAAGCAACAACCTGAAATGCTGCTGCGCGTCAAAAACGGTATCGTAATGTAATTCAGTTTGCATATTATTCCTGTTCCATCAGTTTAAAATCAACGCGGGTGCGCATGATCTGGTTATACTCTAACTGCTCGGCTCTTTTTATCAGTTGGTATTGTTCGTTTAAAAAAGCTTCAACTGCCTCTAAGTCGGCACCCGGCAATTGGGTTAAGGCATCAATAAAAGCAATACAATAGCCTCGTACAGGCTCATCGCCAAGGCAAATGCCATAGCCACGCTGTCCGTTAACTATAACCTCACATTCTGTAGTAAGAGCTTCGCCTAAATAAAAATCCTGGAACTCAACCGAGTCTTCGGCCTGGATCATGGTCATGCAGGTTGAGGGGGCTTTGGCAATTGTTATTTCAAAATTACCTTCAATGGAGGCTACGAAATCCCTGAGCGGTTCCAGTTCGCACTCGCATAATATAAAATCCTGTTCTTCCATCGGGCTTAATGATTTGAATCAAAATTAGCCCGCAATTATTTGGGAATAATTAGGGAAGGGATATTGTTTTGTTAGGGGATTGTTAGCCCCGCCGGCGATCCCGTTGTCTGAACTCGAATTAAACGAATTATTAGAATTTATCGAATTTGCCTGGCATTCTGTTAATTCCTTAATTCGTTTAATTCGAGTTCAGACAAACGCGGGCATGCGGCCGTGAGGGACACGGCCGCCAGGGAAAAGTTCATGGTAATCTTCAAATCCTAAAAATCAAGGTTCAGGCTCACACAAACCGCTCATTAAACCTATACCCTACCGATCTTACAGTTTCCACAGCATCCTTATATTCACCTAACTTTTTACGTAAGCCGGCAATCTGCACATCAATGGAGCGTTCGGTAGCAAAGTATTGTGAGCCATTGATCCGTTCAATGATCTGGTTCCGGGAAAATACTTTGCCGGGCTGTTTGGCCAGCAGTTCGAGCAGTTTAAACTCGCCGATGGTAAGTTCAAGCAGTTCATTATTTATATATACTTTATAGCTCACCAGGTTCATGCGGAGCACACCGCATTCTATCGTTTCTTTTACCTCTTTACGGGTGCTGACAACATCTTCTGAGCTTTTGCGGCGCAGAATCTTTTTTACCCGGCTCATCAGCTCGCGCATACGGATGGGTTTGGTTACATAATCTTCGGCGCCTACTTCAAGAGCGGTTACGGCATCTATCTCGTCGTTTTTTCCGGTAAGCATCACCAAGGGGATATCGCGGGTGGAAGGGCTCATTTTAAGGTTACGGCAAAGCTCCAGTCCATCCATTTCTGGCAGCATCCAGTCGGTAACCAGCAGGTCGGTATTATCGGCATTGATATACTTGAGGGCATCAACCGCATTGAAAAACATTTTCACCTCATACCCTTCCTGCACCATGTTATGTTTCAGGATTTCAAGGATATCATAATGATCATCGATAATAACGAGCCTGTGTTTCTTCATACTACATTTTTACCATACGATATTACCTAACATAGTTGAATAAAAGATTAGCCCATTGTTAAATCCTAATAATAAACGGTTGATTTACTGTTAAATTAAACCACACACAACACAAAACAAACCATCTACTAACCATTCACTAATATTTTATGATCGCCGGGAATTTCTTTCAAGAGCTTATTACCATCAACAGTACAACCCGACAACTTTAATTAAAAACTAATCATCAGCTAATAATTGCCGAATGTTGATTGTACAATTTAGATTGCTGATATTGCTGATGTGGAAAATGTTAAAATTATCACCATAAATACATGGAAATGTGATGGTGAATACCGGGTGCGCATGGACATACTTGCCAAACAACTAAAAGACTTAAAACCCCATGTTATAGCCTGCCAGGAATGTTTTTACAGCGAAGAAGCAAATGCCGATACCCTGAAGTTTTTGGCTAAGGAATTAAATATGAATTATTGTTTTTTACCCGGCCGATCCAAGAAACGCCTGTTTGAAGGCCACCTGGTTAACAGTACGTCGGGACTGGGTATATTATCTGTATACCCGCTTACTGAAATCGGCAGCTTTGATTTACCTGTAGTACCAGAGGATAACGACCGTAAGGCTTTCCAGGCGGATGTAACACTTCCATCGGGCGAAACACTTACAATCACTACTACCCATCTTACACATTTGGGTCAGCATAGAGGCCTGAGAAAAGCCCAGGCCGAAGCGCTTGCGGACTTCGTTAGCGAAAACACAGCGCATCAATACCATATTATTTGCGGAGATTTTAATGCTACGCCCGATTCGGAGGCGGTTATGGCTTTCAGGGAGCTATCAAAGGCCGCTGATTGTTATACCGAGGGCAATGGCATCGAACCAAGGTACAGCCTTACCGATGCCTATTATAAGGCTAACAAACAGGTATGTGTTGACCAGATTTTTACTTTGCCCTTGCCCGGCAGCAATAACTACCCGCAGTTTACCAATTCGGCAGTCGTGTTGAACATACTTGATGAAACAAGTGGCCTGTACCCGAGCGACCATTTTGGCATCACAACCACACTTGTAATACCCTAACCGTGAAAACACCTTATGTATTAGCCATCAGTAGTTTTGCGGTGCACGGCACAGCCAGCTTAAAAACGTTTACTACTATTTTGGGCGAACGGATTTTGCCGGTGCCAAGCCTCATGCTTAACGGGCTCACCAACATGGCGCTCATCAAAAAGCTTGATGTACCCTTTGCTGAATTGTTGCAGAGCTCTTTTGACCTGGCCATAAACCGTGAGCTTGAACTGATCTTGTACATTGGCTATTTGGGCAAGGCCGACCAGGTGGACGTTATTATGGAGATGATCAACACCTATCGCCCCATTATAAAAACCATCATTGTTGACCCGGTTTGCGGCGATCACGGACGTACCTATGTACCTGCAGATGTAATAGCCCGCTGGCCCGAGCTCATTAAGCTGGCCGATTGGGTTTTCCCTAACCTTACCGAGATAAAGATCCTTACGAGCCATGAGCCTGAGGGTAACCAACCTGCTATCTTTTATATCGAAACATTCAGGAAACAATACCCGAACACGCAACTGGTAATAACCAGCATTAAAAGCGATGATGATACAATAGGCATACAATATTATAAGGATGATGAGTGTTATAATTATTCGCATCCTTTATTGCCTAAAAACTACGGCGGTACCGGCGACGCTTTTTTAGCAGCATTTATATTGAACCATTTTTATAACCCCATGAGCTTTGACGCGGCCTTAAAAGCAGCTGCCGATCAAACTTACGAACTGATCAAAAACTCCATCGACACCAATTCAAACGATTTGACCCTTTCAACAATAAAGATTTTATCCCCTAACCATGAGTAAGCTATTTTATGTTATCGGCGCATCAGGAGCCGGCAAGGATACCCTGATGAATTACGCCCGCAAGCAGATCAACGGAGCAGAAAATGTAGTATTTGCTCACAGGTATATCACCCGCCCGCCTTTTTCTGGTAATGAGAACCATGTTAGTTTAACCAATGAGGAATTTGCGTTGAGAAGCAAGGCCGGCATGTTCGCTTTGAGCTGGGGAAGCCATGATAAATATTACGGTATAGGCCAGGAAATAAACAGCTGGCTCAATAAAGGCTTTAATGTGGTGGTTAATGGTTCGCGCGAATACCTGCCTGTTGCGCAACGACTTTACCCGGATTTGAAAGTGGTTTTAATAACTGCCAGTACGGAGATTATTGCTCAGCGGTTGGCCGTTCGCGGGCGTGAAGATGCTGAGGAAATAGCCAAACGTATTGCCCGTACTGCCGAGATCAATACCAACCTTGAAAACTGTATCGAAATACAAAACGACGGCGCAGTTGAAATTGCAGGGAGCGAACTGGTAAACCTGATTTCGATAACAGAAAAGCAACTGGCTTAAACCTGTTTTACAAATCCTGATGACCGGATCACATAACCCATTTTTTGATAAAAGGCATGGGCAACTTTCCTGTCGTCGCGGTTGCCACTGTTGATGATCACTGTGTTCAGGCCTTTTTCAACGGCGTAATCCTCACAGGCTTTGATCAGTATTTTACCGATGCCAAGGTTACGTACAGTTTGCTTCACCACAAAGGCAAGTACGCGGAGATATTTGCCATTCTTTTCATAATAATTGCCTTTTACCAGGCCCGCCATGCCTACTATTTCGTCGTTATAAACAGCTAAAATTGTTTTATAATCGTGGTGGATCAGTATTGGCTTCATGCGAGCCTGCATTTCGGCCACTGTGGTTGGATAGCTCAAATCGGTCATGAGCGCGGCTATAGTTTCAATATCGCCCTCCTGGGCATCCCTTAATATTACCTGGTTTAACATTTGATATGGTGATGAAAAACTACTATTGCTTCAATAAGCTGAACACAAAAGTAGCAGAACAAAACTCCGTTTTAATTATTAGCCATTTATTAGCAAGCTGTAAGAAATAATTGGGAATATGGTGATAAAATATACCTAAAAGTGGGTATTTCTGAAAGGTGGCATTAAACGTATGTTTATAAAAAACAAAACGAAGCTTAAAAAAGGGTAAATATTTAACCTAAACCCTATTATATAATTTAGCCATCTGCCTAAACAGCAAGTGGCTTTTTTATTTATATAGATTTTCTGACAGTTGTCGCTACTTATCTTAAGGTGGCGTAATTATAAAACTGCAATCTTCCGGTACCCTGTACACTTATAGTTTTAGTTTCGGTTGCGCCTTGTGCGTTTTTAAGGGTGATGCGTACCTGGTTATCTCCTTTTTGTAAAGGAATGCGGGCATAGGAAATATAGGCAGGTAAACTTTGCCAGTTACGGGTATCGGCTTTTTCGGATAGCAGACTGTAAAGCTGAATGCCATAGCCAAGGCCCTCCAGCAGTCCGTTGGTTTTACCATCGCTTTTTGCTGCGGCACGTATTGAATACTCGGCTATTTTTTTCACCGCAAGGCGCGACAGGATCCCGCCCATTTCTTTTAAGGTTCGTTGCTGCAGGGTTTTAAATGCCAGTTCATTAATATCTTCGGTCTTTACCAACGATTCATCCTGATTGTTTACAGAAATACTCGCGCTTGAATAATAGGGTGTTTGTGCAACGTACTTAGGAAAAGCTACGCGAAGGCTTTCAACCGATTTGGTGTTTACCCTGTTCCTATCTCCATCATAATTAAACGGAACCACTATGCCTCCGGCTGCATCGCTGAAAAACAGATCGCCGTTGCTGTTACGGATCAGGCTAAAAAACAGGTCGACCTGCGTTTTTACCGGCGCAAGGCCATTCTCCCAAAAAAATATCAACTCTCCGCCTTCCGATGGTTTTACAGGCTCGTATTTAATGCCAAAGGTTGTTTCAAACTGATCAGCTTCTGTTGTAAACCCGTTCAGCTTTGCTGTACGGATCACATCTTCCTCTAACCCTACAGGCATTGGAGTGCCGTAATAAGTTTTATCAGGACTTTTAAGATAAATCTCAGCTGCGTTCCGGTATGATATAAATGCGTTATTTACATCGTTGTTGCTTTCATACAACATGCCCTGCAGTGTCAGCGAAAACGCATCGTTTGAATAACGGCTATCTTTATTGTTGTATTTATCACCCTGCTCCTGGGCCTGCAAGGTGATCCGACGGGCCTCTACAATGGCATCCTCGGTTTTATTCAGGTACAAATAGTTAAGCGCTTTATAATAGTGGATCATGAACTTTTCAAAATCCTCGCCTTTGTATTTTTGTGATGCAGAGTTCAACAAAACACCAACCGCAGCATCAGATGCGCTGGTCAAACCTTCGTCAAGTAACTGATCGGCCTGGTTAAAGTAGGTATTGCTGTTTTCGTATTCGCCTTTTAAATGGCAAATCCTCCCCTTCTCCATCAGGTACAGAAGTTTATTTCGGGGTGCCTGAATGAGGCTGTTTTTATCAAGCTCCTTCTCGGCCTGGGGATAGTTCCCGGCAGATACGTTTTTATAATAAGGCGCAACACTTTGATTATAGGTGGAACATGCCGATAAAAAAAGCATCAGCCCGATAAAAGAAAATACCCGGAGAATATGCGAACGTAAGTTGACCATTATTAAATGCAAACTGCCCCGAACACAGACGTAACGGGTTCAGGGCAATGATGTTTACCAGCTTTAGTTTTTAACGTATTTGGCAATTTTCTTTTCGCCTATCCAAACCACTTCATTTGTTTGAATGTTGGTAAGCTCCAGATTTACCTGGTAGTAAACAACTTTTTGACGTTTGTGCGAATCAACAATTGAATTGATTGATCCTTGCAGTATGTAATCGGCACCATTTTCCAGGCCGAATTTCTTCATGCTTGATACAGTGGCATTTGTTTGCTGATCGGCTTTTTCGGCGCGCAATTCATCACGTTTTTTTCCGCCCTGCACCAAACGTACTTTTTGCGATTGGATGAATGAGCTTTCAATATCAGTTAAGAATGTTTCGGCATCAATATGCTCGTGGCTTTTATTTTGAACAAAGCCAACTATAACCACCGGGCGTTTACCCTGATGTTCGTTAAGGTGAGTATCGATCCAGTTAGCACCCAAAATTTTGCCGGTAAGCTCGTCGGCAGCCATTCGTGCATCACTGTTATTCCAGTTGCCGCTAACATCAATAGTTTGATCGGTGCTAACGCGTGTAACCTGCCTTGAACATGAGGCTATAAAAATCCCGGAAACTGCTATTGCAGCAACTGTTAAAATCCTGTTAAATTTCATCTGTAGTATATATTATAAATTATGATATGTTAGATTGAATGCTGCTCAATTTGTTACCAGCCAAAACCGACACCAATGCTGGTGCGGCCTCCCCAGCGGCCACCATAATTGCCGCCCCAACGGTTACCCCAGCCATAGTTTAAAAATGGTGAATAAGAATAACCACCATATAAACCCCATGAAGGCGAGTAATCGTAGTATCCGTTCATGCGTTCCTCATGCCGCCATTCGCGGTTTTGACGACGGCGTTCCAATTTGGCTTCGTACCAGTCGTACGCTTTATAAGTATTTTGTATGGTTGTACCGTGCAGGCTGTTCAGGGTATCAGCACTCCTGAGATACTTTGCCATGCTTTCCATGTAACGGGGATTTTGATCTGCAACCAATGATGCAGTTTGCTGGGCTTTTACGGTGCCGCTAAACAAACCGCCTAAAAGCATCAAGGCCATAATGAAGATATTCTTTTTCATCGCGCTTAATTTAATAAGTAAAGTTACGTAAAATGCACTCCAAATATTACACTGGCATTCAGCATAAACCGTTAAATTATGTTAATCGGGAACTTTTTTACTTAATTATGAATTGCGGGAGGGCCTTACACCTTTTTTAACTATACAAATGGTTATTATTACTGTCACCATAAGTCATGATGGCGCGTCATCATGATATATTTTAATACATTTAAGATCATGAAAAGATCAACCTATACCATACTTATAACAGGCATTGCAGCCATGCTGTTTGCCTTTGCTGCAAATGCTCAAACAACCTCTTTTAGGCCGAAAGATCAGCAACTGTATAATACCATTGCGCATATGGATAGTGTAATGTTTAATGCCTTTAATAGCCGTAATTTGGATGTAATGAAAACACTGTTTGCCACAGATGTTGAATTTTACAACGATGGCAAGGGTATAACTGGCTATGACGCAACCATGACGGGTTTTAAGGGCATCTTTGAAAACAAACAGACTGCCGACCTGCGCCGCGATTTACTTAAAGAAACCCTTGAGGTTTACCCCATGCCCGGCTTCGGCGCTATTGAAATGGGCACCCACCGTTTTACCCATACTGAAAACGGAAAACAGGTTATCGGTTTGATGAAGTTTGTACATGTTTGGCAGTATAAGGATGGGCAGTGGAAGGTAACGAGGGTGGTGAGTGTGGGGCATTGATTTATTGGAACCTCAACAAAAAAATGTCATTTCGATAGAGCATGGGAGGGTATAAGGGATGGGAGCGAAAGAGAAATCTTGTACGCCCAGTAGAGTCGCCCTGCGTATCGTATAAGATTTCTCATCCTTACCCCGCTATTCCCGGCCCTTCAAGGATTCGAAATGACATTTTTTTAAAAGAATCGCACATCCCCATCCTCAAAAAACTTATTCAACCCGCTCCTTCAAAGCGGCTTCCCAACCTATTATTACATTTTTGCGGGTACTTCCCCAATGGTATTGGCCAATTTCACCGGTTGATTTAATTACGCGGTGGCATGGGATCAGGAATGCTACGGGATTGCTGCCCACTGCTGTTCCCACCGCACGGTAAGCGTTTTGGTTACCGGCTTTTTTGGCGAGTGAGGCATAAGTGGTCAAGCCTCCGGCAGGTACTTTTAAGAGTGTTTCCCATACTTTGATCTGGAAATCGGTTCCCTTTAAATGCAGCTTGACCTCATCCAGGCGGCTCCAGTCCTGGGTGAAAATAAACAGGGCATTTTGCTGAAACCTATCAACCAACTGGTTGTATATGGCATTGGGGAAACTTATCTTCAGTTGTTCCAAAGCTTTTTCTTCGCCTTCGTCAACAAAAGCCATGTGGCAAATTCCTTTAGCGGTTGATGCTACAATGACCTTTCCAAAGGGGGTATCGGCAAATGAATAATTGATCTGCAGCAAAGCACCTCCATTTCGATACTCGCCGGGTGTCATACCTTCTACCTTAATAAACAGGTCATGCAACCTGCCACCACCCGAAAGACCGGTTTCCAGTGCGGTATTGAAAACATTGGCATCCTCCTGTTTCAATATTTCCTTGGCATGTTCCACACTTAAATATTGCAGGAACTGCTTAGGGGTTACCCCCGCCCAATCCTTAAACATCCGCTGAAAATGGAAGGGGCTTAAGTTTACATGTTCCGCCACTTCTTCCAGTTTAGGTTGTGCCTTAAAGTTTTCCCGGAAAAAGCCTATTGCGTCGGCTATGCGGGTATAATCTAATTCTTGCTGGGTTTTCATAATGTCTTATTATTAAATAAATTCAATTGTGTTTTTATTCTTTTATAACACAAAATTACCATCCCAAACAACCCTCAACAATCCGATTCTTGCGGAGTTGCTATGCAATATGATCATCAATTATAGTTTTTAATACCACAGCATTGTTTAATGCCAACTCCTTTGAAGAAAACACCAGCGTCACTGTTTTATGCTGTTTTATATAGTCAAGCAGTTCAGGCAATGCCTTAGTTTTATCAATTTCGGCGTAATATTTTTGGCTAAACGCTTCAAACTTTTCCGGCTCATGGTTATACCATTTCCTTAACTCGTTGGATGGCGCAATTTCTTTAAACCACTTGTCGATATGGGCATCCTCTTTTTTTATGCCCCGGGGCCAAAGGCGGTCCACCAAAATCCGGGTGCCGTCGTCTTCGGCGTAAGGCTCATAAACACGTTTAATTTTGAGATCCATTGTATGTATTTATTAAGGTTTAAAACTCCGCAAGAATCGGATTGCATGCCGGTCGCCACAAGTATAATTTTGAAACTATTCAAAATAACAAAATGACTTCGGAACAAACACTTAAAGATCGCATCAAAAACCTAAACTGGGACCAGATCAACCAAACATTACATAATAAGGGTTTTGCCATTGTTAAACAGGTTTTAAGTGAACGAGACTGCGATACATTGATCAGCAATTATGATGCAGACGAATACCGGAAAACCGTTAACATGGAACGCTACAGGTTTGGTTACGGCGAATATAAATATTATAAATACCCGCTGCCTGCCATAATAACCGATTTAAGGGAAACGGTTTACCCAAACATAGCTCCTATCGCAAATAAATGGATGGCAGAACTCAGGATTGATAAACAATTTCCGGATACCCACGAAGAAATGAAACAATTAAGCCATGACGCCGGACAAACCAAACCTACAGCCCTGATATTGCAATATACCGAGGGCGGGTTTAACACTCTGCATCAGGACCTTTATGGCGAAGTATATTTTCCTATACAAATGGTTTTCATGCTCGATCAGCATAACAGCGACTACACCGGCGGAGAGTTTGTGATCACAGAACAGATCCCGCGGGCGCAATCGAAAGTAAATGTACTTAATCCTGACATGGGCGATATGGTTCTATTTACCACAAACTATAGGCCGGTAAAAGGCAGCAAAGGTTATTACAGGGTGAATATGAAGCATGGCGTAAGCCCGGTGCACAGTGGCAAACGGCATAGCCTTGGCATTATATTTCATGATGCACTTTCTTAAACAGATTGATGTAGCTTTAGCTATTATTGTTGAGAATACTGTAAAACAATGCTTCAAAACCGCGTAAACCCATTTGGACAACTCATTAAAACACCTGAGCGAGGTGCCTGGCTCGGTAACCGCGGGGTAATCCATAATGAGCAGAAGGAAATTGTACGTGCCTTTAAGATAAAGGCATGGATAACATGTGTTCTGGAGTTTAGGGGACGTCACCGGGAAATTATGCTGCCCGACCGCTGGACAAAGCTTTTCTTTCTTGACGAGGCCACAGCTTTTTCAGCCGGGCACCGCCCCTGTTTTCAGTGCCGGTATAAAAACCATCAACTATTTAAAGAGTTTTGGTTAAAAGGAAACCCAAAATACGGGTTTAACATGAAAACGCCGGTATCTAAAATAGATGAGATCCTACAGGCCGAACGCATTGCTGCAGATAGATCAAAGGTTACTTATGAAGATGATGTAAAAAGGCTACCCAACGGCACATTCATAATTTATAATGAGCATCCGTATTTGCTCAAAGATGACCGGTTATACCAATGGAGCCCTGCCGGCTATCAAAATGAAATAGCACTGCCTAATGTGGCTGTGCTTCCGGTATTAACTCCCCGGTCGTTTGTTAATATGTTCAACGCGGGATACGTACCGCAAATGAGTATCTAAAGTTTTTTCAATCAGCCGTAATATAATGGATTTGATAATAGCTACTTAGCCTATCGTAATAAGTCCGCTTGCCACGGCGGCCAACTGGAAATATCTTGCGCTCACACTCCAAACTTTCCAATCACACCAAAAAGCATTACCAGAAGATTTTTTTGAGTTGTGAAATTTCACTTGATTAAAGCTAAACCTGATTATTAAATAAAAAGATAGAATATAAATTTTTAGCCAAAAATTCTCCTTATTATTATTTTTGATAACAAATTCACCTCATTTGAAAAACCTACCATTTGATACAATTGATACAGACGCTGATGATATTCAAGCTCTCGAGAATATTTATATTTCGCTAAAAGAAAAATTCTCCGTTGGATTACCTATTGAAATGGACATTCAATTAAATCAATTTGAAATTTTCAGCAACTGTCCTGGTGCAAGTATTGGAGGTACACTCCTAATTAACCACCCTGAAATGGGTTGTTATTTGCTATTTGTTAAAGTTCCTACACATATACAAAATGGACGCGGACCATCCATTAATTATTATAAATATCAGGTTTGGGCATATGTTACTTTGAGAAACGACTTTGGAAGGGTAATTATTAAACGAGAAACGTTTATCGAAAGATTATTGAATACTATACATCCCGTTGAATTGAAATTTGATGACGAACCCTCATTTAATAAAAATTTCAACGTTATTGCCAATGACAAACACAAGGCTTTAGATGCAATGACTCCTGATTTTCGAAATGCTATTAAGAATATCAAACAAAAAAACTTCATTATTGAGATAGTAAATAGTTCTTTGCTAATTGGCTCAATTGAGCTTATTACCCCACAACAGACAATAGAGTTATCTTTGATCGCCAACAATTTATCCACTTTAAAATAAATACCTCTCCGTTTTACATCCATTCCATTCATTAAATCCCCTATGTACTGTTCATCGATACAAAATTTAATATTCGTGCATCGCGGTTGATTTTACGCCATCAAATAATTGGATCAGCGATAAGGTTTTCTACAAAGACAGTAAATGACAGGCACAATTGTACTGTTAA
This sequence comes from Mucilaginibacter sp. P4_A11, assembly GCF_056402535.1. Lineage (NCBI taxonomy): Bacteria > Pseudomonadati > Bacteroidota > Sphingobacteriia > Sphingobacteriales > Sphingobacteriaceae > Mucilaginibacter > Mucilaginibacter sp. P4_A11. Next base: position 667,291 of record NZ_JBFUHE010000002.1, read on the forward strand.
TATTTCTAAGCCACTTATCAGCTTCAGAGCATTTAATAACCGCTCATCTAAACTCCATTTTCCTTCTTGTATCGGCTTAATTACAAGTGTTTTTAAACGCATTTCACAACGAAGTCAACTTCAAATTCTCAAATATATCTTGTTAACATATAGCCTATATAATTTTTAAGGATTTTGGCATTGTTCGTTATCGTACGCTGATAGTGCGCCTCAAATATTAATGAAAGCACTGTTAGAAGTTTTATGTGTCGATAGAGTGTTCAATGTTATCGATGAACCTTTATTTTATGTCACTTATTTCTTTGAGATGAGTTTAAAATTGGAGAATTTAACATATGAACGGTGCGACCCATAGGTGCTGTGATAAAGGCCGATCTGTAAAGCACCGCCATTTAACTCAGGTCTTGATACGGGGCTTCCGGGCAAATCAGCCCAATGGATACCGTCGCTGCTGCTCCTGATGTAAAACACATCGCCCGATTTTTGGATTTGTAAGTAGCGGTTATAATTCCAGCCGGTTTGGGTATTGGTTTGCATCCGGTAGCCGGCTTTATAATTGGTGAGCATATTGCCGCAATTCCAGGCCGGGAAAACACTGTTCTGGATCAGGTTTTCGCTGCCTTCAGTGCCGGGTTGTTTGGCTTTCCGTACCATCAAGCCCATATCGCTGTTGCCGGCTACCTTTTTTTCTTTAAGGCCGCTTACATCGGCAACCTCCACTTCGGCCACAAAATCGCCTGAAACATTGCTGTACAAAAATGGGCCGTAAGGCAGATTCCCATCCCAGTTTGAGCCTTTTGACTCCAGTGTAAGCACGTTATCGCTAATAAAAACCTTACCCTCCTGTTTATCGCCTCCACCAATTAAACCGTTCCATATAGTGCCCGCGATACCATCATCGGCAAAGTCTCCGTTAACCGTAAACTGATCTTTAACGACATGAAACAATGCTGATGATGTACTCACAGGCAGTGCCGCCGTTTTTAAACTTATATTACCATAGTTGTCTTTTACCTTAAATGAGTAAGTATAATTTTTATCGGCCGTGAGCCCGTAACTGATATAATGCGGATCAGCCTGCCAGCCACTTGATTTGCTGCTATCTACCTCATTGATAAAATCATATTGAAGATTTGATTGTACTGAAGCATATTCAGGTGCCTGCATCTCAACCATCCCGGGCGTTATAGCTTTAGGAGCGATTTTAAACGTTAACGATCCGGCTACAGGCGGATGATAGTTTTGCTTCCAACCACTGCTCAATTGTTTAACCTCAATTGGTGATAAGCTATGTTTGTACACCACGATATTACCTATCGCGCCCTTAAAGCCATCGCCCAGCAACAAATTACCTGCAAGGCTACCGGCTTTTGCCGAGGTTGAAATCAACACACCATCTACATATTGTTTAGCTTTACTTCCGATTACTGTTTTGATGATATAGTGCCATTGTCCTTCACCTAAATATTTACCGGCATTGATGAAAGGCTCTTTCGACGATTGTGATTTCAGTATCGAACCGTTTTTCGTTACTCCATTTTGATACACACTTAAAGCGATACTGTATCCTTCTTTGCTATTCACAGCAAGATCATTATTAAATATAAGAGGGCTTTTCCCGTTAAAGTTAACGGCTATTTTACCTGCAATGTCGGCTACTTCGGCACCCTTTGTATCTACAGGTAGAAATGCTCCACCTGCATCTCCGTTATTGATCCATTTCTGAAGTGGTCCGTAGTTGAGTTTTGAAGCGTCGAGGTAAATAACAATGTCTGATTTTGCGGGGTGTAAAGCCCATTGTTTTATTACACTATCAGCCAATGGCCTATCGTAAATTCTGAGGGAGGAGATAGCACCCGAAAAATATGCCGAGCGGTTTGTTTTAGCACTGATGATAAACTTATCTGCACGCTGCAAAAAAAGCATCTTATTTTCGGTATTGTTCAGTTCGCCATCAACAAATAATTTTTCAAACGAGCCATCAAATGTAACAACTACCTGGTGCCATTTCCCGGCAGCGGGCATTGTTTTATATTGAAAATCAGAAACACCAAAATGCTGTACCGCTCCCGCCGTGCGGTTACTACCGAAACCAAAAGTAGCGCTGCGATGATCTGATTCGCCGTCTGTCCAGCTCAATATTGGGTTTTCATCTTTAATCTGATCAGCATAAACTTCATATGATACCGTATAGCTGTTATTACCCGCAAGCGAGCGGGGCACCGCAACTGATGATTCAAGCGCTTGTGTACCATTAAATACCAATGCCTTTTTGCCGGCGATGATATCGACAACCGGAGGTTTGCCTGTTGCTATAAAATTGCCGCTCAATGCCCCGTTATTAGTCCATTGGTTTACTGCTTCGCCAGCCTGGAAGTTAGCGGCATCCAGGTTTACTAATAAGCCATCTTTCCCTTCCTTAACAGTTTTTTCAATTTCGGGGGAGATAGTTTTGGATAATTCTTCTTTGTTTGCATATGCGATGGTTTCGGTTACTACCCGTTCACCATAAACTTTTACATTCCAAACCGCCTTATACAAACCGGGATATTCTGTCCCAGTAATCGTTAACCGGATGAACCGCGCTTTAGCATTCCCTGAATCTATAATCGGCGAGCCGTGCTGTGTATTTCCTCTCCTGTCAGAAAATACCTGCCAGCTTTTTCCATCTACCGATGATTCTATCAGGTATTGGTAATACCAGGTGGAATATTCAAACTGGGTTAATACCTGTTGTACTGTTTTTACAGTTCCCAAATCAATGGTAAGCCATGCAGGGTTAGTTCCATTATCAGCAGGTTTCCATAGCGTGCCATTATTGTTATCCACCGCAAAGGATGGTTTATAGCTCTCATTATAAAAAGAAGACGCAGTTACCTTTTCCTGATAGGCCTCATCAGGGGCGTTAATGGTACTTTTCCCTAACAAACCTACGCCAAGATGTGTTGGGATGATCTTCTCAATATCACCATCCGCATCAAATATGATCTTATCCGCGCAAACCTGCCGGTGATAGCCCCCGTTGGAATGTGGGTTGTTATGCCGGTGATATACCATGTAAAAATCATCCCCAACCTGCACTACCGACTCATGCCCCGGTCCGTGGATAGTTCCATCACTATTAGTACTCAACACCGGGTTATTTTTGCCAAACTCAAATGGCCCCATTGGCCCGGTTTTGCTGATCGCATATTGCACCCGGTAGGTAGAGTCTTCGCAAAGACCAGATGAGTAGGTGAAATAATAGATGCCTTTCCGTTTAAACATGAAAGGTGCTTCAAAAAAATCTTTGGCGATAGTATTGGGGATCTTTGCTGTTTTGGCGAAGGTGTGCATATCCGGGTTCAACAAACCAACGCCGCAGCCATGATCAGGATAGATGCCCCAGGTACCCCAAAACATATAAATTTTACCGTCGTCATCTTTAAAAGTTTGCCCATCCAGCGTAATCACCCCGGGAATAAAATAATTGGGGATCATTGATTTGCCATCGGGTAACAAAGGCGTCCAGGGTCCTGTTGGGCTTGCCGAAGATGCACCATAAATATCAACCGGCTGGCAGTAGTACATGTAATATTTACCATCATTACCATTAATTACATCGGGAGCCCAATAGTAATTGGAGGTAGGCCAGTTCATATCATGCATGGTCCAGTTCACAAAATCTTTGGATGTCCATACCTGTGATGGGCCATGCCCGCCGCCGTTACCATCGGTAGTTGCGTAAATGTAATAGGTATCGCCAAATTTCCTCACGGTTGGATCAGCAAAGTAACCGGGGATAATGGGATTGCCATTGCCCGGAGCTGTGGCCGACTGTTGCTGCGCATAGCCGGTTAATGCTGCTATGCATAAACACCATGAAAGAAATATCGTTAGCTGAAATTTACTCATTTACTACTCTGCCTAATATGATTTAATTATGCGCCAATTCATCTGTATTCCTTGCAGGCGGCTCGGCGTTAAGCAGGTGCTTTACAAAAAAGTCGCGTTTCTTTTTACGGCCGTACGGACCGCCGTCGCTATGGCCCATACCGGGTACCACCAGCAGATCAAACATTTTATTGCTTTTGATCAGCGCATCTGCAAAACGGAAAGTTGATTCGGGCGGCACATTGTTATCGGCCTCGCCTACAATCAGCATCAGGTCACCCTGCAATTTACCGGCATTAGTAATATTTGATTGCTGCTCATAGTGTGGCCCAACGGGGTAGCCCATCCATTGCTCGTTCCACCATTGTTTATCTATCCGGTTATCATGACAACCGCAGGCGGATACCGCCGCTTTATAAAATTCAGGGTGAAACAGCAATGCACCTGCCGAGTTCTGTCCGCCGGCCGATGTGCCGTAAACCCCTATCCTACTGATATCAACCTGCGGATATTTGGCGGCAAGCGCCTGCATCCATAAGATACGATCGGCAAAGCCGGCATCGGCAAGGTTATGCCAGCATACATCATGAAATGCTTTTGAGCGGTTAGCCGTACCCATACCATCCATCTGCACCACAATAAAACCCAGTTGGGCTATGCTTTGCATCTCGTTAACAACCGAAAAACTTTTGGGCACAAATGAATCCTGCGGACCGGCATAAATATTTTCAATTACCGGATAACTTTTGTTAGGGTCCATATTGGCAGGACGGTAAACCACACCCCAGATATCCGTTTTACCATCCCTCGCTTTGGCGACAAAAACCTCGGGGAGTTTTACACCGGTAGCTAAAAGACCTGTCAAATCAGTGTGCTCCAGCGTCATTACCGTTTTCAGATCGGCGGTGTTTTTAAGCAGCACTTTAGGAGCGATGTTAACTTCAGAATAAGTATCGATGTAATATTTCCTGTCGGGCGAGAAGGCTATGCTGTGGTTGCCTTTTTCGGGCGTAAGGTCGGTAAGGTTTTTACCATCAAAGCCTATGCGGTAATAGTGCATAAAGTAAGGGTCTTCTCCTTCGTTTTTACCGCTTCCTTTAAACCAGATCTGTCTTTTTTTAACATCAACACTATCAACATCGCGCACTACCCAATCGCCTTTGGTTACCAGTTTTTCTTTACCGGTTAGTTCATCAACAAGGTAAATATGACGCCATCCGTCTTTTTCGGTTACCCAGACTATCTCGTGTGTTTTAGCGCTGTAATACGTGTAGATCCTTTGCTCGTAAATAAAAGTATTTGTTTTTTCATCGATGATGTTACGGGTTTTACCGTTGTTAATATCTACCTCAATAACCCTGAAACGCTGGTGACCACGATCTGCCTTTTCATAAGTAAAATAGCGGCTGTTACCATCGCGCCAATGTAATTGCGGTGCACCAAAAAAGTCGATCTTTTCGGCATCGGTTTTTATAGCGCTTTTATCGGCGATATTAAAGATATACTGTTGGTATGAAGTAAACTCATCACCCGGTTGATCATATTCATGCGATTTCAGTACCGCACGCGTAGTACCCGGTACCGAGCTCAGCAGGTAATAAACCTCTTTTGTCTTTTTAGGATCGATGCGGTAACCGACCAGGTGCTTACTATCCGGCGACCAGGTAAGTTCGCCGTAAGGCTTATCTAAATTGCCATCCGTAGTTAATTTGATCTCGGTTGAACCTTTCAACGATTTAACAATGATATTACCACCTTTTACAAAAGCCGCCCATTGTTTATCCGGCGAAACTGAGTCGGCAGCCGAACCTTCCCAACGATAATGGCGTACCTGCAAGGGTCTATCTGTGTCATAACTTTGGTGTATGGTATCGGTAGTTTTACTGCATTGAAGCGTGGCCAGATCGCACTTAAGCCAGGTATTGCTTGTTTTAAAAGTGGCCTGCTTTTTATCGGCACTAAAAAACATATCTTCAATCCGGAAGCCGCCATCTTTTACGGTTTTACCCGTTGCTTTGCTTACCTCAGCAGCCAGTTGCCCGCTTTCAAAAATGGTTTTCTTTGTTCCTTTTTCAGGCTCAACAATTATGTAAGCTGTTTGATTATTTGCAATTCTTTTACTGTACCAAAATTGGTTACTGCCGGCCTGCCAGTTGGGCTTTACGTTAGTAACGTACGGAACCTTTTTTAATGCTGAATCAAGCGCGTCGGCTGCTTTATAGTTTTGCAGCACATCCGCATGGGTGGGATAATAAGGTGTAACTGTTGTTTGTTGTGCATTGGCTAATTTGCCCGCGGCTGCTAAAAAAACAGTTAACAGTAAATATTGGTGGTACCTTGCCATAAGTTATAGTGTTGCGTAAAAGTACCCAACATTGGCCAAATGATGTTTCCATAAATTAACACATCATAGCAGGCATTTAGCAAAACAAAGCAAATTGGTATGACGCATAGTTGACTCACCCGGTCTGCGCTACGCTGGACCACCCTCTCTTCGCCTTTGGCGGAAAGAGGGTAAAGGAAAAAAGATAAAAATCCCCTCTTTACGCTTGCGTAGAGAGGGGTGACAAGCGCAGCGATGTCGGGGTGAGTCGATACGGCGGTTATTTCTTTACTTATACTTTTTCATGGACTATTAGTGGAAAGAGCAGGGGTGTGTCTATACGATTATCTTATCAGAGCAGAAACACACCCCTCCGCCCCTCTCAAGAGGGGAATCGCACAATCCCACACCTTTTATTCACTCTATCCTCTTAACGCCTCAATTTCCTGGCGTGTTTTAGGCAGGTACTTACCCAATAGCTGGCTGCCGGTGTCGGTTATTAAAAAGTTATCCTCAATACGGATGCCGCCGAAATCACGATAGGTGTTCAGCACATCGTAATTAATAAACTCGGTAAATTTCTTTTCAGCCTGCCAGCGGTCTATCAGCTCGGGGATAATATAGATGCCCGGCTCAACAGTAAGCACATAACCTGCTTCCAGTTCGCGGCCCAGTCTTAAGGATTTTAAGCCGAAAACGGTTTCCTTTTTCAGCGTATCGGTATAACCAACGTATTGCTCACCCAGGTCTTCCATATCATGGGTATCCATGCCCAGCATGTGGCCTAAGCCGCATTGAAAAAACATAGCATGGGCACCAGCAGCAACGGCTTCTGCAGGGTCACCTTTCATCAGGTTTACTTGTTTAAGGCCCTCAGCCAGTTTTTGACAAGCTTGGATATGCACATCTTTGTACCGTACGCCAGGTTTTAGCATACTGATGGCATGATCCATCGAATTTAACACCACATCATATAACTCCCTTTGGCGGGTGCTGAACTGCTTACCAACCGGGAAAGTACGGGTCAAATCGCCGCCATAATGCATGGCATTTTCGGCACCGATATCGCTTAAAACCATATCGCCATCTTCCAAAACATTACCGTAATAATGCGTGTGCAGGGTTTGGCCATGTTTAGTGATGATAGCCGGGTAACCCAAACGTGAGTCGTTAGCAATCGCCACTTCATGCGCTTTGGCAACCAACTCGTATTCCCTGATACCGGGGCGGGCGTATTTCATAACTGCCAATTCCATATCAACGCTGATGGATACAGCCTTTTCTATTTCGGCAACCTCCAGCGGGGTTTTGATCACTCTTTGAGCTATCACAGCTTTTACCAACTGCAATGAAACGCGACCGGCAACATCTTCCAGGCTGGTGTTTAACCATTCGGCCAGTTTAATTTTGTTTTCCGGGCGATAAGGCGGCAGGATATGAACCTGGCGACTACCGGTAACTGCTTTGTGGATGTAATGCTTAATTTCGGCATAAGGCCTGGTTTGTGAAACGCCAACCAGTGCAGCCATTTCACCAACCGATGGCAGTGTACCTGTCCAGATGATATCATCAATGGTGAGATCGTTACCCAAGATCACCTCTTCGCCTGTATCCGTATCAATAATGGCAGCCAAACCGGCTACATCAAGCCCGAAGTAATATAGAAAGCTACTATCCTGCCTAAAGAGGTAGGCATTGTCTTTATAGTTCATGCTGCTATCCTCGTTCCCTAACAAAACGATGATGCCATTACTGCCCATGCTTTGCTTTAAAACATTGCGGCGCTGTACGTAAACCTGCTGATCAAAAAGTTGAAGTTTCATAACACAAAATTAAACATGCCGGCAACTTAAGGCTGCCGGCATGTGCAAGTATAATTGAAATTTGATTATCTGTTGACGTTTAACGCCGTACTATTTCTTCCATTCACCGTCAAACAAGCGCCAGATCTTTGTCGGGTTAGCTTGTTGTAAAGCCAGCGGCAACAAAGCATCAGGGCAGTTTTGAAAGCAAACCGGGCGTACCCACCTTTTAGCCGCGTTGATACCTACAGCGGTAAAACGACTATCAGTAGTGGCCGGGAACGGACCGCCATGCACCATACTGGCACAAACCTCAACACCTGTTGGTACGCCATTAAACAACACCCTTCCGGCTATTGACGGCAGCAGCTGTAACAGGCTTGAATGACCTGCAAAATCATCATCGGTACCCATTACGGTGGTAGTCAGTTGGCCCGATACTGATTTTAATACTTTGATCAGTTCCTTTTCATCTTCACAGCTAACCATTAATGAGTATGGCCCGAACACTTCTTCATGAAGCAAATGGTTTTCGAGAAAGGTTTCGGCACTTACCAGTGCTACGGTTGGCTGCGCTTCAATATCAACGGCTTCCGTGGTTGATTTCACTACGCTTGTTACACCATCCTGTTCCAAAGCGGCATGGCTCTTTTTTTCATACGCCGAGTGGATGCCAGCGTGCAGCATTTTAGCCGGTTTAACACCCGCAATACCATTCCCCAACTGGGTGAAAAAGTTATCCAGGCCTTCACCTTTAATAGCCAGCATTAAGCCGGGATTGGTACAAAACTGGCCCACTCCTAAAGTAATGGAGCCTGTATATTGTGCAGCCAGATCGGCAGCATTTTTGTTTAATGTATCCGGTAAAAATATAACCGGGTTGATGCTGCCCATTTCCGAAAATACAGGGATAGGCTTTTTGCGTTTCGATGAATAATCTAATAGGGCCAAACCGCCAACGGTTGAGCCTGTAAAGCCAACAGCAGCTGTATCATCTGCTTGTACCAAAGCTTTACCGCTTTCAAACGAAGTACCGTGTACGTGCTGAAAAACATGCTCGGGCATATTGCAGCTAACTATCGCTTTTTTTATGGCCTGGTAAACCAATTCTGAAGTTTCGGCATGGGCAGGGTGAGCTTTCACTACAACCGAACAACCTGCGCCTAAAGCACTGGCGGTATCACCACCTGCGGTTGAATATGCGAACGGGAAATTACTTGCACCAAAAACAACTACCGGTCCCAGGGGAACAAGCATTTTGCGGAGATCCGGGCGTGGCAGCGGCGTCCTGTTTGGCAGTTCGGTATCAATGCTGGCTTCAACCCAGCTTCCTTCGCGCAGCATGCCTGCAAACATACGCAGCTGGCTTGTTGTGCGACCGCGTTCGCCCGTTAAGCGGGGCAAAGGAAGGTTAGTTTCTTCTGATGCTTTTTGCAACAGGACATCACCCAGTGCTTCTATTTCATTAGCAATAGCTTCTAAAAACAAGGCTTTTTCTTCGGCACTTGTTTTTTGATAAGCCTCAAACGCGCTTTGCGATTGTTGCATGATGATATTTATTTCTTCAACGCTTTCTTCTTTAAACTTGTTAGCCATAGCAGATATTTTAATGAAAAATGAATGGCTTAAGCCATTATTATGCGAGAGCAAATATATCTAACATTGAATAATATGGGGTGAAGATTACTAACCAGTTATAGCAGGATTTTATCTTATTTATTTCCTAAACCTGAAAAAAGAATTAAAAAACGGGCAACTACGACAATTATCAATAACCAAATAATCAACGGCTTACATCACTTTATAAAGCCTTACACCATGCGGCGGGATATTGCAGGATACTGCAGTAACATTTTTGGCGATATCTTTTTGCTGCCAGATATCGCGCAGCACTTTAGCCTTTCCCATTTTTATGCTTTTGAGATAAAGATCGTACCTTGAATATTTTTCGCCGAGGTTAAAGATGCAAATCGCTTTACTCCCATCAGCCAGTTGTTTAACCCAAACCTGGATCTGTTTATCGTTAATCAAACGCTCGGCTTGTTTGCCTGCCACATCCTGATCAATGGCAATTACTTCGCGATTTTTTAGCAGATTAAGGGTAAACTCATCAAGCTTATCCATATCGCAACCAATCAATAGCGGCGCTGATAAAAGGCTCCACAAGCTCATGTGGGTGTACTGCTCATAGGGCGTTAAGTTGGTTTGATGGAGGTTTTCGCCCCAGCCTACCCTACCTAAAATGAGCATATCGGGGTCATTCCAACCTCCCGGCGCAGCATAGGCCGCATTATTGGTTTGGCTAAAGCCGATGCCGTAAAGACTTTCCCAGGTATCAGTAATATCCTCGGTAGTGCGCCACAGGTTTCCGTTCATTTGCGCACCCCATTTCCAAACGTCTTTTATGCCGTACTGGCAAATGCTGTAAACAATGTCACGCTGTTGCTTCGCCAGTTCATCGCGCATTACCATGTACGGCTTTTGCTGGGCGAACAGCGTGGTATCACCCGCTGTTTGATCCGAATAGCTGCACAAGTCGTACTTCAAATAATCAACGCCCCAGTTAAAATAAGTGCCGGCATCCTGCCCCTCATGTCCCAACGAACCCAGGTATCCGCCACAGGTTTTAGCACCCGGGGATGAATAAATACCAAACTTTAAGCCTTGCTGATGCAGATACGCCCCTAAAGCTTTCATATCATGAAATTTTTCATTGGGTGCTATTTCTCCGTCTCGTTGTCTTGTAGTTGCCTGCCAGCCGTCATCAACATTAATGTAATTCCAGCCGTATTCGGTGAGCCCTTTATCTACCATAGCTTTGGCCGAGAGCCTTACCTTTTCGTCACTTACATTTAATCCCCAGCAATTCCAGCTGTTCCAGCCCATGGGAGGGGTAAGCGCCAGCAATTTGCCCGATTTAATGCTCAATTTTTTTTCATCTTTCCCTAAATTATTGCTTACGGAAACTGATACCCGGTAATCGCCGGCCTTGGGTGCAATACCGGTTATGATGCCTGTTTTAGGGTCGAAGCTTAAACCTTGAGGCAGATTTTTAACTGTAAACTTTAACGGCTTTTGCCCGCTTGCCGGGATCTTGAAAAGTACCGGCGAACCCGGATGCACACCTAAAACTCCCGCGCTGTTGATCATCGGTTTATGCGGTGCTTGGGGAGTAAGCAGATACGGGGCTATCTCAGTAAAAGTTTTGGTTTTGCCGGATGCGTTTTCAGTAAATTCATAAAACAGCTTGATACCCTCACGATGCGGAAAGGCAAGCGTATAAGTTTCCTTGCCCAATGGTAACAGGTTTGCGTTTACAGTTTTTTCAGCAATCGTTTTTTGAGTAACCTGGTCAACTATCCGATATTGAAATTTGCCTGTGATATTGGTTTTAAAACTATTACCTATAGTCAATTTGCGTACGGACTGCGCATTGGGTAAAAAGCTGATCTCGGTTTGGGTAAAAACAATGCCGTCAAATTTTTCGAGCATATCGATATAAGGTGCACCCATAAAAATACCGCCCGAACCGCCACCATCGTACACTTTAATAGCGATGATATTTTCCGCGTCCCATTTAATAGCCGGATCATTTGCTGCTACGCAATAATTACGTACTGCGGGCCATTTGCTCAAATAACCGCCTTTATCTTCGGGGAACGCGCCTGTTTTTCCAATCAGCTTGCCGTTAAAATAAGTTTCATCAACATCATTAACATGGGCAAGGAATACCCGCAGGCTATCGCCCCAAACCGATTGTTTTTTTAATGACGATGGAATAACCACGTGGATGCGGTACCAGGCAACGCCATGATAGTCCGGGTAGCCCTGCTCCTGCCATACATCGCCAACTTTAATATTTTTCCATTGTGTATCGTTAAAACCGGTTTCTTTCCAGGTAGCGTCATTACCGGTTGAAAACTTAGCAGTGCTTAGTTTAACAAAATTTCCGTTTTGAGCATGAGCTGCTATGCCCATGGTGATAAGCCATAGCAGCGATAAGATCTTTTTCATGAATGATAGTCTATAAACTTTCAACAGGGAGCTCGGCGACTTTGCGTTGTTTGCTGCCGCCTATCAGGTAATAAACCGGAATGCCGGTTAATGTGATGATGAGGCCCGGATAGGTATAAGCCGGTTTGTATTTGATGAGCAACAGGCAAAAAGCTATCCCCATAATAATATAGATAACGGGCAGCACCGGGTAACCGAAAGCTTTATAAGGGCGCTCGGCATTGGGCATTTTTTTGCGAAGGATAAAAATCCCGATGATGGTAAGCACATAAAAAACCACGACCACAAACGAGATCATATCCAGCAGATCGCCGTATTTACCGCTCAGGCTCCACAGGCAGGCAAAAACGCATTGCAGCCACAGACCAAAGCCCGGTACCGAGTTCTTATTCAGCGTGCCTACTTTTTTAAAGAAAAGCCTGTCTTTAGCCATAGAATAATAAACCCTTGCACCCGACATGATCAGCCCGTTGTTACAGCCAAAGGTGGATACCATGATTAGTAAGGCGATGATCACTGTACCCGAACTGCCAAAGATGTGCTGTGAAGCCACAACGCCTACCCTGTCCTTATCGGCCGAGGCTATGTCATGCAGGGAAAGTACGCCTGTATACATCACATTGGTTAAAATGTAAATCACTGTTACAATCAGCGTACCCAGGGCCAGACTTAAACCGATATTTCTTTTCGGATTTTTGATCTCACCTGCTATAAAGGTTACGTTGTTCCATGAATCGCTGCTGAATATGGAACCAACCATTGCCGATGCGATTGCGCCTAAAGCAGCAATAGTGGTGTACGAAGCGATAGAACCATTCGCGCTGAGGCTATGCATGCTCCAGGCGTTTTTCCAGTTCTCATTCCATACCGAAGCTTTTAAAGAAAACAGGCCGAACACAATTAAACCCAGCAAGCTCAGCAACTTGGCCATGGTGAAAATAGTCTGCACAATTTTGCCGCTGTTAACGCCGCGGGTATTAATATAAGTTAAAAATACAATCACGATAATCGAAAGCAGTTGCGCCGGTGATATGGTCACAAAGCCGAGATCGACAGCGACAAGGCTTTCACTTAATTGCGGGATGAGGTACGCGGTAAACTTGGCGAAGGCCACACCTACTGCCGCTATGGTAGCCGTTTGGATCACGGTGAAAAAGCTCCAGCCATATAAAAAACCAACTAAAGGACTGTAAGCTTCCTTTAGATAAACATATTGGCCGCCCGCCCTCGGGAACATGGCACTCAGTTCGCCGTAACTCAGGGCGGCGGTAAGGGTCATAAAACCGGTGATGAGCCAGACAAATAGCAGCCAGCCTGCGCTGCCCACATTGCGGGTAATATCGGCGCTCACAATAAAAATACCGGAGCCTATCATACTGCCCGCCACCAGCATGGTGGCATCCATTAACCGCAACGAAGGCTTAAAAGAAGTGCTGTTCTCCATAATTTTTTTTATAGCTAAAAGCTGAAAGCATAAGCTTAAAGCCTTCCATTAATGCTGTTTTATTAACTATTTGCTTCCGAAATCGTAAAACTTCCAGCTTGTTGTAAAATCTTTAGTTAAAGCCTGGTTGGTTAAGGTAGCACGAAGCATCTCAACCGGGATCAGGTTTTCTTTAATGGCGGCATCATGGAATTGTTTGTAGGTCATTTTGCCACTGTCAACCAGTTCTTTTCTTAGTTCTGTCAATTGCAAACCACCTAACAGGTAAGCTACCTGGTAAAGCGGACTGTAGCCCCCTTCAAACGAGCGCCTCACTTCGCCCTCGGCGTTGGCACGTTCATGGCCTACACGGTCAACCAAAAAGTCAATACATTGCTGCGGAGTCCAGTTGCCCAAATGATAGTTGAGCGAAAATATGATCCTTGCACAACGGTGCATGCGCCAAAACAGCATGCCTACACGTTCTTCAGGAGTTTTGGCAAAGCCTTTGTCGTACAACAATAGCTCCCAGTATAAAGCCCAGCCTTCAACCGCAAATGGCGTCCCGAAATCCTGGCGATAAGCTTTATAACGACTGTTCATAAAATATTGCAGGTTATGACCGGGGATCAGTTCATGCTGCACAGTTCCCCTTGAAAAGTAAGGGTTATTGCCGCGCATACTCATCAGCCTGTCGTCATACTGCATGGTATTGGTTGGGTACGAGATACTGATCTCCTTGCCACCGGTGAAAAATGGATTAACCAGCTGCCTTTGCGGCGACATCATTACCATGCCCCAGGTTTCTTCGGCAAGCGGCGGTATCGTGATCAGGTCGCGTTCTTTGATAAAGCTAAGAGCATCATTGTATAGTTTAACAATTAGTTCAGGCTGATGACCTACCGGAACATAACTGTTCTTTACTTTTTCGAGGGCTTTTTTCCAATCGTTGCCGAAACCCATTTCCTGCGATGCCTTCAGCATTTCCTTATCGCACCAGGCAAACTCTTTGTTGGCAAGTTTAATAAGCTCTTCGGGTGTATAAGGGATCATTTCGGCCTGTAGCTGGTTAATCAGCTCCTGCCTGCCAATTGGCACGCCTTTTATTCCGCTGCTATCGCTTTTCTGGCTGGTATTTATCTTGCCTTTGCTGATAGCCAGTTCGCTGTACCTGCCCAGCGCGCTATCAAGCGCCTTGTATGGTTCGGGCACCCACCAGGTAAATGATGGATCGTATTTATTATAAAAGCCGAAGAAATCTTTCAAGCGACCTCTTAATCCCACTAAAGCTGCTTTAGTTACTTTAGCCACGGGCATATCCAACGAAGGGAGTTTATGAAAAGCCGTAGTATCGGCCTTAAGTTCTTTCAGGATCTTGTTCAAATCGCCTGCAACCTTTTCGCCATCTACAAATGTTCCGCGGCGGCGTTTTTGCTCCAGCGAGTAGATCTCATCGGCAAATGAAATGTATTTAGCAGCCTGGCTGTACAGGTCTTCTTCCTTCTTCAGGTCTTTCAGATCAAAGTTGATGCGTTTCTTCAGCAGGATATAATCCACCTTTCCGTAAATGCTCAGGGCGTTAAAATCTGTCTGATCCAGTTGTTTCAGGTAATCATTATCAACCTCAATGAGCCTCTTACGCTGCTCGGGCGAGTTAATGACATCCTGCTTGTACTGATCTTCGCCACGCTCATTAACATTGTAAGGCGAATAAAAATCATGTATGGCATTCATATCCTGCCCGTACCTGATAATGGTACCGGCTATTTCGCTGGTTTGCTCATACAAATTGCCCGGCGCGGCAGTTTGCGCATTTAAACTCAGGGTACCAATAGTAAGGGCGCAAAAAATTAGCCCTTTTACAGTTTTAGAGGGATGTATAAACACAATATGGTGGTATGTTTGATTAAATAATAAAGCGCGCTGTATTTAGCTTGCAGCTCTGTTAAGGCTGATGAGATTATTGTTGTAAGAGTCGAGATAACCGCGGGGCGAATTACCAATTACGCATTTAAATACCCTATTAAAGTTGGTGATGCTTTTAAAGCCGCATTTATAAGCTACGGTATTGATGCTTTCAAACTTATGCGCGATGAGCTTTTTGCAGGCCTCGTTGATACGGATCTCGTTCAGGAAAGAAATAAAGGTATGGCCTGTATGCTTTTTGAAATACCTGCAAAACGACTCAGGCGTCATATAGGCAACTTTAGCTACATCCTCCAGCGTAATTGGCTCGCTGTAGTGCTGCATAATGTAGTTGTAGATATTACCTATCCTGATCCCTTCATTTTCGGTAATGCCCGGCAGGTTGCCGTAAGTTGATAAAGGGTCAAGTTTTCCTTTGATATTGGTAAGCCCTTTAAGCAAATGAAAAAACTGGATAAGCTGATCGGGGCCGGAAGCCTTTTGCAATGCGATCATGATCTGCGATACTTTATCAACAACAGAATGCGGCAATTTAAAGCCCTGCTGGTGCTGCTGCATAAATATGAGACTGGGTTTAAGCTCGGGCAAATTAAACAGCGGCGCCAAAGCCCCTTCCGGGTTAAAAAATATAGTAAGCGCTTCTATCTGTTTATTGGCGTTGGGCGCAAAGTATTCGGGGTTGCTTTTAAACACATGCGGCAGGTTGGCACCTATCAAAAACAGATCGCCGGCAGAGTAATCATGCATGTTATTTCCGGCTATCAACGTGCCCTCACCCTGCTGGATCCAGGTAAGCTGAATTTCTTTGTGGCGGTGCAGGTAGGGATAATGATAAGGCAAACAAACCTTTTCTGCAATCACACTTTTATCGTGCGGAACCGGGATGGTAAATTGTAAAACTTTCATCTGCTACATTGTTTAATACTTGTTGAATTTACAATTACTTAACTTAATTTACCAACAAATGCAGTTAAAAGGATAAAATACGGGCAATATTTGGTAATTTATGGTTGATACCCCTGCTAAAATTGACCGAAAAACCTGCTTTTAACCAGCAAATAAAAAATCAATTAAATGTTATACAAACACTTAAAAGCAAAACTATAGTTGATTCATTCGTAATTTGACCGAATAAAATACCTTTAATTGTCAATTAAACAACTATTAATCATTTTATCAAAACCACCTGATTTACGCAGAAAATCGGTTTTTAATACGATTTTTATGACCCAGGTAATAAAAACCACACCCGTTAAAGCAAAAAACCGCTCATCAGGGGCGATGAGCGGTTCTGTTTTTCCGGCAAGCCGGAAGGGTAACCAATTGTTTAAATTAAGATCTTTCGGGAGCAAATGCTTTGATATCGATAGTAGTCGGTTTGCCCGATATAATTTCACTTGCCAGCAAACCGGTTGCCGCGCCAAGGCTTAGCCCCATCATGCCGTGCCCCGTCGCAACAGTAAGATTGCCGTACTGCCTGCTTTTACCGATATAAGGCAAGCCATCGGCAGACGAAGGCCGGAAACCGAACCAAATGTCCTTTTGCTCAGGAACAGCAGGCTTTAAACCCGGGAAATACTTTGGCACCGATTCAACAATCCCTTTTACACGGTTCATGTTAATGCGGTCGTTGATTTTATCAAGTTCCATGGTACCACCATAGCGCAAGCCGCCATTCATTGGGGTAATAGCAACACGGGCTTCGGCCAGTAAAGCCGGGATGTGCATCATTTCGGTATCATCCTTTACATTAAAAGAATAACCTTTACCCGGCATAAGCAGGATCTTCAGACCCAGCAGTTTGCCTATAGCCGGCGACCATGAACCGCCCGCAATAATGTATTCATCGGCAGTAAACTCCTCATTGCCTGCCAATACTTTGCTAACTTTACCGCCTTTGGTTTCAATTTTAGTAACCTCTTTATTGGTAACCAGCTTCACACCAACAGCTTTCAGGTGTTTGATCAAAGCAGCCATTAGCTTGTTTGGCGACAGGTGTGCATCGCAACGGTAATGTACCGCGCCTAACACATCAAGTTCCAATTTTGGTTGGAGTTTTTTACAGTCAGCAATACTAAGCACTGCCATATCCAAACCTAATTCCCTCCCCTTTTCGGCCATGTGCGCCTCTTCTTCGCCGGCCTTTTCAGTTTTATAAAACATCAGGATGCCTTTTTCCACCAGGTCAAAATCAAAGCCGGGTTCCTTGCTCAGGTCCTCATAAAGTTTTTTGCTGAGCAATGAAAGCTCCGTTAACGGAACAGCTGATTTTTCAACATGCGCGGCATTGGCTTTCTTTAAAAATTTCAATCCCCATGATATCAATTCGGGATTTAAGGACGGCTTTACGTAGAAGGGGCTTTTGCTGTTAAACATCCACTTGATGCCCTGGGAAACCATACCCGGAGTTGCCAGCGGGATAAAATGGCTTGGCACAATCATACCGGCGTTTCCGTATGAGCAGCTATCGGTCATATCGCTCTTATCAAGCACAGTAACCTCATGCCCTGCCTTTTGTAAATAATAAGCCGAACTAAGCCCTACTATCCCACCTCCTATTATCAGCACCTTTGCCATTTTTTTGTAGCTTAAAGCTTAAGGCGGAAAGCCGAAAGCTTGTTAATAATTCTTTTTAAAAATCTATTAAACGCCCCATCAGGGTCTCTCGGAGAGGACCCTGATGTATACACCATGCAGATAGGCTGTTCAAAATATCCTGTTAGATGTTTAGAAAGCGGTAAACCTCAGGGTCCTCTGCGAGAGACCCTGAGGAAACATGACCAGAATCTATTAAACCAGAACGTCATTGCGAGGAACGAAGCAATCCCAAACTATACAGGGCGGGCCTGCCAATCGGGGATTGCTTCGTTCCTCGCAATGACGTTTGGGGATACGTTATATCACCTGGAAACCGTGAGCATAAGGATCATCATCATCTATCTTGATGGTGTTGTAACCATATACTTTGGCCCAGCCTTCCACACTTGGTATGATGGCATCAAAATCATTGATCTTAACCACATCCTCAACCTTGCCAATAAACTTACTGCCGATGATACTTTCATGAATAAAAGGCTCACCTACTTTCAGTTTACCCTTGGCAAACCATTGCGCCATACGGGCAGAAGTACCCGTGCCGCAAGGCGACCTGTCGATAGCTTTATCGCCATAAAACACTGCGTTACGCGCAGTAGCATCTGCCGATAACGTTGCACCAGCCCAAAGAATGTGGGTACAGGTATTGATAGTAGGATCCTGCGGGTGCACGAACTGGTATTTTTCGTTAATGCGCTTACGCAATACCTGGCTCCAGGCTATCAGCTGTCCTGCGGTATAATCTTCAATGCCTTTAAAATTAGGCTGAGGATCAACAATAGCGTAATAATTACCACCGTACGATACATCAATGGTGAGCGTACCTAAATCCGGGCATTCCACCTGCAGATCAGTTGCAGCAAGATAAGCCGCCACATTCCTGAGTTTTACCGAGGTTACTTTTTTGCCTTCCTGCTTGTACTCAATAAGCACCAGACCGGCAGGTGCTTCCATACGCACTATACCCGGAGTTTTAGGCTGGATCAGCCCTTCCTCAATAGCAATGGTTATCGTACCGATAGTTCCGTGACCACACATAGGCAAGCAACCGCTGGTTTCAATGAACAAAACAGCAACATCGTTTTCCGGATCATGAGGCGGATACAGGATACTGCCCGACATCATATCATGCCCGCGAGGTTCAAACATTAAGCCTGTCCTGATCCAGTCGTACTCCTTTAAAAAGTGCTGGCGTTTCTGGCTCATATTATCGCCTTTAAGCGTGGGACCGCCGCCGGCCACCAGCCTTACAGGATTGCCACAGGTATGGGCATCAACACAAAAGAAAGTTTTACTTGCCATATGTTATTATAACGCTACTTCGGTTAATTTACCCCAGCTGCCTACAGGCAATTCCGGCCTTACGGCAAGAGCATCATTTATGATTTTTTGAACTTTTTCGCGCTCAGCACCAATTAATGGCAAACGCGGCGCACGCACATTTTCTGTACCTATACCGGTTGCAACTTCGGCCAGTTTAATGTACTGTACCAATTTAGGATGGATATCCAACTCAAGTACTGGTAAAAACCAACGGTAGATAGTCAATGCCTCATCATACCTTTTTGCTTTAACCAAACGGTAAATAGCAACAGTTTCTTTAGGGAAAGCATCAACCAAACCTGCAACCCAGCCATCAGCACCCATCACAAGGCTTTCCATAGCCAGCGGATCAACACCGGTAAAGATCTTGTACCTGTCACCAAAACGATTGATCATACGGGTAACGTTTGATACATCGCGGGTTGATTCTTTTACTGCCTGGATATTATCATAGGCAGCAAGCTCGGCAAACATATCTAAAGTAACTTCAATCTTATAATCAACAGGGTTGTTGTAGATCATGATTGGCAGTTCGGTACTTTTTGCAATAGTTGTAAGGTAAGCAACCGTTTCGCGCGCTTCGCTATTGTAACGCATAGGCGGCAATAACATCAGGCCGTCGGCACCTTTATCAAGTGCTTTTTGAGCATACGCAACAGCCGCTTTGGTAGTTTGCTCGGCAATATTCAATATAACAGGAACTTTTCCTTCAACAAACTCAACAGTGTGGGCAAGCAAAGCGAATTTCTCATCATCGCTTAAAACGCTTGCTTCACCTAATGAGCCGCCTAATATAAATCCGTCAACACCTGCTTCAAGCTGGGCATTCAAGTTTATATCAAAAGCATCAAAATCAAGCTCGTCATTATCTGTAAATTTAGTAGTTACTGCAGGGAGTACGCCTTTCCAATCAAAATTTATCATTGTATATTATTTTTCACAAAATTAAAATAGTACTTATTATCGTTTATTTAACAATTTAGCAGACACTAACCGTATTTTAACATATAATGCCACCTACGGACAAGTTGCCTGCTAAATAATGCCTATTGCGCATCCCACCAAACCCTGTCAGTAAGCTTAGCACTTTGCTGCGGCTGCGGGTTTGCAGTCATTTCTGTTTGAGGATACAACACCCTGCGCGGAATATCGGACAAGGCATTTTTAACCTTGGTTAAGGCCGGATAGCCTGTACGCCTCCAATCGGTATAGTTCTCCATCGACAGGAAGTTAGCTACAACCTTTTCCTCAATAATGAGCTTCATGGCGTTGGCAGTGGTAAGCGTTCCCCTTGAAGTTAAGTAGCTATCCGCAACGGCATCAGTAATACCCAGTTTTGACATATGCGATTTAACAGCCAGCGAATAAACCGGCTGTGCAGCTGTAGCGCCCGATAGTACAAATGTAGCTTCTGCTTTTAAAAATAACGCTTCAGAGTAAGTAACAATGTAGTTATTTGAGTTTGTGCTTGCATAAAAAGCGCCACCCAATGAATACGACTCCAAACTACCAATATCGTCCGAGCCGATCACCCTTCCGGTGTATAAACCACCTTCAATTGCAGGAGCTACCATTTTTGATAAGCGGGGATCTTTCCTGGTTGCAAAACCATCAACAAATGTTGATGCCAGTACCAGTGTTGAGCCCGGTAAAAAGTTTTGCTGCCAAGGGTTTTCAGCACCTGCTGCACCGCTGAAAGGCATTTTCATGTCGTCATCATTACTTACCATACCGTTTTCAAGGGCAGTGAGGGCCAGTTGTGCCTGCGCTGCTGCCGTATGCCCCGGAGCCTTGGTCAAGTGCATATAATAACGCGCCTTTAATGTATAAGCCGCCTTTTTCCATTTCTTCATATCGCCGGCGTAGTAAAAATCATCGCCCGTAGGTACCGTAATTGTGTTTTTAGCAATATCGGCAATCGCATTATCAAGCAGGGTTTGAATCTGCCCATAAACCGATTCCTGGCTATCATAAGTCGGGGCAACGTTTGCAATACCTTGAAAGCCTTTTGAAAACGGCACATCGCCCCAGACATCGGTAGCCGAGCCAAGCGTGTATGCGAGTAATATTTTTGATATGCCAGCGTAATTAGCGTTGCCATCGGCCTCTGCTTTTTTGTTTAACAGTACAAGGTTATTCATCACCTGCGTATAGAAGTTGTACCAGTCACCATCCATATCCTGGTGGTACATGAGGTAGGTGCCAAAATTTGGCGGTACCTGATTCAAAGCTATTACCTGCAGGTATTGCTGCAATACTATGGCAAGGTTACCGCCACCCGCGGCATTAATATTTTGCGATATGGCTGCCTCAACCGGGGCAAGGACCTGCGCTTCCTTAACATCTATAGGCCTGTTGGGGTCCTGGTTTACATTAATGTATTTTTTACAGCCCGTAAAGCTTACCAACGCGCATGTTATTAACGTGATATATTTATTTTTCATGACAATTTCTTATTAATGATTTAAATTATAGGGTAACTTTCAGGCTAAAATCAACTGATCTTGAAGTTGGAGTTGAGAATGAATAGATCCCCTGTGATCCGTTTGAAGAGCCAAATGAGCTAACTTCGGGGTCGCCGCCGGTAAAATGCGGAGCATGGATCCAAAGATTGCGGCCGGTTACACTAAATGTTGCCGATTTGAAAGGGCTTCTGCTTAACCATGATGGCTTTAAAGTATAGCCTAAACTTACGTTACGCAGTTTTACATAGCTGCCATCCTGAATAACAGATTCCAAAACGCCGTTTGCACGCTGATAATAAGTCTGGCCGTTAACTGCAACAGTGTTTGGCTGCCCAGTAGTTGCATTTACACCATCAACCACCCTTAAGCCACGGTTTTCGGTAACTTTTGGTGTACCATAAAAATAGCCGTAGCCATCAACGTTGTTCTGGATATCTCCCCCGCGCTTGATATCAAAAAAGAAACTGAAAATGAATTGTTTGTACCTGAAATTATTGTTGATACCACCAAGCCAGTTAGGGTTAATATTACCTACTATACCCTGTGTATCGTCGGCATAAGGAAGGCCTGTATCATCAATCAACAACTTACCTGCAGCATTACGGGCGTAGCGGGTACCGTATATCACACCATAAGGCTGCCCAACTACAACATTGGTAAAGCCATTGCTAATCAATGACAGGTCTTTATCAATGTATAATACTTTATTCCGGTTACGTGTAAAATTCAAGGTAAGGTCCCAGTTAAAATCACGGCTTTTTACCGGCGTAATATTTAACAATATTTCGATACCCTTATTACGCATTATAGCCGAATTTACACTTGTGTAAGCATAACCTGTTGATGGCGCAAGGGCCACTGTTGGGATGATCCCATCAATTGTTTTTTTGCTGTAGAATGAGGCTTCAAGGCTGATACGATTATTAAAAAAACCAGCTTCAAACCCTGCTTCAAACTCGTTAATACGTTCGTTTTTCAGATTGGGGTTACCAAGTACATCACTTTTCAAAAAGCCGGCCTGCCCTGCATAAGGGAATATAAGATTACGTATAGTTGCGCTATTATATGGTGTTAATAAACTGTATGCACCTATGCTGCCGTCATTTCCAACAGTACCATATGAAACCCTTACTTTACCCAGGTTCATCACTTTAGAAAATTCCGGGCTAAAAAATTCTGAGAAGATAAAGCTACCGGCGGCAGAGCCATACGGATAAAAGCTATGGTCTGTCGACAATACCGAATTACCATCATACCTTCCTGTTAACGATAGTAAAAGGAAGCGCTTATACTCTATGTTTGATTGCAGGTAAAAACCAACTTTGCGTTGTAAGTACGAAGCCTCTTTATAAGTAACTGTTGATGCCGAAGCCATATTATACAAACCAGGTACAGTTAAACCTACGCCATTTGCATATGTATTTTCTGAATAGTTTGAGATAAGGTTATTACCCAAAACAACATCCAAATTAAAATCACCAAATTGCTTATTTGCACTGATCAACAGGTCGTTGTTGTACTGACGATAGTTAATATTCTGATCAACGAGCCTACCATTGGGGTTTGATACCGATTGGGTTGATTCATGGTACCTGTCCATTTCGGTGTAAATATCAGCGCCAAACCTTTCAGTAATGGTTAACCATGGTAAAGGTTTATAATCGGCAGTAAAAGTTGGTAAAAACCTGTTAACGCCCGAATGATTTTTGATGTTATCCAATACCCAGTATGGGTTATTTCTGGAGAAACGGTATAAACGCTGGGTTCCATCGGCATTTAAATAAGGCTGCAAATTATATGAAACCGGCGCTGTAAAAATTGTCCAAACCGGGCTTTCCAACGCGTAACCTTCAGGCAGCCTGTCATTTTGTGAATTGGAATAATTTAACTGAAAGGTAGTATTCAGGTTTTTAAGCACCTGCGCACTATATTTTGCAAAGAAGGTATTACGCAAAAATTTGGTTGTTGGTACTGTACCCTGCTGGTTTAAATTTGAGTACGAAACGAGGTAAGCAGAATTGTCATTGCCGCCGCCAATGTTTACAGTATTGTTATAAGTATGACCGGTTTTAAAGAACAGATCAGACTGGTTATAAACCTTTGCAGGCTGCCCGTTTATTTTCAGGGTATCCATTTTGGCTCCCCATGAGGTGCTTGTTTTTTGATTTACACCATCATAGTAAATACCGTTTGTGCCTTGCGAATACTTGCTTTGAATTTGCGGCAATAATGGATTTTCAAAAGAAAAATCAGATGTAAAAGTTATAAGTGGTTTTTTAGTCAGGCCACCGCTTTTAGTTGTGATAATAATAACGCCATTTGCTCCTTTTGAGCCATAAAGCGCGGTAGCAGCTGCGCCCTTCAATACGTTGGTACTGGCTATAATAGATGGATCAATATCAGCAATACGGTTAGTTCCCGGCCCTGAGTTAAGATTACCTGTTTCTGTGTTATCAACCGGCACACCATCAATAACCATTAAAGGCTCATTAGTACCGTAAATTGAAGATCCACCACGGATTACGATCCTTGCTGAACTTCCTGGCGTACCCGATGAGCTTGTTACCTGCACACCGGCGACTTTACCAGCTAAGGCATTTACCAGGTTGGGTTCCTTTGATTGCACAAGCGCATCGCCTTTAATTTCCTGGGTACTGTAGGTTAGTATCCTTTTGTCGCGTTTTATACCAAGTGCGGTAACAACAACTTCGTTAAGCACCTTATTGTCTTCTACTAAAGCTACATTAACTTGTGTTTGGCCAGTTAACTTAACTTCATGCCCGGTAAAACCGATGGCAGTTATAACTAATGTTCCTTGCCCGGTATAACTAAGGCTGAACAAACCACCGGCATTGGTAACTGAGCCTGTGCTTGTATTTTTTATTCTAACAGAAGCGCCGGCTATAGGCTCGCCCTTCTCGTCGGTTACCTTTCCTTTTAATGTTACCGTTTGCGCGTAAGTGCTGTAGCAAAACACAAACACACTTAGTAAAGGCAAAATGAACCTCTTTAGTAATTGTTTAAACTTCATAAATTAAATTTTGGGGTTAAAGACTATTTATTACACGCTGTATTTCAGACACGTAAAACTATCCGCGCAACGCCCCTCATTTTTTTAAGAAATTTGCCAATACTGCCCATATCTTAACATTCCTGTTACAATAGCATTAATTTGATATTATATTTATATAAAATTGGTAAATACGTTAATATTTTGCCGGCTGGCCTCTTTCGTTAATTAGAAACTTACTATAAACAACCAATACGTTAAAAAAACGGGTAAAATCCTGCTATCAACTGCAAAATATCATTCAAAATACTTGTGCAAAGCACACTAATTTAGTTGATAGTTATTATTACAGTTACACGAATATATCATGCTAATAAAAAAGTGGTTTAAATTGAACTTATGCCTTGTGGCCTGCTTAGCGGGGGCGCAAACAATACAGGCACAATCCTACGTACCCGAATGGAACGACACCCGGATAAAAATAAAACCGGTGGTTCCGGTTAAAGCTTATTCATTTAATTTAAAGGATGTTCAATTACTGGAGAGCCCTTTTAAAAAAGCCATGGATGTTGATGCGGCTTACTTGTTATCTATAGAGCCCGACAGGTTACTTTCGGCCTTCCGCTCACATTCGGGCCTTAAACCAAAAGGTAAAATGTACGAAGGCTGGGAATCATCAGGTTTAGCCGGGCATACGATGGGGCATTACCTGTCGGCTATTTCCATGCACTATGCGTCAACCCGTAATCCTGAATTTTTAAAACGTGTAAACTATATAGTTAAAGAGCTTGATGAATGCCAGGTTGCCCGTAAAACCGGTTACGTAGGAGCTATCCCTAAAGAAGATACCGTTTGGGCCGAAGTTGCCAAAGGCGATATCCGTTCGCGTGGGTTCGACCTGAATGGTGGCTGGTCGCCATGGTATACGGTGCATAAGGTTATGGCAGGTTTGCTTGATGCTTATTTATATTGTAATAATGCCGAGGCCTTAAAAGTATGTAAAGGCATGGCCGACTGGACAGGCGAAACCATCAAAAACCTTGATGACGAAAAACTGCAAAAAATGCTGCTATGCGAATACGGCGGCATGGCCGAAACATTGGTCAATCTTTACTCCATCAACGGCGATAAAAAATACCTGGAGCTATCGTACAAATTTTATGATAAAAAGATCCTTGACCCGCTGTCGCAAAAACAGGATATACTACAGGGCAAACACTCTAACACTCAGATCCCTAAAATTATAGCCAGTGCACGCAGGTATGAAATTACCGGCGATAAAAAAGACAAAGCCATAGCCGATTTCTTTTGGGAAACCATAGTAAACCATCATTCTTATGCTACTGGTGGCAACAGTAATTATGAATACCTGAGCGATGCTGACAAGCTGAACGATAAGCTTACCGAAAACACTACCGAAACCTGCAACACCTACAACATGCTGAAATTAACCCGGCATTTGTTTGCGGTTGAACCTTCGGCCATGCTGATGGATTATTATGAAAAAGCGCTATACAATCACATCCTCGCCTCTCAAAACCATGCTGATGGGATGATGTGCTACTTTGTACCGCTAAGAATGGGCGGAACCAAACATTACAGCACTCCTTTTGATGATTTTACCTGCTGCGTTGGTTCGGGCATGGAAAACCATGTTAAATACAACGAAAGTATCTACTTTAAAGGCGCTGATGGCAGTTTATATGTAAACCTGTTTATCCCATCGGTGCTTAACTGGGCTTCAAAAGGCTTATCGGTAAAGCAAGAAAGTAGTTTCCCTAATGATGATCACATCTCATTTACGGTGAATACCAAAAAGCCTGTTACGTTGGCTATCCGCGTCCGCAAACCAAAATGGACTAATAATGCCACCATCAGCATCAACGGAAAAGCGCAAACAGCAACAACGGATGACCAGGGCTATATCGTTTTAAACCGCAAATGGAACGACAACGATAAAATTGAATTTACAACACCCGAAAAGCTTTATACCGAAGCCATGCCCGATAATGCTAACAGGCGTGCCGTGTTTTACGGCCCTGTATTGCTTGCAGGCGTTTTAGGCAATACCGAGCCTGATCCGTTGAAAGGCGTTCCTGTGTTTGTGACCAGCGAAACCGACCCTAACCAGTGGCTACAGATGGTTGATAAAAAACAATTGAGCTTCCGCACGGTGAATATTTCAAAGCCTGAGGAAGTTACATTGATCCCTTTCAATCAAACTCAAAATGAATACTATTCTGTTTATTGGGACGTATTTACCCCACAGGCCTGGGTTGTGCAGCAAAAAGCGTATGATGAGCAAAAGAAAAAACAGCAGGAACTGGAAGCCCGCACCATGGATATTTTACGCATAGGCGAAATGCAGCCCGAGCGCGACCATAACTTCAGCGGTGAAAACGCTATTACCGGCGAAGACCATCAAAAGAAATGGCGGTCGACAGAAAACGGCGGCTACCTGCAATACGAAATGAAGGTTGATGCCAATGAGCAAAATACGCTCATTAATAGCTATTGGGGCATGGACAACCGCGGCAGAAAATTTGATATCCTGATTGATGGCGTAAAACTGGCTACTGAAGATTTGAACCAGTACAAGGAAAGCCGCTTTTATGATATCAGCTACACCCTCCCTATTGAGCTAACAAAAGGCAAACAAAAGGTAACTGTTAAGCTATTGCCGCAAAAAGAGAATAGTGCAGGCCCTGTTTACGGTAGCCGGATGGTTAAAAACTAAGCAATAATCAACAAAGAAATTTAAGATCATGATCAATACAAAAAAAACGGCCTGTTTGCTTTCCCTGTCATTGGCAGCGCTCACAAGCCCACTATTGGCGCAGCAGAAGGATTATCCCATCCAACCGGTTGCATTTACCAGTGTACATGTAAATGATAACTTCTGGCAGCCTAAAATGGAGGTAAACGCTACAGTTACCATTCCTTATGTACTGGCGCAATGCAAAGCCAATGGCCGCATGGATAACTTTTTACGTGCAGCTAAAAAACTGGATGGTGATAAGTTAAGCGAGTTTCCGTTTGACGATACTGATGTGTACAAGGCCATTGAGGGTGCATCCTATTCAATGCAAAACAAAAAGAACCCTCAGCTTGACAAATCCATCGATAGCCTCATCACTATTATTGGGGCAGCTCAGGAGCCTGATGGTTACCTTTATACTTTCAGGACAGTTAACGCCAAAAAGCCTCATGAATGGATTGGCGACAAACGCTGGGTGAATGAAGAAATATTGAGCCATGAACTGTATAATTGTGGCCACCTATATGAAGCAGCCGTCGCTCACTTCCAGGCAACCGGCAAACGCACGCTGCTCAACATTGCTATAAAAAATGCCGACTTATTGGTTAAAACCTTTGGGCCGGGTAAAATTGAAGAATATCCGGGTCACCAGATAGTAGAGATCGGCCTTTCAAAAATGTACCGGGTTACGGGCAACAAGCAATACCTTGATCTGGCCAAATTCTTCTTAGATGTGCGCGGCCCAAAAGGCGATTCCTATAACCAGGCTAATAAAAAAGTGATTGACCAGCATGAAGCAGAAGGTCACGCGGTACGTGCTGCATATATGTACACCGGTATGGCCGATATTGCTGCACTTACCGGCGATACCAAATACCTGGCTGCCATTGATGATATCTGGAGCGATGTAGTAACCAAAAAATTGTACATAACCGGCGGTATTGGTGCAACCGGTGCCGGCGAAGCTTTTGGCGATGCATATCAACTGCCTAACATGTCGGCCTATGCCGAAACCTGTGCAGCCATTGGCAACGTTTACTGGAACAACAGGATGTTTTTAC
Source organism: Mucilaginibacter sp. P4_A11 (assembly GCF_056402535.1). Classification (NCBI taxonomy): domain Bacteria; kingdom Pseudomonadati; phylum Bacteroidota; class Sphingobacteriia; order Sphingobacteriales; family Sphingobacteriaceae; genus Mucilaginibacter; species Mucilaginibacter sp. P4_A11. The sequence continues at coordinate 695,864 of NZ_JBFUHE010000002.1, forward strand.
TGCATGGTGATTCAAAATATATCGACGTGCTGGAAAGAACGCTTTATAACGGCCTGCTGTCAGGTGTATCGCTAAGCGGTAACAGGTTCTTTTACCCCAACCCGCTGGCATCTATGTTCCAGCACCAGCGCAGTGCCTGGATCAGCTGTGCCTGCTGTATCAGTAACATGACCCGCTTTTTACCATCGTTACCTGGGTATGTTTATGCTAAAAACAAAAACGACCTGTACATTAACCTGTTCATGAGCAACTCAAGTAATATCAAACTTACTGAGGGCAACGTAAACATTGTACAGCAAACAGATTACCCATGGAAAGGCCGGGTTGATATTACCGTTAACCCAGACAAAACCGGCGAATTTACTTTAAGGGTACGCATCCCCGGCTGGGCTAAGCAACAACCTGTACCGGGCGACCTGTACACCTTCATGGATAAAAAATCCTTTCCGCTTACGCTGATGATCAACGGGCAGGCAAAATCATTTGAAACCGAAAAAGGATATGCCGTCTTAAAACGTACCTGGAAAAAAGGTGATAAAGTTTCCCTTTTGTTACCAATGGAAACTGAAAAAGTATTGGCTAACCAACAGGTTAAGGACGACAGGGGCAGGTTTGCCTTTGAACGCGGCCCTATCGTTTATTGCCTTGAAGGTCCGGATAACAAAGATAGCCTGGTACAAAACATTCTGATCAATAAAAACGCCATTGCCGACGCTAATTATCATGCCGACCTGCTCAATGGTGTTGACGTGATCAGTGCTGAAGGAAAAAGCGCCAAACGCCAGCTTAAAACCGACAGCATTTTACAAACAGATCAAATGGTGAAGGCTATCCCCTACTACGCCTGGGCCAATCGTGGGCCAAGTGAAATGACTGTTTGGATCCCGTATGAAGCTTCGGCAGTACGCCCAAAACCGGCACCTACCATTGCCAGCACCAGTAAAGTTAGTGCTTCGTTAAAAAACGTACGCATGTTTGCTGCCATTAAAGACCAGTATGAACCAGCCGATTCAAAAGATACCAACTATCCATACCTACACTGGTGGCCCGCTAAAAACACCAATGAGTTTGTGCAGTATGATTTTGATGCTGAGCATACGGTAAGTGAATCGAAAGTTTACTGGTATGATGATGGGCCATGGGGCGGCTGCCGCATCCCGGTATCATACAAAATCCTGTATAAAAAAGACGGTCAGTGGGTTCCGGTAAAAAACACCACGCCTTACACCGTAAGTAAGGACGGTTTTAACGTGGTTTCATTTGAACCGGTTGCAACTACCGCTTTGAAAATGGAAATTCAATTACCTGTTGATAACTCAACCGGCATTCATGAATGGGCGGTTAAATAAATAACTACCTGCAATAACAACAAAGCCTTTCCGTTTCAAAAAAGCAGAAAGGCTTTGTTGTTTAACTACTTCATTTGCCTGTAAACTAATATTGGCTACATTTGCGGCCTTAAAAAATAAAAAAATGGTAAATTTTGAAAAAGTGAAAGAAGTTATCGCAGCAGCAGAAGCTGACGCGGCAAGCTTTTATGAAAAAGGTAACAAAGCTGCCGGAACAAGGCTGCGTAACGCTATGCAACAATTAAAAGTGCTGGCTACGGATATCCGTAAAGAGGTTACTGAAAAGAAAAATTCTGCAGCATAATTACTGTCAGAAATGTTTTTAGATAAAGCGGGGGCTGGTTTTTCCATGTACCCGCTTTTTCTGTTTATAGTGATCTGGCCAAACATCCACGTACGTGGTTTACCAGCGCTTCACATTACCCTTCATTTTTTCTCAATAATTATACTAATTATCAAAACCATAAGCACTTAATGGTGTTCAAGATTGGTAACCCATGTCAAAATATTATTTTTGACTATCACAGATCGAGTTGTTAATTTCATGTATCACGGAAGTATCTTTTCAAACAGGCTTACCCGTTGGTGTACATTTTTATTGTGCATGCTGTTAGCGTGTGCTGTGAAAAGCACGTATGCACAGGATACTATTCTGTTACACTCCCGTAGTTTTGGTGCAGCACATGAGATCTATTTTAATGATTCGCTTTGGTTTTTTCATCCGGGCGAATTACCCAAAGCCCGGCAACACGAAGTAAGTACAACCGGCTGGGATACCTTGCATTATACGGGGTTCGGAAATCAAAATGCCCCCCGCGGATGGCACGGCGTAGGCTGGTTTGGTTCGTGGATCAGGGCCGACACAGGTTTAGTAAATAAAAAACTATCATTACGCATCAATCACGATGGCGCTTCAGAGATTTTTCTGGACGGGAAACCTATTGGTGGCTATGGCACGGTTGGCAATTCGGCAAAAGCAATGGAAGCAATGACCGCAAGGAGAGAATTGATCCCAATCTGGTTTGCCGACACCCACCCGCATCTTATCACTATCCACTATTCCAATTTCTTTGAGGTTTATACCGACTTTTACGGCTTCCAGACCTGGATAGGCGATTACCAAAAACTCGCTCCAAAAATACGAACCGCCAATGAGCGATTTAATTATATGCTCATGTGCGCAGCTGCGCAGCTTATATTAGGATTTGTACATTTTCTGTTATTCCTCTTTTATCCCAAGCAAAAACTTAATCTTTACTATGCCCTTTTTGTACTGCTAGTAGGCTTTAACGAGATAGGGATATACCTGTTTTATCGTACAAATACGCCCATCGTACAATTTTTTGCGCAATCATTAATAGATGAAGGTAAGGTCATCATGATGTGGGCGGCCATAATGCTACTTTATACGCTTGATTATAAACGAATTCCCCGCTGGCGAGTAATTGTTTTAACTACTGTAAGCTCTTTATATTTTATAGCTTATCTTTTTAAATTTTCAAATCATATTGAGTATTGGTCTGATTATTTCTCCCAAGTTTTCTTTCTTTTCGTATTAGATGGATTTTGGTCCGTATCCCGTCTCATCAAAAAGAAACAGAAGGGAGTGCGACTCATACTCGCTGGTGTGGTAGTAGTTATATTACTCTATTACCTTGCATGGGACGATATATTTCATTTGTGGCCCTACCAGCTTAACTCCATGCGGCTATTTGTAATGGCTGCAGGCGAATTAATTTTACCACTTTGTTTGTCGCTTTATCTTGCAATAGATTTTAAAAGAACGAATCAAAATCTAACCGCAAAGCTTTCGGAGGTGGAAAGCCTATCGGCCCTTGCACTTGCGCAGGAAACTGAAAAACGGGAACTGATAACCGGCGAAGCTAAGCGCCTTGAAGAAATTGTACAACTGCGTACCGCCGAACTCAGGGAACAAGCCGATAAATTGCGTGAGATGGATCTGGTAAAATCGCACTTTTTCACCAATATTACCCACGAATTTAAAACACCTTTAACGTTGATCATCAACCCGGCTAAAGAATTGATGGCAAATAATACTGATGAAGACGTTCAACGATATACAAGGCTCATTGTCAATAATGCATCACGGCTACTGCAGCTCATCAATCAATTATTAGACCTCAATAAGCTTGAAAATGGATTGATGGAAGTAAGCCGCGCACCTCTTGACCTCGTAGCACTTATCAGGATGCATATCCTGTCTTATGAGTCGTTAGTGAAACAAAAAGGTATTTCATTTCATTTTACATCACACCAGGAAAAGCTTTGGATGCTGGGCGACAGGGACAAGCTGGACGCAATTGTTATTAACGTAATATCAAATGCGCTGAAGTTTACTGATGAAGGAAAGGTAGAGGTTATTTTGCAAAAAGATCCTGAATTATCAGGCGATGCGTTCAATCTCATCATACTGGATACAGGCCGCGGTATTTCACAAGCGAAAATACCATTCGTTTTCGATCGATTTTACCAGGCCGATCCTTCAGATACCCGATCGGCCGAGGGCACAGGCATTGGGCTGGCGGTTACAAAGGAACTGGTGGAATTGATGGGAGGGCGAATCAGTATAACAAGCCAGGAAGGCTCATTTACACAGGTAAATATCGGTATGCCTTATCAACCTGCTGACGCCGGGACCGAGCCGGTGTCGGAGATCATTCCTCCTGGTGTAATATTACCCAATACCGATACTCATCCCCCCCCAATCATCGATGAAGAGAAACCTTTAGTACTGATTATAGAAGATCACCGGGAGCTCCGGGACTTTATACATCAATTGCTGGCGGATAAATACCGGGTGTTAATTGCTGCAGATGGAAACGAAGGGATAACCCTTGCCCTGGAGCAGATCCCCAACCTGATCATCACCGACCTCATGATGCCGTATGTTGATGGTTACGGGGTTAGTGCCACGCTTAAAAAGGATGTAAAAACCAGCCATATTCCCATCATTATCCTGACAGCGAAAGCAGATTTGGACAGCCGGATCCAGGGGATTGAAACCGGGGCAGACGCTTATCTTGGTAAACCTTTCGAAAAACGTGAATTGTTTGCACTGATGGAAAACCTGATCAGTGTACGCAATCAACTACGTGAACATTACAGCAAACAGGATCTCTGGTTTAGTGACGCATTGTCTATGCCATCGATAGAACGTGATTTTATAACCCGTGTACGCAATGCGGTAGAAAGCCATTTGAACGAAGAAGGATACAGCGCCGACCAGCTTGCCCGGGATATCGGGCTGAGCCGAACCCAATTACATCGTAAATTGAAAGATCTCATTAATCAGTCGCCCGGCGAGTTGATCCGTATTGTGAGGCTGCAATATGCTCATGAGCTGCTGCAACGCCGCGTTGCCACAGTGGCTGAAGTGGCTTATATGGTTGGCTTTAGCAGCCCTGCCAGTTTCTCGGCAAGTTTCTCCCGTCATTTTGGGTTTGCTCCCAAAACTGTGAGCGCCATATAATTTGTTATTTATTCACAAGTTTAAAATGCAACAAATTCGAAAGTATTTGCAACAAACTCGAAAGTGATTTTATTATTGCTTCTGTTCCTTTGTACATATCTCCTAAAAAATATCTTCAACCAGGCAACGACTGACCAAGGGGTGTTGCAGGTGAGCTAAAATCAAATCTATAACATGAAATACTTACTCAAGACCTGCTCAACTCTTTTATTGGCAGTAATTACAACCAGCATCTCCTTTGCTCAGGATAAAAACGAAATGGCCGAACTTTCAAAAACTAATGCCAACCACTTATTATTGGCGCAGGTTAAAGGAGAATGGTCATTTACCGGCAAACACACCTTTGCAGGCGGACACAAACCAATAGAATTTACAGGCAGCATGACCGGTAAAGATTTGTGGGATGGAAGGTATTTCACAACTGAGGTAACCGGCCAGGACATTCCTATGCCATGGTCGGATGGGAAACTAATTACCCTTCACGAAATGATGCTTTTTGGATACGACAATGTTAAAAAGAAATTTGTTGCTTCCTATATCAACAATGAATTTGAAACCGGCATCATTTCTTTAGAAGGGGCTTATGACCCAACAAAAAAGATCATTACTTATGATGGAGAAACATTATCGCCGAACCGGCCAAACCTGCCGCCGGGAGCCATGCGAAAGTTTCACGCGCTCCTGAAATTTACTGACAGTGATCATTATGAACTTGACTGGCATGAAAGCGTTGATGGCAAGGAGCTTTTTGATACCGTACTGAGTTTTACCCGTAAATAACAGATCAAGATTAACCTATACCTATATGAAACGAAACACATTTATACACACTCTGATAAGTGCAACAGCACTTTTGGCTATTTCATTTGAAGGAATTGCCAAAATCCTATCCAAAATCAGGGAAAAGAAAGGTTATAAAACTGATTCAGGGGCAGACCGTGCCTCAAAACCGATGCACCTGTTTGAGGGCGACACGTTCTATACCAAAGTTTCAACCACCGATACCGATGGCGATCTGTATGTTTATGAATCAACCCGGGTTAAAAAAGGCGGCCCAAATCTGCATGTGCATTATGAGCAGGACGAGTGGTGGTATATTTTGGAAGGCGAGTTTCAGATCAAAGTGGGCGACCAGCTTTTTCATGCCAAACCCGGCGATAGCGTATTTGGCCCGCGCGGCGTTCCGCATGCCTTTACTAAAATAGGCGATGATACGCCCGCTAAAATGCTGACCACGTTTCAGCCTGCCGGTAAAATGGAAGCTTGTTTCCAGGCATTAAGCGATGGCCTGATGAAGGGTAAAACCGAAGCCGAACTTGATGAATTCAGAAAGCAACACGGTTTTGAACGGGTTGGCCCTCCGCTTGACTTATTTAAAAAGTTTTAATTAACCTGTCACGCTAATAACAATGAAGTCACTCTCTGTTACGCAGAAGCTAAGCCTTGTTTATTTATGCCTTGTACCATTAATAGTTGTGGCTATTGGTTTCGGCATCGGCCATGTAAACTATAAAATATATTTGCCGGTTTGGATTGTTAATGCCTGTTTAATGATAGCAGCAGCACGAAGCCTGGGTGATTATCAGTTTAAAAAGAGCGATGGAAAGATAAAGCAACAGATAATCACAGCTTTATTACTATTTACGCCCTGGCTCTTGTTTTCAATTTTTGCGGGAATGGGGCCGCCGCCTGCTACCTTACAGGGCTGGGTTAATACTGCTGCCGAACAGCAGGTCCGTTATACTATACTCATTGCTGGTGGTATTTTATTTGCACTTGGCTCTGCATTGTTGAAAGCAAAATTACAGGCAGCGGGTGAAAATATATATTCGGTAATGGCTTCAGCAGCGATCAACCTCGCGTTGCCGCTCTTTATTATCAACATGGCTTTTTGGGGATATTACCTAACGGACGCATTCCGGGTTTTCATATTACAGGGTGCTGCAAAACGCCCCGATTGGTACGGGCCGGTAAAAAGTTTGTTTTATGTGATCAGCATAGCAGAGGTATTATTGATGTACCTTGGTACAGTGCTTTTTGCCATTTCGTTAAAAGTTACAGGGCTTTTTAACCCGGTTGCCTGCCGGTACTATATCATTTTCGGTTTAGCCGGTATTGTACTGGTTGTGTTACCCCCCTCCTGGCCCGAACCATTCGGTACTGCCGGTTATCTTGTTGCAATACCCGCCATCCCTTTCATAATGCCATACCTCATTGGTGTTCATTTATTAAAACATATAAAAGCTGACTAAACAACTGTCGCAGGTTTAGCGACAGCGTAACCTGTGACCCGGCATACCAGAAGCTTTCAGCTTCAGTCTTCAATCAAATAAAAAGGGGGTTAACATGTTTCCTGCATAAAAAACACTCAATTATCTGATTACAAACAACATAGACAAATACTAACCATGAATTATATTAGCCCTGTTAACCCCCTTTTGTTAGTAGAGTCAATCCCACCCAAAGCTACATATCGCTTAAGTATCTGAATACGACAAAAAAAGCTGATCATGGTTTTATGATACAGCCTCCTTCAAAAACAAAAAGGATGTCACTTCAAAAAGCGACATCCTTTTTTATTGGATTTACAAATGCTCAGAACCTATTTCCCTAAAACATCCAAAACAGGATGATCAATAGCATTTAATGTATTCTCTGATGATTTTATCAACTCAAGTACGGTAATTTGATTATCGCCCTTTTTCAACCACTCAGCAGGCACATAAACAGTTTGCTGCGGACCGTAATACCAGTAACGGCCTAAGTTATGCCCGTTGATCCAAACAATGCCCTTACCCCATTTGCTCATATCAAGATAAGTATCGGCTAATTTATCAACCTTGAAAACGGCTTTTTTCAATTGTGGTGCGTTATTCGCAACTACTTTTTTAACTGATGCAGTTACCTTCACTTTATTAATATCATCAAAAGGCAGGGAATACATTTTCCAGTTTTTCAACTCGGTACCTGCAAACAGCACTTTCTCGGTAATGCCTTTTTTGTTTTTAAGCAGGTACGGGCCAAAATTGATGCGACCAAGGTTTTCAACCAAAATATCCAGTGTTACCTTTCCTTTAGGCAGGTTGACCAAAAGACTATCCTGATATTTACGCCTGTCTACAATACCTACACGTTTGCCGTTTACATAGATCAGCCCGTAATCGCGCAGGTCTTTTATTTTAAGCAAACCAGATTTGCCGCCGCTAATTGTTGTGCGATATAACACAAAGCCATAGGCCTGGTTAAGGTCTTCAAAAGAAAGCGGTGTGCTATTGATCTTTGCGGCCGGCAACACATTAAACAAACTGGTTGATTGCGTAAATTTAATAGCCGGAAGGCTCATAACAGGCTTAGCTGCCGGAACTTCGGGAAGCGTTACACCGGCAGGCAGGTGTTTGCTGATCACCGCCCTGAATTTCATAAACTTATCGGTAGCATTACCTGCCTCGTCCAGCGGCGCATCATAGTCATAACTGCTGATCTGCGGCTCGTATGGGTTTTGATCGTTGTAGTTTGCGCCGTTCATGAAACCACGGGTTGTGCCACCATGAAACATATACATGTTGATAGAGATCCCTGCTGCCAGCACCGAGTCAAGTTTCGGAACATATTTATCTGCAGGTATGGTATGGTGTGCAGTTCCCCACCAGTCAAACCAGGCCGGGTACCATTCGGCAATAAAATAAGGGCCTTTGCCTGCATGGTTTTCGCCAATCAGTTTCTTAACCTTTGCTACATCATCAACACCGTTTATAGCTGGTAAAAGGCCCGGTAAATGACCGTCTTTTATAGCAGGTTCAGGATCGCAGGTATAAAGCTGACCATCGAAACCGGCATCAATAAACATTTTACGGTTAAGGGCAAGGTAATCTTTATCGCTGCCGTATGAGCCATATTCATTCTCTATCTGCACCATTAAAATATTACCGCCATGGTTCACCAGCAGCGGCGATAGTTGTTTACCAACTTCGGTAAGATACTTTTTATACGCTTCCAGATACTTAGGCTCCTTGCTGCGCACCACTAATCCCTGCTCCTTTTCGAGCCAATAAGGATAGCCGCCAAACTCCCATTCGGCACAAACATACGGGCTGGGGCGCAGGATCACCCAAAGGCCTTCCTCCTTTGCTATCTTCACAAATTCGGCTATATCATGATTGCCTGTAAAATCATAATGTCCTTTTTGCGGTTCGTGTACATTCCAGAAAACGTAGGTACCTATGGTATTTAAGCCCATAGCTTTAGCCATTTTCATACGTTGGCGCCAGGCTTCGCGCGGAACCCGGGTATAGTGCATTTCGCCGGAGATGATCTGCAAAGGCTTGCCATCAAGCAGAAATGTAGTATCGCCAAGAGCGAAAGTGTGTTTAGCAGTTTGCGCCTGCGACCTTGTGGATGCAAACAGGATAGCAAAGAGGAACAATAATTTTATAAGCTTCATAAATTAAAAGAATGCAGGATTTTAGTTTTATTAATGATTTTGATGATGATTATTTTACGGTTAATGTTACGGCTGATGATTTAAGGTTACCGGCGCTAAACTGCACCTGTACTTTACCCGGTTTACCGGTAGTTTGTATATATGCTAATAAGCGGCCGTGTAATGCCTTGCGTTTGTCGGACTGATAGTTTTCATGACTGCTGGTGCTGCCGCTTTCTAACCCCTGTAATTTGGCCGGGCCTGTTACAGATACTGTTATCTCATCCGTAGCAGTAAATACCGGGTTGCCGTCTTTATCGGTAATGTAAACTTCAATTTGGCTTAAGCCTTTTCTATTGCTGCCAAATGAGGCATTATCTGCTACCACTTTTAACTGGTAAGCATCGCTGGCAGTTTTTATGCTGTTGGTACAAACTTGAATGCCATTGTTATAGCCTTTAACAATAAGTTCACCGGGCTCATAGTCAACCTGCCATGATGGTACTTGTCCCTTTGCGGTGCTGCGTGATTGTTTACCGAGTGATTTACCATTCAGAAACAGTTCTGTTTCCTGGCAATTGGTAAAGCAATCAACCTTTACTTTATTACCGGGCTGCCAGTTCCAAACAGGCTCGGCAGTGCGGTGGCTCCAGATGCCTTTGTCTTCGGTACTGGTTATGGCACGCGCGCCTATGTAAACCATTGGCTTAGCCGACCATAAACTTTGCCTGAAGAAATACTCAGGCTTTTTAAACCCAGCCAGATCAACCAGACCGGCACCGTTACTACGCTGCGGCCATTTACCGGCCTCGCCAAGGTAATCGATACCTGTCCATAAGTATTGAGCAGAAATATATTCGTTGCTGTCAACCGCATTCCAGGCTTGCTGAGCCATGCCGTTTTCGCTGCCGTAAATGATCCGGTTAGGGTATTTTTTATGATCTTCGGGATAGCGGTATTCCTGGTAATTATAGCCTACAACATCAAGCACATCAGGATAACCCACCTCGTTAGACATTACGACACCGGCTAAGGCAGCAGTTACCGGGCGGGTAGTATCAATGGATTTTACAGCTTTAACTAACTGTTTTGCAATAGGAGTTAATTCGCTTGCCGGTGGATGATCGGGCAAATAACCTTTGCCATAGATCTGCGGATTGCGACCAGTATTCAGCACTTCATGCGTGTAAGGATCATTTGGATAATCGATCTCGTTACCGATACTCCACATAATAATTGAGGGGTGGTTACGCGCACGTAATACCATATCGGCTACATCCCGATCCGCCCATTCCTTGAAATATTCGTGGTAGCCATTTTTGGATGGTGTGCCTACGTTCCAGCCGGCTACCCATTTGTTTTTTCCAACCTCCCACTCATCAAAAGCTTCGTCCATTACTAAAAAGCCCATCTTGTCGCATAGGTCGTACAAATAATCGGCGTGTGGATTATGGCTTAACCGGAGTGAGTTTACGCCGGCATCTTTCAATATTTTCAACCTGCGTACCCAAACTTCCTCAGGAACGGCCACACCGAGTGCTCCGGCATCATCATGGATACAAACGCCTTTTAGCTTGGTGCTTTTATCATTCAAAAAGAAACCTTTATCCTTATCAAAACGGATACTCCTGATCCCTACAGCTTGTGTTACTTCGTCAAACGATTTACCATTACGGCTAAGCGATACTTGTAGTTTATAAAGGTTGGCTTTTTCGGTATCCCATAACTGAGGAGATGATAATTCTTTCTCAAACTCAACATCATGAACACCTGGCTTTGCTTTTATTTGTTTTTGGAGGACTGCAGCCACTTTTCCCTTATCATCAAACAGGTTTACTTTTACCAATACAGCAGCATCCGTAGCCTTGCTATTGGTAATGTTCACCTTAATTTTTACGGTAGCTTTTTCGGCCGAAACTTCAGGCGTAGTAAATGCCACATCCCAGGGGGCAATATGTACAGGGTCTTTAACTATCAAGTACACGTTACGGTAAATCCCCGAACCTGTATACCACCTTGAGTCGGCAAAGTCGCTGTGATCAGCCTTAACAACTATAGTATTAGTACCTTTCAATTTCAGGTACGGGCTTAACTCATACTGAAAGGAGATAAAGCCATTCGGGCGTTTACCTAAATAATGCCCGTTGATCCATACCTCGCTGTTTTTGTATACACCGTCAAAATAAATATATACTTGTTTACCCTGCCAACTGGTGTTACCGGCAAAACTCTTTTTATACCAGCCGATGCCGCCGGGTAAATAGCCGGTTGCACTTGCCCATTCATCGCTGAAAGGCCCCTCAATGCTCCAGTCGTGCGGAAGATCGACAGTTTTCCATTGGGTTTCGGAAGCGATCCCGCTGATACCCGCGCTGATGTCCCCTTTGTGAAAACCCCAGGCCGAATTAAATAAAGCAGGTTTGCCTGTACCCTGCGCGTTGAGCAAGCCAGGCAGCAATACCATGCTGAGTAAAAAAAGAAGTGAATAGTTTATATTTTTCATTGCGATAGAAAATAAGATGCTATTTAATGATACCCGTAAGGGTGACAATGGAACGGGCCGCGATAACATTTTTATCCCCGGTTATTTTAACCGCTTTAAGCTCGTCGGTCACCGATGTCCGGTATGATGTTGTCAACTGAACCTTAGCATTATCCAAATGAAGTGCCACAGTTACATCAATAGCGCTGGGATTAATCACAACCACTGTTAAGTTTTTCCCATTTTTAAATGCTGAAACAAGCAAAGGTTTGTCTTCGGAAGATGAGGAGACTTCGGCATCAACTCTTACAGCCCCAGGGTTAACAAACCTGCTGTAATTGCCCATTGCCCAAAGCATTTTGCTCGCGTAAAAATTACCGTCGGTTTTATTTTTATCGATATAGATAAGGCCATCCTTATAGTCATAGGCCGAAATAGCCGTCCACCATTGCCAGGCCGAAGCATTGGCAGCGGTAAGGTCAGTATGAATTACTGATGCCAGATACAGTGCTGCGTTGATACCCAGATCACGTTTGTTACCGTCAATTTCACCGGCGTTATCACCTAAAATGCAATATTCCGATTGCCAGAAATCCAGCCCTTTAATGGTCGCCACACTATCGGCCAGTGCATTACGATTTTTTACCGACGATGCCATTGGCGACGTAGTAAAATAGCTATGCGCTGAAATGGTTTTGGTTACCGAGGGCAGATCGCCTAAATAATTGGCCGATCCCGGTTTAAAAAAATCATCAATCTGGCCGCCCTTCCCCGGTTTATCGCCTTTGGTGAATAAATAATTAATGCTCCCGGCTTCGCCAACCAAAATTTTTGAGCCAATCTTATTACTCGTAAACTCTTTATTGATAGCGCGGATCACACCTGCTATCTCGGTATTATTATACGGTGCCCCTTCCTGCCCGCCATCGCTCCAATCCCACTGTGGCTCGTTGATCGGGCTTATATAATCAAATTTCACTTTGCTTACCTGCTCAACGCCCTTTACCACTTTGGCCAAAAACGTAGCATAAGCATCATATTTATCGGGAGCTATATTTACTTTACCACCATTGGCATAAGCCTTACCATTAACGGTAAACTGCACCGGCGGACTGTTATTAAAACCTAAAAATTGTTTAACCCCACGTTGCTTAGCAGCCTTCAGAAACCACACCTGCCCGGCTTGGTTTTGCCAGTTATAACTGCCATCATTATTTAAAAAAGATTCAGCACGACGCCACTCGTCTTTAATGCCACTCTCGTTCCCCTGCTGGGTGCTGCCTGCACCAATATTAAACCGCCATAACGATAAACCAATACCTTTTGGCGAGCCATCGGTGTAGGTATCCTGGCTAAAAAGTAAATCAGCAATTTTATTGCGCTTATCATCATGCCAGTTGCCCACAAACTGGCATGACCATGCATCCGACGCACCAAAATTGCTGATAGTTTGGTACGTTTTTGAGAAATTGATATCAATAGTAACTTCTTTGCTTTGGCTGTTTGCAAAAGGGATATTAAGCCCTAAAACAGCGGCAGCCAGCAGCACTTTTTTTATAGTAGTTTTTATTATCATCGTATTTAAATCAACAAATAAAACAGCACTAAACAGTGCTGTTTTATTGCAATATTATTGTTGCACTATTTGCCATTGCTGGTTAGCGCTACCGCCATAAGGCCATTGTATGATGCCTGCGCCATTAGTTGTAGACGCTCCGTTAACATCAAGCGCAAGCCCGCTGTTGCGGTTAATTACTTTGTAAATACCATCGCTGGTTGCAGTAAGCTGCCATTGCTGGTTGTTCCCTCCGTTCCATGGCCATTGTATAATGCCCGCACCGTTAGCTGTCGAACTCATATTAACATCAAGCGACTGGCTGCTGTTGCGGTTAGTTACCTTGTAGTAGCCACCGCCGTTGGCAGCAATAACCCATTGCTGGTTATTACCTCCGTTTTGAGGCCATTGAATGATACCTGCTCCGTTAACAGTTGAACCGCCATTAACATCAAGCGCCTGGCCACTGTTAACGTTTAAAAACCGGTAGTAAGCACCAGTATAAAAAGTGTCGGTACCACCGGCACCTACGCCCCATGCATATTTGATCCGGCTTAAGCCCGATGTATTTGTTGTTGATACGGTAAGACTTGTACCTGTACCGCTTAATTGTTGGATGGCGTAGCTATCGCCTGTACGCACACCCGGCCAGTAAACAGCACCCATGCCAAATGCACGCGCCTGGTTAGTTAAACCCTGCAGGTAGGCTATTTCCTGATCGCCACCGATGGCGCTGGTATAGTTTTTACCGCCTGTCATCGGGATACCAAACTCGGTAAGCACTGCGCGGCTACTGTATGCGCCGATATTGCCTTTTAAGCGATTTTCCCATTGCAGGGCGGTCGTAAGTGTGCCGTTACTAAAAAAGGTATAATCATGTATCGACAACAAACAGCCCGAAAAACGGCTGTCGGCACCCACCCCGGTAATATCCTGCGAATAGGAAGTACCGCTGATGAGGATCCTTCCCTGCGGAACAGAAGGATAATTGGTTAACCACTGGGCACAGATGGTTGTCCAGTCGGTTAGCGAATAACCGTGTGGTTCATTAAATATTTCAAAGTACACATGCGCATTACTGCCGTATTTGGTAACTATGGTTTGCCACATTGACCAAAACTCGGTCGTGTTATCTATCTTTCCGTCTGCCGATGATTTGGCTTCCCAATACCCCAGTATCACGTTCATCCCTTTGCTCAATGCTTTGTCAATAACACCGGTGTATGAGTTCCACCAGGTTTGTGATACGGTGGAATAATTTACAGGCAGCCTCACGGTATTTGCACCTGTATTGTTTTGGATGCCGGTTAAAACGGCATCGGCTTTAGCAGATACCGTGGCATAGCTATCGGCAGATGTTAAGCCGCTTAATACCAATATCCCATCACTAAAATTATCACCATCGGCAGCCCAGTTCACGCCTTTCAGCGCGCTTGCCGGTGTTGAATCTGTAGTAACTGTTTTATCTCCTGTTTTTACTTCATCCGGAGCTGATGTTTTTTTTACTGATACGATATCCTTCTTACACCCCGCCGCCAAACAACACATCGCTAAAAATGCAATACTTAGTTTCTTCATAATTTGCTATAGGTTAGAATTGGGTAGAAAAAAGGGGGAAGAAAGAAGCTCTTCCCCCGGAATATTGGTTGTTAGTAACCTGGGTTTTGTTGCAACTGACCACCCGATGCCTGGATCTCGCTCCTTGGTATCGGTAACCAGTAATGTTTGGTTGCAAATGTGCGGCCATCCAAAGCTACTTTAGATGTATAAACAAAGCTGCCATTTGCATTTTTGGTAATGATCACCCCACCTGCAGGTTTGTTCTCAGTAACGTCGGCAATTTTCCAGCGGCGTACATCGTAAAAACGGTGCTCTTCAAACGCAAGCTCAACACGGCGCTCATAACGTACGGCATCACGCATTTGTGATTGTGAAAGCCCTCCGGCCAAAGCCGGCATATTAACACTTGGACGGGAACGGATCAGGTTGATAGCTGTACGCGCCGATAACGATGAACCTGAAGGAACAACATCCGGCCCGTAAGCTTCGTTAGCAGCCTCAGCAAAGTTTAACAGGACTTCAGCATAACGGAAATAGATCCAGGGCTGGAAACCCGCGTTACCCCATGGGTTTTGCAATGGGTAAGCATCATTCATGTATTTTTTAAGATAGTAACCAGTTTTGGTGGTGTTCCAGTTATCAGGTCCGTCTTTGCTATCCTTACCACCCGGAATATAAGAATCAACTGTTTGTCCGCGGTAAAGGGCACCATTGTATAACACGGTAGCAGCAAACCTTGGGTCACGGTGATCATACGGATGTGTTGCATCATAACCTGACGTTGGATCGGTAATGGCTTTACCATTATCCATTTCATAATCATCAACCAGGTTTTGAAGCGGTGTATTACCAGCCCAGCCGCCATAACCATTAGGTCCATTGGCTATTTCAAGGTGTGTATGGTTGGCATTTTTTGTATATAAACGCTCAAAAATGGCCTCGTTGGTTTCATTGGTTAAAAACAGGTTACCGTAACCGCCAGTGTAAATACCATATTTGTTAAGGCTAATAACCGCCTGAGCAGCGGTAACAGCGTCAGCCCAGGTACCGGCAGCGTAAAGCGGGCTTGCTGCATATAATCGCAGCCTTGATTTTAGAGCCAGCGCCGCGCCTTTTGTGGCACGCCCTAAAAGCCAGCCGCCATCATTATCTAACGGCAATTTTGCAGCCGCATCATCAAGCTGTGCAACCGCATAATCGATACTCTCTTTAATCGAAGCGCGCTTAAACAATGAAGGATCCTGTAAATTATCGGTAAGCTGAGATACTTTATCACCCACTAAAACAACACCACCATAGTTACGGATCAAGTCCTGATAGCGGAAAGCCCTGATAAATTTAAGCTCACCTTCAAGGCGTGTTTTACGCGCCGCGCTCATTGTTATTTTTGGCAGAATGCTCAAAGCATAATTACATTCCCTGATGCTACGGTAGCTACGTGCCCAAAGTACACCCGCACCGCCTAAATTTTCAGGAGCCAGCTGGCCTCTTTGAATAAGCCAGGTAGCATCATCGTTATTATAGATGGATTCGTCGGTTAGGGAGCTCCACATGCTGTATTCAAAGCCGCGGCCAAAACCGGGGTTTGATCCGTCGCCTTCTTTGTCTTGCAACCTTGCACCTATGTAACGGTTAGCTACGAATGCCTCAAATACAGCTGTATCCGTCTCTACTGCAACTGTAGAGATCCTGTCGGTAGCCTGCACATTCAACAGATCTTTTTTACATGATGTGATACTTAGCATAGCACCGCATATCATCATCATATATAATGGGGTTTTATATTGTAGTTTCATTGTTATTTACTGATTAAAATTTCACGTTAACACCCAGGTTAATAATTCTTTGCTGCGGATAAAACTGACCGCTGCCACTGGTTCCTTCCGGGTCATAATCTTTCACTTTGCTAAAGGTGAACAGGTTAAACGCGCTCGCATAAACCCTTAAGCCGCCAAGCTTAATTTTTGAAAGGAATGCTGAATTGAAGCTATAACCTAACTGCGCATTCTTTAACCTTAGGAACGATGCATTATTAAGCCAAAAGGTGTTATTATACAAACCACCACTAATAGCGTTTGAAGCACGGTCGGTTACCCTTGGGTAAGAACCGTTAGTGTTTGAAGCACTAAACCGGTTATCGGCCCAACTGCTGTAAAAGTTACCTACGCTACCTGCTTCTGGTAATACATACTGGCTAACCTGGGCCTGGCCTGCAAACAGAACAGACAGATCAAATCCTTTGTATGCAGCGTTAAAGCTAAACCCGTAAGTGATTTGTGGTATATTACCGTATTTGGTACGAGTTTGGTCATCAGCAGTGATCTTCCCGTCGTTGTTATAATCGAGGTATTTAAGATCACCTACTTTTGCTCCGGTTACATGCGGATAAGCATCAAGATCGGCTTGGGTGCGGAAGATACCGATAGCATCATAAAGCAGTGATGTACCTAAAGGCAAACCGGTTTGACGCTGATAATCTAAAGTACCACTTGCTTCATCAATAAAGATGATCTTGCTTTTGGCATAAGTGATGTTACCGCTTACTCCCCAGCTAAATTCACGACCTGTATGGTTATAACCTAAAGTTGCTTCAAAACCCTTACTGTTTACTTTACCGATATTTTCGGAAGGCACTAAAGGAGTATATGTTGAAGAACCATCATTGTAAGGGTTCACGATGCCTGAAGATCCCGGAAGAGAAGCACTTCTGTTTGTGAGGATATCAGATCTTTTTTGCTGGAAATAAATAGCCTCAATAGTGAAGTTATGCAGGAAAGTGGCATTAATACCAATGTCCAACTTTTTAGCAACTTCCCAGGTGATATTGGGATTGGCAAGTTTTACAAGATTAACGTTAGGCTGAGCAGTGTTTGAACCACTTCCCGGTGCGGTTGCCACCAAACCATTATTAACCAAAACATAATTGTCAAAATACTGGAAACCACTTACGTTATCGTTACCTAACGAACCATAAGAAGCCCTTATTTTTAAGTCATCAAAAAAGTTAACGCTGTTTTTAAACCAGTCTTCTTTCGTAATTCTCCAGCCTACTGATGCAGAAGGGAAGTAACCCCATTGTTTTCCCGGAGGGAAAATCGAGCTGCCATCTGCACGAAATTGACCTTCAAATAAATACTTCTCATCGTAAGCATAAGCCACACGGCTGATCACGCTTCGGCGGTTGTAATTTGAACTGTAGCCTGAGTTAAGATAATCAGTAGCCGCACCACCACCCTGTGAAAGTTCAGGTAATTGCGATGACAAGTAGTTAAAGCGTGTTGCATCAAAATACTCAAGATGGTTTTTGCTTTGCTCATAACCAACAAATGCGTTAATATCGTGTAAACCAAATTTGCGTACAAAATTCAACTTTATATTTGAAGTAATAAGCGACTGGTTGTTTTGCGACTCAAAAAGTGTTGCCTTGTTGTTATTACCCCCCACAATTACAGGTGAATATACCTGCGTAGTGGCGCTGTAACTATAAAGGTTGTACGGTTTGCTGAAGTTTTTATCAAAAGTATTAGACTTATCTACAGAAAAGAAACCATCTAATGAAAGACCTTCGATACCCGGAATAGAGTAGCTGCCTCTCAAAATACCATTGAAAACCTGCGTTGGATTATTGTTAATACCGCCAAGATCGGTTACCTGTACAGCAGGGTTATTATTTTCGATACCTGTTGTTGGTAATCCGTTAGGATAATATGCTGCAACAATAGGTTTTGCCCTGTACACAGAACGGAACAGATCACCAGCCCCTGTTACAGGGAACTGCCTGTCTTCCTGACGGCCCGATAATGATAAACCTACTTTTAAACGTTTGGTAACATTTGCATCAATGTTTGAACGGAAATTGTACTGGTGATATTTGGTAACACCGCTTTTGTAAATACCATCCTGGTAAAGAGTACCTAATGACACGAAATATTTTACATCTTCGCTACCACCGTTAACCGATAGGCTATGCTGATTTTGCAAAGCAGTACCTTTAAGGGTTTGTTTTTCCCAATCAGTATTTGGATAGTTTAACGGGTCAGATCCATCTTTGAATTTCTGGATCTGATCAGCAGTGTACGCCTGGTTCGGGCCGCCATTCGGGTTCGAATCAAGGTTGATCTCGTTCATGATCTGAGCATAAGTTGCAGCATCAGCCATTTTTGGTAAACGGGTTGGTGAAGCAAAGCCCTGGTTAAAGCTGTAATTGATAGTTGGTTTGCCTGTTTTACCGCGTTTAGTAGTGATGAGGATAACACCGTTTGCAGCACGGTTACCGTAAATAGCGGCAGATGCATCCTTTAATACCGACATGCTTTCGATATCGTTAGGGTCGAGCCTTTCCAAACCACCTATCTGGCCTGGGATACCGTCAACTACAATAAGTACGTTGTTGCTGCCGGTTGTAGCCAAACCACGTACAGTAATGTTTGAGCCGTCATAACCAGGTTCACCACTACGGTTATTAACAATAACGCCCGAGAAACGACCTGCAATGGAATTTGACAAGTTGGGTTGAGGGCTTTTTACCAGTTCGGCACCTTTTACCTGCGAAATTGAACCTGTTAAGGTTGCTTTTTTCTGGGTACCGTAACCTACAACTACTACCTCGTTTAATGACTTTGAATCGGCTGTTAATTGTACGTTGATGGTGGTTTGTCCATTAAGAGCTACCTCTTGCGATGTGTAACCGATGTAACTAAACACCAACGTACCTGATGAAGCATTTGGAACGTTAAGGCTAAAGTTGCCTTTGATATCGGTAACCACGCCAGTTGATGTGCCTTTAAGCGATACACTTACACCTGGTAATGTTTCACCTTTTTCGTCGGTAACTTTACCGGTTATCCTGGCATCAGGTAAGCGCTGCTCATTAATAGTACCCGCAAAAGCCATTACCGGCATTTGGATTGTAGCGAAACAAGCAACGGCCATGCTGGCCGCAACGACGAAAAAGCGGGGTGATCTTTTCCGATGAGGAGAATCCTTTTCGAGTAAATTTGGTTTCATATGGTTTTTTAAATTGGTTTTTTAATCGGCTTAAACCTTTCAACTGCGAAGCGCACAAAACATGAAACGGATTTGGTATTGATTAACTACCGCGTCCTTTTCTGTAGTAACTTTCATGCACAGTACAAAAGTTTGGTTTAAACCTTGGTTATTGGTAGGGCTAAATTGCGTTTTTAAGCAAAAATCAGTGAGGGGTAAATTCTGATTAAGAGAGGGGGTATTTAATAAAAAAGCCTCAAAAACAGTGATTTTGAGGCTTTTTAAAGAGGGGGTAAATTAATATTATCAATTCTCTTTGATCACGTCACGGTTCACATTGTAATTGTTATGAAATGGCTTGCGATATTTCTTGATATAATCGGATGGGTTTATTCCAAACAGCTTATTGAATTGCTCCCTAAAGTATTTCAAATCATTTAATCCCACTTTGTAAGCCGTTTCATAAACCGTGCTATCAGTAGTGAGCAAGATCTCGGCAGCTTTACGCAGGCGGATAAAACGGATAAAACTGTTTGCCGATTGCCCCGAAATGGATTTGATCCGTTTGTATAAATTAGAATGGCTCATGCCTATTTCGGCGGCAAGCGTTTTGATACTGAAGTCGGGATCGGTTAAATGCTGCTCAACTATCAAAAGGCATTTTTCCAAAAACTCCTTGTATTCCTGAGAGATCTTCAGATCATTCGACTTGTTAAGCGTTATTTCATTATAGAAATACTTTTGCAGGTTGTTCCTGCTTTTCAGGATGCCGTTAACACGGGCCACCAGGATCTCCTTTTCAAAAGGTTTGCTGATATAATCATCGGCACCGCCCTCAATACCTTTGAGCTTTATTTCTGGCGATGAACTGGCGGTAAGCAATATCACCGGGATGTGGTTTAAAACTGGATCCTCCTTGATACGGCTGCACACCTCAATACCACTTAAACCCTGCATCATTACATCGCTTATCACAATATCGGGCACCAGGTGATAGGCAAGTTCGAGGCCATCCGTACCGTTATCAGCCTCAAAAATCTCAAACTCACCGGTAAAGATCTGTTTAAGGTATGTGCGGATCTGCTGGTTATCATCAATTAGCAGCATAGTTTTGGTATCGGAACTTAAGGCTTCGTGGCTTTTATTAACTATCACAGTGCTTGCGTGTTCTGCTGTATTTAATTCACCTTTGTTCTCCATCAGCTCATCCAGAAACACGGAGGTTTCTGCCACGTCTTCAAAAACAAACTGCTGCCCAAAGTGCTCCCTACCTTTTAACAATGACACATGAAATGTCGTGCCCTGCCCCTCCTGGCTGGTATAATCAATACTTCCTTTATGGTTTTCGATAAATGCTTTAACCAGGTAAAGCCCAATACCAAAGCCGCCTGCCAATGGTACCGAATTTTGCAACTGATAAAACTTGCCAAATAACTGATCGCCGGTACCTTCCGCTATACCACAACCACTGTCTTTTATTTCGATAGTAATTTTATCGTTAAAATCGGTTATCGCACAGCTTACAATACCATATTCGGGCGTAAATTTCAACGCGTTTGAGATCAGGTTAAACAAGGCTATTTCCATCTTTTCCCTGTCGGCATAAATCTCTATCGCATCCTTTTCACTTACAAAATCAAACTGAATATGTTTGGTGCGTGCCTGGTGATTAAAACACAAAAACACCTCATGACAAAGCGATACCATATTAAGTCTTACTATTTTAAGCTTATCGGTATCACTTTCGGCTTTCCTAAACAGCAAAAGCTGATCAACCAGACTCAGCAGGCGCCGGGCATTCCGGTAAATGATGTGCAGGTTTCCAGCATCATCGGTAGCCTCGCCCTTCCCAAACAGCATATCCTTTACCGGGTTAATGATCAGCGTTAGCGGCGTCCGGAACTCATGTGAGATATTAGTAAAAAAGGAAAGTTTACGCTCATTAAGCTCTTTATCTTTTTCGGCCGAAAGCTGGGCCACTTTAACTTCATATTTAAGCCTGGTTTGGCGGGTTTTGTATAAGATGTAGTAATAGGTAACAAGCCCCGCTGCTGCAATGTAAATCAAATATGCCCACCACGTTTTATACCATGGCGGCAGGATCTTAACCTGCAATGTGGCATAATCTTCAAACCATAAACCATCCTGATTGGATGCTTTCACCCTGAAGGTGTAATCGCCGGGTTCAAGATAACGGTAAGTAGCCAACCGCTGATTGCCAACATAGTTCCAGGTTTTATCAAGGCCATCCAGTTTATAGGCAAACTCGCCCTTATCCGGATAGGTATAGTTTAACGAAGCGTATTGGATAGAAAACACGGACTGATCAGGCTGTAGTGTAATTTGCCTTGCTTCGTTAATGGCTTCGGGCAAAGCCGTATGGTTCTTGTCAAGATCCCCAACTTCAACCTGCTTGCCAAAGATCTGTAAACCTGTTATAATAACTTTTGGCTTGTAGTAACTTTGATTTACTTTTTCGGGGTCAAAGAAATTAAGTCCTTCCGTTCCGCCAAAATACATTAAACTGTTAGCGGAATCAAACAAAACAGATCCGGCGTTAAACTGTCCGGCCTGTAGCCCATCCGACTGGTCATAATTCAAGAGCTTGTTATTACGGGTATCCAAATTTGATAGCCCTTTATTAGTGCTTAACCATAAAGAACCATCAGCCGATTCTTTAATGGCCGATACCGTATTATTAGCAAGGCCATTGGTTTCATTAAACTTTTTAAAAACCCTGCTTTTAAGATCATAGGAAATCAAGCCGTCGCCCTCCGTCCCTATCCATAACCGGTGTTGCTTATCGGGGTGTAATGAAAAGATCACCTGGCCGGGCAAGTTGCTCTTTTCATCGGCAGATTTAAAATACCTGCTGAATTTCTTTTGTTCGGCGTTATAAAAGTTGAGCCCCCCACCATAAGTACCCACCCACAAATTGCCATTATCATCTTCTGCTATCGATCGTACATCGTACGAAGTAATGCTACTATTAGCTGGTGTATAATTGGTAAAAGTTTTCGTAACAGCATTAAACAGACACAAGCCACCGCCATTGGTGCCAATCCATAAATTTTTATGCCTGTCCTGGTAAATTACACGAACATCATTACCACCCAGGCTTTTGTCATTTCCCTGGCTGTGTGCATAGTTTGTAAATGAATCTGTTTTTTTATTATACAGCAAAAGGCCTTTTGCATAAGTACCAAACCATAAATTACCGTCCTGATCGGTATATCCGTATAAAATAGCATTATCAGTGATGCTGCCTGGTTGCCCGTCTGCCTTGTATTGTTTTATCAGGGTACCGTTATGGCTGGTTTTGTAAATCCCCTCTCCATCAGTACCCAGCCATAAAAAGCCGTCGAGGTCCTGGCATAGGCCGTAAAACCTTACCAAGCTTTCGCCGCTGGCCCCATATCGTTTTTTGGCGATCTTGGAAAATTTCTCCTTGATGCTGCTTACCATGTAAATGCCATCGCCATAGGTACCTACCCAAACGTTCTTATCCTTATCTATATAAAGTGTTTGGACAGAGCGTTGCGTAAGATAATAGCCATCATCACCGGTTACAGGCTGCAGGAAAAAGTTGTTTGTATCATAGTTAGGGCTTGAGCCAATATTAACTTTAAACAGCCCGCCATCCTGTAAACCAACAAGCAATTGCTTATCACTATCCTCAATAACCGATATGTATCGCTTACTTTTAATACCCGGCTGACTGGTTTGCAGTAAGGTAAATTTGTTTAATTGCCTGTTGTAGTAGCCAAGCCCGCTTCCGGTTGCTATCCACATGTTGTGAAAATGATCTTCAAAGATATCATTGATGCGGGTGGCGGGCAGGTTAGCTACCGGAGATCCTATGCCTTCGAGGTTAGCTATCACACCATTTTTGTGACTAAAAACATTGATACTGCCTTCCTGCGTGCCTATCCATACCAGGCCCTTTGAATCTTCATACAAGCAGATAACCCTGTTGCTTGACAACCGGGGTAAATTAGCCTGCGTATAGTTAAAAACCTTTGCCGATTTGGCATTGAAATAAGAAAAACCCTGCCCGTAAGATGTTATCCATAAATTCCCGTCATGGCTTTGGATGATATTACCAATATCATTTTTGCCTGCACGGTTAGAAGCAAATTTATAATGGACAAATTTTTCGGTACGGCTATCAAATTTGCTGAGGCCATTTCTTGACGACACCCAGATACTGCCGTGGGCATCGCACAAAACTTTCTGTACATAGTTACTGGCCAAAGCAGTTGAATCGCCCAGGCGCGATTTAAAAACCTTAAAAGTTGTGCCGTCAAAACGGTTAAGCCCGTCATTAGTGGCAAACCACATAAAACCCTTATCGTCCTGCGTAATACTATTTACAATACCAAAAGAAAGACCATTTTTTAAAGAATAGTTGAGGATCTTATTTTTGATAGGCGACTGGGCATGAGCCAAAGAAATGATCAAAAAAAGAACAAAACAGCAGAAGGATCCCTTTTTCATTAACAATTGCAGGTTGTGAATTACACAAATAATTGGAAGATTAAAGCTACCTAATTAATTGTTGAATGTACAACTATATTGCGAAAAATGTAAAATACCCGTTACACTAAGTAGAGTTGGCTTATTCAGATATAGAAAACTTGTTATCCTAAGTTGTTGACAGCAGCAATTACTGCATTTCAGATATCGATAATTGTTGGTAATGTGCCATTACTTCGTCAAAACAAATGGCAAGCCATTGGGTGTAATCATCGGGGTTATTTTTCAGCCCGGCTGCCAGCTGAGCCATGGTTGTGTATTTAAATGCAGATACCTCATCAGGGTCCGGCACCGGCAACTCATCAGTAACACCGAAGAACACGTGATCATACTCGTGTTCAATGAGCTCATCCTGGATAGTTGTACAGTAGATGAAAGAAAAAACAAAATTAAGCTCGCAGGCCATTCCCATCTCCTCCTCTAACCTTCTATGTGCTGCCTCAAGTGTGATTTCGCCGGGCCTTGGGTGACTACAGCAGGTATTTGTCCATTTACCGCCCGAGTGATATTTGCCGTCGGCCCGTCGCTGCAATAACAATTCACCTTTTTTGTTAAATATAAAAACAGAAAATGCACGGTGCAGCTTACCCTGAATATGCGCCTCCATTTTTTCCATAGTACCTGTTTGCTGATCGTCGCGATCAACCAAAATCACGGTTTCTTCTATCTTCACTCGCTATAATTATTATTATCTTCAGGTGAAACGCTGATCCCCTGAATTTTGTGTTATTTTATTTTTATACGATTAGGTAAGGTTAGTCGATGATCCGGTTTCAGCTTCCTTAAAATCAGGTAATGGCTGTCCGGCTATTTCAAGCAGGGTGGTTTCTATCATCCGGCACATGGCATTTAAAGCGAGATCATTGTCCTCGGTTCCAAAAGGTTCTTCAATTTCATCAGCAATGGCTTCAAACGCGACAAAGGTATAGGCTATGAAAACGACTATGAGTGGCGTTAACCAACCCAGGCTATCAACCAGGCCAAAAGGCAGCATAAAACAATACAGATAAACGGTGCGGTGCAATAACACCCGATAACTGTACGGGATAGGTGTTGACGCTATCCGTTCGCAACCGCCAACAATGTCCGATAATTTATTGAAGCTTTCCTCAAATGCAGCCTGAATGATCGAATCAATTTTCCCCTGTGCCTTAACCGTACGTACCCAATTCCCCATTTCGCTCAAAAGCATTATCGGCTTATACCTCGTCTCCCCTATTCGCGAAGCCAAATCGGCGGGTAGTCTTTGCTGCAGATCCGCATTCGCATCTGTTCCCCGTAATTGATGCTTTAAGCTGTACGTAAAGGTTATAAGCAATTGAACAAAATATTGCGGCTCCTGATCAGCAATTTGATAGCCTGTAGTGGTAAAAGCCTGCCGGGCCAACGAACGGGTATCATTTAAAGCGGCTCCCCATAGTTTTCTGCCTTCCCAAAAGCGGTCATAACTGGCATTATTCCGGAAACCTAAAAACAAGGCAAGCGCTAAACCAAACAAGGTAAATGGCGCAGGATTTAGCGGCACCTTGAACGAAAACAAAGAGCCATGCAAATAAACTATAATTATAGATACCACCAACAGCAAACCCAGGCGGGGCAATAAGCGTGGCAGTACAGAGCCATGCCAGATAAACAGCATCCTGAACCAATGCTCTTTTTTCCTGATAATCATGCTGCAAATTTCAGCTTTATTTTCAATAAAAAACGGATTTCCCTTTTGGAGAAATCCGTTTTTCAGTTTTATTTAATGAAAGGAAGCTTGCTTAGTTTACATCAAACCAAAGTTTGGTAGTAAGCGCATCGGCTCCCTGTGCGGCAACTGCCGACTGATAGTTAGTTTTGTTTAATGATTGTTCGGTACCCGGGTAAATAAACCTTACAGGTATTTTACCGTTCAGCGTACCGGCAACTGCCGGCTGCAATTGCGGATAATCAAGCCTGCGCCATTCTGTCCAGCCTTCAAGTCCCTGGCCAAACAAGGCCAACCATTTTTGCTCGCCAATTGATTTTTTATAGTTAGATGCATCGTATTTAACAGCCGGCTGTGCTAAATAAGTGGCAATATCCGCCGAAGCGATACTATATTGAGCCAATGCAGCAGTAACAGCCTGTCCATATAAAGAAGCTGCATCTTCGCTAGTAAAACCACGTGCGGCTGCCTCTGCCCTATCGAACAAACTCTCGGCATAGCTCAATATCACAGCAGGGGCGTGTGGCGCTCTGAAATATGTGCCTGGTTTTGATGTTTTGGTAAAACCGTAATTGCTGGCATCACCTACCAATAAGCCATTTGGCAAACCAACGTATTTTTGTGGTGTTGCATCCTGCGTTGGAGCAGCATATATAGATAAGCGCGGATCGTTAAGCGCAAACAGCTTATCAACTATAGTTTTGCTGATCCGATAATCATCACGCGTATCAAACAGGTTGCTTACAGGGTTTTGATTTGGTGAATCAATATAGGTGAACTGAGCTGTTTCAGCGTTCGAGCTGATGTATGAGCCGCCTTCGGCCTGGATATCTGCCAGCACTTGTTTGGCTTTGGCCGGTTCTCTATCGGCTATACGTAAAGCAATGCGAAACCTTAAAGAGTTGGCAAATTTTTTCCATGATGCAATATTGTTACCATATATCACATCACCAGCTATAGCCTTGCCCGAAGGATTGAGCGCTGTTTGAGCGGCTTTCAAGTCATCCAGCAAAGCAAAGTAAACATCCTTTTGGGCATCATATGCTGGTGTAAGGTACTGGTCAATATTGGCTGCCTGCTTGTAAGGGACATTGCCATAAGCCTCTGTCAACAAACTGAACGTCCATGAACGTAGCACCAGCGCTACGCCTTTATAGTTGGTATTACCCTGTGCATCGCCAATTTTAATGATCTGGTTAAGGTTTACAATACTTTTTGCATAGCCCGTGCTCCAAAGCTCTTCAAAAGCGCTGCTGGCATAAATATACCTGTCGGGATCGGTATACTGGATTTTAGACCAGTATTGCACAAAAAGCAAACTGGCATCCATGTTATTGGCTACGCCCCAATAAGTATCGGAAGTGGCTTTGGTAGCTGCGGTCAACAAGTAATCGGGTTGCGCCGTTTGCGAACCGTTAGGGTTTTGATTAAGCTTTACAAGGTCTTTTGTGCACGATGTAACCGACAGTAAAACCGCGGCAGATAGTATGCTGATATATTTAAGTTTCATGATGTTTAAAATTTAAGGTTTACGTTAAAACCGATGTTGCGTACAGTAGGCAGGGTAAGGTCTTCCAATCCCTGGCCGTTTCCTGTATTAAAGGCAGTTTCCGGATCGATGTTCGGAGCATTTTTATGGATGATCCATAGGTTACGGCCAACTACCGAGAATGTAGCCCCCTGGAAACCTATCTTATTAACCCATTTAGCCGGTAAAGAATAACCCAGCTTTACTTCACGAAGCTTGATGTAAGAAGCATCATATACAAATGCCTCGTCAATATTGGTAAAGCCTTTATAATACGACTGTGCCGGTATAATAGTAGTATTTGGCGAACCATCGGCCTTTACCCCTTTAAATATCATACCGTCGTTATATACGGTTACACCTGCCGGAGCTGCACCGGTTACCTGTATTGCCGCTGCCGATGTATTATTGCCCGGATAGTAGTAGCTTAAACCGCCGTTAGCTGCGCCGCGGCCTGGTAAAGTTGAGGCCAGTACACCGGTATAGGTACCTGTGCGGTTTGTGTTTGAATAAATAGATCCGCCAAAGCGTGCATCAACCAAAAAGCTTAGGTTAATACCTTTATAGGTAAAGCTGTTATTAATGCTTCCCAGCCAGTTTGGTGTAAATTTACCCAGATAGCGTTTAGTGGTATTGAATACCGGTGTACCGTTGGCATCAATAATGATTTGCCCGGAAGCGTTACGTGTGTAAGCTGTACCGTAAAGCGCACCATAAGGCTGCCCAAGCGATGCTAAAACCTGTACCGTACGATCCGTGCCTAATACCACACTTTGCAAGCGGCCATCAGCATCAAGTGCAGCTACCTTGCTGCGGTTTAATGAATAGTTGGTGGTGATATCCCAGGTAAACCCTTTAGATTTAATCGGGGTTAAGCCCAGCTGAACCTCAAGACCTTTGTTGTTGATACGGCCCCCGTTTATTACTTTGTAACCATAGCCTGTTGATGAACTTACCTGTACGGTAAGGATCTGGTTGGTACTATTGGTGTTATAGGCACTCACATCCAGGTGTACCCGGTCGTGGAAAAAACCCAGTTCAAAACCAGCCTCGGCTGATGTTGTAGTTTCTGGCTTAAGATGATCATTCAGCTCAGTAGCCGAAAAACTTTGTTGCGGATTTGAGCCAAAAAGCGTTGAAGAGGTAAAAACATTAAGCAATTGATAAGGATCAGTAGCCTTACCTACTTTTGACCAGCCACCTCTTAGTTTTGCATAAGTAAGTACATCGCTTTTAATACCCAATGCTTCAGACAGCACTAAACTTCCGTTAACTGAAGGATAGAAATATGACAGCGCATCTGCCGGTAAGCTCGACGACCAATCGTTACGGGTTGTAAAGTTAATAAATGCGTAGTTCCTGAAACCAAGCTGTGCTGAGCCAAAGTAGCTGTAGGTTTTAAGTTTACCATATTCGCTGGTTGAAACCAACGGATCGCGGGAATTACTCAATGTGTATAAACCTGCAACCGCAAGTTTAGGCGCTATCTGGTCATTTCGCTCGGTTGTTCTAACGGCTATGTTACCACCGCCAAATACGTCAAGCGAAAAATCATTGTTAAGCTTTTTAGTGTATTGCAACCTGGCCTCAGTATTGTTTTCGTTTACGCTGTAAGCATCCTCTTCGTATGAACCAAACGGCGTTCCGTTAGTGCCATACGCCACTTTGATCTTACGGCGGTCGTTATAATAATCAGTCCCGGTACGGAAGTTTGCCGAAAGACCATCAATGATCTTATAATTCAATTCGATGCTACCTATCAAGTGGTTTTTGTGCTGCCCAACTGTATTTTCATAAGCCAGCCAGTAAGGGTTACTGTAGTAGCTGTTATTCCAGTTAAAGGTATTGCCGTTAGCATCCTTATAATTTTTAAGCCTGTTGATATCAACCTGGCGGCCAAACCAGGTAAACTGCAGCATGGTACTGGTTGCGCGTTTACCATATGCGCCAGGAAGGTTATCAGCATCATCTTTACTAAAATCGACAATAGTGTTTACTGTTAATTTAGGATTAATACGATAGCTTGAGTTTAAGGCAAAAGAGTTGCGTCCCTGCGAAGTATTAGGTACAATACCTGTTTGATGCAAGTTATTGTATGATAACCTGAAATCGCTTTTATCGCTGCTGCTTGCTATCGCGATACCATTATTCAAAGTAACACCGGTTTTGAAAAAGTCTTTTACGTTATCGGGATGCGCCACAAACGGAACAGCCTGCCCGTTTGAATAAAATTGCGGGATCAAGGAACCATCCAATGCAGGGCCCCAGCTTTCGTCAACACCATCGTTAACACCGCCGCCTTTGCCATCTACATAACTGAATTTACCATTTGAGCCCTGACCATATTGGTTCTGGTAATTTGGAAGTATCTGCACATTTGAAAAGCTGGTGTTGGAGTTTATCGTAACGCCCAATCCTTTCGCGCCTTTACCTGTTTTAGTCCTGATGAGGATAACGCCTGCGGCCGCACGTGAACCATAAAGTGCCGCAGCGTTTGGACCTTTCAATACGCTTACCGATTCAATATCTTCAGAATTCAAATCAGAAATAGCGTTGGAAAAATCCCTTGAACCATTAGTTCCCAAAAACTGGGTATTATCAACTATAACCCCATCCACTACAAATAGGGGCTGGTTATTGCTGGAAATAGAAGTTTCGCCACGGATAATGATACGCGATGAACCCATATCACCCTGGCTGTTGGTAACCTGTACACCCGCAATTTTACCTGTCAGCGCATTTACAAAGTTGGTTTCTTTTGCCTCAGATATATCTTTTGATTTTAAACCCTGTACGGAATAACCCAACGACTTTTTATCTTTTGAGATATTGAGGGCTGTTATGACAACTTCATTTAATGAATTGGCTGCTTCAACCAACACTATATTTAAGGTTGATGAATTTTGTGTAACCGGTACCTCCTGTGTAGCAAAGCCGATGTAACTTACCCTAAGCACATCATTAACATTGGCATTGATGGTAAATTTACCATCCACATTGGTTTGAGCGCCCGTAGTTTTACCTTTAACAGATACACTAACACCAGGCAGCGGCAGCCCGTCGGTCTTAGCGGTTACCACCCCGCTTATTTTAACGGATTGCGCCGCAACCGTTTGGACGAGAATAAAAGGCAATATAATTGCCAGTAATAGCTTGTAAATTTTTAACATGATAATTAAAATTGTATTAATTTTTGATGCCGATACAGGTACAAAAAACATGGCAATAGCCTTAGCAGGCATAAAATGCCAGGCTTATAAACCTAATTGTAACTGTAAAGAATTGATTAGGGGGCTAGTATTTATTAACGCCATAGCAAGCTGCAGCAAGCGCAGACATTAATACCATACATGCTGTAAGAAATTAACAGCAACAACGCATGCTTTGCATACTTGAATAAAAGGGCTTGCAGGTTGACTGGTTCAATGGAACTAAAGCATTGTTGTGTAAGGGGGTAGTTTTTGCTTTCATAAAAACGGGTATTAAATAAGTGCAGATAGATTGTTTTTTAATTGACGACAGCAAACAGGGCTGCCATTAACGATTTTTAGTTGATAGATGCTGTTTTATTATTCACCAAAGCATCAACAGCTTTTACCATGGATGCAAATTCTTGTTTATCATATAAACGGGTGAGGTAAACGATCTTTCCATCGCGGTCGATAACTACATTGCGGGTAACTCCACTTTTTTTGTTGGCAAACCGGCCAAAAATATCGGCACCAGGATCAAGCGCCAGCGGGTAGCTGATATTTATATCATGATGGAAACCTTTTACTTTTTCGAGCGGCTCATCGCGGTCAACGCCTATTAAAACCAGGCCTTTATCTTTATAAGCCTGCCAGATCTCCTTTTCGAGATGGGGCATTTCCTCGCGGCATACACTGCACCAGCTTGCAGTAAACTGCAGGATAACCACTTTGCCGCGTAATTGCTTTAATGATGTTTTAGTACCGTCGGTGAGTACAAGTTCGAAATCGGCAGGAGCAACATCGCCTGTTTTTACGATATAACCGCGATCTACAGTGGCAGGATCGGCAGCAGTTTGTGTTTGTGCAGCAGCCAGCAATGTGGTTATTGAAAGCGAGCAGGTAAAAAGTAAATGTTTAATGTTCATTGCTATACATGTTAAACCGTAATATCAGCCGGTGATATTTCAATATTTTGTTAGCAAGAAAATGAAGAGAGAAAAGGAAGTATACAACGCCCTGCACTATGCAAGGCAATAGCGTATTACATTATCTTTTCCGCCCCATTTGGACAGATAGGAATTAGCACCTTTATAACAGTGGGCTTACAGGTTGCTAAGACATCACAGGGCCTTTCCCTCAGTCTTTCTTGATAATAAAATATTCAAAGAACCGTTTGATGATACAAATATATATAAATTCTACTAAAACCATAGACTTTATATAATTATTGCAATAAAATGAATTAAGCCCGGGAAGACGTGTCATTTTTAATGCTGCTAAACCTGCTTAATCAGGCTAAAACTATCAGCATCAACAAAAAGTATAGCATTATTATGTGCTTTTAAGATGGTGGAAGGATAACGCTCCGACACAGGTTGTTGCAGGGTATATTTTACCGCATCCGCTTTATTAGCGCCGGGCACCATGCAAAATATATAGGAAGCAGCCACCAGGGCGGGGATAGTTAATGTAAGTGCGTATTCGGGTACTGCATCTAAAGTTTCAAAGCAACCGTCGTTAACCTGCTGTTGCCTGCAGGCCTGATCCAGCTGCACTGTTTTTATTATTTCCGGATCATGAAAGTTTGCTACATGAGGATCGTTAAACGCTATATGGGTATTCTCCCCTATCCCCATGCAAACAATATCAACAGGGTTATTTTTCAACAGCAAGGCATAGCGTTCACATTCGGCTTTGTAGTTTGCCGCATTACCATCAATATAATTGACTGATGCAAATGGGACCCGTTCAAAAAGCATCCGCTTAAGAAAACTGCTGAACAATTGAGTGGCAGCATGAGGTAAACCGAAGTACTCATCCATGTGAAAAGCATTTATTTTTTGCCATTCAATACTGCCGTCGCTCACCAAAGCATCCAGAAATTCATTTTGTGAAGGCGCTGCCGCAAAGATCATATTGATTACAGGCTTATTAAGCAGCAATTCTTTGATTTTTTCGCTCACCATTTTAGCCGCCGTTTGACCAAGGGATGCCCGGTTTTCCAGCACGATCACCTCGAGTTTTTCTGCCTGTATTTGCTTTAACATGGAAGTATTATCAACTATTTTAAATGGAATAAACAATTTTACCGCCGATGATGGTTTTGTGCAGATTGATTTCATCATCAAAGATCACCAGGTCGGCATTTTTACCAACAGTTATTGATCCCATTATATCATCTGATTTCATAATTGTAGCCGGGGTTGTGGTCATCATTTTCACGGCATCAATTACAGGCACGTCGGCAAGGGTGATCATATTTTTAACCAGTTGAATAGTAGTTGCAACGCTTCCGGCAAAGGCGCTTCTGTCGGGTAGTTTTGCCACATTATCTTCTACTATCACTTTCAGACCGTTACGAAGATCGCCTAAAATACTTTCGCCTGGCGGCATTCCGGCGGCACGCATCGCATCGGTTATCAGAGCAATTTTTTCCGGTCCCTTGATCTTATAAACAAGCTTAAGTAAAGCCGGTGGCAGGTGCCTACCATCAGCAATGATCTCCACTGTCATATCCTCCAGCAAATAACCGCTTTCAACAACCCCGGCATACCTGAAAGCGTTACGCCGGGTTACACCCGACATGCACGAATAAAAATGAGTGATATGCGTATATCCGTTTTCATAGGCTTCAAGCACCTCTTCATAAATGGCGTTAGTATGCGCTATGGAAGGTAAGATGCCCTTTGATTTTAGGAAGCGTCCAAATTCAACCGCGCCTTTTAACTCGGGAGCTGCACTCCATCGTTTTACTATGGATGAATGCTGTAAAATTTCATGATATTCTTTTGGATCAGGCAAGCGGATAAAGCGGGGATCCTGCGCACCACGCTGTTCCATAGCGAAGTATGGCCCCTCAATATGCATCCCCAAAAACTGTGCCCCGTCTTTGTTTAACGGTTCCGATTCTTCATACAAACTCAGGGTTTTGAGTAAAGCATCCTGCTCACAGCTTAATGTTGTGGGCATAAAGGCAGTTGTACCGTGACTGGCGTGCAGCTTTGCAATTTCGAGATAAGCCTCTACGGTATTATCCATAAAATCATGCCCGCCGCCGCCATGTACATGAATATCAATAAATCCGGGCGACAGGTATTTACCACCCGCATCAATTACCGTTTCACCTGCACTATCTATATTGCCTTCAGCAATAGCGATGATCTTCCCGTTTCGGGCCAGTAAAGTACCGTTCCTGATGATCCGCGTTGGGGTGATAATTTTTGCATTGACGATTTTTAAATCCGGAAAATCCATTAATGATACTGATAATGTTAAATTCGAAACCAATACGTGTACGTACACGAAAATAATAATTTATTATATTCCTTACAAACGCGACATAAATTATTCACGACTCGGTTTCATAAAATCATTGAAACACTACGCCGTTAATCCTATAAAAAACAAAAAGCCCCTAACGCTCGCCGCAGGGACTTTTAACCTAAACTTATTTGTAGATTTATAACTACATCCACAATAACCTCAAGTATTGCAAAAAAGTTTTCATCTCCTTACAACCTATAGTTGAGATTTACCGGCTTCAATTAAAGAGGCTCGCAAAACTATTTTCGGCAGTTATCTTTTCAATTGAGCTTTCCAACGCCTTGTAAATGTTCATATTCAAAAAAGGGCCTGCACTGATCCTTTTAACACCTGCATCCTGTAATTTCTTAAAATCCGGGAGCCCGGGCATGCACATTACATTAACGGGGAGACGGGACAACGCAGTTACTTTTTCAATATCAGCTATTTGAGTGATACAAGGAAAAAACAAGCCATGTACACCTGTATCCTGGTAAAGTTTAGTCCGGGTTAAGGCGTCTTCCAGTGCATTGGGTAAACCAAGCAGGAAGGAATCAGCCCGCACGTTTATAAATATTTCTATTCCGGCAGCAGTTAATAATGAGGTTATTTGTTTAAGTTTCGTAGCAAAGCTATCCGCATCAACAATACTTCGCTTGCCATCTGTTACTACAGAATCTTCTATGTTGATACCCACCACTCCAATATCATATAGCTTTTTTATGTTATCACTAATCTCCTCCGGTGTATCGCCATAACCACCTTCAAGGTCAACTGTTAGCATGGCTGATGTTGTTGCAGCTATCCTTTTAATAACAAAAAGATAGTCTTCGAAACTCATTTCTTCGCCGTCTGCAAAGCCTAAAGAACCGGCAACAGCCGCGCTTGATGTGCCGATTGCTTCGAAATTTAACTTATCATAAACCTGGGAGCTTTGTGCATTCCATACATTGCCGATCTGCACAGGAACTATTTTATGATGCAGGGCTAAAAATTCTTCAAATCTATTTTTCATGATCGCATTTTTTAATTTATGTTTCAAAAGTAGCTGGGCTGTTCCTGCTTTAATTGTATAAAACGGAACAGTTTTAAGGTGAAAGGTGAAACAAAAATGGCGGGGTAAGCCCTGCCATTTTTGTTTCTGAATTTAAATCAGGCTACGAGATTAGCTTCTGCTCCAAAAGCGTGATCGATGATAATTTTCCAGCTGCCGTCTGGTTGCTGCTTCATCAGCTCGATACCTTTTGCGGCAACCTGTATTTTGCCATTGTCCGTAACGCTCCACTCCGACCGGCCTACGGCTACATCGCCCGATTGCAGGCAGTAAACGGTTTTAATTTCCATTACTCCCGGAACAGCGCAGATGCTTTTTACAGCTTCCTCAAACTGGGCCCTGCCTGACACTTCTTTTCCTGGTTCAGGGAAAATGATACCGTTGGCATCGTACACGTTCATAACTACATTTACATCTTTGGTGTTAAAAGCTGCCGCGAGTACTGCGTGCACTTCCTGTGGTGTTTTTGCTGATTTCATTTTGTTGTATTTTTATTAACAGCAAAACTATGCGGCTTAAATAGCCTAAAATTGTATAAAACGGAAGTGTATTAACCGCCTGCCAATACCTGGTTTATTGGCGATGCCTGCGCGGCAAAAGAATTGGGCGTAAAACCTGTAAAAAGTTTAAACTCTTTTATAAAATGGGCCTGATCAAAATAACCGGAGCTGTAGGCTACGTTGGTCAGCTTTTCTTCGGTAGAGCTTACCAGGTTAAGACTATGCTGAAAGCGGTTTATTTTATAAAACAATTTGGGCGGCAAACCGGTGCATTGCGAAAAAAGGGTATTCAGGTGCCGTGCGGAGATATTATATCGGGTTGAAATGGACAGGATATTATCGTCGCTGTAGTTCTTTTTAAGATTACTTACAATATCCCCGATGAATTTGATCTTCGAATGCTTCTTTTCTGAAACAGATAAGCGGCCCCACAGATAATCTTCGATCATGGCCACCTTTGCATTCAGGTCGGCGGTTTCCAATAATTTTAAATAAAGCGTTCTTAACTTAGGGCCAAACACATGGGTGGCATCAACAATTTCGTTATTAAATTCTGATACGTTTTCGTCAAAAAAATAAGCTGCCGAATGCGGGTAGAAACGGAAACCAAGCATCGTATTTCTTCCTAAGGATTGTATGGCCAAAGGTTTGGTGATCTGCCCCCAGAGCTCCACGGGAGGCGTGGTGTAAAACGTATTGCCTTTTTTTGATTTCCAGTTTCCGGTACCGAGGTTAAAGATCACTTCCATGGTTCCGCTCGGGAACACGATATCATCATAGCTTCTATCCGAATCGGATTCGTACAGGTAGAAGCACTTGGTATAAGGCTGTAGCCTTGGGCCCGGAAGAATTTCTTTGAAAACCATTAATACAAATATAGGATACTACAGGGTCTGCTGAATTGTAAAAAACGGAACAAATTATATAAAAGCTGAAGGCTGAATGCACAAAGCTTAAAGCTAATACATTGACTTTTAATCTCATTTCATATAAAAACAAAAAAGCCATGCGAACTATCAATGCGTTCACATGGCTTTTATTCAATGACCAGGGTTTACTTTTTTACATGTACCGGTTTAATACCTTCATGTGTAGGCGTAACCTGTTTGATCAATCCCTTATCATCAAATTCCATTTTATCGATACATACTTCGCGGTTATATCCTGCGGCATCGCCCATGGTAATTCCTTTAGGATAATTGAACCGGTGATAAACAATATACCACTCATCGGTACCCGGGATCTGGATCACAGAATTATGGCCGGTACCATAAATACCTTTGGCTGCATCTTTGGCAATAACCGTGTTTTGCTCAGGGATCTCGATTGGCCCCAAAGGAGATTTAGAAGTACCGTAATGCACGCTGTAATTAGGGCTGCGGGTATCATTTTCCGACCACATGAAGTAGTAGGTGCCATTACGGTAAAACACATAGGTACCTTCATTATAGTGGGAATACGGGGTTAGGATTTTAGTGGTGCCCGGCTTCAA
Source organism: Mucilaginibacter sp. P4_A11 (assembly GCF_056402535.1). Taxonomy (NCBI): domain Bacteria; kingdom Pseudomonadati; phylum Bacteroidota; class Sphingobacteriia; order Sphingobacteriales; family Sphingobacteriaceae; genus Mucilaginibacter; species Mucilaginibacter sp. P4_A11. Next base: position 733,000 of record NZ_JBFUHE010000002.1, read on the forward strand.
CGAAACCATATCGTCATTTAATTCGGCTACGGCCATATAACCATTGCCCCAGTACAAATAGTTTTTACCGGTTTTCGGATCGGTAAAAACATCGGCATCGATCTGTTGCCCGCCTTTAACACCTTCAGGCAGCTGCGCTACCAAAGGTTTCCCCGAGTCGGTGAACGGCCCGGCAGGATCATTTGCGGTTGCAACTCCTATTTTTTGAGCTGCAGCAAAATAGTAAAAGTATTTATACTCCCCGCCAACCTTTTTTTCGATGATGCACGGTGCCCAGGCGTTCTTTTTTGCCCAGCTAACATCTTGCGGCAAATCAAGGATCTTGCCCTCATCGTTCCAGTTAACCATATCATCCGAAGAAAAAGCTTTAAAATACTTGCCCGACCAGCCATCAAAACCATCGCTGGTTGGATAGATATAGAACTTACCTGTCTTTTCGGCATACAATATCTCCGGATCCGCATAATATCCTGCTATAGCCGGGTTATGAGTTTCCTGAGCGGTAACTTCAAAAACCTGCGCTTTTTTACCCGCGATGCTTACTGAATATTTAACCGCACCTTTTGTAAAATCCTGCGGCTTTGCCGGGCTGATAGTGACGCCGGGAAACAAAGTAAACCGAGGGTCAAAGGATTTTAAATTAGTCCCTGGTTTTACAGGCAGGTGAACTTTATGGCCTACTGTATCTAAAACTATATTGATGGTTTTTATCTGCTTATTAAGATGTGAAAGAATTACGTCCTCGGGCGTTTCCCATTTTGCTGTTAATGCAGCCGCTTCTTTTGAGGTTATTGGCATCACCGTGCCGTGGCGCGGATGGAAATTCATGGATACCTCGTCGTCGATCAGTTTAAAGTTTTCAAGATCGGTTGTCCTCGTAAACTGGTATTTACCTTGGGTATACATATCATACATCAAAATATAACCGCTGCCGTCATTTAACTTGAAGGTGCCTGCCCCTTCTACCGGGTCCTTGGTTTGCTGTACATACTTATCGCGCAATACATATCCCGAGGTTAGTTTATCCGATACTGCAATTTTTATACCGGCGCCAGATCCTTCTGTTTTGAAGAACAGGTAATATTTATTGTCTTTATAAACGATATCGCCATCAATACAGGCACCGCCATCGGGCTTAAAGAATAGCTGTTTTGGCTCGGTTTCCAGGCCTGTAAAATCCTTATTGGCATAAGCGTAATAGATTTTGTCAGCTTCTTCGCCAAAACGCATCGACCAATAGATCACATACTTTTTAGCCTGCGGATCATAAATAGTTTGCGGGGCCCATACCCTGTTTACACCTGCAAATTTTTCATAAAGTTTGGTAATATCAATTGTTTTTGAGGTCCAGTGAACCAGGTCGGTTGATTTTAGCAACACCATCGAATAATCCGGCCCCCAGCCGTATTTTTCGGTGTTCATATCAGTTGCCACCATGTAAAAAGTTTTACCGTCGGCAGCACGCATAATATGAGGATCGCGTACGCCTCCTGTAATACTGATATCAGCCGAGTTTAAAACAGGGCGGTTGTTATTCAACGCGCGGAAATGATAACCATCGTTGCTAAGGGCAAAACGAATTTCTTCTCCGCCTTTTCCACCTGTAAAATAAGTAAAGAGGTAGGCACTATATTTTTTCTGCGACTGCGCTACAGCCGCTGTATACAAGCCAACTAAAACGCCCAGTAAAACTATTTTCTTCATGTATAATTGGTTTGTTTTTTTCGGATTTTCAGGATAATTATTTGCTCTTTTTCGCATTTGCACTGCTAATTCTTACTACGGTCAATGAATAAGCAGGTACATTGAAAGCCCACCTTTTTTGCAGTTTTATAACTGAAGTTTTTGGAAGAATGGCTTGCGGGTTATCGGCCGAGTTTTTCACTTCCGGCTTTCCTGTAATTACAGCAAGCGTTGCCGATTTAGGCAGTTGACCAATTTTTGACAGATCAGCTTCTCCCGAAAGCTCGGTATTGCCGGCATTAGCTATTTTCAGGATAATATCCCCGGTCGCAGAATCACGTACAACCGAGGTGTCCGCCGTAGTGTCAATTGCTGTTTTTTCACCTTTCAGTTTTATTATACCCGGCAAATACTCATTGCCCGAATTAGCGGCAAATTGCTGCTGCACATAATAGTTTACCGTTGGGAAAACCTTAGTACCATTAAAATATATGAGGTTAGGGTTCCAGGAAGTATGACCTATCCTGGCGATAAGCGGAGCGTATGACGCCATCCTTACAACATCACCATTACGCTCTAAATTGGTCATGTATACAGCTTCTGCCAGGGCATTGAACAAGGTATTGCTCCACGAAGCATATTCGCCTATATATACTTTTGATCTTAGCCTGTTATATGAATCATAACGCGCGGTATTTTTTAAAAACCACTGCGGTTTTTCATAATAATGTTCATCAACAATACCAACCGAAAGCTGATCGGCCAGTTTCCACCCCTTATCAAAATCTTCCCCTTTCGGGCTTGGTCCAACGGTACCGATGATCTTAATTTCGGGATGGGCCTTGTGCACAGCATCATAGATCATCCGGAAACGTTCTTCAAATACACCGGTGATCTTATCTTCATTACCTATACCAAGGTATTCCAAATTGAAAGGTGCAGGATGTCCTGCCGCGGCACGTTTTGCACCCCATGTAGAGGTGGCCGGTCCGTTGGCATATTCAATGAGGTCAAGCACATCCTGTACATAGGCGCTCATTTCTTCCATAGGAATGCCCTTTTGCCCGGTGCCGCCTATTTTCCAGGTACCACCCGAATTTTGACAGCTCACGCCTGCCGCAAGTACCGGCACCGGCTTCGCGCCTATATCTTCACAAAACTGAAAATATTCAAAATATCCCAAACCTACCGACTGATGGTAATTCCAGATATTACGTTGTTCTACACGTTGCTCAACCGGGCCGATGGTATTTTTCCAACGGTAAATATTGGCAATGCCATCACCGTGAGTAAGGCAGCCGCCAGGAAAACGCATAAACTTTGGCTTTATATCTGCAATAACTTGCGCCAGATCGGCCCGTAATCCATTTTTATGATTTTTAAAAGTTTCCTCAGGAAACAAAGACACCATATCAATCCCGACTTTCCCTTTTGCCTTGATCAACAACACCAATTTGGCGCTGTCATTATCAAAATTCACATGAATCTGTTCGGCATATTTTTTCCAGCCCTTATTAGCTGTTGTAAATGAAGAAGAACCTAATTCTTTACCCTTCCGGTCAACAAGAGCCACCTTTACAGGTAAAGACTGCCCCGACAGCGAATTCAAAAAAACCGAAAAATTATAGTTTTTACCCGCCTTAACAGGGATACCATCAAACCCTGAATTTTCAAGCCCTACCCCTTTTTGCCCTTCATCCTGAATATCAAGCAAAATATAATGCGGGTTATTGGGATGAACGGGAGCCGCAGTTTCAACCGAAATTGTACCATAACCAAAACCATCGGTCTCATATCTCCAGGCAGTCATCGAATTCCAGTCGCGGTTATCTGCTGGGTTGTATTCAAAAGAGCGGTTTTGAATAAGTTCGGCATAAAGCCCACCATCAGCAGCATAACTTAAATCTTCAAAAAAGATCCCGAAAAGATCAGGACTGATCTTTTTTGGTTTTGCAGCTTCGGCTTTTTGCTGGGCAGAGGCTCCCAACCAGGTAAATGCCAACGTTAACACCAGCATTGTGTAGCGCATTTTTCTCATCATAACAGGTTATAAGGTTAATTGAACTTTTGTACTCCTTTGGTGCTCACCTTTTTGATATTACCATCCGCATCAAAATTTAAACTATCCAGACACAGCTGCCTTAACACAAATGATTCCTTTTGCGGAAAAATGCGGTGATATAAGATATAGCGCTGTCCTTTTTCAACAAAGGTGGTGTGGTGGCCGGGGCCGATCACGGTGCTATCGGCAGAAGTATTTAATATAACCCGGTGCTCATCTTCCTGAAAAGGGCCGAGCGGGCCTGCACCTTTCGCATAACCTACCTGGTAGGTGGCATCAATAGCCTTACCTTCCGAAAACATGAGGTAATAGGTTTGATTGCGTTTAACCATATGTGCGCCTTCAAAAAAATGCGGGGTGGTGATGTCTTTTGGTGATCCATAAAACGAAACCATATCGTCCATCAGCTTTACGGCCATGCAATGCCCGTTGATCCATTTATAGCCCGATCCCCAATACAGATATGCACTGCCATCAGTATCAATAAAGCAATCGGGATCAATATTATGCACATTGGGGTAATCGGTAGATTTTACCATGGGCGTATTGTCGCTTTTTAAGTTTTTCCAGGGGCCAAGCGGTGTATTGCTCACGCCTCCCCAAACCTCGCCCCCTACGGCTACATACATGTAAAACTTATTATCTTTTCCTTTTACTACCGATGGCGCCCAAACCATTTCGTTAAGAGCCGTTGGACTGGTACAGGCTTGTTTGGTAGGCCAGTTGATGTGGTGCCGTTTAAACTTGATAAAGTCGGTAGTTTCCAGCACCGCCAGCTCCTTATCGCCCCAGGGATCAATTGTGGCATAAATGAAGAAATGGCCCTTATCTTTTACAATAGTTGGATCGGCAAAATATCCACCAGTTATTGGATTGGGGATCATTTGCTTCTGCGCACGCGAAGCCGAGCCAGCCAAAACAAGGATAAAAAAGAGAAACAGGCGCTTGGTCATATTGGTAAAATAAAAACATTTCAATATTAAGTGTTATTTTAACAATTAACTAATTTTTCATGATTTTATCTCAATTATTTATTCAATTCGCTCTGCGACTGAGGTAATTCTAAGTAACTGGTAATTGGGTTTTAAAATATTTTTATGTAGAGACGCATAATTGCGTCTCCCACAGGACAAGCCGCTTTGCAAGAGGTTTAACTGCCTTAACCTTCATGCGGGAGACGCAATTATGCGTCTCTACATTCAAAACCCTCAAACTTAAACAGTATTCAAACTTATATCTTCAGGAAAATCTTATTGCGGTATAAAAAGTACAACAAGGCAAGCTGCACAAAAACAATGGAAATAGCCGCCCATACCGGCTGCCAGCTTTGAGCAAGATGCCCTATAATTCCTCCGAAGAAAAAATTAGCTGTATGCTGAAAATCGATCACCCCTTCAGCTGCAAGATAGATCGCTATAGAATTTACCCCGATCAGCACAAAAGGAAAGGCCCATTTTTTGTACCCGGCAACATCTATCACCAGGTAAAATACCGACAGGAAAACCAGGCTCCACCCGCCTACAAACATTACAAATGAACTTGTCCATAAACGTTTATTAATAGGGAAAGCTATATTCCATAACAAGCCTAAGCCAATAAGTAAAATGCCTGCTGCTAATAGCCCAACACCCTTTTTCCACATTGGCCATTTTGCAGATTCAAACTTCAGGAACTGGCCTGTAAAAATGCCCAGCATAGCGGTACCGATAGCCGGAATAGTGGATAATATGCCTTCCGGGTCATGCACTTTATCATGCAATCTGCCCGGGAGTAATAAACGGTCTATGTAAGATTCCAGGCTGCCGTTCATTGTTAAAACCCCTGATCCGTAACCGGGCACCGGGATCAGTTCCATCGCCGCCCAATAGCCCAGCAACAAAATACCGAACCACAAAACCTGCCCCCGGATGTTAAAATTAAGATAAATGACACCCGCAAAGAACCACGCAAGGCCGATACGTCCCAGCACACTTGCAAACCGGGTATTCTCCAAACCATTAAACTTAAACAAACCGTTAACAACCATTCCTAAAAAAAGCAGGATAATGGTACGCCTGATCATAGAGCCATAAATCTCCCGTTTAGCGGCAGATGGCAATAGGTATGGGTAAGCAACTCCATGTTTACCGGCTTTACCTCCCATTGAATAAGGCATGGAAACGCCTGCAATAAACAAAAACAAGGGAAAGATCATATCATAAAAGGTGATCCCGTTCCACTCAGTATGATGCAATTGTCCCGACATCCACACCATGAGCGGCCAGCCGGTGGCTTTAGCGAGTGCGTGCACTACCCCTTCCCCGCTCATGATCCAAAACATATCAAAACCACGTAGGGCATCTAACGATAATAACCGTGCCGGCTTGGTAACAGTATTTCCAGGTTTAGCTGCTGATGTATCCATTATTTAAGATCGTTACCCATGATTGTTCTGTATTTATTATATAACTGTTGCGCAACAACCGCGCTGCTGCCGGCAGGAGCAACAGGATAAGCTTTGGATGAATTAACCCATTGCCATTCCCAGTTGCTTATTGATTTGTCAAATAGCTTAAAGTCGGGTTCTTTACCTGTTTCTATTGAACCCTTTAGTAACTCAAAGAATTTTTGCCAGCGCACCTTGTAAAAATCATTGAGCAAACCGCTCCATTGCCTGCAGGAGTATTCATGCAGCGGACTATCGGCATCGCCCCAAAGTGTTATCAGGTTACGGGCATTTTTTTCGTAAAGTACTTTTTCACCAGAGGTTGTTCCCCAGCTGCGGGCATCGGCTATCCAGGGGCCAAGCATAAAATCCTTGCGGGTAGCCAGCAGCTTATCCATATCGGCTATTAGGCCAATATATTCGGCAGTATACCTGCCAAAAGCTTTATCATCTTTATCGTGATATGCTTTGATCCATTTTAACTGGAGCGGTCTGCCGTAATTAGCCAGTACCTGCCGGGTTACATCAACCAGGTCATAATTAAAACCGCTGCTTTGTTTACAAGCAGGGATAGCGGCTATCATTTTATCCCAGGCAGGTAGCAGGTCTTTGCGGTTATAGTTTAAACGTGTACGGGTCCATACCGCAGCCGAATCAAGCGTTGGCCGACCGGTTATGATCGATTCGGCCCCGTCGCGAATATCCTTGCCGTTGAAAACAGTGGTCCTGAGCGTTTGCCAGGCATCCAGCGCATTCTGGCTTTTCACCCCATAACGGTTAAATAAGTATCCCGGAAGCCATTGATCAAGATCAATAGGTTTCTTTTGCCAGGTATTTTGCGTCATCAACTCATAAAGTACAGGGGTTTGCTCAATGGCTTCCATGGTTAAGCCAATTCCGACCATACGCCCCGACTTTGGATCGTTAAGCGCCTGTGCCGGCTGAGTTGCCACTGCCTCTATCCTGCCAAATAAACTGTTATTACCGCCGTAATTATGCAGCATGTTCCAAATCCATGGTTTACCATAAAACGCTTCAGTCCGCTTCCATATTGGTTCATAGTCGGTATTGAGGTCAAGTACAATCATATGATCATCAGGCACCGCATTCAATAATGCCTTGATCTGCTCGTTTTGCCAGAATTTACGGTCGCTGAAAAACAACCAGCCTTGCATCACCCAAACAGCCTTCGGATCGGCACCTTTCATGCCGTCATAAACCCTGGCGCTCAGTTCCGACAAAAATTTCGGGTCATTTGAAGGCGGCTCATTCTCATTAAAAGTATCGGCAGAATACAAATGGTCAGTTCCATAAACCTTGGTTTGTTCCTGTATAAATTTCTTGCCTATCTCTGCAAACAACGGGTCTTCCGAATCAAGGATATAAGTATCGGCAAAGCCATTATTCCAGTTGGTTTGTTTTAATTTTGCATTGGGAAAATGCGTTTTAAACGATGCGGGCACATGCCCCGTAAATGCAGGAAGCACCGGTTTTATCCCAAGCTCACGCTCTCGCCGCAATATTTTAACCTGTAAGTCTTTATGACTGGTTATCCAGCTTGTAGGCAGCGGCCCATCCCATTTATCTATATTGCCCATATAAAACCAGCCAAAATAGGCCGGTCCGGTAAAAAAGTCTTGCATGTCCTTATTACTAAAGCCCATGCTTTTATAAACTTTATCCCATACATACTCCTGCCCGGTTATGGCCAGCGGCATATTGATTCCGTGAAGGGCCATCCAATCAATTTCTTTTTCCCATCGTTTCCAGTCCCACCAGCTCATACTGTAGCTATAGGTACAATAGTTAAGATAATACCGGTATTGGTAAGGGGTAGTTTTATGGATCTTTTTGGCAGGTACGGGCAAACGCGCAGGTAAATTAAGGTTGGTTCCGTTCCATGTGATCTGGCAATGTGCATATTCGGTGAGGTAATAATATAAAGCTGATGCCACCGCGACGCCATTATTCCCCCGTAATATAATTTTACCCTTACTCCCTTCTACTTCAAAAACGTCCCTGGCTTCACTTTCAGCGAGTGGCTGAACAACAAAATTTTGTGCATAACCGGGCACCACCCGTTTAATTAAAGCATAAGAAGATGATACATGCAGCTGTGCCTGAGTGCTGATTATCCCACCGAATATACCGCACAGCAGCATGCAAATGAAAACCTTTGATTTACCTGTCATTTACTTTGAATGTTTTAAAGATCACTGAGTTTTTATGAACGTCGGCCGATGATTTTTGATTTTTCACCGCGCACTCACATGATGTACAATCTCAGGGCAATAAAAACAAAAAAAGGCATATTTCATTGAAAATACTTCAAATAATCAAAAAGGGAAAATCGCCTTAAAACTAACATTCCGCCCAATATTATAAATACCAAGGTGCCCGTTTGGTGACGACTGATAATATTCAAAATATTTCAAACGGTTAAGGTTGGATTGGTAGGCTTTATCAAACAAATTATCTACCTGCAAAAAAACCTCACAAATGGTTTTGTCCGATTTATTTTTGATAGTAGTGCCCGCTCCGATATTAAACAAGGCATAGCCGGGTGTAGCTGTCTCTGTATTATCCAAAGCATAAAAGCGGTTTTGCGTGGTGTAGGCATCCATTTCGGCCTTGAAATAAATTTTTGAAAAAGCGCCGTAAGCCTTCTGCAAGCTCGCCTTAAACTCCGACCGGATATGCAGCGGCGGGATAAATGGCAAATATTTAGCTGCACCGTTAGATTCATCAATAAGCTGTTTATTACCGTTGATCCCTGTTACATACGCCAGGCTGTTGTTAAAAGCCAGCCATTTAACATTTTGTGGATGTATGTTAACAGTAAACTCGGCACCATACAAACGGGCGCTGCTTTGCTGGTACTGATAGGTGCTGTTACCCGGCACAATTACTACGGGGTTGCCATTGGCATCGGTTAGTTTAGCCTGGTAAATGTAATTGTTGATATGGTTATTAAACAGCTCGGCAATCAGGTCGACATCCTTCAGGTAAGCGATGAAACCCAGGTCCTCCTGCAAGCTAAACTCGGGGTTAAAGCTGCGGTTGCCTAAATATACAATGTGCGCACCGGGGTCAAGCCCGTTGGAGCCAATTTCGGTAATATTGGGGGCACGGTATCCCCGTGCGATGTTAGCCTTAAACAATAAGCGCTCACTGATATTATAGGTTATGCCCAAACTACCCGAAACACCCTGGTAAACATGCATGAAGGCGGGAAATTGCAAATGTGCACCTGAAGTATCCGGCAATTTCACATGCTGCTCAAATCCGTTTTTAGGGTTCGGCCCCACGTAAAAATCATTCCAATGGATGTGCCGGTTATCATACCTGATCCCGCCCGAGATGTCGACTTTCCCAATAGTTTTTTTGGCGAACAGAAAAGTCCCTGCATCAAACAGGTTATAATCCGGGATCGGAAAATCTGTTGCCGCCTTGCTGCGGTTGGTCTGGTACATACCATTTACGCCGAGGGTACTCTCTATGCCTGCAATGGTTGGCAAATTATATTTCAGATCGTAATTAAGTGTATTAAGCACTACGTACAATCCCGGCTGATCCGCCAGTGTAGGATGGTTATATTCCCTGCGGATACTCTGCTGTAAGCCGAGCGAAGCACTGATACTACTGCCTTCGCCCAGTTTAAACTCGTTGTGCGAATAGATCCGGTAATGCTGAATACGCTGGTGCAGCGGAGTTATGCTGTACGATCTTAACTCATCGTCACTTACAATTGGCCTGTTCCTGATATTATCAGTACTGCTTTCGGCTATCTGTTTGGTAAACTGTCTTGTAAGCGAATCCCTGCTGCCATCAGGAATTTCCTGCCGGTTATCATAAACAGTTGCCGCTATTTGCGAGTATCCCCAATTTTTATCAACCCTGGCCATACCCGATAGGTTGTATTCGCGGAAACCCGTGTTGTATACATAGCCGTCAATGCTGTTGTGGTAATCATGCGCCGCTTTTGCCGTTGCCCGAAAGGCATACCTCCATTCGTTTTTTTTATAGGATAAGCCCAGCGAGGTGCCTATCATGCCGTTATTGGTATGGTAATCGACAATATAATCTCCCCGTAAAACATTGTTTTCACCAACTGGCAGGTATGGGATCATGTTGATCACTCCCGCCAATGCATCCGAGCCATAGGTCAAACTTGCCGGGCCTTTCACTACTTCAGCGCGACCGATGCCATACTGATCTATTTCAATACCATGCTCATCGCCCCATTGCTGCCCTTCCTGGCGCACGCCGTCGTACAGGGTTAAAACCCGGTTGTAACCTAATCCCCTGATAAACGGTTTAGAAATATTAGGCCCTGTAGTAACCGCGTTAACCCCCGGCACTCCTTTCACAATGGCATCAATAACGTTGTTGTTGACATTCTGATCCATCTCCTTCTTCGTCATTACCGCAATGGGTATGGGATTACTCCGCAGTTCGGTTTTACGGGAAACCCCTGTCACCGTTACTTCACTCAATTTGGAGCTGCTTTCCTGGAGATTGCCATTCAATAAGGTAGCCTCATCAGGCTTTACACTTACGTGATAACGCTCGGTAACATACCCAATGTTTGAGAATACTATAGTATATGTACCTGCGGGCACATTTTTTAAATGGTAATAGCCTTTATCATTTGTAGTGCCTCCAATAGAGGTTCCTGTAAGGACAACGGTAGCAAAAGATAGCGGTTCGCTGCCGGCCGTTAACTTTCCTTTGAGGGAACCTTGCTGCGCCGAAACGGCTATTGAGATCATTAAAAAGTATAGTAGAGGTAATAATTTCATTTTATTTGCTTTAGCACACTGTAAACAATATGCAAAGCAAATAAAAAAAATTAGTCTTACCTAATTTTAATAATAAGATTTATAAAATTATACTTTCCCAATAACGTCCATCATCAAAAAAGAAAAAATGATCTGAAATTATGCTTCATCGTTTACTTAATATTTTACTTAGCAATAAATGTGTAATTACCTGAACCTGCCTTTATTTCGGCTTTGCCATCTTGATAACCAACCAGCTTCATATCATTCCGGGTTTTGATATTTTGCCCATCTACCATAATTACAGCATTACTTTTAACAGGCAAATAAATACTTGCAGTTGTATTTGAAGGGATACTTACTTCAAGTTTAAACTGGCCCTTATCCTTTTTCCAGCTGCTTGAAATATTGCCATACGGCGACTGGTAGTTAGCCTTTGCCCAGGTAAGGTCACCAACAGTTTCAGGCCTGATCTCAATTTTATTAAACGCAATGGCATCATCCGCCGGGCGGATACCTGCCAGACCACTGTAAAACCATTCCATCAAATGCCCTAACATGAAATGGTTGTTGGATACAGATGGCAGCGCCGCCCATGATTCGGTTAAAGCCGTAGCACCGTGGGCAAGCTGGTAACCATAGCCCGGTACATCTGCACGGCTATTCATATCATAGATCACATCCGACCGGCCTTCATCATCCAACACACGCAGCAGGTAGCGGTAACCGATATCGCCTGCGGTGAGGGCATTGCCGCGATCACGAATATCTTTTACAATGTTGTTAACAACGGCTGCTTTATATTGAGGATCAACCAATCCCGCGTAAACAGACATTGCGTTAGCTGCCTGGCTGCCGGTGCCATATTGTTTGGTATTGACGTTAAAAAACTTTTGATTGTAAGCCTGTTTAACTTCGGCAGCCAGTTTGTTATACGATACAGCATCATCATTTTTGCAGAGCAGAGCTGCTATCTTACCCGCGATATTCAAGTCATAATAATAAAGCGAAGTGGCCGTAATACCCTGCGGCGTTAGCTGCGAAACGCCGGGCGGCTTCGGGCCCAGGTCATACCAATCGCCCAGTCCCTGGTAAAGTAAATGGTTTTGAGATTTTTTATCGAGATAAGCCAGATAGCGTTTGATCATATCATAGTTTTGAGCAAGCACCTCTTTATCGCCATACCATTGGTATACATACCAGGGCAAGATCACCGCGTTACTCCCCCATTCGGGCGAATCACGGAACGGCTCATCAAACTTTACATACTCGGGCGAGATCTCGGGGATCAGCCCATCTTCGGTTTGGGAGATGCCCATGTCATTGATACATTTACGCGCCAGGCCTACTATGTCATAATTATAATGCAGGGAACTGCCAACCAAATGAGCTTCTTCCAACCAGCCCAGCTTTTCGCGGTGAGGGCAATCGGTAAATACGCTGGCCATGTTGCTTTTCATGGCCCAGTCAATCAACTTAAAAGTTTTGTTGAACAGTTCGTTTGAACAACTGAAATTACCAACAGTTTCGGCAGCGTTGCGGGTATGCAAGCCTTTGATATCGATAGTAATGGGCAGTTGCTGTATATTAGCTTCATTTTGAGGAACGGCACCCTGCACCTGCAAATACCTGAAGCCATAATAAGTAAACAAGGGATGCCAGGTTTCAATTCCATTGCCCTTCAATACATAGTCATAATAATGCGGACTGCCAGAGGCTTTTTGATTAGCGCTACCATCGTCATTTATTAATTCAGCAGGAATAATTTTAACAGTATCTCCCTTTTTACCCCGAACGCTGATTTGCGGAATCCCTGAAAAGTTTTGACCAAAATCGTAGGTCCATGTGCCGTTAGCAAGTTGTTTTTTACTTTGCGGCTTAAATTCCTGCATGACCTTTAAAGGCTCGGCCGTTTGTGCATTTAGCTGCGGTATGCCTTCTACCTTAACTACGCTGCGCCACTTTAAGTCATCAAAGCTGTTGGTATCCCAACCTCGTTGTTCAAGGTTGGCGTTATAATCCTCGCCTCCATAAATGCTGCTAAAAATAACCGGCGAAGGTGCGGTTTTCCAGGAGCCATCACTCAATATATTATCCAATTGGCCATCACTATACTCCAATACCAGGCGGCAGATCATTTTAGGATACCCAAAAGCACCGGTAAGCTTGCGGTAGCGCTTATCGCGCGGGATGTAGTAAAACCCATTTCCCAGCATTACACCAAGGGTGTTTTTACCGGCGATGAGCTGATTGGTCAAATCAAAAGGCACATACAATGCCTGCCTATCATATTTTGTCCAGCCAGGATCGAGGAAATGATCACCTACTTTTTTACCGTTCAGGCTTAATTCAAAATGGCCTAATCCGCATATGTAAAGTGTCGCTTTCTTCAGCTTACCGTGAACGTTAAAGGCTTTGCGCATTAAAGGCAAAACATCATTAGCTGCCCCTAACTTTTCAGGGCCGTTACCATGATAAAACGGCACAATAGCCAATGAACCGGGCAATTTATCGTAGGCTATCCAATCCGCACCATGCCAGTCGGCTTTAGACAGCAAACCCATTTGCCAGGTGGCGATGTTGCTCCAGGCTGATGCTTTGCCATGGTTGTCCCAAACCATTACTTTCCAGTAATAAGTTTTGGCAGCCTGCATGGCCTTTCCATTGCAGGAAATCTGTAATGATTTGTTTGACGGCACTTTTCCCGAATCCCATACATCAGCATTATTGCCTGCCAGTTTACTTGCATCATCCGCCACAACAACACGGTAAGCCGTTTGCATTATGCTGTGATTATAGCTTTGCAACTGCCAGCTTAGTTTTGGCGCAACCGATTCAATACCCAGTGGGTTTGTTTTATACTCACATTGCAGATTAAGCACTTTCAGGCTTTGAGCAAAAGCACCAAAAGGCAATAACAAAAATAACAGGCAGACCTTTTTTATCATCTTAATATTTTATTGCATTTCAATCCCCAAAACCTCCAAACCATCGGCTTTGATACCTGTAATTATTAGCTTATTACCGGTATTGATACTTATGCTTTTTGGGTCGTAACCGTTTGCTTTAAAATTTTGGTTGTCACAAAAAACCAAGCTAATCAAAACGCCCCTATATTTATCGCCTATACTTCCACAATTGCTTTTATAACGCCGTTGGCCGGGTTCAGCCAGCTTTCAAACTGATCTTTCACGTCGTCAAAAGCTACACGATGGGTGATATACGTTTGAGGATTTACCAGTCCACTTTTCATGGAGCGGATCACATGCTCGAAATCCTCGCGGGTAGCGTTACGGCTGCTCATGAGGGTAGTTTCGCGTTTATGAAATTCGGGGTGACTTACAATGATCTCATCCCGTTGCAAACCAACCAGTACGTACCTGCCGCCATGCGCCAGATACAGGAATGCTCCGTTTATTGCTCTTTGATTGCCGGTAGCATCGATAATCACGGTAGGCATGTCGCCATTGGTGATCTCCTTTAAACGTTCAGCTACATTTTCATTTTTTACGTTGATGGTATATTCAACTTTCAGGTTTTCGCGGCAAAAATTAAGGCGCTGTTCATTTACGTCGGCAGCTATGACCTTTGCACTGGCAATACGGGCAAATTCCATAATGCCTAAACCTATTGGGCCTGCACCTATCACCAGTACAAATTCGCCCGGTTTAACATCGGCACGCCGCACGCCGTGGGCACCGATAGCCAAAGGTTCAACCAATGCCAGTTCGTCAAAGCTTAACCCCTCGCCATGGACCAATAAATGCGATGGTACTTGTAGGTATTCGGCCATACCGCCATCGGTATGCACACCGCAAACCTGAATATTTACACAGCAATTTGGTTTACCGGAACGACAGGCAATACAATACCCGCAGTTGAAATACGGGATAAAAGTAACGGCTTCACCATTTTCAAAACCTTCGGCACCGCCGGCTTCAACCAATTCGGCTGCAAGCTCGTGACCTAAAATTCTTGGATAACTAAAAAAGGGCTGGGTACCTTCAAAAGCATGCAGATCGGTACCGCAAATGCCTATGCGTTTTATTTTGAGCAGCGAATAACCCGGTTTTAATTGCGGAGTTTCGGCAATGCCATATTCCAGTTGGCCGGGTGTGGTACAGGTTAATATTTTCATTTGTTTTTCGTCATGTTTTTCCCCGTTTCCGTGTCCTCACGGAAACAGGATGTCTTTTTTACAATTCCCAATTAATGTTCATTCTCTGTAACTCGTCTACGGGTGTTCGTGGGGACACGCACACAGGGGATATTAGAGCGACACCCCTCTTTTCCAAGGAATAAAATCATCCTGCCCGTGGCGCACAGCGTGGACTTCAATCTCTCCGCTGGCAACTTTCACTACATAGTCCAGGATGCGTTCGCCGGCCTGTTCAATGGTTTCATCACCCTCCACAATGGTACCGGTGTTAATGTCGATAATATCGCTCATGCGATTAAATAAAGCGGTATTGGTGGCGATTTTCACAACCGGCACAATCGGATTACCGGTAGGTGTTCCCAAGCCGGTAGTAAATAATACAACGTTGGCTCCCGAACCAACTTCGGCCGTAGTTGATTCCACGTCATTGCCCGGGGTGCAAAGCAGGTTAAGGCCCGGTTGCGTTACCTTTTCGGGATAATCCAACACATCGGCCACAGGTGATGTACCACCTTTTTTTGCCGCCCCTGCAGATTTGATGGCATCTGTAATCAATCCATCTTTGATATTACCCGGCGATGGGTTCATGTAAAAGCCTGAACCGGCTTCTTCAGCGCGTTGGCTGTAGGTACGTACCAGGTCGGCAAAGCGCTCAGCCTTGTTTTTATCCAGGCAGCGGTCAATCAGGTTTTGCTCCACGCCGCATAGCTCCGGGAACTCAGCCAAAATAACTGAACCACCCATAGCCACCAGCAAATCGGAAGTGAAACCGATAGCCGGATTTGCGGAGATGCCTGAAAAACCATCAGAGCCTCCGCATTCCAAACCAATGGTCAGCTTACTTAAAGGTGCCGGTTTACGGGTGTATTGGTTAGCCTGCATTAAACCTGCCAGCGTTTGCCTGATGCCCTGCTCCATTAAATCGGCCTCTTTACCTGTTGTCTGCTGATCTAAAATATACAAGGGTTTGTTAAACTGCGGTGAACGTTTGTTGATCTCCTCCTGCAAAGTTTTCACTTCGGCATTCTGGCAGCCAAGGCTTAATACAGTGGCACCTGCAACGTTAGGATGCGTAATATACCCAGCCAGCAAACCGCAAAGTGCTGTTGAATCCTGGCGGGTACCGCCGCAGCCGCCTGTGTGCGTTAAAAACTTAATACCATCAACATTAGGGAAAACTTTGTTACCGGCATTTTGAGCGGTGTCGCTGCCTATTTCGGTATATAAAATCTCATCTATCCGGGCACCTGCTTGTATTTTGCCGATCAGTTCCTGCGCTTTGATCTCATATGTTTTTTTGCGGCCGTAGCCCAATGGTTTTACCAATGCTTCCTGCAATACTTCAATGTTGCGGTTTTCGCAAAACACCATCGGTACAACCAGCCAGTAATTAGCCGTGCCCACACTACCATCTTCGCGGTGATAGCCGTTGAATGTTTTACCTTCCCATTTGCTGATATCGGGCCTGTGCCAATCGGTATGGCTTTGGCCGGTTAAGAAGCTGTTAGCCGCGTGCTTTACATTGACAGTACTTAGCAACCCGCCAACCGCTATCGGGCTCTGTGCCTTACCCACCAATACACCGTACATAATGATCTCCCCACCTTCAGGAATATCTGCAATAGCGAATTTATGTTTGGCCGGGATCAGTTCCTTTACTATATAAGTTTCACCTTTGTAAGTAACTTGCTCAGCAGCCTGCAGATCGTTAAGTGCTACCAGTACATTATCGGCAGGGTGTACTTTTAAAATATTCTGTTTCATCTCTCTTCCTGTTTAAATAGCGCTTATTTCCAGCTTTCCCTGTTCGTTAATAAGCCTGAACTGCGCTGTAACTGCTTCGGTAAAGCCGGGTAATGTTGTCAAATCAACATCCCAAAAGTTTTTATTTTTAAGAATGGCTGTTATAGCCGTTTCGGCATCAGCCCCGTTCCATGCCTTGCTTAGGTTAGGCGCCTGGTCGTCAGTTATTGTATAGCTATCTGAATGCGCCGTTCCAGTGTATTTACCATCGGTGGTTTCAGTGATCTGCATAAAGCGGATAAAAGCCGCAAAACCAAGGGCCATCATTTGCGGTGCCTTATTGTTTTGTTTATAATAGTTAAGTAACAACGGAATAACCCTCATCTTAATTTTAGTAGCATACTGCACCGAAATGCTCAACCATTCGTGCCTGATGTTTGGGTTACGGAACCTATCAAGCACCTTACCTCCAAAATCGCGGGCTACATCTTCATCAATCTGGTAAGGGATAGATGGCATGATCTCGGTAAACATGAGTTGGGTAATGAACTTTGTAAAATGCGTATCGTCCATTGCTTCCTTTACCGTTTTAAAGCCGGAGAGATAGGCTACAGCACAGCTCAAGGTATGCGTACCATTAAGCAACCGCAGTTTCAACTCCCTGAACAGTTCAATATCCGGTGTGATCACAACACCTTTATCTGCCTGGGCAAAAGATAACACTTCGGCTATTTTTTCATCGCCCTGGATAGCCCAGAGACTATAGGTTTCGGACATGATACTCAGGTTATCGGTGTAGCCGCGCTCGGTTTCCATGGCATCGCTCATTTGCTGATCAGGTCTGCCGGGCACAATTCTGTCAACCAGCGAATTGCAGAAGGTATTGCTGCTTTCCAGCCAGTCCATAAAGGCAGGTTCCAGTTTATTTAAATGGGCAAGTTCCAGGACAATGGATTCCAGTTTTTTGCCGTTATCGATGATCAGCTCAGTCGGGATTATCACCAAACCAGTATCAGGCCTGCCGTTAAATGCTCTGTAACGCTCATATAATATAGCCAGCAATTTGCCGGGGAATGATGCAGGCGGATGTTTACGCACATCTTCCTTAACCAGTTGGATGCCTACCTCCGTTGTGTTGGAGATCACTACCTGTAAAGCCTTGCTCCGGGCTATCTCCAAAATCTCTTCCCACTCATTTGAAGCAGAAAGTACGCGACTGATCGCTGAACAGATTACCTGCTCATTAACCTCTTCGCCGTTCTCAATCCCCTTTGAATAGATAGTGTACAAGCCATCCTGCATATCGAAATCAGCAGTTGATCCCTTATCGGTAGATTTAACGACCGCTACCCTGCCATTGAAAATCCCGGCGCGATTAGCCTTATCAATAAAGTAATCGGGCAAGCCACGCAGCAGTACTCCGGTACCGAATTGCAATACTTTTTCAGGCAGATCGAATACATTAGCAGGCGGCAGTTCAGTTGCCGCTACAGTTGTTTTGTTCAGGTTATATCTTGATAATATCATGTGCTTATGGGCTGTAATGAGGTTACTATTTTTTGCTTGAGGAATTTGCCTATTAACAGGCACCTTTGCCGTCAGCATCATTAAATCCTAAACAAGATTAACAGCTGACAGCAATAAAAAAAAGAATTTGTCCAACTAAAATCGCGCAAACGTTCCCAGAAACGTTTGCGCAAACCCTGAGTAGCCCGAACCAACCAGGTTACCACTTAAATCCAGATAAATGATTGCCGATTAAATAACATACTAATAAAGCTTTTTAATTCGAAGCAGCGTTAATGCTATTTCGTTTGATATATAAGCATTGTTAACCGCTTTCGATGTTTATTATTTTCCGCTATTAAAGATGTGGTGCCCAATCATTACGCAAATGCGCCTTGCCATATGGGCACACAGTGCCTCAACAAACCCACCTACAGATTTTTTGATAACGATTCCCAGCTATGCGAAACATCCGCTATGTTAATTGGCGTGACTGAAAATCTTTTAAAATACAAAAGCCACCATAAAAATTATTTCTGCATAGAAATAATTTTTATGGTGGCTTGTAAATCCCTTTGTCAGGCCTGTTTAAAACCGGTCAAGGTTCATGACCTTGGTCCACACCTTTACAAAGTCGTTTATAAATTTATCCTGGGCATCTGCGCTTCCGTATACTTCGGCCACAGCCCTTAGCTCTGAGTTAGAGCCCAGCACAAGATCTGCACGGGTAGCAGTCCATTTCACTACACCTGTTGCACGGTCGCTGCCTTCATAAAGCTCTTTATCCAGGGATGCCGCTTTCCACGCAGTGCCCATATCAAGCAGGTTGATAAAGAAATCGTTGCTGAGCACACCCGGACGTGCTGTGAAAACGCCATGTTTTGAACCATCAAAGTTTGTGTCCAACACACGCAGGCCGCCTAATAATACGGTTAGCTCAGGTGCGGTAAGTGTCAATAAATGCGCTTTATCTATCAGCAATTCTTCAGTAGATACCGGGGCTTTTGTTTTGCGGTAGTTACGGAAACCATCGGCAGCAGGCTCCAGGTAGCCAAATGATTCTACATCGGTTTGTTCCTGCGAAGCGTCCGCGCGACCAGGTGTAAAAGGAACTGTGATAGCATGACCGGCATCTTTAGCTGCTTTTTCAACGGCTGCGTCACCAGCCAGTACAATCAGATCGGCAAGCGAAACTTTTTTATCACCGCCCTGCGCATTAAATTCTTTTTGAATACCTTCAAGCGTATCCAATATATTTTGCAATTGCGCCGGGTTATTTGCCTGCCAGTACCTTTGCGGGGCAAGGCGGATGCGGGCACCATTGGCACCGCCACGCTTGTCAGTACCACGGAAAGTAGATGCTGAGGCCCACGCGGTTGAAACCAGTTGAGATACGCTTAAACCCGATCCAAGCACCTTAGCTTTGAGGGCTGCAACATCAGCTTCAGTTATCAATGCATGATCAACCGCGGGGATAGGATCTTGCCAAAGCAATTCTTCCTGCGGTACATCAGCGCCCAGGTAGCGTTCGCGCGGGCCCATGTCACGGTGCGTTAATTTAAACCACGCACGTGCAAAAGCATCAGCAAAAGCATCAGGATTTTCTAAAAAGCGTCTTGATATTTTTTCGTAGGATGGATCAAACCGCAGCGCAAGATCTGTGGTAAGCATGGCCGGCCTGTGTTTTTTTGAACTATCATAAGCATCAGGAATAACAGCTTCTGCATCTTTAGCTACCCATTGATGTGCACCAGCCGGGCTTTTTGTTAACTGCCACTCATAACCAAACAGGTTTTCAAAAAAATTATTGCTCCATTGGGTTGGCGTTTTGGTCCAAATCACTTCCAGTCCGCTGGTGATGGTATCAGCACCTTTGCCAGAAGCATAGCCATTGCTCCACCCAAAACCTTGTTGTTCAATTCCGGCAGCTTCAGGCTCTTTGCCTACATTGTCGGCAGATGCAGCCCCATGGGTTTTACCAAAGCTGTGCCCGCCGGCTATTAATGCAACCGTTTCCTCATCGTTCATAGCCATCCGGCCAAAGGTATCGCGGATATCTTTAGCGGCCATAACAGGATCGGGATTACCATCCGGGCCTTCGGGGTTCACGTAGATCAAACCCATTTGCACCGCAGCAAGTGGTTTTTCAAGATTGCGGGAATGGATATCGCCATCTGCATCATCATCTGACACCAGTACACCATGCCCTTCCTGAACGCCCGGTGAACCATGCGCATAACGCAGATCACCACCCAGCCAGGTTGTTTCAGCTCCCCAATATACCGACTCGTCTGCTTCCCAGGCATCCTCACGTCCCCCGGCAAAGCCAAAAGTTTTAAAGCCCATCGACTCCAAAGCTATATTACCGGTAAGGATCAGCAGATCGGCCCATGAAATTTTACGGCCATATTTTTGTTTGATAGGCCAAAGCAACCTGCGGGCTTTATCAAGGCTCACATTATCGGGCCAGCTGTTAAGCGGTGCAAAACGTTGTAACCCGGCACCGGCACCACCACGTCCGTCACCAACACGGTAAGTTCCGGCACTATGCCATGCCATGCGTATAAACAAACCACCATAGTGACCAAAATCTGCCGGCCACCAATCCTGTGAATCGGTCATAAGCGCATGAAGATCTTTTTTAACCGCCTCAAGATCGAGACTTTTAAAAGCTTCGGCATAATTAAACTCATCCCCCATGGGGTTTGATAACGAGGAGTGCTGACGAAGAATATTCAGCTTTAACTGGTTAGGCCACCAATTGTGGTTTCGGGTGCCACCACCGCCAACATTGTTCTTCATGCTGCCGTTGTGAAAAGGGCATTTACTGATGTCTTTTGATTCGCTTTCCATACTTATAAGTTTATAGATTGAACTTCAGTACTTTGTTATGGTACTGATTGTGAAATTAGGATATTGATTTGGACTATCCCAATCGATTAATTCTATGTTTAATAGCTAAAACCTATATACATCGCCACTGAGGAACCTAAATAGTCCTGAATGGGTATAGAAGAAACGCGGCAAAAGAAGCATTTGTTTACGGGCCATGTGGAAAGATACTCCGGGAAGCCCGTTCATAGCAAAGGGACAAAACCACTGGCAGTTCTATCACTGCCCAGAATTTGTCCCTTTGAGTTGAAAATATTAACGTGCACTACCGTTGGGTTCCGGCGTGCCAGATTGATCATTATCTGCTTTATCAGGTACGCTGAATACCCGATAACTGGTTTGATTATCATGAGTAACTTCTTCGAGATAAATATCATCGGGTGTTACCCAGTATTTTTTACCATTGAGCTTAATTTTATGTGAGCCGGCCGGCAACTGGTCGGTCATATCCCCTACTGCGGGCATCGCAGAACCGGTGGCATTAGCGGCACCTCCGTTCTGGTCGGTGTTTAACACACCATCTTTACCGGCTACCACGTAAACAGTTTTTCCGTTATCTTTAACTATTTGTTGATAGTATACCCCATTATATTCATAGTATTGCACACCATTAATCATAATGGGCTGCGCATCATCAGGTAATGACGGAACTTCTGCGCCAACGGGAGGCGCAGCCACCTGGTAACCGCCATCATTTCCCGGCTGATAGAATATCCCTCCGTAGTAATAATACTGATAAGGCCCCCATAAAAATGAATAATAGCCGAAAGGCAACGTATTGATGAATAAACCAATATTGGAATAAACGTGAGGACGATAAAACCCGCCAAACCCTGTGCTTAAACCAACATGGGCCGACGGGGCCCGGAAATTGAAACCACCGCTAAACCCGGCATGGCTAAAACCACCTCTGAAACCACCGAAATGACCGCCGCCGCGCTGTGCTTGGGCAGTAGAAACCAAACCAATTATCATCAAACCAGCTATTGATACCCCGGCAATGGATTTTTTTAAAGCTTTCATGACATCATTATATTAAACTGTTAAATAAAGAACGCTTTTCTATCCTTTAAAAGCTAATATTTAGACGATCATATAAGTATTGGTTTACTGTATGGAATGTTAAATTTTGTTAAAAAAACTGCCTGTTACCTATCTTATTTTAGTTAATAACCTGTCGCACTGATTCCCAGCACATTGTTAAAAATGCAAGCCGCGATCATCTGCCCGGCAAAGGCAACCAGGGTTACAAGTTCCTGGTCTGTGTATTGCCCCCTTAGCCTGTCATAGGTGATCTCGGCGATGTGCCCGTTGTTTTCAGCTATTTCAGCGCCGAACGACAGCAAGTCCTGGTCAATTTCAGACAATTCAAGATTATCCGGATCATCCTTGTTATCAATAATTATCCCCCTGAACAGGTCACAGTAAAAAGTTGATCCAACCGTTTCAGAAATAACAAAAGCATATAAATAGGCAGCCCTGAACCCTATCATGGATGATACCTCACGATATAAGGGCTGCCATTGCATGTATACATCTAACGATAAACGGGAATGCGCCAAGATCCGGGTGAGGTTATTCAGCGGATAATCAGTAGCTGAGCTTCGTGCGATGATCGTCGAGATATCGACAGGTTGTACTCTATTCATGACAATAGTATTTAAAGGTTACTGCCCGGAAATAATCATTGTATTATATTTTCATCCTTTATTATTTGGTTACAAGGCTAAGCCTAATATACGCGTGCCACATAGGGCACTTTTGAAAGCTCGTCAAACAGTATCCTGGTTTTTTCCAGTCCCGAATTTCCGTTCAGGCTAAAATACCAGAACTGCTCCAGGTCGCCTTCGTTCATAGTCATCTGGGTTACGCCCTGCGATTTATGCTCGGCAATTTCCCAATTGGCAATTACTTTGTAATTCATCCTGTCCTTATAGCTGAACCTCGTTGTCCTGTCCAGGCAAAAAAAACAACTATCGCTGGTTGTTTGCGTGATCGGATAAGTACCATATCGATGAAAAGATATAGCAGGATCAGACTTGTTATGCAACGTTGCCCCTAATATCACAGGGCGTTTAGCAGCCGGCAAGGTTGCAACAGCATCCAGCGCCAGCAATGTAGCGGCTTTATGAGCTCCGTGCGTAGGTGTTTCGGGCAGGAGACAAAAAACAAAATCATATTTATTGTGCAACAGAATCTGGTTCAGGCGATCTTTGATAACAGGTACGTCCCAACTGGTATCAAGCGGCTCCTTCTCATCCTCTGTAAAATGAGCATCTGACTGGTCGAGGAAATAATATTCATTGACGCCCAAAATATGGCCGGCATTCATTAGTTCTTTTTTCCTGATACGCGGGAGGTTTTCCCGGCCTGTCTTTTCGTCTGTTAAAGGAAGTCCGTAATAACTTTCAGCTAACGTGGCATACTTGTAGCCCCCTTCACCATTGGTGATCACAAAAAGGTCAACTATTCCGTGCTGTTCTTTAGCGATCTTATACAACGTAACCGCGATCGTACTCTCATCGTCAGGGTGCGCTATAACAACCAGCACGCGGTTCTCGTGACCTGCCGGCCGGGCGATAGCATTTTGACTCGAGACCGCTACCATCAAGAGAATCGCTGATAATATGATCCTTATTTTCGACATATTCTTTATAATCATCAATTGGAGGCGTGAGGACGGATTCGAACCGTCGTAAAGGGTTTTGCAGACCCCCGCCTGAGCCGCTCGGCCACTCCGCCCTATTATTTAGTTTCTTATTCTCAATTCGGTGTTTCCGTCAATATTTCAAAGCATTGGCCAGTTATTCCTCAAGCCGTAAATAGTTCGGGAAGCTTTCATAATTAGTGTGGCAGCGTATGACAGATGAAAGTTATACTTTGGGCTCAGACTTGTTTTTTTTGATCTCACTAACATCCTGCCTGATGTCCTGGGCAACTTTTTTGATTTGTTGCAGGCCATTCCTCAACCGGGTACCAGCTGCTTTGTTACCTGAATTGTAAAACTTTTCTGCGTCGGCCTCCAATGCAAGGACAGCCTTTTTTAATTGTGCGAATGAAGACATAACTTAAATTTTAGATAAATAGATTTCTTAGCGACTAACCGGGAAAGAGTAAGCTCAGGAACAACAATAGCCCTTTAAACAGGAAGCAGACAGCGGTAAAGAAGGAAGTAATTTGTGCTTTTGCATATTGTATATAATATCTATGTATTTACTATACATTGCAAATGTATAAAATTATTTATAATAAATATATTTAATTGAATATTTTCTGCATCCGCAATATCAGATTGAAATCAATATCGCCCTCCCCCAAAAAGCCACTCAACCGAGCACACAAAAGCCCTTAATTCCTTCATTACCGGCTCAAAGAATAGCTTAGTTGGCTTTGATATCCAGGATTGCTTTCGGTTTTATGAGGTTAAAATCCAGAACTACATTATTTGCATTTACCCATTGCAGGTATTCCAGCGAAAGCTTACGTACCACGTCGGGATACTTTGCTGCTAAATTGTTGGTCTCGCCCTATCGGTATCAATGTCATACAACTCCCACTGGTTTACCGGGAATACTGATACCAGTTTCCATTTACCCTCACGAATGGCGCGGTTACCCCATAGTTCCCAGAATAGAGGCTTGTCGCGATTTAGCTCCTCTCCTTTAAAAAACACTCCGGTAAGGCTTTTGCCTATCAGCGGGTTGGTTTTAGTTCCGTTATAAACGGTTGGGTATTTAGCCCCGGCTACGTCATAAAATGTGGGTGCCAAATCCACCAGGTGTGCAGTACCTCTTTCAATAGTATTGGCTTGGATCTTTCCGGGGAACCAGGCGATCAGCGGCGAGCTCATTCCACCTTCGTATAAAGCGCCTTTAAACGACCGCAACGGGGAATTAGAAACAAACGACCAGTTTTTGCCTTGTGACTCGAACGAGCCGGATGTACCAACCGGGCCTATGTTTCGGGCGGCGTGCACTTTACCATGCGCAACGTCTTCAGCGGGCGCACCATTATCTGATATGAAAACAATAAGCGTATTATCATCTTTTTTCAGTGCTTTTAATTTATCAAGCACCTTGCCTACATTCTGATCCATCCGGTCAACCATAGCGGCATAAACTTCCATCTTTGATTTCCATAGTTGCTGCTCATCATAGGTCAGGTTATCCCAGTTAGGGACTTCTGCATCCCTTACAGCCACCGGTTGTTTCGGATCGCGCAGGCCTAAAGTTACCTGCCGGGCCAGGCGTTCTTTACGCAGCGAGTCCCAGCCAATATTATACCGCCCTTTGTATTTGGCGATATCCTCTGGTAATGCCTGCAAGGGCCAATGCGGTGCGTTGAATGTGAGGTATAAAAAGAATGGCTTACTGGTTTTGCCCTGCTCATCCAAAAATTTAACAGCATGATCACCTATCTCATCCGTCATATAATAACTGTCGTCAGGCTTATGCCAACGTTTGTTATCTTCTTCAATGATAACGGGGTATTTAGCGCCGGCCAGCGGCATATAATCGGTATTAAAATAATTTGCCGCACCACCAATGATCCCAAAAAAATGATCGAAACCGCGTTGATTTGGCCAGCTTGTACTATCATTACCCACATGCCATTTGCCCGACATTAATGTGCTGTAACCATTTTGCTTCAGCACCTCGGCCAAAGTAAGCGATTCTTTATTCAGGTACCCCTGATAAGCCGGCAAGCCAAGGTTTTGATCAAAATAACCTATGCCCGCTTTATGCTGATCCTGCCCGGTTAGTATCGATGCCCGGGTTGGCGCACAAATGGCATTGTTGTAAAACTCCTTTAAGCGCAGGCCCTGCGATGCCAGCCTGTCCAGGTTTGGCGTATGGATCTCGGATCCGTATGATCCCAGGTCGCCGTAACCCATGTCATCAACAACAATGAGAATGATATTAGGCTTTTTACTTTGAGCGTATGATTGTTGAAAGCCCGCCAATATGACGAAGATCATTAACGCTATTACACTTATTTTTTTCATTGAGATGAGTTTTATCTGGCTGTGGGAATATTAAGTGTTAACCGACCAAAAAAGAATGAACCCAGGGTGCCCATTTGCACCGGGGCATATTTAAATACACCGAAGTAACTGTTAGCGTAGATCTGCTTATCCGGGTAGATATTGAACAGGTTATTGGCGCCAATGGTCAGGGTGAGCGGGTTAACTGTATAGCTAAAAGAAAGATCCGTCACTACTTTGCCTTTAAACTGCTGTTCTTCGCCAAATGGAAAGTCATTACGGTCAACCGCTCCGAAATATACATTACGCAGCAATACGCTAAACTTTTTATAGCTGTAGGTTAATGATAAATTGGTTTTGGTATGCGGCGTTCCTTTAACGATCAATGTGCTGTCGTTAGGTGAAAAGAAGATCCGCTCCTGCCCTTTTAACTGGGTAGGCACATGAATCCCTGTTATTTTATTGGTGTTGACGTTAAAGCCCAATGACGCATTGAATTTGCTGTTCCCACTTCGCAGGGTATAATCGGCCACTACATCAATGCCTTTGGTTCGGGTATCCACCGCGTTGCTGAAAAACCGTGCTGAACGTGCTCCCAATGGGTTAATGATATCCTGTATTGATTGTACTGGATTGCCATCCGGGTCGAACCCGAAACTACCGGTCAGTACTACCCTGTCTTTGATATTGATCAGGTATCCATCGGCAGAAATGTTTAAGTCTTTTATTGGCTGGGCCGTAAAGCCAAAGCTATAATTAACTGATTTTTCCTGTTTTAATTTCGGGATGCCCAATGCTTTGGCAACGGCACTGTTATTGGTAAAAAAGCCGGATGCTCCTAAGGTATTATCGGGTAAAATGTCTGTACTTACATAACTGAAATATTGCTGCTGCAATGACGGCGCCCTGAAACCATTACTTATAGCACCACGTAAATTAAATCCGTTGGCTACTTTATACCGGGTTGCAAATTTGCCGCTTAGTGCCGATCCGAAATCGCTGTAATGCTCAAAACGCGTTGCTCCGCTGATGAGCCATTTTGAGGTTACATCCAGTTCAGCATCAGCATAAACGCCTGTATTGTTACGGCTTTTATCTACAGCATTTTGTGGCGAAAAGCCGGGGAACGACTGCGAACCGCCGGCCAACCCCGAAGGGTTTGAAACGGTACCATCCGGCGCAGTTACCAAGGCATAATTTTTCCATGAAGCTTCCTCACCCGCGCGGATCTGGTATTTATCAACCCTGAACTCGGCACCAAAGGCCAGGTTCAATCCCTGCAATACATCAAACTTACGGCTGATATCAAAGTTGGTTGTATTCTGTAAAAACTCATGCCCGCCCGCTTTAAAGCTGGTGGGCGATTTGTCCTCGAGCGAGGCATTAACCGTGTTATTTACGAAATAATCAAACCGGTTATCACCAAGTGTATTGCTCAGATCGGCCTTCCAACTGCCCAGCGCGTGTTTAAAGCCAAAAGCTATCGACCTGTCGCTGATGTGCGATGTGGTGTTAGGCTGATAACCATCGGGGAAAATGCTATAAACATTCACCGTGTAGTCGCTCGGCAGGCGACGGAAACCATAGCCTTCACCCTGACGGTAGCTATATCCGCCGAAAGCATAAAACTCGCCTTTACCATCACTGAACGGCAGGCTCAGGTTAAAGAACGACCCTATATTTTTGATCTTTGCATCCCCTATCTGAAAATTAAACTTATCGCGGCTCAATCCCTTTTGTTTCAGCATATCATCGTCGTATTTGCGTGAAGCTGCCGGATCGTCCGTAAAATCATAGGCGAAATAGTTATTCAACGCCGACTGGTCAAAAATGATAAGGTTATTATTCTGCGCGCGGGTTGTGCGGTCGCGAATATAACCTTCGCCTGTAATGTTGATATAGCCACCGTTTTTACCTAAGGCGGTACCATAATTAAGATTAAGCTGCCCTAATCCACCATCGCCTTTTGAGCTTACACCTCCCGTGGCTGATGCAAACAGGTCGCCGGTATTTTTTTTGAGTACAATGTTTACCACTCCTGCAATAGCGTCCGAACCATATTGAGCCGAAGCACCATCACGTAGCACTTCAATTCGCTCAATTGCCGAGGCCGGGATAGCGTTCAGATCGGTACCAACCGAGCCGTTACCAATAGTTCCCTGGTTATTTACAAGCGATGTGGTATGCCTGCGTTTGCCGTTGATAAGCACCAGCAACTGATCGGGGCCAAGGCCGCGGATACTTGCCGGATCAATATGTTCGGTACCATCTGATGATGATTGCCTGTTAGAGTTAAACGATGGCGACGCGTATTGCAGCAGTTGGTTAAGATCGTTTTGAGGAGTTTGTTGTTGAAGTTTCGCAATATCAAATACATCAACAGGTGCTGTGGTATTTAAGCGGGTGCGGCCCGCACTCCGGGTGCCCACCAAAACCACTTCGTTCAGTACATTGCCCGATGAAGGCTGCAAAGCAATATCAAACTTGTGCGAACCTGTTATGGGCTGGATATAGGCTTCATAACCTACAAGCGTAACCTTAATAGCTTTATCAGTATTGGCTGCAGACAGGCGGAATGATCCGTCGGCAGTACTGACCGTGCCCCTGCCTGATGGCTGGGCAATTACAGTTGCGCCATTAACAGGCTTACCGGTATTATCGGTAATACGGCCCGTAATTACTTTATCCTGTGCATAAGCAAACTTATTAACGAACAGGAAGAGCAAAATAATGGAAGTAAGCTTTTTTGTCATAAGGATAGAATTAAATAAGTAATCGCTTATAAAAACGAGGCACCTACGGAGCCTAAAATCAATTCGAAAATATTCTTACAAACACGCAACTCCGCTGGAGTTGTGAATTACAAACAATCGGCTCCAGTGCAGTCACGTGTTTATAGGTTAAAAAATAAAATGTCGGGGCCCCATAGGTGCCTCCTATTTACTTTTTGTTCTACAAGCAATTTCCTTCACCGGTAAACGGCTTATTTTATTTTTTTGAAGCCAGCGATACTTCTACACTCCAGTCGCTGCCGCTGGCTATTTTGTGTACATCAGCAAAACTTGCCTGGTTAAGCGCGAAAGATAGTTGCAGCAAACTATTCAGGTAGCTTAACGGCTGTCCCTTTGCTACCGCACCAAAAGTTTGACTGTATGGCGCATCGCCCTCGTAGGCCTTTTTGCCGCTGTGGTAAATAACAACGTGCAAGGCATCGCCATAGGCCGGGTTGAGCTGTTTAACCAGGTCATCGCCAATGTTTGTCCAGATGTTGCCGTATTGAATATCAAGAATGGCAATGGTGCCTTTCAGCTTGCCGTTCTCAAGCACCGCTTTCTGATAAGGAATACTCACTACCTGTTTAGGCAGTGCGGGCCCAACCTGCTCAAAGCTGATCACCCCTGCTGCTAAACGGGCAGCAGTGTAGGCGTAAACATCACGACCGTGAAAAGTATATGATTTGCCCGAATCCTTACGGCGATTAACTGCCTCATCTATCTCCCTAATCTCAGCTATACCCAAAGCTTCTGCCACCAAAGTGAGTGTACCATTATCGGGAGTAACAATAAACTGGCCCGTATTGGTTTTCAGCACCACCGATTTGCGGGTGGTACCAACGCCAGGGTCAACAACCGAAACAAACACCGTACCTGCCGGCCAGTAATTTACAGTTTGAAACAGGCGGTATGATGCCTCCCAAATGTTATAGGCGGGTATTTCATGGGTAAGGTCGTACAATTTCAGATCGGGCGATACACCGTTGGCAACGCCTTTCATGGCAGAAACAGCGCCGTCCTTTAATCCGAAATCAGACTGAAAAACAACAATTTTATTTTGAGCCGCAGCTACGCAGCAGAGTGCTGATAAAAAAACAACACTAAAGAATTTGAGTAGATATTTCATAATAAGGGGTATAATGTGGTGGTAAATTATTGTTGTATGGAATGACTTAAATAGAGAACGAATAATAGATCGTCATTGCGAGGTACGAAGCAATCCCAAACTTTACAGGGCGGATCCACCAATCGGGGATTGCTTCGTACCTCGCAATGACGGTTTTCATTATATCATCTATATAAATAATTTAAAACAATCGTTAGTAGATCAAATCGCATCCTTTTTCAGCAGTTGATCAATCTCTTGATTAAACTCTTTAATAAATTGTGTATAATATATTCCAGTTGCCGGCCCGGTAAAGCCGGTATAGATCTTATCAACATTTCCTTTTTTATCGATAAACAAAATGGTTGGGAAGGATAAAAAGGTATTCAACGCCGGGAAAGATTCGGCTACGGCTTTTTTATCTGCCAGTCCGCCAAAAACTTCGGTATAAGTAATGTTAAAACGCTTTTTGAAATTCCCCATAGCATTCTTTACATAAGCAGGATCGGCCTTGCGTTCAAACTGTACTCCAATTACTTCTACACCACGGTCCTTATTCTTTTGATACCATGGGGCAACAAATCCGGCTTCATCAATACAGTTCGGGCACCAGGTACCGCCGATTGTGAGGATGACCACCTTATTTTTAAATTTATCGTCTTTCAAAGAAACCTTATTACCATCTGCATCGGGCAACGAGAAATCAAATGTTTTATAGCCTTCTTTTAAATAAGTCAACTTATATGGATCGGGCAAAGCCGCGTCAGCGTTTTTTGTGGCGATGAATGATGCGCCATTTGCAGTGCCTGTGATCTGCCCCGAACTATCAAATGTACCTGTATAATAGGATGCCCCGCTGCCTATGAAAGATGAAAGGTAAAATTTATTGCCCTGTACTACACCTTCCAGGTAACGCGAATCACCGGTAATGCTTAAAAAGGTAACCGATAATTTACTCCCCTGTTGTTTAAAGATACCTACTTTCTTTTCATCCGTGCCATTTCTGCCCTTAAATATTGCATCATACTTACCTGAAAGATCTGCCGCGGGTTTTTCACCATTGTCGGCAAAGCGGTAGGTTTCGCCAAATGTAGCATCAACTGGGATTGTGCGGCCCGAGAGATCTTTTTTGCGAAGCACACCGTTGAGTTTTTTATCGTCGACCTTAATTGCCAGCTCGTTATCAAACTGATCAAAAGCGATGAACAATGAATCCCCCTTTTGGCTAATACCGCTGGCCGCGAAACGTTCAGGTCCGTTGACCAGGTAAACTTTAGCGGTAGCGGCCGCTTTTCCTTTTATTTCAAAATTAAAAGGGACTTCGGTACCGTTTGGCTGGTGGAAAACGCCCCGCCAGGGGCCTTCGGCAATAAAGGATTGGGCATTTGCTGTTGTAGCTGCGATTGAAAGGCTAAGAAACACCAACCCGCATAATTTCTTTTTCATTATTATCATTTAGTTTAAGGGTATAGTTTCCACGGGCACATCCCAGTGGGCGATGACCAATTCAAAGCGCTGCTGTTCGGCTTTGGTATAACTTTCCTGGTCGGGGTAAAGCTGCTTTTTATAAGGATCAACAATGCTGTAATCCAGTGCGAGGTGCTCGGTTTTAAAAGTAAGCGTCACCTTAAAATCCCAGCGGGTATCTTCGCCGCTATGCAGCACCGGCGTTTCGGCCTTGATACTCAACACATCACCTTTTTCCAGTAATTTTTTGAGCAGCGGGTAGTGGTTCTTTTTCCAGAGCGCGATAAATTCATCGGCATGCCCCCATTTTATTTTGTAATAGTTCTCGATGGTTAAAGGCTTGTCCTGTGCCGATAAAGCCGTGCTGAAGAACAAGAGTATCGCTAAGAGTTTAATCTTTTTCATTATCTTTTTTTTAAATATGCTGCCTTGCTCAGGCATATTGTAATTCTGAGCGTCTTACACCCAAATTCTGCCTCGTATCCATGTGCGAGCGAACCACCTTATAGAAATTATCAATTATATGATCGGCCAACCTGACGATATTATTTTCATCACCGGGATTACAAACCGGATCACGAAAATCGCCTGGATAGATCCTGAACCTATCCGAAACAAGATCCACCGGGTCAAAATAGAAGTGTAAATTGAAACCATAGTTGCCGATATTTGCTGAGGGACCTACATCCGGTTCGTTGGGTTCAACGATAGTCAACTGTCCTCCCAAAGCACCGATTACGTACTGGAGTTGATTAACCTCGCTAAGATACTTCAACCCGTAGGTACGCCCTGCGTTACTGTAAAAACTAACCACGACTGAACTTCCGGATAGCTTTCTGATAAGCACTGAACCTGGCGTATACAGGCTTGGAGGAATAAACAGGCCGAAAAGATCATCATTTTTAAAACGGGACTCACAGAGGTAGTTTGCTCCTACTCCGCAAAGAACTGCTTGCGTCCTAACAGGCGTTTCCAGCTCGGCTATAATCTCGACCTTATGAAATCCAGGGTATTTTCCGGTAGGTTTGCACATCATATAATTCCCTTTTATTTATACTACAAACTATTTGCTGCGAATATAACAAATACACTATTAAATCTATAGATTTAATAGTGTATTTAATCCTGTAAATCTTCATTATATGATATCTACCCCAAAATCGTACTGCTGTTGTCTTTGCACTGAGAGCTTTCCTTAGCGCTGGCATATCTTATTGAAGGTCATCAGGCACAGTAATAAAACATTAACAAGGGGAAACAAGCGAATTAATTTCACCGCATTTGTTTTGATGTCCATGTTTTTTTAAATATATCGGCCATCTAATTATTGTTATCGATATATTGCAATAATGACAGAGTATATCACATTATTTAAAGATTGGGTAATTGCCCTGGGCGAAAAACATGAGGTTGACCCATTATTGCTTGGTAGTCTTTATTTGGTAAGCAAAGTATGTTTTATTACTTTTATTGGCTGGGTAATTAAAAACTTAAAGTCAAAAAAGGCTATCATGATGCCGTTACTGCTCGCTTCAATCAGTTTTAGCATGCCTTATCTTTACTTGATTATTGCCGGCCGCAATATCCCCGTTTGGGTATATGTGTTTATTGCACTGATGTTTGCATACGGCGGCTATACCATCTGGAAGAAAATTAACATCAGGCAGGGCACAGTGAATAGTTAGTCCGTTATATTTCCAATTCTATTCTTTTTCATCACTTTGTTTCTTTTCCTAATATGCACCTTTCGATTAATTATTAAACCAATTACTTTTCTCACCAACACCTGTGATTAAAACAGACTGGACCTCCCTCGAAAAAACTACATAATAAAGAGATCTTTCTTGTTGGTCATACATATCTTTTTCTCTTGAGCTTAAACCCAAGAGGATGAATTATTAAGTATAACCTGTTCTTCACAAAAAAGATAACAGTATTTAAATAATAACTACTAGACACTTAACTACTTACCGTACTAAAAATTCAGCGTCACCCATTTTTATGCCCGCAGCCTTGGCCTCATTGCTTCTGGCGATTACACAACCATCATTATTAGATAATACAACAACCACCTTACCTTTCAGGGTTGGATTGAACAGCGTTTCGCAGCTGACATAGCAGTTATTGATATCAACATGCGCAAACACGGCTGTACCTCCCTGTCTTTTGCGCCGGCTGTAATAGCGGGTTCAGGGTCAGCATTACCACGCCCCAGCATTCCCATTTTCCTGCTTCAATTACGATACAATCAGCCTTCGTATTAGCCTTCAGTAATAACTTATCCGCCTGCGGACAATACTCTCTCACATAAAAATCACCCTCATGGAAGAACACAACGATACAGCCCGCCACAGGTGGCAAAGAGCGGTCAATTACCAAAATATGATCTTCCAAAATATGATACCCCGTCATTGCCCCGCTACCCATCCGCATGTAATACGTATTATCAGGGTCGATCACCGTAATGTCAGCTATATCCAGGGCCGGTTCTTCGTGCGTCAGCATTGGCAGGCGAAAGCCCAGCACATCTCTTTTCGCCGCCTGTTTTCTGATCCTGATCATGTCGTCAAAATTATCAAACAGATTTTCAAAATACTAATATTTTTAGCATTATATTTGTCCGCATGATACGGATATATGAAAAGACAGGAGCCTTACCGGCGAATACGGCGTATTGTATAGCAACCGAATATGTCATCAGAGGAGGTTTTGTACCTAAAATGGTATGGGTTTTCGAGACAGATGACCATAGCCAGGAAGCATTAAAACAAATGTTGGATGATTATTTTGCTCGTGGGATTAAAACAGATCTGTATGTAAAGGAGGTGCCGCCTGATTCAGCCTTATTTAGCCATGAAGCCGAAAGATTATATGGAACAGCTAGCGTTGTTTGCGCCGTCGGGACAAAGTAAAGGCCGGCCGCAGCAACGTCCCTGTTTAATTAGCAATATTTAAGAAACGGATCGGAATTTAGTGTTCCTGACAATAGAAGCGGATAATTAGTTATATAATCCATTTTTTTGAAGTGTTTGTCCATTTACCTATTGTAACAATTTCCTTACGTTTATATCGCCATTATGCTTTAAATTACTTGATACATGGTGTCAATAACGCTCTCAACCCATAGTTGATATTAGTCTGAACTGTTCGGCCGATGTGGTTTTTTACGCGCTTTTATAATATATTTTCACCTCAATCTAAATATCTATGAAGAAAACAAAACTGTTGTTTTTGATTGCCCTTTTTCAACTGGTGTTATTCTGTAAAACCCATGCTCAATCAAAAAAGGAAACACTTTCCAAAGAATCAGCTATTGACTTGTCCGGCTCCTGGTCATTCGAGATCGATTCATTGGAAGAAGGGGTAACGCAAAAGTGGCATAGTAGGCATCTTCCGGAAAAAATCCATCTTCCCGGTTCTATGACAACCAATGGTTTTGGAAACGATATCACAGTTAAAACACCATGGACAGGGAGTATTGAGGATTCGACCTGGTTTCATGATCCGGCCTATGCCAAATACAGGGTGCCCGGAAATGTTAAAGTGCCGTTTTGGCTGCAGCCCAGTAAGTACTATAAGGGCGCGGCCTGGTACCAAAAGGAAGTTGAAATACCTTTTGCATGGAAAGGCAAATATATAGAAATGTACCTGGAACGATGCCATTGGGAAACAACGTGGATAAAACACACCAAAATGACCCTATCCGGCCAGATCAAAAAGGTCCCCTTTGCCAGTTGAAAGTGACCACGTTCGCCAAAGCAAAGTGACCCCTCTTCGCCAGACGAAAGTGACCCCTCAAAAGAGATTAAAGTAATGTATTGATAGGTTTCTGTGGACAAGGTTTTTGTTTAGCTTTTTAGATAAACAAAACCAGCGAATACATGTCCAATAAACCGATCAAGATGAATAGATTACGACAGATC